>NZ_OPYI01000022.1 GCF_900343085.1 Aedoeadaptatus coli | reverse complement strand
ATGGACCTGAAAGCGGTGCTGACCTTTGCATGCATGAACATGAAAAAACTGGCACTAATGATGGATCGAAAAGAGCGGGACGGAGGAGGCGACGGCCCTTCTTTTGCTGATTTATGGAAAAAATACACAAAAAAGAGACAAACCCCGAGTTTTGTTCGGAGTTTGTCTGCAGTCTGAGATCATAACTTAAGTGTTATGGTCTTTTTTATTTAATAGTTTGTACAATTAAAAGCGACATCTAGTAAAAAAATTTAAAAATAAATTAAAATAGATTTAACAGATGAAAAAAGAACTCATAGAAAATGACTTAGAATAGAAATGGAAATTTTTCTACATGAAAATTAGGCACAAAGGATTATTAATATTTATATTTAATTTGTGAGTTGATCCAGTCAATCTTGACTAGGATCCAAAAGAAACTACCAATAGAAGGAAATTTACAGAAAAAATCTCACACTCTCGGGGTTTTTTTTAAAAAGTTTAACCCTCTATTTTTATAAACATCCATAATTATCAAGGTTTATTCGGTCTATCTCTTCTTATAAGATCTATGTAAAATTACCTCATCCAATAAACGACAATTATTTTCACATCATAAATATATATCTCCTAAACATTTCAGTTTTCAAGAAAAAGTGATACTATACTGATAGACGAGAATATGGGAATTTTATCTGAAATGATAACGTTTTTATATAGGAGTTGATTTTTGCAAATTCACTCAATATAAAATGAGGGCTCATCTGCTATTCCCTAAATTGTCAATTGCTTGGTAGTTATTATGTTGAATGTAAATAATTTCAGCAAGAGCTATTGATTCTAGCTGGTAGATTATGTTTTCAACAGCCATGTTAGACTTTGAAAAAAAGGAGGAAGTATGAAAGAGAAACGCAAGCACATTGGAAAAATTTTGTTTTCAGTATTACTAGCTGTCGCTTTGATTGTTATTCCTGGTATAAATCTAAGCCATGCTAACATACTATTTGAAAAGCAAGGAATCAATGAGTATCATTTCTATAATGACACAATAGAAAACAAAGATTCAGCCAAAGAAATACAAAAACAGATAATTACAAATCAAGGAAAATTATCTGATCCAGGCCATGTCTTCAAAGATAAAAGCAAAGTTTTGGAGAAATGGCAAGATGAAAATGGAAATGATATCAAATTTGATACTCCAATCAGTATCACAGGTAATGAGAAGAAGACAATTAAGGTTTACCCAGTTTTCAAAAATCAAGTAGTAATAACCTACTATATACCTGGCAGTACAAATGATAGAGTTTATATGACTGACACTGTTACTGATGCTAGTTCCTATAAACTGCCAACAGATCCTACAATTTATGATGCGAATAAATACTTCGTAAATTGGTCAACATCAAAAGACGGAAAATCTGGCCCTTATAATGAGGAGTCATTGAAAAAAGATATTGCAGATGGAAAAACTGACATTAAACTTTATGCAATTACAGAGTCTAAATACAAGGCTACATTTATAACAGGAGACGGCGCAAGCTTCCAAGAACAAATATTTGCAGACGATGGTAGTCATCTTGAAAAAATGCCAGATGTTCCAACAAGAACAGGCTATGAATTTAGCCATTGGTCTTTGGAAGAAGATGGAAAGCCTGTCGATCTTGCTACTTTAGAATTAAGCGAAGACATTGATGTCTATGCTGTATGGAAACCGGTTGTAGTTGACTATAAATTTAAGGTTATGGCCCAAAATATTGACGATGACGGCTACACCTTCCTTGGAATAATATCAGCAAGAGGACTTAATGGAGAAAAAACAAGCCTACCATTTAAAGGAAGTGAAAATCCAGATCCTAAGGTAGCCCCAACTGGTCCAATAGTTGAAGATATTAGTAAGCTATCAAAAAGAGATGGCCGCTTTAGCGATGGCTACAATAGTAAAGACGAAAACGGACAAATGGATCACACCTATACTAATCCTCAAACCCTAGATTATTTAGGTTTCCATTTAAACGAAGAAAAAACAAAACAAGCTTTTGAAACAATAGAAGCTGATGGCAGCACAGTTGTACCTGTCTATATGGATAGAAATGTTCATACAATTTCGGTTTATAAAAATCGAAATGGAGTAGATTTTAAACCTAGTAACGCAAATTGGATTAAAGCCACAGATGATAATGGAAATCTTCGCGTAGATTTGCGTTACGGTCAAAGTTCTGAAAAATGGTTTGCTAAGCTAAATAAAGATTACATTTATTACATCGATAAAAGCATAGGATCTTTCTATACTAGCTCACCAGTAATGGGTGATGAAGATATTTATATGTATAGAGTTTATGCTAAAGGTCAAGAATTTCAATTGCGTTTTGTTGAATGGGATCCAAGTAAATTTAATGCATCAATAAATAGCGGATCACTTGAACAATTAAAAGCTACTCTTGGTACCATGAAAGAAATAGCTGATAGAGAAGAATTCCAAAATACAGAATACTACTATAACTACAGCGGATATAATTACAGGGTATATGAACCTCGTCAAGGTATGAGGGCTAATAAAACAAATACTTGGGTCGATAAGACTGACCATTTAGATGACATAGTAGGCTTTGAACCTAAGATAGGCACAATGTCTCAAGATGGTTTGCAATCAATAGATGTGAATAATCCAGCCTTTAGAGATTATATGTTTACTCCACGCGGATGGAATGGATATTATGACTATACAGGAACACAATATATAGATGATGGTTCTTATGTAGGTTTCCTATTCTACGAGCGCAAAACTTATCCTATAAAATATTACTCTGGAAGTAAACAATTAGCTTCAAAACCATACAAATATGAAGCTGATACAAGCGATTTTGGACTTGGTTATGTAAAAGGAGTAACCACAAACCCTGACAATCCTAATCAAGTATTTATGGGTTGGTATGAAGACTCAACATTTAGCGTAGAACACAAACACGAAGCTGGAGCAAAAATGCCTGCTCATGGCATTGTAGTCTATGCAAAATGGGATTCTCGTCAATACGAAGTAACCTTCCACACCAACCAAGATGACTATGAAAAAGATATAGAAAAAATAACCGAAATTCCAGAAGATGACACTCTTTATCATGGAAAATATAAAGATGCCAAAGCTAGCAAAGAGAATTTCCCTCAACCAGTTCAGCCAGAAGGTGCAACAGAATTTTTGGGATGGTATGAAAAAAATCAATATGGAAGATATGTAAAAGCAAATCTTCGCAAACGAATTAAAAATAATGACACTCACTTATATGCTAAGTGGAAATATGCTTCTTTAGAATTAAAATACGATTTAAACTTAGAAGCTTCTGACAAAGTCGAAGGAACTGCTCCAACAGATTCAAACTCTTATATCACTGATGCCAAAGCACTAGTAACAGATGTGGGTAATGTTAAAGTAAATGGTGGCAAAAAAGTTTTCGTAGGTTGGAGTGAAACAAAAGATGGTTCTAGCGGACTAATTCTACCAAGCGAAACTGTCTTAATGGATAAAAGTAAAACTCTTTATGCTCAATGGAAAGAATTTCCAGATCAAAAAACTACAAAAGTAACCTATGATCCAAACGGTGGCACAGGTAAGCAATATACAGTTGAAAATATAATTGTAGAAGACTACCACAAAGTATTAGACAATGATACAGACGAAAATCTTAAATACAGCCGTGAAGGATATGTCTTTAAGGGATGGAGCAGAAATAAAGACGCAACAAAAGCCGAATTCCAAGCAGGCGAAGAGGTTAATGTTAACCAACTAGAACAAGAGGAAAAAAATTATATCTATGCAATCTGGGCTCCTATCATCAATTACACAACCGATGGAAATGGACAAGTTAAGGAAGGCGAAAGCTTTGTAGATAATACAAAAGAAGAAGTTGAACTTAAAACAAATCCAAAGAGCACAGAAACACAAGCAAATGAAGGATATAAATTTAGCCACTGGACAGCAGATAAAGAAATCACATTAAAAGATGGAACAAAAATTCCGGCTGGAGGAGAAATTACTGAAGAACAATTAAAACAAGCAGTAATCACAGAACCACTTACAATTAAAGCTAATTTTGTAAAAGATGAATTTAAAGTAACACACGAATTTAAAGTTGCCGAAGATTCTCCAGTAAAAGAAATGCCGGCTGAAGTAAAAACAGCCGTTGATGCCCAACTACCAGTAGATAAAACAGCTAAAGATGGAAGCGTTGTTACTCCTACTGCTCCAACACAAACAACAGTAAAAGATACAGAAAACGATGGAACATGGACATTCGAAGGCTACAAAGATCAAAATCCAGATACAACAGATGTTGATGCCAAAGTTAACGGAGCCGATGTAAAATTCGAAGGCGCATGGAAATTCACACCAAACAAACACGAAGTAACTTACGAATATGTAAGTGGAACAAAAGACGTAGAATTACCAGAAGCATTAAAAAATAAAGCTCCAGAAAAAGTAACCGGAAAAGTAAAAGGTGATACAGTAACATCCCCAGTTCCAACTGGAAAAGACGCTGAATACAGAGATGAAACAAACAAGGGAACTTGGACATTCAAGTCATACGATAAGAATGAAGTAGAAATCACCAACCAAGACGAAAACGTAAAAGGGACATGGGTATTTACACCGGATGCTGAGGTAGTAACTGAATACGTCGATGAAGATGGTAAGACCATTGCTCCTAAGGAAAATGGTAAACAACCGAAAAAAGACATCGAAGGTTATGAATTTGTAGAAACCAAAACCGATGAAAAAGGCAATACCAAACACATCTACAAGAAGACGCCTGCGACAGAAGTCGTCACAGAATTCGTGGATGAAAATGGAAAGACCATTGCTCCTAAGGAAAATGGTAAACAACCGAAAAAAGACATCGAAGGTTATGAATTTGTAGAAACCAAAACCGATGAAAAAGGCAATACCAAACACATCTACAAGAAGACGCCTGCGACAGAAGTCGTCACAGAATTCGTGGATGAAAATGGAAAGACCATTGCTCCTAAGGAAAATGGTAAACAACCGAAAAAAGACATCGAAGGTTATGAATTTGTAGAAACCAAAACCGATGAAAAAGGCAATACCAAACACATCTACAAGAAGACGCCTGCGACAGAAGTCGTCACAGAATTCGTGGATGAAAATGGAAAGACCATTGCTCCTAAGGAAAATGGTAAACAACCGAAAAAAGACATCGAAGGTTATGAATTTGTAGAAACCAAAACCGATGAAAAAGGCAATACCAAACACATCTACAAGAAGACGCCTGCGACAGAAGTCGTCACAGAATTCGTGGATGAAAATGGAAAGACCATTGCTCCTAAGGAAAATGGTAAACAACCGAAAAAAGACATCGAAGGTTATGAATTTGTAGAAACCAAAACCGATGAAAAAGGCAATACCAAACACATCTACAAGAAGACGCCTGCGACAGAAGTCGTCACAGAATTCGTGGATGAAAATGGAAAGACCATTGCTCCTAAGGAAAATGGTAAACAACCGAAAAAAGACATCGAAGGTTATGAATTTGTAGAAACCAAAACCGATGAAAAAGGCAATACCAAACACATCTACAAGAAGACGCCTGCGACAGAAGTCGTCACAGAATTCGTGGATGAAAATGGAAAGACCATTGCTCCTAAGGAAAATGGTAAACAACCGAAAAAAGACATCGAAGGTTATGAATTTGTAGAAACCAAAACCGATGAAAAAGGCAATACCAAACACATCTACAAGAAGACGCCTGCGACAGAAGTCGTCACAGAATTCGTGGATGAAAATGGAAAGACCATTGCTCCTAAGGAAAATGGTAAACAACCGAAAAAAGACATCGAAGGTTATGAATTTGTAGAAACCAAAACCGATGAAAAAGGCAATACCAAACACATCTACAAGAAGACGCCTGCGACAGAAGTCGTCACAGAATTCGTGGATGAAAATGGAAAGACCATTGCTCCTAAGGAAAATGGTAAACAACCGAAAAAAGACATCGAAGGTTATGAATTTGTAGAAACCAAAACCGATGAAAAAGGCAATACCAAACACATCTACAAGAAGACGCCTGCGACAGAAGTCGTCACAGAATTCGTGGATGAAAATGGAAAGACCATTGCTCCTAAGGAAAATGGTAAACAACCGAAAAAAGACATCGAAGGTTATGAATTTGTAGAAACCAAAACCGATGAAAAAGGCAATACCAAACACATCTACAAGAAGACGCCTGCGACAGAAGTCGTCACAGAATTCGTGGATGAAAATGGAAAGACCATTGCTCCTAAGGAAAATGGTAAACAACCGAAAAAAGACATCGAAGGTTATGAATTTGTAGAAACCAAAACCGATGAAAAAGGCAATACCAAACACATCTACAAGAAGACGCCTGCGACAGAAGTCGTCACAGAATTCGTGGATGAAAATGGAAAGACCATTGCTCCTAAGGAAAATGGTAAACAACCGAAAAAAGACATCGAAGGTTATGAATTTGTAGAAACCAAAACCGATGAAAAAGGCAATACCAAACACATCTACAAGAAGACGCCTGCGACAGAAGTCGTCACAGAATTCGTGGATGAAAATGGAAAGACCATTGCTCCTAAGGAAAATGGTAAACAACCGAAAAAAGACATCGAAGGTTATGAATTTGTAGAAACCAAAACCGATGAAAAAGGCAATACCAAACACATCTACAAGAAGACGCCTGCGACAGAAGTCGTCACAGAATTCGTGGATGAAAATGGAAAGACCATTGCTCCTAAGGAAAATGGTAAACAACCGAAAAAAGACATCGAAGGTTATGAATTTGTAGAAACCAAAACCGATGAAAAAGGCAATACCAAACACATCTACAAGAAGACGCCTGCGACAGAAGTCGTCACAGAATTCGTGGATGAAAATGGAAAGACCATTGCTCCTAAGGAAAATGGTAAACAACCGAAAAAAGACATCGAAGGTTATGAATTTGTAGAAACCAAAACCGATGAAAAAGGCAATACCAAACACATCTACAAGAAGACGCCTGCGACAGAAGTCGTCACAGAATTCGTGGATGAAAATGGAAAGACCATTGCTCCTAAGGAAAATGGTAAACAACCGAAAAAAGACATCGAAGGTTATGAATTTGTAGAAACCAAAACCGATGAAAAAGGCAATACCAAACACATCTACAAGAAGACGCCTGCGACAGAAGTCGTCACAGAATTCGTGGATGAAAATGGAAAGACCATTGCTCCTAAGGAAAATGGTAAACAACCGAAAAAAGACATCGAAGGTTATGAATTTGTAGAAACCAAAACCGATGAAAAAGGCAATACCAAACACATCTACAAGAAGACGCCTGCGACAGAAGTCGTCACAGAATTCGTGGATGAAAATGGAAAGACCATTGCTCCTAAGGAAAATGGTAAACAACCGAAAAAAGACATCGAAGGTTATGAATTTGTAGAAACCAAAACCGATGAAAAAGGCAATACCAAACACATCTACAAGAAGACGCCTGCGACAGAAGTCGTCACAGAATTCGTGGATGAAAATGGAAAGACCATTGCTCCTAAGGAAAATGGTAAACAACCGAAAAAAGACATCGAAGGTTATGAATTTGTAGAAACCAAAACCGATGAAAAAGGCAATACCAAACACATCTACAAGAAGACGCCTGCGACAGAAGTCGTCACAGAATTCGTGGATGAAAATGGAAAGACCATTGCTCCTAAGGAAAATGGTAAACAACCGAAAAAAGACATCGAAGGTTATGAATTTGTAGAAACCAAAACCGATGAAAAAGGCAATACCAAACACATCTACAAGAAGACGCCTGCGACAGAAGTCGTCACAGAATTCGTGGATGAAAATGGAAAGACCATTGCTCCTAAGGAAAATGGTAAACAACCGAAAAAAGACATCGAAGGTTATGAATTTGTAGAAACCAAAACCGATGAAAAAGGCAATACCAAACACATCTACAAGAAGACGCCTGCGACAGAAGTCGTCACAGAATTCGTGGATGAAAATGGAAAGACCATTGCTCCTAAGGAAAATGGTAAACAACCGAAAAAAGACATCGAAGGTTATGAATTTGTAGAAACCAAAACCGATGAAAAAGGCAATACCAAACACATCTACAAGAAGACGCCTGCGACAGAAGTCGTCACAGAATTCGTGGATGAAAATGGAAAGACCATTGCTCCTAAGGAAAATGGTAAACAACCGAAAAAAGACATCGAAGGTTATGAATTTGTAGAAACCAAAACCGATGAAAAAGGCAATACCAAACACATCTACAAGAAGACGCCTGCGACAGAAGTCGTCACAGAATTCGTGGATGAAAATGGAAAGACCATTGCTCCTAAGGAAAATGGTAAACAACCGAAAAAAGACATCGAAGGTTATGAATTTGTAGAAACCAAAACCGATGAAAAAGGCAATACCAAACACATCTACAAGAAGACGCCTGCGACAGAAGTCGTCACAGAATTCGTGGATGAAAATGGAAAGACCATTGCTCCTAAGGAAAATGGTAAACAACCGAAAAAAGACATCGAAGGTTATGAATTTGTAGAAACCAAAACCGATGAAAAAGGCAATACCAAACACATCTACAAGAAGAAGACTACGCCTACACCGGCTGTAGTAACAGAATATGTGGACGAGCAGGGAAACAGATTGATTCCGGACAGAGCCGGCAAACAGCCTGTTGTGGAGATTAAGGATTACACTTACCTTCGCACCGAAGAATCCGACACCCTTATTCGCCACATTTATAAGAAAATCCAAGCGCCTACTCATCCCAGCGGGTCGGTACTGATCCTTCCGACGCCCGGGACGAGCGAGCCTGTGCCCGACGACGGTCTCTTAAATAAGAAAGATCACAAGGCTTATATGTTCGGCTATCCCGACGGCAACTTCCTCCCCGAGCGCAACATGACGCGGGAAGAGGCCACGGCCATGTTTGCCCGCCTCCTGAAGGATTACCCGAGAGAGCGCAGAAACTACACCATTCCCTTCAACGACGTGGCGGAAAGCGACTGGTCGCAACAGGCCATCGGCTTTATGCTGGAAAAGGGCATGATTAAAGGCTACGAAGACGGCAGCTTCAGGCCCAAGGCGGCCATTAGCCGGGCGGAATTTGCCGCCATGGCGGCCCGCTTCGACAAGCTCGTAGCAGGCACGGGCAATCCCTTTAGTGACGTGCCCGACACGCACTGGGCCCAAGGCGCCATCGACTCGGCGGCGGCCAAGGGTTGGGTCACGGGCTATCCCGACGGGAGCTTTAAGCCGGAGCGCAAGATCACCCGGGCGGAAGTGGTAAACATTACGAACAAGATGTTGGACCGCTTCGCCGACAGGGATTTTGTCCGCAGCCACCTTTCGGAAATGATTCAATTTAAGGATCTCACGGAAGCCGACTGGGCGTACTTCCCCATTATGGAAGCGACCAACGGCCACGACTACACGAGAAAGGCCGCGCAAGAAGAAAACTGGATCCGACTGAACGGCGAAGAGTTCCGCTTCGTCGTCGTCGGCCGCAAGTAAGAATAAAAGGCTCTATAATATCCATTGGGGAGTAAGCTCCTCAATGGATATTTTTGTGCGCTTTAGCATGAATAAACCACCAGCTATGCTGGTGGTAGGCGTAAAAAGCTTTAGCTTTAAGTAAAAAAAGAACCTCCCATGATAAAATTATTGTGTTATCGGCAATAAAATATCAAGGAGGTATCCATATGGATAAGAACAGCTTAGCACATACAAGTTGGAATTGTAAGTATCATATCGTGTTTGCACCAAAATATAGGCGGCAAGTTNTAAAGGTCTTCCACCAGGTCATAGATGAAGTCGAAGTCCACGTAACGGTCAATTTTTCGCAAAAGATGATCTGCCGGCACGAGTTGGTCCAGAGCGATCATTTGAATTTGTTCTACTTTTTTCTTGTCTTCTTTGTGTAGCATAGCCAACCTCCTGTAGTTTCTATTTTACTATAGATGAGTGGCTTAAAGCGGTTTTAAGACACACAAAGGGAGGGTGAATCGGTTGATTCACCCTCCCTTTGTCATCACTCTGACAGGGATCTCATGACCCCTGTTTTTTCAAATCCGCCGGCGGCAGAAACACCCACGTGGACAGACACGGCTCCTTTTGTTCGTTAAACATCGCGTACCTGGCGGTGCGGTCGAAGGCGATGCTGTCCCCCGCTTCCACGGGATAAGCCACATCGTCCACCATCACCGTGAGCCGGCCCGCCTTAACAAAGCCGAAGGCCTCGCCCTCGTCGCCCGTCGTGGGCAATACGTCCTTTTTGTCCGCCGTTTCAAAACGCATCTCCATCACCGCGTACTCCCGGCGGCTTTCAGGCGACAGAAGGCGCACCCGGCGGTCCGTGGCGCCGTCGTCCAACATCTTATGCTCGCCGCTGTGGATAATCGTGGGCTTCTTCTTCGAAGGCACGTCCTCGAAAAATTCCCCCATGGTCGTATGTAAAGCATCCACAATGCGCAACATGGCGTTCACCGAGGGCGAGACCAAATCCCGCTCGATTTGACTGATCAGCCCCGTGGACAGATTCGAGGCCTCGGCCAGATCCTTAATACTCATGCCAAGCGCCTTGCGCATGGTACGAATTTTTTGTCCCGAAAACTTTCCGGACATACAGCACCCCCTTGTATTCAATGTAAAAACATATACTGAACATAGTATACCATACATTCATCGAAAAATTGAAAAAACAATGAAACCCATCGGGAAAAAGACCCGAGCCGAATATGCTATAATAAAAGCCGAAAAGGAGGTTTTCCATGGAAAGAGAAAAAATACTGGTCATCGACTTCGGTGGTCAATACAATCAACTGATCACGCGGCGCGTGCGGGAAAAAAACGTCTACGCGGAAGTGGTCCCCTACAAAAAAGCCCTGGATGCCATTAAGAAAGAAAAGCCCATCGGCCTCATCTTCACCGGCGGCCCCAACAGCGTCTACGACGCCAAGAGCCCGGACATCGATCCGGAAATCCTGGACATGGGCCTGCCCATTTTAGGCATCTGCTACGGCATGCAACTCATCGCCAAAAACATGGGCGGCACCGTCACCAAATCCGACAAGCGGGAATTCGGCAAAACCAAAACCATGGTGGATCCCGCATCCAAACTCTTCGACGGCCTGGATGTGGAACAAACCACCTGGATGAGCCACGTGGACTACGTCAAAGAACTTCCCGAAGGATTCCGCACCGTGGCATCCACCGACAGCTGCCCCGTGGCCGCCATGGAAAACAGAGAGAAAAACATCTACGCCATCCAATTCCACGGCGAAGTCAACCACACCGAAAACGGTCACGAAATCATCGACAACTTCCTGAAAAAAGTATGTCATGCCAAAGGGGACTGGAACATGCACGACTTCGCCAACGAGGCCAAGCGCGCCATCCAAGAAAAAGTCGGCGACAAAAAAGTCCTCCTCGCCCTTTCCGGCGGCGTGGATTCCTCCGTGTGCGCCAAACTCCTCGTCGATGCCATCGGCGAAAACCTCATCTGCATCTTCGTCGACCACGGCCTCATGCGCAAAAACGAAGGCGACGAAGTGGAAGAAGCCTTTAAAGACACCGGCATGCACTTCATTCGCGTCGACGCCAAAGACCGCTTCTTAAAGCGCTTAAAAGGCGTCACCGATCCCGAACAAAAAAGGAAAATCATCGGCGAAGAATTCATCCGCGTCTTCGAAGACGAAGGCAGAAAAATCGGCTCCGTCGACTTCTTGGCCCAAGGCACCATCTACCCCGACGTCATCGAAAGCGGCGCTGGCGATGCCGCCGTCATCAAAAGCCACCACAACGTCGGCGGCCTTCCCGCCGTCGTCGACTTCAAAGACCTTATCGAGCCCCTAAGAGACCTCTTCAAAGACGAAGTCAGACAACTGGGCGAAGCCATCGGCCTCGATCCCAAACTCGTCTGGCGCCAACCCTTCCCGGGACCCGGCCTCGCCATTCGCGTCATGGGCGAAATCACCGAAGAAAAACTCGACATCCTAAGAGACGCCGACTACATCTTCCGCGACGAAATCGCCAAAGCCGGCATGGACCACGACATCAACCAATACTTCGCCGTCCTTACCAACAACAGGAGCGTCGGCGTCATGGGCGACTTCAGAACCTACGACTACACCCTGGCCCTCAGAGCCGTCACCACCAGCGACTTTATGACCGCCGATTGGGCCCGCATCCCCTACGAGGTGCTGGACAAAGTGAGCGTCAGGATCGTCAACGAAGTGGAACACATCAACAGGATCGTGTACGATATTACGTCGAAACCCCCGGCAACAATTGAATGGGAGTAATTTGCGTTTAATTTCGCGACATTCTCGTGAAAAAATTTTTTAGTCCTCGATGTACCTTGAGTACACCTGCGTCCTAAAAAATTTATTTCACTTCGAATCTCATCGAAATTTCCTCGCAAATTAAAGAAAAAATTCCTGTAGAGCAAAATTTTAAAAACGGCTTAATTACAAGCTATAAAGAGAATAAAAAAGGCTATTGGTACTCAAATGGTATTGGAAGTTAAAAAGAATAAACTGAATAATTCTTCCAAGTGGTTTACATTTGGACAAAAAATTAGACCGTAACTTAAGTGTTATGGTCTCAGAGTGATGACAAAGGAGGGAGAATCATCCGATTCACCCTTCCTTTTTTGTGTCATCAAACAGCATTCGCCTCAATTATAGTAAAATAGAAAAAAAGGAGGCTACCATGCTACATAAAGAAGACAAGAAAAAAGTAGAACAAATCCAAATGATTGCTCTGGACCAACTCGTGCCTGCAGATCATCTTTTGCGGAAAATTGACCGTTACGTGGACTTCGACTTCATCTATGACCTGGTGGAAGACCTTTATTGCTTAGACAACGGCAGGCCCAGCATCGACCCCGTGGTCCTCATTAAACTTGTCTTTATTCAACACCTTTATGGCATTCGGAGCATGCGCCAAACCATTAAAGAAGTCGAAGTCAACCTGGCCTATCGTTGGTTCTTGGGACTCGACTTCTACGATAAAATCCCCCACTTCACCACCTTTGGGCAAAATTACCGTCGTCGTTTTCAGGACACCGACCTCTTTGAGTCCATCTTCACCAACATCCTTCAACAAGCCATGGACCAAGGCTTCGTCGACACACGCCTCCAATTCGTCGATGCCACCCACGTCAAAGCCCATGCCAATCGCCACAAAAACAAAAAAGCCACAGTGAAGAAACACGTGCGAAGCTACCAACAACAACTGGAAAAAGAAATTGCCGACGATCGAAACGCACACGGAAAAGACGACCTCAAACCACCGAAAAACCCGCCCAGCGATACCACCACCATTACACAATCCACCACCGATCCCGAAAGCGGCCTCTTTCACAAAGGCGAGCACAAAGAAGTCTTTGCCTACACCATCCAAACCGCCTGCGACGCACACGGTTGGATCCTCGCCTGTCACNGGTGTAGCGGTAGTCTTCCGCGACGTCCAGGGCGTCTTGCCAGAGGTGGCGAGTAACGGTTTTTTGATGGTTTTTACTGGCAGTGCAACGGTGAAGGGTAGGACAGTTTTTGCAGATTTTTGGATTGCTTTTGTATTCGCGGTAGCCTTCACGTGTCGTGGTGCTGTAGGGGAGGATGTTTTCTTCCGGGCAGAGGTAGCAGTTGTAGTAGGCGTCGTAGACGAAGTCGCGTTTGTAGTAGGGGTCGTCGAGGGCCGGTTTGTGTTTGGGCCGGGTGTAGGGGAAGACGGGCAGGATGTCTTTTTCAAGGAGGGTTTTGGCGATGGCCGGGGTTTTGTAGCCGGCGTCCATGACGAGTTTTTCCGGTTTTAAAGTTTGGAGTTTGGGGAGGAAGTCGAAGAAGGTGCTGCTGTCGTGGCGGTTGCCGGGAAAGCTTTGGCAGGCGAGGATCCATCCGTGCGCGTCGCAGGCGGTTTGGATGGTGTAGGCAAAGACTTCTTTGTGCTCGCCTTTGTGAAAGAGGCCGCTTTCGGGATCGGTGGTTGATTGGGTGATGGTGGTGGTGTCGGCCGGGGGATTTTTCGGTGGTTTGAGGTCGTCTTTTCCGTGTGCGTTTCGATCGTCGGCAATTTCTTTTTCCAGTTGTTGTTGGTAGCTGCGCACATGTTTTTTCACCACGGCTTTTTTGTTTTTGTGACGATTGGCATGGGCTTTGACGTGGGTGGCATCGACGAATTGGAGGCGTGTGTCGACGAAGCCTTGGTCTATGGCTTGTTGAAGGATGTTGGTGAAGATGGACTCAAAGAGGTTGGTGTCTTGAAAGCGTCGACGGTAATTTTGCCCAAAGGTGGT
>NZ_OPYI01000006.1 GCF_900343085.1 Aedoeadaptatus coli | reverse complement strand
ATGGACCTGAAAGCGGTGCTGACCTTTGCATGCATGAACATGAAAAAACTGGCACTAATGATGGATCGAAAAGAGCGGGACGGAGGAGGCGACGGCCCTTCTTTTGCTGATTTATGGAAAAAATACACAAAAAAGAGACAAACCCCGAGTTTTGTTCGGAGTTTGTCTGCAGTCTGAACAGGGGTCATGAGATCCCTGTTTTTTTATGTCCAGGCTTCGAAAAAATCGCGGTAGTAGGACAGTTTTGTCATGTGTTTTGTTTCCACCCAGTTCATGATGGCGTCTTTGTCCAGGAAGATGAAGTCGTCGACCTCTTCCGGATCCAGGGTGATGTCTTCTTCCGCCAGTTCTTTTTCGATACGGTAGATGTAGTAGTGGGCGGGAAATTCCGTAATGATTCGATCCAATACGAGCTCTTCTTCCCGAAGGAGGATGCCCATTTCTTCCTGCATTTCGCGGATCATGGCTTCCTCGGGCCCTTCGTCTTTGACGACGCTGCCGCAGGCGGTACAGGACCAGTAGCCCGGGAAGTTTTTCTTTTTCATGGAGCGCTTTTGCAGGATGTAGCGCCCGTCCGGAGTGCGGATCCACGCTTCCACGACGCGGTGGTAGCGCCCTTCGGGGATGGGCTCGCCCCGGCGGAGCACGTCGCCTGTGGGGCGATTGGCTTTATCGTAGAGATCCCAAAGTTCGCTCACGCCATGGCTCGCTTTCCTGCGGCTTCCACGAATCCGTGGAACAAGGGGTGGATGTGGTTGGGCCGGGATTTAAATTCCGGATGGAATTGGCAGGCGACGAAGTAGCTGTCCTGATTCAATTCGATGACTTCCACCAGATCCAAATCTTCGTTGATGCCGGCGATAGTGAGCCCCGCTTTTCTCAACATGCCTCTGAATTCGTTGTTGAATTCGTAGCGGTGGCGGTGGCGTTCCAAGATGTCCGCCTCTTTGTAGAGCTTGGCGGCGCGGCTGCCTTCGACGAGGTGGCAGGGGTAGTTGCCCAGCCGTTGGGTGCCGCCCATGTTTTCCACGCCCACTTGCGCTTCCATCAAGTCGATGACCGGGTAGGGGGTGTTCACGTCGAATTCCGTGGAGTTGGCGTCTTTTAAGCCGGCGATGTTTCTCGCAATGTCGATGACGGCGATTTGCATGCCCAGGCAGATGCCGAAGTAGGGAATTTCGTGTTCACGGGCGTATTTCGAGGCGCGGATCATGCCTTCGATGCCCCGCTCGCCGAAGCCGCCGGGAACGATGATGCCGTGAACGTCTTTTAATGCAGCGTCCAGTGCTGCATCGTCCACCAAATCTTCCGCGTCCACGTAGTCGATGGTGACCAAACGGCCCATGTCGTAGCCCGCATCCAAGAGGGCTTGGGTGACGGAAAGGTAGGCGTCGTGGAGTTGGACGTATTTGCCTACGAGGGCGATGCGAATGGTGCCTTCGGCCTGTTTAAAGGCTTCCACCATGTGGCGCCAGTGGTCGGCCTTCAGGGCTTTGGGCTCCAGCTTCAGGTGGTTCATAATGATTTCGTCGAGGTTTTGTTCCCGGAACACATTGGGTAGTTCGTAGATCAAGTCCACGTGGCGGGATTCGATGACATTTTCTTTGGGCACGTCGCAGAAAAGGGAAATTTTGTTGCGAATGGAGGCGTCGATGGCGCCGTCGCTTCTGGTAATGATGATGTCGGCCTTGATTCCCTGGCTCATGAGCTGTTTAAAGCTGTGTTGGGTGGGCTTGGTCTTCAGCTCGTCGCTTCCCGGGATCACGGGAATGAGCACGGTGTGCACGAAGAGCACATCTTCCACGGCGCATTCCGAGTGGATTTGGCGAATGGCTTCGATAAAGGGGAGGCCTTCGATGTCGCCGACGGTGCCGCCGATTTCGGTGATGACCACATCGGCGCCGGATTCTTTGCCGGCGCGGTAGATGGCGTGTTTGATTTCGTCGGTGACGTGGGGGATGACTTGCACGGTGGCGCCGTCGTAGTCGCCGCGGCGTTCTTTTTTAATGACGCGGGAATAGATTTTTCCCGTGGTGACGGAGGCGGCTTTGGTGAGCTCTTCGTCGATAAAGCGTTCGTAGTGGCCCAAGTCCAGGTCCGTTTCCGCCCCGTCGGCGGTGACGAACACTTCCCCGTGTTGGTAGGGGCTCATGGTGCCGGGATCCACATTGAGATAGGGATCGAATTTTTGCATAAACACGCTGAAGCCGCGATTTTTTAACAAGCGGCCGATGCTCGCCGCGCTAATGCCTTTGCCGATGCCGGATACCACGCCGCCGGTTACAAATATATACTTCGTCATAATGCCTCCTAATTGAGTCCTGTGAAAATATCTTCGTAGGTGGGAATCGTCCAGTGTTTTCTTGAGATGCGACTTTCCAGTTCGTCGCAGATTTTACGGATGTGGGGGAATTGGGTAATGACTTCTTTTTCGAAAAATTCCGCCCGTTCGTAGCCTTCCAGGGTCTTGGCCTTGGCGTAGGTGGCCTTTAATTTCTTGTGCCGCAAAAGCAGCTCTTCGAGCAGCACATTTAATGTTTCCAGGCGCTCTTCCAGTGCCGGGTTTTTCAGGCGGCCGGTGACGTTTAAAATGTCGTTCAGCTCCGCCACCACCGCCGGCTCCACGTCTTTCGAAAGCATGGTCATGAGGGTTCTCGCTTCCAAAAAGTCGTGAACGGACACGGATTCCAGGCCCACTTCGTAGATGGCCTCAACTTCGCTTTCGCTGAGCACGTCGTAGTCGCCGAAGATTTTGATTAAGTCCTTGTCCTTTAAGGCCTGAATGGCCTCGAAGAAGGTTTGGTAATGGGGCAGGCCCCGCCGCTCGGCTTCTTCCACCCAGGCTTGGGCGTAATTGTCTTTGTTGTAGAGAATGCGCTCGTGTTCGCTTACGATTTCGGCGACGACCGTGTAGGCTTCTTTTCTCAAGGCCTCCTCATCTTCTGCAAAGGGCTCCAGACGCTCGGCGATTTTTCTCAGGCTGTGGCCCAAAGTCGTGTTAATGACAATATTTGCGTCGGCCCCGGTCATGGAGGAGCCCACCATGCGGAATTCGAATTTGTTGCCCGTAAAGGCCAAGGGGCTGGTGCGGTTGCGGTCGCTGGAATCCCTCGGCGTGTAGCCCAGGGAATTGATCTTGATCTCCGGCGGCGCTTCAATTTTCGCGTGGTATTCTTCGTGGGCGATGTCTTTTAGAATTTCTTCCAGATCGTTTCCCAGGAAGATGGAAATAATCGAAGGGGGCGCTTCCAATCCGCCTAAGCGCCGATCGTTGGACGGCCCGCCCGATGCGATGCGAAACAGGGGCGCGTAGTCGTCGGCGGCCTCGATCATGGCCGCGAGGAATAAGAGGAAGGTGAGGTTTTCTTTGGGATTGTCCCCGGGATCAAAGACATTTTTGCCGTAGTTTGTGGTGAGGGAATAGTTGTTGTGCTTGCCGCTGCCGTTGACGCCGGCAAAGGGCTTTTCGTGGAGCAGACAGACCAGGTCGTAGTCCGCGGCGGTTTCCTTTAAGATGCTCATAATGAGCTGATTGTAGTCCACGGCGATGTTGGCATTTTCAAAGAGGGCCACGATTTCAAATTGGCAGGGAGCCACTTCGTTGTGCTCGGTCTTAGCGAAGATCCCCAGCTCCCAGAGCTTTTCGTTGACGGATTCGTAAAAGGCCATGACCCGCTTGGGAATGCCGCCCAGGTAGTGGTCGCCCATTTCCTGACCCTTGGGGGCGCCGGCGCCGATTAAGGTGCGGCCGATGCTCTTTAAATCGCTCCGCTTGTCGTAGTGGCGCTTGTCGATGAGGAAAAATTCCTGCTCCAAGCCCACTTTCGGCTTCATGCGGTAGGTGTATTCGTCTTTTTCGAAGAGATTCACCACCCGAGAGCCGTACTCGCTGATCAGGCCCATGGACGCGAGCAAGGGGCCTTTCTTGTCCAGCTTGTCTCCGTTAAAGGAAACGAAGATCGTGGGAATGTATAAAATCCGGTCGATAATAAAGGAATTGGCCGTGGCGTCCCAATAGGTGTAGCCTCTGGCTTCGAAGGTGCTGCGCATGCCGCCGGTAGGAAAGGACGATCCGTCGCTTTCGCCGCGAATCAATTCCTTGCCGGAGAAGCGCTGAATCACGTCGTATTTATCCGTGCGGTCCAAAAAGGCGTCGTGTTTTTTCGCCGTGAGGCCGTTTAATGGCTGAAACCAGTGGCAGTAATGGGTGGCGCCCTTCTCCAGGGCCCATTCCTTCATGGCGTGGGCGATGGCATCGGCGGTCTCCCGATCCAAGGGCGCCTCGTTCCTTATGGCGTTTTTCCATCGGTAGTAAATGGCGTGGGGCAATCTTTCCCGCATCATGCGCTTGTTAAACGCCATTTCCCCGAACTTTTTGTCTAGATCCATATTCCCTCCTAAAATAGAAAAAATTGGTTCTCTCGAAAGATAACCAATATAAAAAAACCTATGACCCTCGCGGCGCAAGGGGTGTTTTCTTTTATAATAGTAAAAGGAATTTTCAATGTCAAGAACCGATGGCGGAGGGCAGGAAAAAATATAAATTTTACCTCCCCATCACTTGACAAAGGGCCTCGTCCCTGTATAATGGATGTATTCAAAAACTTCGATGGAGAAAAGTACGTGGGGCTAAATCTCAGGGAGTCGAATTCACCGATTGAAAGATTCGACGATGGCTGCCCGCGGAATCCCGCTCCGGAGTTGTCCGCAAAACGGACCGCTTGTCCCGTTACGACATTGAGGATACCCCACGCGGGTATTGAATTTGGGTGGTACCACGGTTTTTCGTCCCTGAGAAACCGTGGTTTTTTTATTGGATTGAGGAGGCACACATTGGCTAAAGACAAGGAAAAATTTGTAAGAGAGATTACAGCCCGCGACGAAGATTTCGCTCAGTGGTACACCGACGTGGTATTAAAGGCGGAAATGGCGGACTACGCCCCGGTGAGAGGCTGCATGATTATTCGCCCCTACGGCTTCGCCGTGTGGGAGCGGATTAAGGAAGAAGCGGATAAGCGCTTCAAGGCCACGGGCCACAAAAACGCCTACTTCCCCATGCTGATTCCGGAACATTTGCTGCAAAAGGAAGTGGAACACTTCGACGGCTTCGCCCCGGAAGTGTTGTGGGTTACCCACGGCGGCGACGAAGAATTGGCGGAACGCCTGATCGTGCGCCCCACGTCGGAGACGATTATTAACTCCATGTATTCCAAATGGGTGCAAACCTATCGGGACCTGCCGGTATTAATTAACCAATGGTGCTCCGTCTTCCGCTGGGAAAAGACCACGCGCCCCTTCCTTCGCACAGTGGAATTTTTATGGCAAGAAGGCCACACGGTTCACGAAACCTACGAAGACGCTCAGGAAGAAACCCTGCGCATTCACGAAATTTATCGCCAAGTCATCGAAGATGAAATGGCCATTCCCGTTATTTTGGGCAAGAAGAGCGAATCGGAACGCTTCGCCGGCGCCGACGCCACCTACACCCTGGAAGCCATGATGCACGACGGCAAGGCCCTGCAATCGGGCACGAGCCACAATTTGGGCCAAAACTTCGCGAAGATGTTCGACATTCAGTTCCAAGACAGGGAAGGCAAGCTCGCCACGGCCTGGACAACGAGCTGGGGCATTTCCACCCGCTTAATCGGCGGCCTCATCATGGTTCACGGCGACGACCGAGGCATGGTCATGCCGCCCCACGTGGCGCCGACGCAAGTGGTCATCGTGCCCATCGCCATGCACAAGGAAGGCGTCAAGGAAAAGGCACAAGATCTCTACGACAGCTTAAAGAACCGCTTCACCGTGGAACTGGACGACCGGGAACAATACAGCCCGGGCTGGAAATTCAATCAATGGGAACTGAAGGGCGTGCCCCTGCGCGTGGAAATCGGCCCCAAGGACATCGAAAAGAACCAAGTGGTCTTCGTGCGCCGAGACACCAACGAAAAGATTTTCGTTCCCATGGAAGACCTGGCGGAGAAGATCGACGACATGCTTGAAACCATTCAAAAAGATATGTTTGAAGCGGCGAAAAAGCGCATGGAAGAAAACACCTTTACCGTCACCGACTACGACGACTTCAAGGAAAAAATGGCCGCAGGCAATCCCTTCCTGAAGGGCATGTGGTGCGGCGACGAAGATTGCGAAGCGGAAATTAAAGACGAAACTACCGCCACCATTCGCTGCATTCCTTTCGACGAAGAACACCTGGCAGACACCTGTGTCCACTGCGGCAAGCCCGCCAAGCACATGGTCTACTACGCAAAAGCGTATTAATCCCACAGAAAAAGCACTCGGACGCATCCGAGTGCTTTCGTTTTGCTCAAAATCAATTTTCCATTTTCTGTTTCTTCAACCCTTCCCGGTAAGCCTGCTTGCCGCGAATGTAGCGGCGCGCGCGCCGGAAGATGTCCACCGCCGCGGGAATCAAAAAGCCGATGGCCACGTAGCGGAAAGGCAATAGGGTCTGGGCGTAGCGGTCGAAGACGTAGGCATAGGCGTACATGTAGACCTGGGCGAAGTAGGCAAAGAGCACGAAGTAGGTTTCCGCCACGGTCCTTTTCGCGAGAAGCACCGCCACCGCCGCCGCCATGGCCAAGGTAAAATCCAATTGCCGCAGATGGATGATGGGGTATCTCGTTTTGGGAATGACCTCGTCCCAGTAAAAGGTTTTGAAAAACATGCTCTTGGGCTTGAGCCACAGATAGCTTTTCAACATGGACCGGCGGTCGTCCTTCCACCAGTAGACCATGCGGGCCCGAGCCAATTTTTCGTCGGCGAGAAGCTCGAAGTAGCGCTTGTGCTTCGCCGCAAACTTGCCGTCACTGTTTTTCAAAAAGACGTGTTCCTCATACACCTGGTCCACAAACTTCCTGCGATCGAAAACATCCTCCGGCGGGTAGCCTTCTCCCTGAAAGGTGCCGAGAAGCAGGGGATTGCCGATGCCGTAGGTGGTGGGAATGAAGGCGCGGAAGTGTTTGTAATTGCGCACGCTCCAGGGAAGCATAAAGGCCAATAGGGCCACGAAGATCAGAAAGGCCTGGCCGTAGAGGCGGGTGGAGGGATATTTCTTGATCCATAAGTAAGGCAGGGGCAGGAGAAAGAGGCAAAGGGCCTGGGCCTTGAGAAGAAAAGCCAAGTAGGCGCTTGTGGCCATTATAATAAAGCCCGCCCAATCTTTTCTGTTTCCCATGCGAATTACGCCGTAAAGGTAGAGGGTCACGAGAAAAAGATAGGGCGTCTCCGCCAGAATCAAATTGTCCTGCCAGGCGAAGTCCGGGGTAAAGTACATGAGCGTGGGAAGGACGGCGGCGTAGGTGGGGGCCTTTTCCCGAATGGCCAGGTACGTAAACCAGGCGGCCATAGTGCCCATAAAGCACCAGGCCACTTTCAGGGCGAGCCAAAGCCTGTGGCCCGTGCCGAAAATTTTCGCGAAAAGGGCGATAATCAGGGGAAGTCCGGGCATGATTTGAGCGCTCACCACGCCGTGCATGGTTAAGGTGGCGGTGCGATACATGGTGATCCCCGCCTTCATGTAGCTTAAATCGTCGCTCTTCAGGCCATAGCTTGGCCCTAAATGGGACAGCATCCACAACCGCTCAAAAAAAAGCAACCACAAAATGGCAAGCATTACCCAATGGTTGCGAAAAAAATTGCCCCTTTGCCGAAACGAATCTTCCACCGGCCGCCCTCCTTTTCCATCTCTTTGACGTTCATCATACCACCTTTTAGTGAAGTATGGTAGAATAGGGTAGTCATTTTTACTTTTGAATATGAAAGAGGCGATACGTATCATGAAGCGTTATATTGGAACGACGACCCGAGGCATTCGACTGCCTATCGTAAAAAAGGGTGACGACTTAGTGGATGTGGTTTTTGATTCGGTGAAAAAAGCCATCGAATCGGAAGGCATCGAACCGAAAGACAGAGACATTATCTGTGTGACGGAATCCTTAGTCGCAAGAAGCCAAGGCAATTACGCCACGGTCGACGACATTGCCAAAGACGTGGCCGAAAAGTTTGACGGCCCCTTCGGCGTCGTTTTTCCGATCTTATCACGGAACCGCTTTTCCACGATCTTGAAAGGTCTTGCAAAGAGCGGCCGCAAGCTCCATATTTTATTGAGTTTTCCCTCCGACGAAGTGGGCAACCACTTAATGGACGAAAACAGACTTTACGGCACGGGCATCAATCCCTACCGCGACGTCATTACGGAAGCGGAGTATCGGGAACACTTCGGCGAAGAAGTGAAACACGAGTTCACGGGCATCGACTATGTGAAGCTCTACAAAGAAATCGCACCGAACAGCGAAATCTACTTCTCCAACGATCCCCGCACCATTCTCTCCTACACCAAAGACGTCTTGGTGGCAAGCATCCACACTCGCGAGCTCATTAAGCGGGAGTTGAAAGACAACGGCGGCAATCTCATTCTGGGTCTGGATGATATTTTGGCCCAAGAAAGCAGCGATCACGGCTACAACACCCAATACGGTCTTTTGGGCAGCAACATGGCCGGCCCGGAAAAGATTAAGCTCTTCCCGAGAGACGGACAAATTTTCGTCGACACCCTGCAAAAGCGGTTGAACGAATACTTCGACAATCACTTCGAAGTTATGATCTACGGCGACGGCGCCTTTAAGGATCCCGTCGGAAAGATTTGGGAACTGGCCGACCCGGTGGTTTCCCCGGCCTACACCGACGGACTGGAAGGCACGCCCAACGAGCTCAAGATGAAGTATCTGGCCGATACGGAATTAAAAGACCTGAGCACAGAAGAAATGGAAGCAGCCATTGTGGACAGAATCCACGAAAAAGACGCGGATCTCTTAGGCAAAGACGAAACCTTGGGCACCACGCCCCGTCGTCTCACCGACCTTTTAGGTTCTCTCGCCGACTTAACCAGCGGCAGCGGCGACAAAGGCACGCCGGTGGTCATGGTTCAAGGCTACTTCGACAACTACGCAAATGACTAATCGTCTATAATGAAAGCCCCGAAGGCAGTATGTCTTCAGGGCTTTTTTTATGGGAATGTATAAGTCTACGATATTTTGTATGCTTTATTTCTTGATCTGATTTATCATTTATGCTATGATAGCCTCAGAGTATAGATAAGTCTTTTCATTTTCTAACGACAAGAAGCAAGTACACTGTAAATGATTTTTGGAGGTAAACCTGATGAACATTCCTTTCGGCCTATTCGATCTCATGGGACTTCTTTATATGATTGGTGCTGCTTTACTTTATATAGCCGTATTAACGACGCTAATTCTGCTCATCCGCCGCCTCCTTGCCGATGAAAAAAACAGAAAGATGAAGCGGCAACAAGACGAACAACGCCGGGATTTTGAAAAGAGTAAATAGATCCTAAATGCAATGGAATACAACTCCACAAAATTCAATTTAATCGAGTAAGCATTTTGCTTACTCGATTTTGTTTTATGCCGAATATTTTCTATGCTCAGAATTAAAAAGGATGGTAGCGCAGGGGGATATCGAAGCGGGTGGATTTTTTCAGCACGGTGCGGGGCCGTGAGAAGGCCTCGTAGCTCCACTTGCCGTGGTAAGCGCCCATGCCCGAGGGCCCGACGCCGCCAAAGGGCGCCTTGTTCGACGCCATGTGCACGAGGGTGTCGTTAACGCAGACGCCGCCGCTGTCGATGGAATGAATGGCGCGGCGAATAAAACCTTCATCTTTTGAGAAGAGATAAAGGGCCAGGGGCTTGTCCTTTTCTCTCAATTCACAAAAGAGGGCCTCTTCCGATTCGTAGGCCATCACCGGCAGAAGGGGCCCGAAGATTTCTTCCTCGAGCAAGCGCCCCCGGGGATTTTCCACGACGCAGGGAAAGACGTGGAGGCTGGAGTCGTAGAAAATGCGGGCGTGTTTCGTGCGAATGTCCCCTTCTTCTGCCAGTTCCTTCATGCGGGTGTAGCGGCCCCGATGGTTCATGCGCACGGTTTCGTGGATAAAGTAATCTTCCGTGGGAAAGGCTTCCTCAAAGGCATCCAGCAGCGCCTCGATCAGGGCTTCTTTTTGCGACGGGTGGACGTAGACCGTGTCCGGCGCCACGCAGGTCTGCCCGGCGTTCATGGTTTTGCCGAAGGCGATGCGCTTCGCCGCCATGGGGATGTCGGCGCTCTCGTCGACGATGACCGGACTCTTGCCCCCGAGCTCCAAGACCACCGGGGCCGGGTGGGCCGCCGCCTGCTTCATGACCGAGCGGCCCACGTCGCTGTTGCCCGTAAAAAACACTTTGTCGAAGGGCTCGGCCAGAAGGGCTTTGGCCGCCTCTTCCTCGCCGAAGACGAAGGACACGAGGCCTTCATCCAGCACGCTAGCGCATAGGGCCTCGAGCACCTTTCCCGTCTCCGGCGCGTACTCCGAGGGCTTCACCACCACGGCGTTTCCCGCGGCGATGGCCCCCACCACGGGCAGAAGGCTCAGCTGAAAGGGGTAGTTCCAGGGACTGATCACGAGCACCGCCCCGTAGGGCTCTCTGCGAATGGAAAGCCTCCCCGGCAGTTGGGCCGCCCCGGGAAGGGGGTGCGACGTGCGGCCGTAGCGATCCATGTGGCGAATCATGTGGCGGATCTCTTCTTTTACAAGATAGATTTCTGTGAGAAAGGCTTCTCTGGAAGATTTATTTAAATCCGCCTTTAAGGCGGCGTCGATGGCTCCGCGAAAGGCGTCGATGCCTTTGAGGAGGGCGTAGAGTTGTTTCTTTCTATAAAGGACGGGCCGGGTCTTTCCCGAGCGGTAAAAATCCCGGGCCGTGATGTATGCATCGTGACTGTTCATTGTTTCACCTCTTCTTCGATTCATACCCTTCGCAATAAAAAAACCGCCGAAAAGGCGGCGGCTTTATTTCAGCTGTTGATTCATTTTTTCAACCATACGCTTTTCCTTAAAGTAGATGGCGATCCATATGATGAAGTAGATCGCGGCGAAGGAAAGGACAGAATAAAGGACCGAGGTCGGGTCTGTGAACCACCTCAAATAAAATCCCACGAACAGAAAGTAGACGAGGAGGATGAAAAAGTGCAGGCCATGCATGAGGTAGAAGGCGCCCTTCCTGTTGCCGAAAAATTCGCCGCAAAGATAGGACAAAAGGCCGAAGCCGCCGTAGCAGAAACACTGAATGATTTTCGCATAACCGGGAGCGATCGTATCGACAAATTCCGGTACGCCGACGATGTTCATGCCCATCCCGATGGAGATAAAGGCTTCGATAAGGGCGCCGATGCCCACGCCGGCCAAAAACGAGACGACCGCATTTCTTACAATTTTCATAAGACACCTCCTAAAGTCCCAGGGCTTCTTTAAAGCCCCGCAGGTTTCGCCGAGACACATAGACCACGTCGCCGTTTTTCATTTCCACGGCGATGGTTCCCGTAAAACTCAGGTCCAGTTTCTTCACATAATCCAAATTAATCACATCGGATCGGGACACGCGGAGAAAGCGGTGGGCCCTGAGGCGCTCTTCGCAGGCGGAAAGGCTCAGCCTGAGGCGATAAATCTCCCCGCCCGCCACGGCGTAGACGGATTTGTCCTGAGCATAGACTCGCAGGATATCGCCGTAGTCCAGGAGAAAGACCTCTTCTTCCTTCAGCCCCACCAGCTTTTCGATGGCCGCCGTATTTAATGCCTCTCGTATTTTTTCCACTTCTTCCGTCATGGTCCGGGTGTAAATTTTCACCGACGGCTGCTCGTAGGCATCGTCCAGAATAATTTCGACCTTCATGTCGCACCTCCTATGCTTAGAGTAAATGACGGGGCGAATAATTGCCGCTGTTTTCCGACAAGCGGTGTGTTTTTCCTTCCCGGCGGTACAAAAAACGGCACCCGCAGGTGCCGCAATTTATATTTCCATGATGCCGTTGGCCACGAAGAGCCGTGTTATGCCGAGAATTTTTTCCGCGTCGATGATGATGCAGTCCCCCTCCACTTGGGTGTAGTAGGGGTAGTAAATGGCCACGCCGCGATCTTCGCATTTTTTGTAGACGACGGGATCTTTTTTCGGCAGGCCCTTGGACACGGTGGCGCTCATGACATCGGCCACGCCGCAACAGGCCATGTCCGGCGTGTCCACAGAGACGGCGGTGAGGTTTTTCTTTTTCACATAGGCCATGGCGGCGTCGGTTAAGCGGGCGCTTGTAGCTTTCATGGGAATCCTTTCTGTTACGCGATTTTTTTCTTCAAAAACTTAATGGCCACGATCTTTTTAATGTCCTTTACTTCCTTAAGGCCCAATAGGTCCAGGATAAAGAAGTAGAGAAGGGCCGAAAGCCCAACGGTCAGGGTGAAGAGAAGGAGTTTGATGCCGTTACCCACATTGCCTAAAAGGGCGATGCCGCCGAAATAGAAGTAGTAGGCGAAGGCCGCCATAATGACCGAGGCGATAACGGTTTTTATGGTGATCTTTACATAGCTCCGCATGCCGATGTGGCCGATTTTCTTTCTCAGCATGGTGAAGGAGAACCAGGTGACCACGGTTTGGGCGATGGACACGGAAAGTGCCAGGCCGTTGATGCCCATGGTGCGCACCAAAATCAGATTGCAGCCTACGTTAAAGAGCACATTGACCACGCCGAGATAGAAGGGCGTCTTCGTGTCTTCCAAACTGTAAAAGACCCGGTTCTGCACATTGTTTACGGAAATGGACACGAGGGCCAAGGTGTAGAAGCGGAGGCAGATCGCCGTGGCGTCGGCGTCGGCCTGGGTGAAGACCCCCCGCATAAAGGCCAGCTCCACAATGGGCTGAGCCAAAACGATGAGCCCTGCCATGGCGGGAATGGTGATGAGGAGCACGGAGCGCACGGAACCGTTCATGATCCGCTTGCCCTTTTCCATTTCGCCTTCGTCGAAGGCCTTGCTCATGGCGGGATAGATGACCGAGGTTATGGCCGTAATAAAGATCCCGATGACCAACACGTTCAGCTTGTTGGCGTAGTCCAGGCGGCTCATGGAGCCGGAGGCGAGACCTGAGGCCAGGGCCCGGTTGACCAAGGTGTTGATGTTGTTGACGCTGACCGTAATAATGGCGGGGATGGCCAAGAGCAGGGTCTGCTTCGTGTGCTCGTCTTTTAAATCCAGCATGGGCTGAAAGCGGTAGCCCACCCGGTGGGAGCCGTACCAGACGCAAATGTATTCCGCCACCACGGCGAGGACGGAGACGATTGTGAGCCCGTAGATGCCGAATTTCGTGGAGAAGATCAAAAGATAGGCCAGATACACCAAGTTCAGCCAAATAGGCACCGACGCGGCGATGCCGAAGCGGTTGTGGAAGTGCAAATAGCCGGTGAAAATCCCCTCGTAGGCGGAAAAGACGATGACGGGCATGCCCAGTTGAATGAGCTGCACCGTGAGGGCCTTCGTTCGCGGATCAAAACGCGGGCCCACGAGCATAGTCAGAAGGGGCGCCCCCACAATGCCTAAAATCATGATTAAAATCGTAAGCAGACTTACGATTGAAAAGATATTGTTTGTAAATTTATGCTTGCCTTCTTCGCCGTATCTGGAATAGACGGACTGCAAGCTCGGGATAAAGACGGTACTGATCCCCATGACGATGTACATACTCACCGTCGATGTAGCCGATTGGGCGGCGACGAACGCGTCTTTTTCAAAACCCGCCCCGAATATGGCGGCCACCATGGACTCACGGACGAAGCCCATCATTTTTCCGATAAGGGAAAATAAGATAATGAGCACCGTGGATTTGGCGATGGATGTCTTCTTCATACTGCCTCCTTACAAAGCTACATTATACCAAATAGAGGGGTGAGGAACTCAAAAGTTTTCCAAAGATCTGTGGTAAAATGGGACAAAAGGAGCGATGTATGAGAAAATGGATCATCGGCGCCCTCCTTCTCCTTCTGGTGACGGCCGCGGGCCTGAAAATTTATGCCGCAAAAACCGAAGCGGAGCTTATCCACCAGGTAAGGCTTGATGCGATGCGGCGCGAAGAAAGACAGGAAGCGCGGAAAAAAGAAGCGGCGAAGAAAATTCCGCCGCAGAACACAAAAAATGAAATGCCGCAAGCCGCCACAGAAACACCGGCCGAAAAGGCAAATGAGGCGAAGGCGCAGGTGCCCGCGGGAACAGGCCCCATCGTGGCCATCGACGCCGGCCATCAGGCCCGGGGCAATCCCGAAAAAGAAACCACCGCCCCCTCGTCGAATCAAATGAAGGCGAAGGTGGCTGACGGCACCCTAGGCGTGGCCACGGGCATAGGCGAATACGAATTTAATCTGAATTTCAGTCGCTGTCTGAAGCAGAAGCTTGAATCGGCGGGCTACCGCGTGGTCATGATTCGCGATTCCAACGACGTGAATCTTTCCAATCAGGAGCGGGCGGCCATAGCCAACGCCTCCGGCGCTCAAGTGTACCTGCGGATTCACGCCAACGGCGGGCCGAAGGCGGTCGCGGGCATCGAGACTTACTACCCGTCGAAGAACAATCCCGACGTGGGCCATTTAAGCGACGCCTCCATGCAATTGTCGGAGCTGATATTAAGCGAAATGGCCGCCTCCACCTCGGCCAAGCCCCGAGGCGCCATCGCAAGAGACGACTTAACGGGCACGAATTTCGCCCAAATGCCCACTAGCCTCATCGAGTGCGGCTATATGTCCAATCCCGAGGAAGACAAAAAACTCAACGATCCGAGCTACCAAGAGGCCATGGCCATTGGCATATTGCGGGCCCTGGATCGCTATTTCCAAAGATAAAGGAGCGACTATGTTTACCATTCATAATTTTACCGACAACGACGACATTCGCATCGTGGAAGAAAAAGGGCCCTTTCAAGTGCTGGAATACAAGCGAGACCTTTCCCTGCGCAGGGAAGAAGCCATGGAGGCCTACTTCGCCTCGCAAATGAACGTAAGAAAGCGGCAAGTGTACTGCGATCTTTCCAAGGGCGATGTCACCATCCAACCCGGCGCCATGCAGTGGATGCTGGGGGATGTGAAGGCCACCACGGGGATCAAGGGCGCCAAAGACTTTTTCGGCAAGGCCGTAAAGGGCGGCCTCTCCGGCGAAAGCGCCATTAAGCCGGAATACACGGGCACGGGCAGGCTTTGCCTCGAGCCCACGGATGTGTACGTTCTTCTGGAAGACCTCACCGATTGGAACGGCGCCATCATTTTAAAAGACGGCCTCTTTATGGCCTGTGACGGAAAACTCGAGCAAAAAATCGTGGCCCGCACCAATGTGTCTTCCGCTTTCGGCGGCATGGGCCTGTTTAATCTGAGCTTAAAGGGCGAAGGCGTCGTGTGCCTGGAATCCCCCGTGCCGAGAGAAGAGCTCATCGTCATCGATCTCGTGGACGACGTGCTGAAGATCGACGGCAATTTGGCCCTGGCCTGGTCCAACAGCCTGGAATTTACCGTGGAGCGAAGCGGCAAGAGCTTGGTCGGCTCCGCGGCAAGCGGCGAAGGCCTGGTCAATGCCTATCGCGGCACGGGCCGGGTGATTATGGCCCCGGTGAAGGACGTGCGCCGACAATTGCAAGATGCCGTGAAAAACGATTGACGCCATGTAAAAAGCCTCCGATAAATTTCGGAGGCTTCTTTTATTTGTAAAGTAAATAAGGTTCTCTTTGGGCCTTAAAGGCGTTCACGTCTTTTTCGTAGGCCTTCACGATGGTTTCGGGAGACGCGCCGGCCCTGAAGAGGCGGGCGATTTCTTCCGATCCCTGGACGAGATAGAACATGGAGTAGGGCTTTTTGCAGGCGGGCACGTTGATGGGCCGCATTTGATTGGCCACGGCCAGGGTGTAGATCCCCGTGCGGGCCGGATTAAATGTGTGCCAGTCCGTGACCTTGAGGCGCACGCCGCCCCTTTTGCCTTTCGGCGCGGGAGTGAAGGTGACGCCGGGCAGATTGGCCCCGTTGAGCCGGCTGGCATATTCATTGGAATTGATGTTTCTGCCGCCGACCCAGCGGAAGTATTCCCCTTGGCCGATGCCGGTTTCCTCGCCGCTTCCCGTGGCCATGTACAAGAAGGCGCTTTCCAAATTGGGAATGTTCGGGCTCGTTTGGGCAAAGGGCAGGCCCGTGTCTTGCCATACCATGCTCCGGGTCCAATTCTTCATGGGCACGACGGTGAGATCGGCGCCGATTTCCCGATTAAAGAACTGCCCCAATTCGCCTGCGGTCATGCCGTGGGCCATGGGCATTTTGTCGATGCCCACAAAGGATTTGAAGCGGGTTTCTCTCAGGAAACCTTCCACTATTTCCCCGCCCAGGGGATTGGGCCGGTCCAAAACCACGATGGGAATGTTGTTTTCCTTCGCCGCGACCATGGCGTTTTGCAGGGTGGAAATGTAGGTGTAGGTGCGCGAGCCGATGTCCTGCATGTCGTAGACCAAGACGTCCACGCCCTTCAGCATATCCCGAGAGGGCTTTCTCGTCGGGCCGTAGAGGCTGTAAACGGGCAGATTCATCTTCTTGTCGAAGTAGCTCGCCACATAGGCCCCGGCGGTCTGCTTGCCGTCGAGGCCGTGTTCCGGGCTGTAAAGGGCCACGAGTTTCGCATTGGGATAGGCCTTGATCTTTTCCGCCACGGGGACGCCATTGGCATCCACACCCGTTTGATTGGTAATGAGGCCCACCCGCTTGTTGTCGATTAAATTGTTATACTCCGTAAAGAGCCGCTCGTTGCCTAATATGACGCGGCCTTGAGGTTCAATCGGCGTCGGTTTCGGTGCGGGGGCCGGCCCTTTTGTGGTGATCACCGCTTCGTTTCTCGCCTTGTCATAGCTTACGTCGAAGCCTAAAATGGCGCCGACGCTTCTGAGGCGGAAGTAGTTGTAGCCGCGAACATTAAAGGCATTTTCCACGAGTTCCGCGGGATGCTCCCCGATGACCGTGAGCCGCATTTGTTGCGAGACGCCACGCTCCACGGCGCCGCCGGTTTGATCGCCGGGGATGGGGGTGTAGGTCTTCGTGCAATCCACGACGATCTCTTTGTTATCGCCTTTCAGATCGAAGTCCACCTTGCCCCTTAAGGCCTGCGCCAAATCCCTGAGGCGGTAGTAATTGTAGCCGCCCACATTGTAGCCCCTGAGATTCGTGAGTTCTCCGTCGATTCGAAGGGCCTGCGGACTTTTCACCGCCCGCACCCCTTGGGCGTGGGCCGCCGTGGGAAGCAGCATGGCAAAAATAAGTAAAAAAACGCTGAGTTTGAAAAATTTCTTCATGTCCTCTCCTTTCTCCCTCTATTATAATTCATGACGGAAAAAATTCTCCCCCAACTTCGCGATGACATGGATTTGACACAATTAAAAAACCTCCGCAAAAGCGGAGGCCTCTTACTCTTCGTTTGGTTGTCGGCAGGGCGGCAGTTCTTTTCTGCGAATGGCCTTCACATCCTCCGACTCGTTGAGCAATTTGTTGATGTTTTCCATGCTCTTTAAGAGAAAGCGCATGTCCCCGTCCGTGAGATAGTCGCCCAATTTGTCGATAAAGGGCGCCACAATGCCTCGAAATTCCCCGATGTAGTCCTCGCCCTGTTTCGTGAGATAGATATTCACGATGCGGCTGTCCGCCTCCGAGCGCTTGCGGTAGACGAAGCCTTTTTCCTCGAGCACGGTACAGATCTTGGAAATGTTGCCGTGATCCCGGCGCAGGGACTTGGCGATGGAGCGAATGGAGGTGTCCTCCAACGCGTCCACCTGGCCCATGACGAGAAATTGCAATTGTGTAAGTTCATAGGTTTTAGAAAAGTAGTCCGTTAAGGCGATTTTTGTATCCGACGCGTCCTTGATTAAATTCCAATAGGACCATAAAAATTCTCTGGATTCCATATGTGCCTCCTCGTGTCCTTTACGTCGTCAGCCCGAAAGAGTTTGTTTCTAATCGTTTCCTATTATAAGTAGTAATCTAGATTATACCACATAATCCGCCGAATGATTACAATATTTGTTTTTTCTTTTCGTTTTTTCTATATTTCTGTCGTTTTTCAGTCTATTTTATAAAAAAACAGAGCCGCACGAGGCGGCTCAAATTATTTTTCCAGAATATTTTTTAAAGTGTACCAGGGAAGCACGGCGCATTTCACCCGGGCGGGCAGTTTGGAAATGCCCTCGAATGCCATGGCGTCTTCCAGTGCGTCTTCTTCCTCTTCCGTGAGGGAGACGCCTTTGATCATGCCGATAAAGGTGTCGGCCAGGTGTACGGCTTCATCCCGCGTCTTTCCACGCACCGTGTCGATCATAATGGAGGTGGAAGCTTGGGAGATGGCGCAGCCTTCGCCGGTGTAGGACAGGTCTTTCAGTACGTCGCCGTCCATTTTTATCTGCAGGGTAATTTCGTCGCCGCAGCTCGGATTGTGGCCCAGCTCTTTATAGTCCGGGTTTTCCAAATCCCCTCTGTTGTGCTGTGAGCGGGATTCTTCCATAATGAGCGTGGTGTAAATTTCATCGAGTGCCAAGGCCCATCAACCTCCTTACTTCGTCGAGATTCTTAATAAAGTAGTCCACTTCTTCGATGGTGTTGTAGACGGCAAAGCTTGCCCGGCAGGAGAAGTGAATGCCGAAGCTTCTGTGCAGGGGTTGGGCGCAGTGGTGACCGCTGCGAATGGCGATGCCCTTGGAATCCAAGATGGATGCCACGTCGTGGGGGTGGACGTCTTTGAAATTAAAGGTAATGAGCCCGCCTCTCGGGTTGGTCGGCCGCGAGAGAATGGTGATGTCGTCCATTTGGCTCATGGCATCATAAGCGTAGTCCACGAGGTAGCTTTCGTATTCGTGGATCTTGTCGAGACCGATGGCGTTTAAATAGTCGATGGCCACGGGTAAACTCGATGCGGCGCCTACGTCTTGGGTGCCGGCTTCAAAGCGTCCGGGAGCATTCAGGAAGGTGGAGTGATCTTCGTAGACGTACTCGATCATGTCGCCGCCGTACATATAGGGCTTCATGGCGTTTAAATTGTCGAGCTTGCCGTAGAGGACCCCTGCGCCCATGGCCGCCAGCATTTTGTGGCCGCTGAAGACGTAGAAGTCGCAGTCCAGATCCTTTACATCCACGGGCATGTGGGGTGCCGCTTGGGCGCCGTCCACGACGGCCTTGGCTTCGGGGCTCACTTTTCTCAAGTGGGCGATCATGGCCTTCACATCGGGCATGGTTCCCAAAACATTGGAAGATTGGGTAATGGCCAATAGCTTGGTCTTGGCCGTGATCTTTTCTTCGATTTCTTTTTTCGGAATCTCTTTGTTTTCGTCGATGTAGAGATACACGAGTTTCGCGCCGGTTTTTTCCGCCACGTACTGCCAGGTGACGAGATTGGCGTGGTGTTCCATAATGGACAGGACGATTTCGTCGCCTTCTTTGAGGTTTTCAAGGCCCCAGCAGTAGGCGAGAAGGTTCAGCCCTTCCGTGGCGTTCCTGGTAAAGACGATTTCTTCCACGCTGTTTGCGCCGATAAAGTTTTTCCCCGCTTCCCGGGCGCCTTCGTAGACTTCCGTGGCCGCCATGGACAGGCGGTGGGCGCCGCGGTGGGGCCCGCCGTTTTCATAGCTGTAATAGCGGTTCATGGCTTCGATGACTTGTCTCGGTTTTTGCGTCGTGGCCGCCGAATCTAAATAGACCAGCGGTTTTTCTTTCGTAGACAGTTCCAGGAAGGGAAAGTCTTTGCGGATTTCTCTGATTTCACTACTTTGCAACATGATGGCGCCTCCCCATAATCCGTTCCAATTCCTCGTAAATGGCCTTGCGTTCGTCTTCGTAAATCACCGCGTCGATAACCGGTGCGAATTTCGCATCGATAATCATGCGCTCCGCCGTCTCGGTATCGAAGCCGCGGGTGAGGAAGTAGTAGAGCATGTCCTGATCCAGCTTCCCGGCGCTGGCGGCGTGATTGCCTTCCACGTCGTCTTCGTGACTCAACAGGGCCGGCACGGAAAGGCTCCGGGCCGTGGAGTCCAGGAGAATGGCGAATTCTTCTTCGTTGCCCCGGCTGTGTTTGGATCCTTCCAAAAAGTCGATGCGGCTCTTAAAGACTTTGTAGGCATTGTCCATAAGGGCACCGTCCACGACGAGGTTCGAGGTGGTGTCGATTCCTTCGTGAATCATGTCGTAAACCAAATCGTAAGATTGGCTGCCTTTTCCGAGATAGATGGATTGAATATTGCCGAGGGCGTTTTCGCCCTTCAAATAGCATTTCACATTGCTGGTTTCATCGCCGTCTCCCATGTGGAAGATGTAGCAATCAAGTTTCGCTCCTTCTTCGACGATGGCGCCGAGAGAAAGGTAGTTGGCCACTTCGCTCTCGTCCATGTTGACGAAATATAAGCGGGCTACTGCCTTTTTCTTTACGTGAATGCGCACGAGGGCAGAGCGATAGCCGCCTGTCTTTTTTGATGCGAAATAACCGGTAAAGTGGGCATTTTCCGCTACATCGAAATCTAAGGTGACGATTTCGTCCTCGTCGCCGTCCAGTCTGTTGACGCCGAGATCTTTCGTGCACGTAATATTATATCGCTTGGCGATCGTGGAGTTCATGTCATGATGTTCCACCATTTCTTTGCTGATGCCGTAATCGTAATTTTTAAAGACTTCGGCAGCGGAAGCTTGTTCGTCGCCTTTTATCTCGCTTCCTTCAACTTCTACTTCATTTACATTTAAATAGGAGTAGGTTTTATAATCTAATATATTTCCCTTGTGTGCCTTCATTAGCCGATGCTCCCTTCTAATTCCAAGGAGATGAGGTTGTTCATCTCGACGGCGTATTCCAGGGGCAGTTCCTTGGCGATTGGATCGGCGAAGCCCCGAACCACCGTGGCCCGCGCTTCTTCCTCGGGAATGCCGCGAGTCATAAGGTAGAAGATGACCTCGTCGGAAATGCGGCCGATTTTTGCCTCGTGACCGAAGTCCACGTCCCGGTTGTTAATGTCGATGGCGGGAATCGTGTCCTGACGACTCAAATCATCGAGCATGAGGGATTCGCAGGAGACGGTGGATTTCGTGTGCTTGGCACCCTCCGCCACTTTTACGAGTCCGCGGTAGACGCCGATACCGCCGCCTTTGGAAATGGATTTCGATTGAATGGAGCTCTTGGTGTCGTTGGCCGCGTGAATAACTTGGGCGCCGGTGTCGATGTTTTGTCCGGCCCCGGCAAAGCTGATGCCGGTGTATTCGTTTTGTGCGCCGTCCCCGGCCAGGACGCTCATGGGATAGAGCATGCTCACCTTGGAGCCGAAGGAGCCGGAGACCCATTGGATCTTTCCGTTTTTGCCGACGATGGCCCGCTTGGTGTTTAGGTTGTACATATTTCTCGACCAGTTTTCGATGGTGGAATAGCGCAGGGTGGCGTCGTCTTTGACGAAGAGCTCAACGGCCCCGGCGTGCAGGTTCAGTGCGTTGTATTTCGGCGCGGAGCAGCCTTCGATAAAGTGGCACTTGGCGCCTTTTTCGATGATGATCAAGGTGTGCTCGAACTGCCCGGCCCCCGGCGCGTTTAAGCGGAAGTAGGACTGCAGAGGCACGTCCACATCCACGCCTTCGGGGACGTAGACGAAGCTGCCGCCGCTCCATACGGCGTAGTGCAGGGCGGCGTATTTGTGCAGGCTCGGGTTAATGCACTTGCCGAAGTATTCCTTGACGATGTCTTCGTATTCGTGCAGACCCGTTTCGAAGTCCGTGTAAATAACCCCTTGATCCAACAGGTGTTGTTGAATGCTGTGGTAGACCACTTCCGAGTCGTATTGGGCGCCGACGCCTGAGAGCATGGCTTCTTTTTCCGCCTCGGGAATGCCCAGCTTGTCGAAGGTACTGCGGATTTCTTCGGGCACGTCGTTCCAGTCGGCGGCCAAATCTGCGTCGGGACGAATGTAGGTGATGACCTTGTCCATGTCCACTTCCGACAGATCCGGTCCCCAGCTCGGGTTTTCCTTTTCGTTAAAGATCTTTAAGGCTTCCAGACGCTTTTCCAGCATCCAGGCCGGTTCGTTTTTTTCGGCGGAAATTTGGCGCACGATGGATTCGTTTAAGCCCTGTTCCGTCTTTTTTCGATAGGTGAAGGGATTTCTCTCGTCGTAAATCCCCCGGTCCATGTCTTGAATTTCTGTCTTCTTACGCATGTTGCTCATCCTTAATCCAGCCGAAGCCTTCTTCTTCGATGCGGTCGATGATTTCGTCGCCGCCTTCGGTGACGATGCGACCGTTGTTAATGACGTGAACGAAATCCGGGTGGATTTCCTTCAGAATTTCCCTATGGTGCGTAATGATGATGGCGGATTTTTCGCCGTCCAGGTATTCCTTTAAGCCGCGGCTTACGGTGGCGACGGCATCCACGTCGAGACCCGAGTCCGTTTCGTCCAAAATGGCGAGCTTGGGATCGAGCATTAAGAGTTGAAGGATTTCCGTCTTTTTCCGTTCCCCGCCGGAGAAGCCCACGTTTAAATAGCGGCTTGCGTATTCCGGCTTCATGTCCAGAAGTTCCATTTTCTTTTCAAGGGCTTTTTTAAACTTCACGATGGAGGTCTTTTCGCCACGAGCCAAGAGGGCTTGGCGAATAAAGTTTTCCACGCTGATCCCCGGAATTTCGTAGGGGGTTTGGAAGCTTAAATACAGGCCGCGACGGGCGCGCTTGTCCGTGGATTCGTCGGAGACGTCTTCACCTTCGAAGTAAATCTTGCCTTCGGTCATGGTGTAGGCAGGGTTGGCCATAATCACATTGGCCAGGGTGGATTTCCCGCTGCCGTTGGGGCCCATAATGACGTGAACTTCGCCTTTGTTGACCTCTAGGTTCATGCCTTTTAAAATTTCTTTTTCACCTGCAGAGGCGCGCACGCCTTCTACTTTTAATAATGCATTCATCTATTCAAACATCCTCCTATATCCGATTATTTCTGTATGATATCCTTTTTAACTATAACATGCTTGGGAAACCCCGTCAATATAGACCTTTCGGGCCTTTTTGTTATAATAGCATCATGTGTATTTCGAGAAAAATTTTAAACTGGTATGCCCCGGATGATCGCGGGCTGCCCTGGCGAAAAACCACGGATCCCTACGCCATTTGGGTCTCTGAAATTATGCTTCAGCAAACCCAGGCGAACACGGTGATTCCCTATTACGAGCGCTTTATGGCGGCCTTTCCCACGGCGAAGGATTTGGCTCAAGCCGGGGAAGAGGCCCTTTTAAAGCATTGGCAGGGCCTGGGGTATTACCGCCGGGCGAAGCATCTAATGGCCGCGGCAAAGATCGTGGCCCGGGAGGGAATGCCCGGGGATTTTCAGGGCTTAAAGGCCCTTCCCGGCATCGGCGATTACACGGCGGCGGCCATTGCATCCATCGCCTACGGCGAGGCGGTGGCGGCGGTGGACGGGAATTTACTTCGCGTCTTCAGCCGCCTCTATATGATCGAAGAATCCGTCGACAAGGCGGCGGGGAAGCGGCAGATCTTTGAGCTGGCCAATGCGGCCATTTCCCGGGAGCGTCCCGGGGATTTTAATCAGGCCATGATGGATCTGGGGAATAAAATCTGCACCCCCACATCACCGGCCTGCGGCGACTGCCCCCTTCGGGAGAATTGCCGCGCTTATATGGAAAACTGCGCCGAGGACTACCCGAGAAGGACGCCGAAGAAGAAGCAGAAAGAAGAGGATGTGACGGTGCTTCTTATCGATCTCGATGGCCGCTTTTTAATCGAGAAGCGCACCGGCGGTCTCTTGGCATCCATGTGGGGCTTTCCCATGGCAGAGGGCCACATTCGGCCGGAGGATGTGATGAAGCTTCTCTCGGAGGCGGATTTCGTCGCGAAAAAACCGGAGAAGGTAGCCGAATACCGCCACGTCTTCAGCCACCGCATATGGAATGTGTGGGTCTATTACGCGCCTGTGGAGGCTCTGTTTGCCGCGGAGGGCGGCCGCACCTGGGCCACAAAAGAAGCGCTGAAAAATACGTACGCCGTACCGTCGGCCTTTTCGCCGGCACTGGAGGTTATTTATGGAATGGATTGAATCCTACGAACCGAAAAATGAAAAAGAAACCGAAGACAGGGAGCATCTGCTGCGCCTGGATCCCTCCCTTATCGCCACGAACCGCGCGGCGCCCTACCACTACACCACCTCGTCCATGGTGGTGGATTTCGAAGCGGACAAGCTCTTAATGATCTATCACCCGATCTACAAATCCTTCTCCTGGCCCGGCGGCCACGTGGAAGAAGGGGAGGCGCTCTTTTACTCGGCCCTTCGTGAGCTTTACGAGGAGACGGGGATTCTTTATGTGAAGCCCCTCTCAGGAGGGCCTCTGGCCATGGAGCTTATGCCCGTGGCGGCCCACCTGCGAAAGGGGGAGCCCGTGGACAGCCACTTCCACATTAATTTCTGCTACGGCTTTGTGGGCCACGAAGACGACACTTTGCTCGAGGTGAAGGACAATCGCAAGTGGGTGCCCATAAGGGAACTGGACACCTTCGTCTCGGAGGCCCATATGCTCCCTCTGTACAAGGAATTAATCGAAAGGATGCGGGGGATTTATGAAGGATAAGACCTGGTCCGAATCCCTGCTCTTCGCCACCTTTCTCACCTTGGCCGGCGGCCTGCAAGACGGCTACTCCTACGCCCTTCGGGGCAAAGTCTTCGTCAACGCCCTCACGGGCAATGTGGTGCTTATGGCCTTTAACTTGGCCGAGGGCAATTTCCCCGCCATGCTCCGCTACTTTATTCAAATCGCAGCCTTCGCCCTCGGAGTCTATGTCTCCGGCCGCATCGCCTTTTCAAAAAAACGGCGCATGGGCCTGCACTTTAAACAGCGTGTCCTCGCCGCGGAGATCGCGATTCTCGTCGTGGTGGGCTTTCTCTCCGGGGAGCTGGACAGTGTGGCAAACAGCATGATGGCTTTCTCCTGCGGCATGCAGGTGAACACCTTCAGAAAATTCGCAGACATTAACGCCGCCACCACCATGTGCGTAGGCAATGTGCGCACGATTATGCACAATTTGGCGGGCTACCACCACACAAAGGACAATGTCCACAAGGAGACGAGCCGCACCGTGCTCTTTATCGTAGGCATCTTTTTCATCGGCGCCTTAATCGGCGGCCTGTGCTTTTCCCTTATGGGCCTGAAGACCATTTGGCTCTCGGCGGCATTTCTCGCCGTGTCCTTTCTTATTCTTCACATGGATCCCGCTATTCGCACCTGATGGATTTTTCCAAATAAAAAAGAGGCGCCGCCGCACCTCAATTACTTCTCCTCTTCGGCCCATTTCTTCCACACATCCGGTGCGTGGCCCAAGACCGCCCGCTTTTTGCTCCGTACGATAGGCAGCTTCATAACGCTCGGGTGATCGATGATGTAGGCCTCTTTGCTTTCATCCGTCGCGTACTTCACATAGGCCAGGCCGTCGGCGTCTTTTGAGTTTTCGTCGATCCAGGCATCCAGGCCGCCGATGGATGATGTAATGGAATCGAACTCGCCCCACGACATTTCCACTTCATTTAAATCAATAAACTGAAATTTAATGCCCCGCTCTTTAAAAAAGCGCTGGGCTTTTTTCGTGTCGTTATTTTTCTTCGTGCCGAAAATTTGAATGGCCATGGCTCTCCTTCTTTCTGTTATACTGAGGGTATGAAACATTTAAACAAACGCTTACGAACATTTTTACTGATTGTACTGGCTCTGGCGGCGTCCTTTACCGCTAAAGAGGGTCTTTCTCCCGCGCCAAGCGCCACGAGCGGCGTCACAGTGAAGCGGGTAGTGGACGGGGACACGCTCATTATCGACGACGGCAAGGACACCCGGGTGCGCCTCATCGGCGTGGACACGCCGGAGACGGTGAAGCCACGGGGCCGGGTGGAGCCTTGGGGAAAAGAGGCCTCGGATTTTTCGAAGAAGGCCCTTACGGGAAAGTCCGTCTATTTGGAATACGACGAAGAAAAAGAGGATCACTACGGCCGCACCCTGGCCTATATTTGGACGGAAGACCCGAGGACCAGCGACAAGCCCAAGGAAGAAATCCTCTTTAACTACCAATTGGTGGCCTCCGGCTACGCCCGGGAGCGGGCCTACGAGCCAAACACGAAGTATCAGGCCATTCTCCACGAAGGAGAGATCGTCGCCATGGATCACGTGCGGGGCATTTGGGCCGTGGAAGGAAAGGAAGGCCCGGCCAAGGGCAATAAAAAGAGCAAGATCTATCATTTGCCCTCGGACAAATCCTACGATAAGGTATCGCCGCAAAATACGGTGATTTTCGAAAACGCCATGGAGGCGGAGCGCGCCGGCTATCAGCGCACCTTCAGCCGCTAGTTGTTTACGGCCCTGTTCTTGTGAACAGGGCTGTTTTTTTGCGGAAATTTTTTCTCGTTCGCTTTCGTCGGAATTTCTTAAAAGAACATATTTTATTAATATAATGATGGATTTACATATTCAGCGGCCCGACATAGAGGAGCTCCTTGGGCAGTATGCCCACTTTCACCGGCCCTTTTTCCCTGAAGTTCTCCCCATCTAAATTGACATTGGCTTCCTCGAGAAGGGTAAATTCCATGGACTGAGCGGATGCGCGAACCATGTCTTTTTTCCAAAGGCGGTCTTTTCCCGCAAAAAGACAGATCAAAAAGGGCAGTATAAATTTCAGTCGGCTCTTGCCCGCTCCGAGAAAGAGGAGCTCTCCGGAAAAGGGGCTCGCCTCGGGAAAGATGGGAAAGCCGCCGCCGTAATAGCCGCCGTTTCCTATGGTAAAGAGGGTCCAGCGCGTGAGGGCGAGGCCTTCTTTTTTTATGGTCACGGGACGATAGGTAAACAGCGTCTTTACCACGCTTAGGGTGTAACTGAAGGGGCCGAAACGCTTCATGCCATCGCTGTTGTTGGCGTTCACATCGGCGTCAAAGCCCACGGAGGCGATGTTGATAAAGTAGCGATCGTTCCACATGGCGAGATCCATGGGGCGAGGCGCCGCTTCTTTCGCTTCTTTTAATATAGTGAACATATCTCCCTTCAGGCCCAGGGATCTGGCGAAGTCGTTGCCGCTTCCCGCCGGCACCACGGTGAGTTTTCGCGCCGCGGTCTTCATCATGGCGTTGACCACGGCAAAGATGGTGCCGTCGCCGCCTACGGCTACGAAGTGATCGTACTCGGCCAAGTCCTTCGCCTCGTAGTCGGATATGGAGCCCTGTGCGATGGCGAAGTCCTCTTTCCACACGCTCTCGGCGGCCGCCTCCGCCTCCCGCCGCTTGTCCTCTGTGAGGCGAGGACTCAGGACGAATAGGGTCTTCATGCCCGGTGAAATGTCCGCACGTCGCCGTGCACCTCGACCATCACCTCGGTCATGGCCTGAATTTTTTCCCGATAAACGCTTTTGGTGGCCTCGTCTTTTAAGGCGGCCACATTGAGCATGGCCGTGTCTTTGGCGCCGTTAAAGGCCGTAAGGGCCAAGTCCGCCGCCATGTAGAGGTCGCTCAGGGCCTCGTCGCCGATAAATTCTTCCTGGGCCTTCAGGGTTTCGACAACGCCCAAAGCCGCTTCCATGGTGGATAGGGGCACGTCGATGGCCCGCTTGTAGCCCTCTTCGATGGCCAGGTTGCGAATTTTTTTCTCTTCCTCCGTGGTCTTTGCCATGCGAAAGGCCTTGAGCACGTCGTCGAAGGAGGTACTGTCATCGTCGATATTTTTTCGGAGTATCTCGGAAAATTCCCCGTAGGCCTCGGCCTGTTCCTCGGCCCCCGAAAGATTCAACACCATGGCGGCGAGGGAGGCGGAGAGGGCGCCGCAAAGGGCGGCGATGGAGCCGCCGCCGGGGACGGAACTCGTGTCCTCGGCTTTTTTAATGTAATCTGTTAAGCTCATATTCGCTAATTTCATATCCGCATAATCCCTTCCATGACGACACATGCTTTGCCGCCCACGTAAACTTTGCCGTCGATTTCATCGAGGACGATCTCCGACGGTCGGCCGATCTCTTCCCCTTGGCAGCAGGTAATTTTTCTACGGGCCAAGCGGTTTTTTTCCTTTAGATAGGCGTACATGGCGCCGCTTGCCGTCCCCGTGCCGGATTCTTCCCAAATGCCCGTGGCGGGAGCGAAATTCCTCTGAACGACGCATCCGTCCCCGTCGTAATAAAAGAGGTGGAAGCATTGGCAGCCGTATTTTTCCGTAAGACGGCCCATGCGCCGGCGCTTCGGCTCCATCTTTTTCAGCACGGTCTTCTCCCTTACGGGAATAACCATGGCCCTTATTCCCCCGTCGATGACGGCGGGCTTTAATTCTGCGTCGAGATCCTCAAGGTCCAGCTTAAAGGCCTCGGCCACTTCCCGGACATCTTCAATTTCTTCCACGAGCTTCATTTTCGGCATCTCGATCTGTACGAAGCTCACTTTTTCTTCATGAAATTGAATTTTCACACGCAGAGCGCCGGCCTTAGTGTACTGGCGAATCTGCACCTCCTCTTCCCGTCCGTCGATGTAGCCAAGCTCCGCCAAGGTCCAAAAGGTCCCCAGGGCCGCGTGGCCGGAGAGGGACACCTCCTTCACCGGAGAAAAGTAGCACACATGGTAAATGTCCGTATCCAATCGGCGAACGCAGGTGGTTTCCGAGTGCTTCAGCTCCCGCGCCGCCTTCATGCATTCCTCATCGGTCATTTTTCCCTCGGTGAGCACCACGCCCGAGGGGTTTCCCACGAAGGAGCGGTCCGTGTAGGCGTCCGCGACGAAATATCTGTATTCCCTAACCATCGATGTCTTCTCCTAAAATAATGTCACAGAGTCGCATTAAATCCGCCTCCGTGTAGTAGTCGATGACGATCTTTCCCTTCTCGTGATTGCCCTTGATCTCCGTCTTCGTGCCCAGGACGTCCATCAGGCTGTTTTCCAAATAGCTGTAATAGCCCTGATGGCTCTTTGCATTATTCGCCTTCTTCTTCGTATTTTCCGTGCTTTCAGCGATGGTTTGGCCCTCGTCCACCATGCGCTTCGCCTGCTTGATCTGCTCCCTGCCATCTTTTACGGAGAGCAGGAGCTTCCCTTGGCTGATGGAGAGCTCTTCTCTACGAAGCATTTCCTTGACCACGGGCTCAAGCTTCAACAGACGCAAGCTGTTGGCGATGTAGGGGCGGGATTTACCCACGAGACCGGCGATTTTTTCCTGGGTGTACTTGTATTTCTTCCTTAATGTTTCGTAGGCTTCGGCCTCTTCCATGGGATTTAAGTCTTCCCGCTGAATGTTTTCGATTAAAGAAATTCGATCGCCTTTTTCCTCGTCCACGTCGATAAAGCGCACGGGCACTTCCTTTAAGCCGGCCTTCTTCGCCGCCCTGAGCCGCCGCTCTCCGGCGATTAAGAGGTATTTGTCCCCGTCTTTTTTAATTAATAGGGGTTGAAGCACGCCCACGGCTTCGATACTTTCCGCCAATTCCTCGATGCTCTCTTCGGAGAAGTGTTTTCTCGGCTGATGGGGATTGGCTTCGATCACATCCACCGCCAAGGTCTCAGCAGTTTTCTCTTCTTCCTGTTGGGGCCCGAAAAAATTATCCAGCCCGCGACCTAAACCCCGTTTCTTTTCCATCAGGACCTCCTCTTTTCAACTTCGTCGGCTAAAGACGCGTAGGCCTTTGCGCCGCGACTGTTTTTGTCGTAATCCATAATGCTCATGCCGTAGGAAGGCGCCTCCGCAAGTCGCACGTTTCTCGGAATCACCGTGGAGAAAACGGCGTCTTTAAAGTAGTTCTTTACCTCTTCCACCACCTGCATACTGAGATTGGTACGGCCGTCGTACATGGTGAGGAGCACGCCCTCGATTTCCAAATCGGGATTAAAGCCGCCCCGCACCAGCTGAATGGATTCCATGAGCTGCGACAGGCCTTCCAAGGCGTAGTATTCGCATTGCACGGGAATCAAAATACCGTCCGCAGCAGTGAGGGCCAAAACGGAAAGAATCCCCAAGGACGGCGGGCAGTCCATGACGATGTAATCGTAGTCCTCCAAATCGGCGATACGATCCTTCAGCACCGTCTGCCAATCGTCCCTTCGGGCAAATTCGATTTCGATCCCCGCCAAACCGGCGCCGGAGGGAATAATAGACAAATTATCCTTCACCTGAACGGCGAAATCGCCCTCGGCACCGAGAAGGTAGTCGTAAATCATTTCCTCACGATCTTTTTCTATATTTAACCCGCTGGTGGCGTTCCCCTGCGGATCCAAATCCAAAATCAACACGCGATGGCCCTTATTTGCCAGGGCATCGGCTAAATTTATTACTGTGGTTGTCTTACCGACGCCGCCTTTTTGATTAAAGACGGCAATGCTTCTCGTCATAATGCCACTCCCTTCTTTCATATAGTATCAAAGCTTCAGACAAATAAAAAGAGCGGAGTGTTCCATGTGGAACATTTCCGCTCAATTTTTTTCTTCTGATTTTGTTTCGTCCTCGATTGTTCCATGTGGAACATTTTTATCCTCTCGTTTTAAATAGATGACTTTTTCCTCGTCGGTCTTGCTATTCGTAATGACGATGCGCTCGTGGTCGTCGTCCGTTTTCTCCGGGTGCTCCTCTTTTTCGCGGGCCATGCGACGCTCCTTTAAGTACTCGCTTCTGGCATCCACGTATTCCCGGCGGGAGAGATAGATTAAATAGAGGGCCGCCACAATGGCCACGGCGGGAAAGAGGAAGCGGATCGGCTCGATAAATAAATCCCCCGCGCCCATGTAGGCGGCGCCGCTTACCAGACACAGGACGATTAAAACCGCGGCAGTCTTCGTGCGCTTTTTGTAGAGATTGTAGACGAGAAATGCCAGTGCCGGAATGTAAAAGATCATATTAGAGAGGATCCTTCCGCGGTTTGCCGCCACCTCGCGGATATTTCTCCGGCGTTCCCTTCACCTTTTTAATGACCACCAAATGGCGCTCGTCGCCGCCGGGAAGTCGGAGGTCCACAATTTCCTCGAGCTGTCCGCCTAAAATCTCCATGGCCCGCTTGGCTTCTTCAACCTCTTCCACACCTTCTGCGCCCTTCATGGCGATCAGATGACCGCCCAGGCGAACGAAGGGGAGGCAGTATTCCGACAAAATGGGAAGCCGCGCCACGGCGCGGGAGACGACGAGTCCGTATTGTTCGCGGAATTTTCTGTCTCGCCCGGCTTCTTCGGCCCGGCCGTGGAAGGTGCTTACATTGGTAAGGCCCAGCTCCTTCACCACGTGATCCAAAAAGGTGATCCGCTTATTTAAGCTGTCCATAAGATGCACATCCCGCTCCGGTGACACCATGGCGAGCACCATGCCGGGAAAGCCGGCACCGGTGCCTAAATCCAGAATCTTTCCCGTGCCTTCATAGGCCTTAACGAGGGTCGGTGTAAGGGAGTCGATAAAATGTTTGTCCATCATATCGTCTTCGTCGGTGATGCGGGTGAGATTCATGCGCTCGTTCCAGTCGAGGAGTATGTCGCCGTAGCGATCGAAGGCCTTGGTGGGGATCTCTAAGGGGAATTGTTTCAGATAGTCCTTACGCGTCTGCCAGTTCATTTGCCGCCTCCCTGTGTTTCTGTTCCAAATAAATCAACAGGACATTAATATCCGCCGGGCTCACACCGCTGATGCGGCTCGCCTGTCCCACGGATTCCGGTTGAATCTTCGAGAGTTTTTCCTTGGCTTCATTTCTGAGTCCGCCGATGGCATTGTAATCCAAATCCTTGGAAAGTATTTTCGTTTCCATCTTCCGGAATTTTTGAATTTGCGCCGCCTGCTTTTCGATATAGCCCTTGTAGCGAATGTCCGTCTCCACTTCGTCGATGACGTGGCGGGGAAGAGACGGCCTGTCGGGATCGAAGACGGCCAGTCGATCGTAGGTGAGCTCCGGCCGCTGCATAAGATTTAAAAGGGGCGTGGCGTTTTTAAGTGTGGCCGACCCGAGAGCCGCCAGTTTTTCGATGTTTTCGTCCGTTGGATTGATCTGAATGGAGGCCAACCGCGCCCGTTCCTTTTCGATGGCGTCCCGTCGCTCGATAAACTTTTCGTACTGCGCATCGCCCACCAATCCGATTTCCCGCCCAAGCTCCGTGAGGCGCAGATCCGCATTGTCCTGGCGCAGGGTGAGGCGATACTCCGCCCGGGCCGTCATCATGCGGTAGGGCTCACGGGTGCCCTTGGTGACGAGATCGTCGATTAAGACGCCTATATAGGCCTGATCCCGCCCCAAGATAAAGGGTTCTTTGCCCTCGATGGATAGGGCCGCGTTAATTCCCGCCATAAGCCCCTGCGCCGCCGCCTCTTCGTAGCCGCTGGAACCGTTGATCTGCCCCGCCATATAGAGATTCGGCGCGTCGGTGACCTGAAGGCTTAATCTGAGTTTCGTGGCGTCGATGGCGTCGTACTCGATGGCATATGCCGGGCGCATAAATTCGCAATTTTCCAGGCCGTCGATCTTTTTATAGAGGGCCATTTGCACCTCCACGGGCAGGGAAGAAGACACGCCCTGAACGTAGATTTCCTTGGTGTGGAGCCCCTCCGGCTCGAGGAAGACCTGGTGGCGATCCCGATCGGCGAAGCGGGTCACCTTGTCTTCGATGGAAGGGCAGTAGCGGGGGCCGATGCCCTCGATGTCCCCCATGGCCATGGCGGAGCGATGGATATTTTCTCGAATGATTTCGTGGCATTCGGGAGTCGTGTAAGTTAAGTAGCATTTAATCTGCTCCTTCTCGCTGTAATCCACGTCGAAGTTGGAGAAGGAGAAAGGCACGATTTTCTCATCGCCTAATTGCACGTCCATGCCCGTAAAGTCGATGGAATCCCGGTGCACCCGCGCCGGCGTCCCGGTCTTCATGCGCATGGTCTTAAGGCCCAGGCCCTCGATGGCAGAAGTAAGCTGATTGGCGGGCTGCATGCCGTCGGGACCGGAGGCGTAGTTCACCTCGCCCATAAAGACCCTGCCGCGAAGGTAGGTTCCCGTGGCCAAAATGGTCTTCTTGGATTTGTAAATGGCGCCGCTCTTTCCGATCACGCCTGAAACTTCCCCGTCTTCCATGTAAAAATCCACGGCCTCGTCCTGAATCAGGTAGAGATTTTTCGTGTTTTCCAAGGTCTCCTTCATGGCGGCGTGGTAGTCCCACTTGTCCGCCTGAGCCCTGAGGGAGTGAACCGCCGGGCCCTTGGAGCGATTCAACATGCGGCATTGAATAAAGGTCTTGTCGATGTTTCTTCCGATTTCGCCGCCCAATGCGTCGATTTCCCGCACCAAATGGCCCTTTCCCGTGCCCCCCACATTGGGATTGCAGTTCATGGCCGCCACGGCATTTAAATTAATGGTAAGAATGGCCACAGAATGGCCCATGCGCGCCGCCGCCAGAGCCGCTTCGCAGCCCGCGTGGCCCGCGCCGACGACGACGATATCGACGGTTTTCGCTAAAAAATTCATTTTCGCTCCTTATTTTCCGATACAAAATTTAGAGAACACGTGGTCCAATACTTCCTCGCCGGCGGTTTGGCCGGTGATTTCGCCTAATTTCAAAAACGCATCCTCCACATAGACCTCGGCGAGATCCAATCCGATACCCGAACGTATGTCCTCCACCGCTTTCGAAAGGGATTCCACGGCTTCTGAAAGAAGAAGCTTGTGGCGCAGGGAGTAGATCTGAATCTCGTCTTCTTCGATGGTGCCGGATAGGAACCAGGACTCGATTAAATCCTCCACGGCGGCGAGGCCCTCGTCTCGAATAAAGCTGGTCTCAATGACGGCGCCGGGGAAGTAGGCCTCCATGGCCTCTTTATCCAAGACCGACCCGAGATCCTGCTTGTTTAAGAGGCAAATCACCCGCTTGTCCTTGATCCGCTCGATGATTTCCATGTCCTCTTCTTCAAGGGGGCGGGAGGCGTCGAAGAGGGCGATAATAAGATCCGCCTCCTCCATGCTCGCCATGGCCCGCTCGATGCCGATCTGCTCGATGGTGTCCTCGGTCTTTCGAATCCCCGCCGTGTCCTGAATGCGAAGGTGGATCCCGTCAAGGGAATAACTCGCCTCGAGCACGTCCCGAGTGGTGCCGGGAATGTCCGTGACGATGGCCTTGTCTTCTCGGAGCATCTTATTTAAGAAGGAACTCTTTCCCACATTTGGCTTGCCCACAATGGCCGTGGCGATGCCTTCCTGCACCAGTTTGCCTCGGGTAAAGGTGGATTCCAAGGCCTTCATTTCGGCTAAAATCTCCTCGCAGGTGGTGATCAGGGCGCTTACATCCACGGGCTCCACCTCTTCCGTGGAAAAGTCGATGTCCGCCACTAAATGGGCCAAAGTGTCCTTGATCCGCGTGCGAAAGCCCTCGATCTTTCGGTACAAATGGCCGGTAAGCTGGCGGGCGCTCTGCTTCTGGGCCGAGACGCTTTCCGCTTCGATCATGTCGATAATGGCCTCGGCCTCCGTTAAATCGAGCTTGCCGTTTAAAAAGGCGATCTTCGTAAACTCGCCTCGCTTCGCCGGCTCCGCCCCGGCGGAAATAAAGCAGTTTAAAATCCGCTCCAGGCCGATGCGACTGCCGTGGGCCTGGATTTCCACCATGTCCTCGCCTGTGTAGCTGAAGGGCGCGCGAAAGGCCACGGCCAAGACCTCATCCACCACCTCGCCGTCGGAGACGATGTGGCCGTAGAGAAGCTTTCGGTCGTTTGCCGGATCATCAAGACTCTGTTTTCCCCGAAAAAAGCCGCAGGCCAGAGAAATGGCCTCATCTCCGCTTAATCGCACGATGCCGATCCCCGCGGGAGACTTCGCCGTAGAAATAGCCGCAATTGTCATAGTAGTCAACCTTTCCTATAAAAAAGCCTTCATAGAGACTATGAAGGCTGGGATGTATCCTTATGAATGACGACGCGCCTGTGAGGATCTTTCCCCTCGCTCCGCGTTCGAATGCCGTCGACATTGGCCAGGCAGGCGTGAATAATTCGCCTTTCCTGTGCATTCATCGGCTCCAATTTAATGGATTTATTCGTCTTTAATACTTTGTTCGCCGTCTTGCCGGCGATGCGCTTCAGCACCTGCTCCCGCTTCTTGCGGTAGCCGCTGCAGTCCACGATGACCCGGCGAAATTCATCGCTCCGTTGGTTCACCATGGCGGAAAGCACGATTTGAATGCCGTTTAAAGTGGATCCGTGCTTGCCGATGACAATGCCCGTTTCCTCTTTCTTGCCGTCGATGGACACGTCGATTTCATTTTCATTGAAATCCACGGACAGGGTATAGGCCAAATCCATGGCTCCCATAATTCGGTCGATGTAGTCGCGAATCATGGCTTCCATTTCCTCGTCGTTTAAGCGCTCGAAAGCCGGTTCCTCCGGCGTCGATTCGGCTTCTTCCTCTTCTTCGGATTCTACGGAAACCTCGTCCGCTTCCTCATCCTCCGTCGCTTCTTGCGCTTCTTGTTGGGCTTTTTCGTCCAAAACCGTGCGCACGGTTTGGATTTCTTCGTCCTTTAAAATAGATTCCACAATGTCCTTGTGGTCCATTTTTTTCTTCACCTTGACAATAGCATCCTTGCCCCCAATCAGCCCCAAAAAGCCGCCGGAGGGCTCTTCAATTACTTCGATTTCCACCTCATCGCGGGTGGCTTTCAACTCGAGGAGGGCCTTTTCCACGGCCTCGTCGATGGTTTTTGCCGATTGAATGGAGAAATTCATGCTATGCCTCCGCTTCTTTTTCTTTTTCGATAATTTTGTTGCTCACATATTGTTGGAAAATCGTGTAGATACTACCGACGATCCAGTACAAGACCAAACCCGCCGCCATCTTTCTCGCGAAAACGAAGATCATAATGGGCATCATCATGGACATGGTGCGCATCATTTGCTCCGATTGCTCCGTGGACGGCGCCTTGTTGCTCTTTTGCACGATGTAGGTGGACAGCCAGGTGAAAAAGGCTGCGATAACGGGGAAAATCATCCCCGTGGGGTCCACCTTATCGAGGTTTTGTATAAAAAAGAAATTTTTCTGTATGGACGCGTAAAATTCCGGATTCGTAAAGGCAAATTTCGTCGGGAACATAAAGATCCGATAAAAGGCCAGGAGAACGGGGAATTGAACCAGCATGGGCAGACAGCCGCTTAAAGGATTAAATTGCGCTTCCTTGTAGAGCTGAGACTGTTTTTGCGCCAAGAGTTGCGGGTCTTTTTCGTATTTTTTTTGAATTTTTTTCATTTCCGGCTGCAATTTCGCCATCTTCAGCTGGTTTTTCGTTTGGAATAAATTTAAAGGCAAAAGGGCCAAACGGAAAAGCAGGGTCGTGATAATGATGGAAATCGCATAAAAGGAAATCATCTTCGGTTCCGACCCGATTCCCGCCAAGAAACTGTAAATGGCGTGGAGAAGGGTGCCGAAGAAACTCGCTAAAGCGTTAATCAAGTGAACTTCCTCCTAATCTATGGAAGTGGATCATAGCCGCCCTTATGAAAAGGGTGACAGCGTAAAACGCGCCTTACAGTTAAATAAAGCGCCTTAAAGAACGGGTATGTTGAAAAAGCTTCGTAGCCGTATTGGCTGCACGTCGGATAAAAGCGACAGTGCGCCCCGGGCAATACATAAGGAGAAATCACTTTTTGGTAAAAACGAATCAGTCCCAAGGCCAAAGTCCTCATGACTTTTTGCCCCCCTTTAGAAACTTCGATACGCGAAACAGATGGTAAAAGGCGGATTTTATGGTTTTAAAATCTAAATCCGCCACATTATTTTTGACGACGATGACGTAGTCGTAGCCCGGCGTGAGGCGCGGATACGCTTCCTGATAAAGGGCTTTCAGCCGTCTTTTTATTTTATTGCGAACAACGGCCTTGCCCACCTTCTTGTTGATGGAAAAACCCATCCTGGAATGGGCCAGGCCGTTTCGCTTGACGTAAAGAGTAAAATTTCTGTTACCGAACGTTTTTCTCTTCCTATATACTTTTTTAAAATCCCCGTCTTTCGTCAGAAAGTACTTTTTTTCCATGGATTATGCGGAAAGTCTTTTTCTTCCCTTAGCTCTGCGGGCGCGCAAAACCTTACGACCGCCGCGCGTTCTCATGCGCGCACGAAAACCGTGTTCTCTTTTTCTTTGTTTGCGTTTCGGTTGGTACGTTCTTTTCATGATTACACCTCCTCTGTCGGGATAAAAAAATGCCCAATGGACCTATTTTTTTAAATACACTCTATATATTATAGGGACTCATCCCCTTGAAGTCAATGAATATAGAGGAATTTCCTCTCTTCGCCCGCAAAAAAAATCGCTGAAGGACGGATTTTTAAAGGCCCGTGGAGGCGCCGGGCATGTTGATAACTTTTTTGTATTTGTGTATAATTATTTCGAGCCTGTGAATAAAAAGATCGCCTGTCGATACATTGTAGTTATTCACACTCTGTGTATAACTTGTTGATAAGTATCTTCTTTTCACGAAATTTCCCGTAAAATACGAATAAACAGTCCCGGTTTATAAACAAATGAATTCCGAGTCATTGTTCATAAACAGTTTATCCCCACAATCCACAATCTTGTGGATTTTTTCATCCATAGGGAATTTTTCCACATGTGAATATGTTAATACATAGCTTTAAGGAGCGACCGTCTATGTCAACCGATGTTAAAACCCTGTGGGACGATGCCTTTCAATTGATTCTCGAAGAAAACCTCTACGAGTCCCAAATCAATACCTGGTTTCGCCCGATTCAACCCATCGCCATTCGCGACGACGCCTTGATTTTAGGCGTGAGCCGTGAATTCGTCTTAAATCATTTAAAAAAGAACAATAACAATTACAAAAACCTCATTCGCCGCGTCGTAAAAGAAGTCGGCGGAAGGGATTTGGACATTCAATTCGTCCTCACTGCCGACGGGGAGGGCCGGGCCATGCCCGCGGAAAATGCCGCCGAATCCCTGTCTCATTTAAATCCGAAATACATCTTCGATTCCTTCGTCGTGGGCCAGTCCAATCAATTTGCCCACGCGGCCTCCTTGGCCGTGGCGGAAAATCCCATCGAAGCCCACGCTAATCCCCTGTTTATCTACGGCGGCGTCGGTTTGGGTAAAACCCACTTAATGCACGCCATCGGCCATTTTATGCATCGAAACGATCCGAACAAGCGGATTTTGTACGTGACCAGCGAACAGTTTACCAACGAATTTATCGCATCCATTCAAACCAATCGCAACGAGGAATTCCGCAGAAAGTATCGGTCCCAAGACCTGCTTTTAATCGACGACATTCAATTTATCGCCGACAAGGAATCCACCATGGACGAGTTTTTCCACACCTTTAACGAGCTCCACGCCCGGGACAAGCAAATTGTACTCACCAGCGACAAGCCGCCGAAGGACATTCAAAAACTGGAGCAGCGGCTTATTTCCCGCTTCGCCTGGGGCCTCGTGGTGGACATTCAGGCGCCGGATCTGGAAACCCGCATCGCTATATTAAGGAACAAAGCCGAAAGCGACGGCTTCGACGTTCCCGACGAGGTGATCAATTACATCGCCACCCACGTAAAGAGCAATATTCGTGAACTGGAAGGGGCCCTGTCTCGGGTTACAGCCTATTCCAAACTCACCACCGGCGTCATTACGGAAGAGACGGCGGCGACAGTGCTGAAAGATATCTACGAAAACAACCGACCCGTCGCCATTACGGTGGAGCGAATCAAGGACGTGGTTTGCGAAAAGTATCAATTAACTGTGGAGCAAATGGACAGCAAAAAGCGCTCCCGCCCCTTGGCCTATCCCCGACAAATCGCCATGTTCCTGACCCGGGAGCTGACGGATATGTCTCTTCCGAAAATCGGTCAGGAATTCGGCGGAAGGGATCACTCCACGGTGATTCACGCCTGCGATAAGATAAAAGACGATATGGAAAAAGACACCAATCTCTACGTCACCATCGAATCGTTGAAGGAAACCATTAAGGGCAATTAGTCGGATTGTGGATAAAAGAGAAACCATCCACGGGGATATCCATAAATTATCCACAGGATGATCACGACGCGGATCCTTTTAAAGGGGACTATCCACAAATTCACAGCCCCTACTACGAATACGAAGTACTAATCTAATAGTTGAGGAGGAAAGCATTTGAAATTTCAAATCGAAAAATCCGCATTGGCTTCCATCGTTTCCACCGTCTCCCGGGCCATTTCGGCAAAGACGAGCATGCAAATATTGGAAGGCATCTATATGGAGGCCACGGAAGATCAATTGATCCTTAGAGCTACGGACACGGAAATCTCTATGGAATCCCGCCACGCCTGTTTCGTGGAAGAAGCGGGAAGCATCGTATTAAATGCCTCTTTATTCGGAGACATTGTGCGCAAGCTCCCCAACGCCATGGTGCATATAAAAAGCGAAGGCCAAAAGCTTTCCTTGGTCTGCGAGCAGTCGCAATTTGAAATCATGGGCCAAAATCCGGAGGAATACCCGCAGCTTCCGGAACTGGGCGGCGACGAAAAAATCGTGGTCACCGGCGAAGCCTTGCTAAAGGCCTTTAAAGAGACCCAATTCGCCACATCCAACGACGACATGCGCATCGTCTTAACCGGCGTGCTCCTAGACGTTCAGCCGGAAGGCATTACCTTCGTGGCCCTGGACGGCTACCGCATGGCCTTAAGCCGCATTCGGGGAGAACAGTCCGTGCGTCGGGATTTAATCTTGCCGGCGAGAGGTGTGTCGGAAATCGCAAAGCTTATCGACGAAACCAAGACCCTTACGCTGGAAATCGGAAACAACCACGTCTTGATTCAATTCGACGAGACGAAATTTTTCACCAAGCTCTTAAACGGCGAATTTTTCCGCTACAACAGCCTGATCCGCACGGAACACGACGTGAAAGTGACCTGTGACAGAAAACAGTTAATCGACGCCTTGGAGCGGGCCAGTTTAATGACGGGCAAGGAGCGAAACGGCTTGGTGCGTCTGGAAATTAAAGACGATCAAATCGAAATCCTCTCCAATTCCGAAGTGGGGAAGGTTCACGAAACCATTCGCGCCGAAAAGACGGGGAATGATCTCACCATCGCCTTTAACGCCCGCTACTTATTGGAAGGAATTCGCGTCATGGACGAGGAGACCATTTCCCTCGGCTTTACCGACGCGGTGAATCCCTGCATTATTACGCCCTTGGAAGGGACGGACAGCCTGTATCTCGTCTTGCCCGTAAGGTTGGCCAATCTATGAAAATAACGACGGACTACATTAAGCTCGACAGCTTTTTAAAAAACGTGCAGTGGGTGGATTCCGGCGGCATGGCAAAAATGGTGGTCGCCGACGGCCTGGTCTATGTAAACGGCGAAATGGAACAGCGTCGGGGCAGAAAGCTCTACCCGGGCGATGTGGTGGAGTTTATGGGAGAAAAAGACACCATCGAGAAGGACGAGACCCATTTGTCGGAATAGAACATTTGTACTATACTAAGGGAAACGAATGAAAATTCAACGGGGCGGGAGGACGATGTGTTTGTATCTGAATTAAACATGGTCTCGTTTCGAAACCATCGCCGCCTTTTTGTGGATTTGGAACCGAAAATGTACCGCATCATCGGGCCCAACGGCACGGGTAAGACGAATTTTTTAGAGGCCATTTACTTAGCCATGACGGGGCGCAGTTTTAAAACCGCTTCGTTAAAAGAAGTGATCGCCTTCGGCGAGGAGAGCGCCTTTGTGGCGGCCACCGTGGTCATGGATGACTTCGCCAGGGACATGGAGATCACCGTAAAAAAAGACAAGCGCCGCTTTCTCAGGGATCACAATCCCGTAAAAAACACCTCGGCCTACGGTCGGGGCATGGGCGTGGTGCTCTTCGAGCCCGGGCACCTGCAAATGGTGCAAGGGTCTCCCTCGAGGCGCCGGGCATTTATCGACGACATGCTCCGCATGCTCTCTTCCGCCTACGACGATGCCTACACGTCCTACTACCACGTACTCTATCAGCGAAACGTCGTACTCAGAAAGCTTCGGGATATGGATCTTTTAGACGTCTACGACCGAAGTTTGGCAAATTATGCGGCGGTGATTTTAAGGGAGCGGCTGAAATTTTTAAAGCGCATGGCCGCCTCCGTTTCGACCTATTACGAAGCCATCGCAGGCGAGGGCGAGGGCCTGGAGCTGCGCTACAAGGCGTCTTTTCCCGTGGTATTGGACGGGGAGTTGGAGACTGCCTTTTACGAAAGCCTGAAACAGAGACGCGAAACGGATCGGGAGCGGGGGCGGACGTCCATCGGCCCCCATTTGGACGATTTGTCTTTTCTCTTAAACGGCGAGGAAGCGAAGAAATTCGCCTCTACGGGCCAGATACGAAGCATCGTCCTGGCCATGAAGTGCATGGAAATCGACCGCATCGGCGAGCAGGTGGGCGAAGCCCCGGTGGTGCTTTTAGACGACGTCTTGTCGGAGCTGGACGAGAAGCGGCGGCGGATGCTGCTTTCCATGATTAAGGGCCAATGCTTTATTACGGCGGCGGAGCCTATGGAGGCCTTGGAAGAGGCGGCGGAAGCCATTGATTTAATCGAATTAAAAAAGAGCGCAGACGATCTGCGCGAGGAGGATTTATGGTAAGGGAAAATGAATACAATGCCGGAAACATACAGGTATTAACGGGCCTCGAGCCGGTTCGTAAACGCCCGGGCATGTACATCGGCTCCACGGGCCCCAAAGGCTTGCACCACTTGGTCTACGAAGTGGTGGATAATTCCATCGACGAAATTTTAGCCGGCCGCTGCGATCAGGTCATTGTGGAACTGAACAAAGACGGCTCTGTTTCCGTGCGCGACAACGGCAGCGGCATCCCCGTGGACATTCATCCCCAAACGAAAAAATCCACCGTAGAAACCGTCCTTACCATTCTCCACGCCGGGGGAAAATTCGACAGCAATGCCTACAAAGTCTCCGGCGGCCTTCACGGCGTCGGCGTCAGTGTGGTCAACGCCCTGTCGAAAAAACTCATCGCCCACGTGCGGCGGCAGGGAAAAGCCTACGAACAGGTCTTTTCCAGGGGTATTCCCCAAACGGAACTTACCGTCGTAGAAGAAGGGGTAAAGGACACGGGCACTACCATTACTTTCTGGCCGGACGAAGACATATTTAAGGAAACCGTGGAATTCAGCCGGGAGGTATTGGCCCGTCGCTTCCGGGAAATGGCCTTTTTAAACAAGGGCGCCTACATCGAATTTATCGACCACCGAGACGAAGAAGAATTTAAGGAAATCTACCACTACGTCGGCGGCATAAAAAGCTATGTGGAATACATTAACCGAAACAAAAAGCCCATTCACGACAAAATTCTCTACGTGGACGAAACGGATTCAGACACCAATGTGGAAATCTCGATTCAGTACACAGACAGCTACCGGGAGACGGTCTTATCCTTCGCCAACAATATCAACACGGAAGAAGGGGGCACCCACTTATCGGGCTTTCGGAGCGCTCTGACCAAGAGCATTAACGAGTACGGCAGAAAATACAACTACATTAAAGAGAAGGAAGAAAACCTCTCCGGCGACGACGTGCGGGAAGGGATCAGCGCCGTCATCAGCGTGAAGATTCCCGATCCCCAATTCGAAGGCCAAACCAAGGCCAAGCTCGGCAATTCCGAGACCAAGGCCATTGTAGAGCGGGTGTTGAACAACTACTTAGCCGCCTTTTTGGAAGAAAATCCGAAAATCGGAAAGATTATATTAACGAAGGCCCTTTCTGCCCGCCGAGCCAGAGAAGCGGCGAGAAAGGCGCGGGATTTGACGCGAAAGCGTTCTATTTTGGACAACACGCCCCTTCCCGGCAAGCTCGTGGACTGCCAGTTAAACGACAACGAAAAGACCGAGATCTTTTTGGTGGAAGGGGACTCCGCCGGCGGCAGTGCCAAGGGCGGGCGGGACAGCAGCTATCAGGCCATTTTGCCCCTTCGCGGAAAGATCATGAACGTGGAAAAGGCGCGCATGGACAAGATTTTAAACTCCAACGAAATTCGCGCCATGATCACCGCCTTCGGCACGGGCATCGACACGGAATTCGACATCGAAAAACTCCGCTACGGAAAAATCATCATTATGACCGATGCGGACGTGGACGGCGCCCACATTCAAACCCTGCTCTTGACCTTCCTTTTCCGCCACCTGCCCGAGCTGATCGAAGCGGGACACGTCTTTGTGGCTAAGCCGCCCCTTTACGGCATTAAGCGGGGATCGAAGGTGCTGGAATACTGCTACAACGAAGAAGAGCTGCAAGAGGCCATGAATCGCCTGGGCCGGGACAAGAATTTAAAAATCGGTCGCTACAAAGGTCTCGGTGAAATGAACGCGGAAGAGCTCTGGGAAACCACCATGAATCCGGAACACCGGGTGCTCCTTCGCGTGAGCGTAGACGACGCCCAAATGGCCGACGAAGTATTTTCCATGCTTATGGGCCAGGAAGTGGCGCCGCGGCGGGAATTTATCGAAGAAAATGCAATTTACGTCGAAAACATCGACGCCTAGGAGGATACAGTGGCAAAATTTGCAAATGAAAGCGGCATTCAAGACGTCGTCTTAGAAAAAGCCATGAAAAAGGCTTACTTAGAATATTCCATGAGCGTCATCGTCGCCCGGGCCTTGCCCGACGTGCGGGACGGCTTAAAGCCCGTGCATCGCCGTATTCTCTACGGCATGCAACAGCAGGGCCTTACGCCGGATAAGCCTCACAGAAAAAGCGCCCGCCTCGTCGGGGACGTTATGGGGAAGTATCACCCCCACGGGGACTCGTCCATTTACGACGCCGTGGTGCGTTTGGCCCAGGACTTTAACATTCGCTACCCCCTCGCCGACGGCCAGGGGAACTTCGGTTCCATGGACGGGGACAGCCCGGCGGCCATGCGTTACACGGAAGTGCGCATGTCGAAGTTGGCCATGGAAATGTTGAGAGACATCAATAAAGACACCGTGGACTTCGTGCCCAATTTCGACGAAGAATTGACGGAACCTTCGGTGCTGCCCTCGCGCTTTCCCAATCTCTTGGTCAACGGCTCCGCCGGCATCGCCGTGGGCATGGCCACCAATATGGCCCCCCACAATATGAACGAAGTCATCGACGGGGTCATCGCCTACATGGAAGACGAAACCATTTCTCTGGAAAAGATGATGACCCACATTAAGGGGCCGGATTTTCCTACCGGCGCCTTCATTATGGGCAAAGAAGGCATTAAGGAAGCCTACAAAACCGGCCGCGGCAAGGTAAAAGTGCGGGCGCGGGCGGAAATCGAGCCCTTAAAGAGCAAGTACCAAATCGTGGTGACGGAATTTCCCTATCAAGTGAACAAGGCGCGGGTCATCGAAAAAATCGCCGAGCTCGTGAAGGACAAAAAAATCGACGGCATCTCCGACATTCGCGACGAATCCAACCGCCGCGGCGTGCGCATGGTGGTGGAACTGAAGCGGGACGCCAATCCCCACGTGGTTTTAAATCGCCTTTATAAGGAAACCCAGCTGCAAATCACCTTCGGCATCATCAATCTCGCCTTGGTGGACGGGGTGCCGAAAGAATTGACTCTGCTCGAGCTTATTCACTACTACGTTATGCATCAGCGGGATGTCGTGACCCGACGCAGTACCTTCGACTTAAACAAGGCTAAGGCCCGGGTGCACATTATCGAGGGCTTGAAACTCGCCATCGATCATATCGACGAAATCATCGAAATCGTCAAGAGCTACCGCACCGACGAGGAGATCAAGGCGAAATTTACCGAGCGCTTCGGCCTCACCGACGTGCAGGGCCAGGCCATTTTGGACATGCGCATCAAGCGCTTAAGCGGCCTGCAAGTGGAAAAGCTGGAAGAAGAGTATCGGGAACTCTTGGCCCTCATCGAAAAATTGGAGCTCATCCTCTCCGATCCCAAGGTCTTGGATAAGACCATTCAAGAGGAACTCTTGGAGATCAAGGAAAAATACGGCGATTTGCGCCGCACGGTGATCACGAAATCCGACGGGGAAATGGAAGATGCCGATCTCATCGAAGACGAAGAAGTGGTAGTCACCCTCACCAATTCCGGCTACATTAAACGCATGCCCGAAGGCACCTACAAGCCCCAACACCGCGGCGGCCAGGGAATCAGCGCCTTAAACAAAAAGGCCGACGACTTCGTCACCAGCCTCTTCATTACATCCACCTTGGATACAATTCTGTTCTTTACCGACTGCGGCCAAGTGTATAAGAAACAGGCCTACGAAATTCCCGCCGCCGGAAGAAATGCCAAGGGCACGGCCATCGTAAACCTGCTTCAATTGGAAGAAGGGGAGCGGATCCAAAGCATTATCCCCATCGATCAGGTGGCGGACGACGACAATCTCTTCCTCGTCACCCGTCGCGGCTACATTAAAAAGACGAAAATGGGCGAATACAAAAACATTCGCAAAAACGGCCTCATTGCCATGGGCTTAAGAGAAGGCGACACCATGATCGGCGGCATTCAATGCGGCGACGACGACGATTTAATCTTTGTCACGAAAAAAGGCATGTCCCTGCGCTTCAAGGGCGGCGAGCTGAGAGAACAGGGCCGCACGGCCATGGGCGTCATCGGCATTCGCCTGGACGAAGACGACGAAGTGGTAAGCTTTGTAAAGGCCGAAGAGGGCAAGACCCTGGCCGTCATCAGCGAATATGGCTACGGCAAGCGCACGGCCATGGAAGAATACAAGGTGCAAAATCGCGGCGGCAAGGGTCTGATCACCTACCGCATCAAGGAAAAAACCGGCCAATTGGTGTCGGCGAAAGTCTTAAACGACGGGGACGAAATCATGATGATCTCCGAAGACGGCGCCATTATTCGCCTGAAGGCGGAATCCATTTCCATTTTAGGGCGGGCCACCTCCGGCGTGAAGCTCATGAATATTAAAGACAGCCACATCGTCGCCGTGGCCGAATACGTCGGGGAAGAATAAATGTATTGCCCCCGGGGCTTGCGATGATATACTAAGAGAGAAAAGGAGGGCGGAATGTTTACACTGAAAATAAAAGATGACGGGGAACGCTTGCGTCTCATTCCCTGCGGCGAAATGGATATGTATTACACGGCTCAATTTAAAGAAGAAGCCGTCGCCGCCTACGACGCCCACAAGAAAAACATCCTCGTGGATGCCGCGGATTTAGCTTACGTGGATTCCACCGGGCTCGGCGGCTTTATTTACCTGCTCAATTACGTCAAGGAAAACGGCCACGAAGTGCACATCGAGCACTTGGATCCCAATGTAAAGAAGCTCTTTACCATTACGAAATTAGACAAATTGTTTCATATCGAAGGAGAGGCCTAATGGGAGATAAAGTCTATTTAACCATTCCGGCCAAGCCCCGCTACCTTTCCCTGGCGCGCTTAAACGTGTCGGGGATTTGCGTGGAAGAAGACATCGATATGGACACCTTGGGAGACATTCGCCTGCTTCTTACGGAAAGCTGCAATCTTTCCTTCGCCATGGGCATGAACGATGCCATCGACATCGTCATGGAGCCGGAAGAAGGCGCCATTCGCTTCCGCGTCTCCGGCATCAGCGAGGAAAAAGTCGAGGCCGATGAGCGCTTGGCCATTACGGCCATGATTATCGAGTCTTTGGCCGACGAAGTCTCCTACGACGACGATCAATTGGTCGTTTACAAAACCTTCGGAGCATAAAATGGACAAAGAAGCCTACTACAACATGGATCGGCCCCTTTCCAAAGCGAAGCGAAAAGAATTATTTGCCGAATACGCCGAAACCGACGACAAGACCCTTCGGGACATTTTAATCGAAGAGCACCTTTACATCGCCGAAATTCTGGCGAAAAAATACACGGGAAAAGGCATCGACTACGACGATATCTTTCAAGTGGCCTCCATGGGCCTGATTTTTGCCGTGGAGCGCTACGATCCGTCCAAGGGCTTTGAATTTTCGTCGTTTGCCACGCCCACCATTATCGGCGAGATTAAAAAATACTTTCGAGACAAGGGTTGGACCATTCGCGTGCCCCGCCGGGTGCAGGAGTTGTCGAAAAAAATCAACGACGCCAAATTGACCCTGGCGCAGCAAAACCAAAAGACCCCCACCATCTCGGACATCGCGGAGTTTTTAGATATTTCCACGGCGGAAGTGCTGGAGGTTATGGAAGCGTCGAAAGTCTATGCGCCGGAGAGTTTGGACATGAATTTCGACTCGGGGAGTGAAGACCGGGATCTGTCCCGCGGCGACAAAATCGGCGTGGAAGAGGAGTACTTCAATAAAGTCGAGTTGAACGACTTTATTCAGCGGGCCATGGAAAATTTTAACGATGTGGAAAAAACCATCTTAATCGACCGCTACCAGTACCGGAAGACCCAAGTGTCCATCGCGGAAAAATTGGGTATTTCCCAAATGACTGTGAGCCGCATCGAGAAAAAGCTGTTGGAAAAGATGCGTAAGGAAATGGAAAAGTCCGGAGAAATGGGATGAATCGAAAGAAATATATTACGAGGCTCCAAAGCTTGCTCTACGCCTTGGAATTTGCCATGGCCGTCACCATTATTATCGGGATCGTCACTTCCGTCCCCGATCTTTTTAAATACATGGTGGACATCGCTTACAGCACCAAGGGAAGCAGCTATCAGCTCTTTCAGGATTTTCTCTCCCACGTCCTCTTAATGGTCATCGGCCTGGAATTTGTGGCCATGTTGATCAATCACGAGGAATACCAAATCATCTACATTATGATTATGGTGGTGGCGAGAAAAATGCTGATTTACGGCGACAATACCCAAGATCTTTTTATCGGCGTTTTGGCCATCGCCGTCTTGTTTATCGTGCGCAAATACTTTACCATTCACAAAATCCTCGCCAACGCCGGCGTGGCTATTTTCGATGCGCAGACGAGAATGGAGAAGGTCAACGAACACCTGGTAAGGGACATCGAGAGCAGAGAAGAGATCCTCGGCGACTACATTCAAAAAATCTTCGACGAACAGGATAAAATCGTGGAACCGGGCGCCGTGGTGGAAGACGAACGCTACGTTTATCAAGTGGAGGAAATGGACGAAGGACGCATGACCATGATCGCCTTGGAAGATAAATATAAAGGAATGTAAAAGATTTTCTGCAAGGCGCGGATATGAATTGCAAATTATGAAATAGGTGCGTATACTGTTCATTATGGAGCTGTAGCTCAGTTGGATAGAGCAGTGCCCTCCTAAGGCACGTGCCGGGGGTTCGATTCCTCTCAGCTCCGCCATTACATAAGCGACGATGCGTCTTATAAAAAGAACAATGCCGAATGTGGGATTATTCTTTTCTAATTGAAGGGATTCGGCAAGAATCTAACAATCAATTATGTATGGTACGATAATTGTCACTGGTCTATTAGATTGGGGTATTTATGGAAAACAATAAATCGATGCGAGAAGTCATGAATTCAATTTACCTGAAATATAAATTAAATTTCTACAAAAATCTCTATCGCAACAACCGGCAGCCGGATTCGCTGACGGTCATGGAAAAGTTTTGCGCCGAAGCCATTTACGCGCTTCAAGGGCCGACCATTAACGAACTGGCCAATTTTATTCGCGTGAGCCAACCGAATGCCGCCTACAAGGTGAATAATTTGGTGGAAAAAGGCCACGTGGAAAAAGTGCGTAGCCAAAAAGACCGCCGTCAGGTCCATCTCTTCGTCACAGATAAATTTAAAAAGTACTACCAAGTCAATTACGACTTTGTCGACGACGTGCTTAAATGCTTGGAAGAAAAGGTGCCCGAAGAAAAAATGCAGGTCTTTAAAGAAGTCATGGATGTGTTGGACGACGGCATCGTGGAATCGGTGACGAGAGAATTAGACGAAAGCTACTACAGCAACCACGGGGACGTGTAAATCGTGGAGCCGGGGTCTCTTCGCGTCTTCAGGCGTCTTGAAAAAGACATGTTGCGCACGGAAAAGGCCTATGTTCAGGCACTAACCAAAGCCATGGACGAGAAAGAGGCCGCGGATCTCCGTGCCTTGGAAGCAAGGCAAAGTGAATTTGAAGCGGCGATTCGAGAATTTAAAGCCGCCCTGTACGAATAAAAGTTCCGAGGAAGCATCCTTTTCCTCGGAATTTTTTATTGTCTTAACGCGGCCTTAACGCCTCGTCCGCTACAATGGCATTACCATTGAAAAAGGAGTGTTCACATGAATAAGAAAATGAAAAAGATTTTGGCAGGCGCCTTAATCGCGAGCTTAAGCTTCGGCCTTTTGGCCTGCGAAAAGAAAGACAATCGCCGGGAAGACCACCCGGAAGAAGTGGCCCAAGGTGAAAGCATCGAGGCCTCCAAGGCCGGCATGGGCAACGAAATGATCAAGCCCGCCGACTACGCCTGGCAAGTAAAAGATACTTATGAATTCCCCTACATGGGTGCAAAAATTACTTTGCCGAAGACCCTGCAAGACATGATGACGAAAAAAGACGTGATCATGTTGGACGATCAGTCCTTAGGCGAAAAGAACGAAATCAAATACGCCATGCTCACTTTCTCCGCTTTAACGGAAGAGGACAAGAACAAGGAAATCCCGAAAATGGGCGACGACTACCCGAAGTGGCTCGAGGCCATTAAGCGGGCCGGCACAATCGGCATCTACGACAAGTCCATGGACGAAGCCGCCATCGGCAAAGTCACGAAATGCGACACCCACACGAAACTCGGCGAAAGCAAAGACGGCAAATACAATTACTACTTATCCACGGCAGGCGATGTGGATGCATCCATTATGGAAGCATTAAAGGGCGTGACCCTCGAGACCATGGATCGAACCCCCATGGCTGAAAACGGCTACGTCTTTGAAGAAAAAGAAATGCAGCAAACCTCCGATGCGAAATCCATCGCCCCCTTTAAGACTGAGGACATCGACGGCAAGGCCTTTACCGACGCGGATCTTGCGAAAAACAAACTCACCATGGTCAATGTCTTCGCTACCTGGTGCACGGCCTGCATTCAGGAAATCCCCGATTTGGAAAAGCTCAATGCCGAAATGAAAGACAAGGCCGTCGGCGTCGTGGGCGTGGTCATGGACACCCACGAAGACGGAAAAGACATTCCCGATGCCCTGGATAAGGCCAAAGCCATTCAAAAGAAATTAAAGACCACCTATCCCTTCTTGAAACCCGACGATCAATTGATGAAGGGCCGCCTCCAAGGCATTCAGGCCCTGCCGGAAACCTTCTTCGTGGACAGCAAGGGCAACATCGTCGGCGAATCCTACTCCGGCGCCAAGAGCCTGGACGAATGGAAAGCCATCGTGGAAAAAGAACTGAAAAACGTAAATTAAGATGAAAGAAAAATACCGTGCCTATTTGGGCCCCGCCCTTCTCCTCGCATCCGTGGCCATGATGGCCTACGGCGTCAATCGGGGAGAGATGCAGGTGGTTCTGAACAAGGCCATACGAATTTGCATGGAGTGTATCGGCATTGGCTAGTGAAAAAAAATCCATGAAAGAAACAAAGCGCCACCTCTTTCAGGGCCTGTGGTTTCTCGCCACCAATTCCTATATGGAAGGCTTTAAGACGGGAAAAATCTATCAGGGCAAGATGAAAAACCTCTGCGTGCCGGGCATGAATTGCTACTCCTGCCCCGGTGCCAAGGGGGCCTGCCCCATCGGCGCCCTGCAGGCCGTCATCGGCAATATGGACTACAAATTTTCCTTTTACGTCGTGGGCTTTCTCTTCTTTATCGGCGCCCTCATGGGCCGCTTCGTCTGCGGCTGGCTCTGCCCCTTCGGCCTGGTGCAGGATCTGTTGCACAAAATTCCCTTCCCGAAGAAAATAAAAACCTTCAAAGCGGATAAGCATTTGAGAAAATTAAAATACCTGGTCCTACTGATCTTCGTTCTCCTCCTCCCTCTTTTTCTCGTGGACGTCCTGGGTCAGGGATCCCCCTATTTTTGTAAACTCATCTGCCCCGTGGGCATGCTCGAAGGGGGCATCCCCCTGGTCCTGAAAAACGAAAGCATGCGAGGCGCCGTGGGCTTCTTGTACGCGTGGAAAGGCGCCATTCTCGCCGCCACGATCATCCTTAGCATCGTCATCTATCGCCCATTCTGTAAATACATCTGCCCCCTCGGGGCCGTATACTCACTCTTCAATCCCATCTCTGTCTTTAAATACAGATTGGACGATAAGGCCTGCATCAATTGCGGCGCATGCGCAAGGGCCTGCAAAATGAACGTGAATCCCGTGGAAAACGAAAATTCCGCCGAGTGCATCCGCTGCGGTCAGTGCGAAAAGGCCTGCCCCACCGGCGCCATTACAAAAGGCCTTTGCACGAAGCAAAAAACAAAAGCAATACCCGAAAACTAAAAGATTCCGAAAACGCAAAGAGGCCCGGCCTGTTTGCGTTTTTGCTATAATGAGAAAAAAGGAGGCGCCATGCGACTGTTAATTGTAGAAGATGAAAAGGAACTGTTGGAATCCATCCCCGAAGGGCTCAGGCTCTCGGGCTACGCCGTGGATACGGCGGCGGACGGCGCCGAGGCGGAGGATCTCTTTTGGAGCGAAACCTACGACCTCATCGTGTTGGACATTAATCTGCCGAAAATCGACGGCTTCACCCTGCTCAAAGAAATTCGCGAAGAAGACAAGCAGGTCAATGTGATTATGCTGACCGCCCGCACCCAAGTGGCGGATCGGGTGAAGGGGCTGGACCTCGGGGCCAACGACTACTTAATCAAGCCCTTTCACTTCGACGAATTGGAGGCGCGCATCCGCTCCCTTCTCCGCAGAAAACAGGTGGTGGAAGACAGCGTCATCACCTACAAAAACCTGTCCTTCGACACAAGGGCGAAAATCCTCACGGGAAACGGCGATGTAATCAAGCTCACGGCCAAGGAGCTGGGCATTTTCGAATACCTGATCCTGAATCAGGGCCGCTACATCTCCGCCGAGGAGCTTATGGAACACGTGTGGGATATGAATGTAAGCGACGTGTCCAACGCCGTGCGGGTGCACATGTCCGCCCTCAGGCGAAAGATCAAAGAGGCCGTGGGAGAAAACATCATTCGAAACGAAATCGGAAAGGGGTATGTCATTGACAGGGAATAAAACCCGGCGTTCCATTATATTTAAGCTGACGGCGGCGAGCGTGGCCCTGTTGATGCTCATGCTCGTCCTTTCAAACTTTCTCATCGCCCGGCGCCAGCAGGACATCGCCGAAAACCTCACCGCCCAAGTGGAAAGCCGCATGAAGGGAAAGGCGGAAGGCGACTCGGTGATGGTGTTTATCGACCAGGAAGAAGTGCGCCACCTGGCGGATTTTAAGCTCTACGCCATCGGCGTCTTTCTCATCACAGGCCTTATGGGCGGAGGCATATTTATCCTTTTGATTCGCCGCACCTTGAGCCCCCTCGCCGTTCTAACGGAAAAAGTGGCGGCCACGGACATGGACGCCATGGCGGAAAAAGACAGCCTTGTGCTGAAAGAAGGAGCCTACGAAATCGTGGCCCTCTCCGAAGCCTTTCAAAAGACACTGGATAAAATCTACGACAATTACGAAAAAGAGCGGCTCTTTTCCGTGAATGTGGCCCACGAACTGCGCACGCCCCTGGCCGTGTTGCGCACTCGGGTGGACGTGTTCAAGAAAAAAAGAGGCCCCATGGATCCGGAACTTGAAGCCTTTGTGGGGAGCATGGAGAAAAACATCGGCCGCCTCAGCGATTTAGTGGAAGAGATCCTCTTTTTAGGCCGAGACGCCGCCCCGGTGTTTCGCCCGGTCAACATCAAGGCCATGGCCCAGGAGCTTCTTCTGGATCTCGAGGAAAAGGCCGAGGCAAAAGACGTGGCCCTTTCCCTCGAAGGCGACGACATGGTCCTCGAAACCGACGACGCCCTCCTGGAGCGGGCCTTGTATAATCTCATCGACAACGGCATTAAGTACAACCGGCCCGGAGGCAGCTTAAGCATCGTCCTTTCGGAAATAGGCGAAGATGCGCATATCGCCGTAGCCGACACGGGATATGGGATGGATGATGAGGCCAAAGCCAAAGCCTTCGACCTCTTCTACCGAGCCGATCCCTCGAGAAACCACGACGGCTACGGCGTGGGCCTGGCCCTGGTCAAAGAAATCGCCGGTCGCTTAGGCGGAAAAATCCACATTAAAGACAATCAACCTGCCGGGACCATTTTCGAATTCATCCTTCCGAAACAAGGGCCGCGGTAAGGGCAAAAACCTTTTTCATGCAACAAATCTCGATGCACTCGGGATTTGTTTTTTTGTGTGAAATTTCGGGGATGAGGCAATAAAATATTGTATTTTTACACATGCTTTGTTTTAATAAAAGAGAAAGGAGGGCGCCCCTTGCTTTTAAAGGACAGAAAAGACGAAGGATTCAATCAAAAAATCGAACACCATTACGAAAAGCAGAAGGCCTTTCTCACGGCCTACGGAAGCAAATGCCTGGGCTCGAAAGAAAAAGCGGAAGACGCCCTCCAGGAATGTTTTCTCGCCATCATCGAGAGAAAAGCCCAATACGCCGATCTTTCCGACGACGAATTCAGAAAAGTGGCCGTCACCATGATGAAATACAAATGCATCGATCGCCTGCGAAGAGAGAAGAAATGGGCGAATCGAGCCGTAGACGCGTCCAATGGCGCCTTCGATGCATTCGACGATCTGTCGGCGACCTATCTTAAAAAAGAGCAGGAGCAAATGGCCCGGGAGGCATTAAACAAACTGGATCCCCTAGGCCAACAGATCCTGTACCTAAAGTATTTTGAAGAGAAATCCTATAAAGAAATCGCAGAAGAGCTGGCCATAAGCACCAATCTTGTTCAGGTGAAGCTCTATCGAATCAAACAAAAATTGCGAAAAATGCTGGGAGAGGAGGGGGAAAATGAATGATCGACAATTGGATCTTTGGATAAAAAACGCCATGGAGAAAAACACGGAAGAAGAGATCCGCGCCCTCGAAGAGCAGTGGACAAGCGGCCACGACCGTGCCTTCGCCCCCTCTCGTGAAACCGACCGAAAAATCCTCGCCGCCATTCAAAGGAACAAAAAGAAAAATCCCTTAAAAAAAGCCGCCGCCGTTCTTCTCATGGCGGGGATCGGCCTAGGGAGCCTCTTTGCCTTTCACGGCGACGCCCTCGCCCAAATTCAATCCTATGTGGAAGCGTGGTTTAGCGACCACACCGCCATTTACTTTACTCAAAAGGAGAGCATAGAGAAAAAAGACTGGGAAATCACCTATGTTCCGAAGGGTTATAAAAAGAAAGAGACGCGGGATCTTACCAACATGATGGATGTCGTCTACGAAAACAAAGAAGGAGAACAACTCTATTTTGACTACGCAAGTAAAGAAGGTGCCTATACCGTCGGTCAGGACAACGAACACGGAAGCATGAGAAAATTGCGGATCGGAGAGAATGAAGCCATCTTATACGAATCTCAAGACGCGTCGTTTATGAATACCTTGATTTTGGATACGGAAGATTACGTCTTTACCTTGGACGGCTACCTTTCGGCGGACGAGTTAATAAAAATGGCCGAATCCATCCGTGAAAAGAAATAAAAATTTCAAAAAGACTGTACAGTTTTTCCTTCGTGAAACGTTATAGTAGTGAGACGAAAAGAAAGGGGGTGACAGAAGCATGAAAAAGCGGGTTATGTTGTTCTTTGTATTTGCCTTATGTTTTATCTTGATACGTGGAGAAGCCTATGCCATGCCTATGGGAGATACTTCAATAAATCCACTCTGGATCGATAAGAGCAGTTCAAGAGTCAACCTAACGATAAATCATGGCACGGCGGTAGCATCTGCAAAACTTGTCGGTGGACGAGGAACGGAAAAAATATCGGCGACGATGTATCTTCAAAAGAAAGAAGGCGCATCATGGTCTACGGTAAAAACGTGGCAAGATGTAAGTAATGGGAAAGACTTGTCTTTCAGTCAATCAGCACGGATCAGCAGGGGAAATACCTACAGGGTTCGCGTAAGAGTGACTACAAAGACGAATGGTAAGGAAGTAACAAGCAATATCTATTCGGGTACGAAGAATTATTGATATTATTCGAACCGTGAAGGGGGATTTTTATGAGAAAAGCGTATAAAATGGTCAGTCTAGCGTTCTGTCTAATGATGGCGTTTATTGTATGGATGCCGGATAGAGGATTTGCCGCGTCCGAAGATGACCTTATGGATAGTGTTGTATCTCCCATTGTTGTAAGAGAGGATAATCAAGGGGATATTGTTAACGTACAGAGCAATGATAAAAATAGTAGGCGAGTGGTAAATCCGGTTCGCTACAAAAAAACAAACGTTCGTCATTATACAAGCTATAGTAACTGGAAAAGGGTTTCGTCGGATTTAACGACAGGTCCTAGAGGTGGCAGCATAAGCTGTAATGAAGAAGTGGAATTTTCCGGAAGTGTATCGGGAAAAATTAAAGGTATTTCTGTTTCTTTTGGAGGTAGTAAAAAATCAAAAGTTGGATATACACTTCATGTCGGTCCGAATCAGACAAGACATATGGTGTATCGAGTCCAGTATGCTGTAGAATCTGGGACACGAGTAGTGTATGATGCGATAACGGGAAAAGTGATTTCAAGGAATAGCTACACTGCAAAAACAGTAGTAACCGGAGAGTATGCTTTATCGAAATAATATCTCGAGAAAGACAGGAGAAAATCACATGAAGAAAGGGTACAAAAAGTACGGCTACGTCATTAGCATGGTCCTACTTGGCCTAATAGCCAGAGATCATGGAATTTTAGTATGGGAAGATTCTATCCATTTTGACGATCTGTACATACGTATCGTCATCGTTGTTATTATGTTAATTCTATTGCCTCACGCACTGGACGCTTTTGACGTACCGAGTGAAGAGAAGGTAGAAAAACCGGAAAACAAGGATAAAGTCGGAGATTGAGCAGAAACAGCCGACGGAATTTTTTCGAACGGCGATAAATCGAATTGAACATAAAGGAAATTATCGAGCAAGCTTTTGCCTGCTCGATTTTTTCATAGAAAGCGAAGGATTGTGGTCAGGGGTTTTTATACGTGGTAGAATTTAGCCGAGGTGTTTATGTTAGTTATCGATAAATTTGAACAGACCGTGGAAAAACACGGAGATAAAATCGCCCTGGTGGACGGCGTGCGGTCCATTACTTTTTACGAGCTGAGAAAAGAGGCCATGGATTTGGCGGCGGCCCTTTACGAAACAATCGGCGCTGAAAGCAAGCCCATGCTCGTCGCCGTGAATCGACGCATCGAAACGGTGGTGGCTTATTTGGCCGTGCTCTATTCCGGGAATTTCTACGTGCCCGTAAGCGACGAGGAAGCGGCGGGGCGCATGGCACAGATCGCCGAAAAGCTCGAGGCCGAGGCGGGGATTTTTCACGAAAAAAATTGCTTTGAATCCTTAAATCTTACGGCGATTTCATCGAAGGCGAAGGCGACGGGGGCGGTGGATGTCGATGGCCTTCGGGCATCTGTCATCGACGCCGATCCCTGCTACGTCCTCTTTACCTCCGGCTCCACCGGGGCGCCGAAGGGGGTGGTGGTGGCCCAAAAAATGGTGGTGGATTTCATGAACTGGATCCCGAAGGCCTTAGGGATCGATGCAAGTTTTAACATCGCCAATCAAACGCCCCTGTACTTCGACGCGTCGGTGAAGGAGTTGGCCCTTATGATGGGGGAAGGGGCCACGGTGCATTTAATGGACAAAAAGCTCTTTCTCTTTCCCGTGAAGGCAGTGGAGTATTTAAACGAACACAAAATTTCCGCCATTCTCTGGTCCGTCTCCGCCATGAATCTCCTGGCCAATTCCAAGGTCTTCGACGCCGCGGTGCCAGAGCATTTGAAGGTGGTGGCCTTTGCCGGGGAGGCTTTTTCCGCGGAGAAATTAAAGGTCTGGCGCGACGCCGTCTCGGCGGATTACTTTAATCTCTACGGGCCCACGGAAACCACCGTGGACTGCGCCTATTACAAGGTGGATCGGGAGTTCGGCCCCGGGGAAGTGATTCCCATCGGCCGGGCCTGCGAAAATATGGAATTAATGATTTTAGACGGCGATGTGCCCGCGGAAAAGGGCGAGCTGGTGGTGCGGGGCACGGGGGTAGCCTACGGCTACTACAAGGATCCGGAAAAGACGAAGGCCGTCTTCGTGCAAAATCCATTGAACAGCCGCTACCCCGAGATCGTCTACCGCACGGGAGACATTGTGCGAAGAAACGGGCGGGGCGAAATCGAATTTCTCGCCCGAGAAGACGATCAGATCAAGCGCCACGGCTACCGCATCGAATTGGGGGAAGTGGAGCGGGCCCTTTTTGCCTTCGGCATCAAAGACGGCATGTGTTTCTACGACCGCGAAAAGGAGCGGATCGTCGCCGTCTACACCGGGGAAGAATTCTCCCGCATGGATTTTCGCAAGGGGCTCAAGGCCCATTTGCCCGCCTACATGATTCCGGACCGCTTTATCCACGTGGCGTCGCTGCCGACGACGCGAAACGGAAAAATCGACCGAAAGGCATTGGAGGAAGCCTATGAACATGGTGCCCTTTAAGGACGAAAGGGACTTGGACGCGCGCCTGGCTGCTTACAAGGGGAGCGTGAACAACGACTACATGAACCGCCGCCGCTATGTAGAGGAACTCGAGGATCTCTACTATTTCGACGACGGGGATCTCTACATCGGCACGGAGAAAAACGGCCGATGGCACGTGACCTATTACTTAAAGGAGAACAAGCCCCTGGATTTGAACGAGGCCTTGGTCACGGAAATCGTCGGTCGCCGGCCGGACACTTCCGCCGCCGAGGCCGTGGGCTTTCGCCTCTACAAGATGCGCCTGCGCCTGCGCCTTCGTCTGAAGGAAGAATTGGGGGAAATTTCTCCCCGCGTCGCGACTTTGGACGACGTGGACTTTGTGGCCCGGGGCATCGCCGCCTTCGATCCCGTTTCGGGAAATCATCAATCCACGGATGAAATCGAGAGGGATGTAAGGGAGGGCCGGGTTATCGGCATACCCGGGGCGGGCTTTTTGCAGTATTCCGTAAGCCCGACGGAGCAGACCATCGAGCATTTGTACGTGGAGCCTTCTCGCCGCGGTAGGGGCCTGGCCCTGGAGCTGGTGAAGCACTACGTGGCCGCCTGCATTGAAAAAAAGCGGGCCACCGTGTGGACCGACGCCGAGGGCGGAGCCGCGGGCCTTTACGAGAAGGCGGGCTTTCGAAAAGACGGCTTTCACTCGGCGGTCATGGTCTACGCACCGGAATTGAAATAACCGGCGGCTAATTGTATAATGGGAAAGAATCGAAGGAGGAGCTATGAAAGAATCAATCATTGAAATCATCGAAAACATCACCGGCGAAGTGGTGAAAGAAGATACGGATTTAATCGAAGAAGGTATTTTGGATTCCTTCGACATGGTGAGCCTGGTGTTGGAGCTGCAAGATGCCTTCGACATTACCATCGACGTGTCGGAACTTTTGCCGGAAAATTTTGAGTCTGTCAATACCATCGCCGAGTTTATCGACAAATTATAATGGCCTTTACCGAACTTTCCTTTCTCTTATTTGTCGCCCTCTTCGTCGTCATCTATCGCGTCGTCGGTTGCAAGTGGCAAGTCTTACTGGTCGCTTCCCTTATGTACTACGCGCTCTACGACATCAGGGCGTTTTTTTATCTGTTTACGGCCATTTTCACTACCTACTTCGCGGGAAAAATCCTCTACAAAACCAAGAACAAGGCCCTTTTATTCGCCACCCTGGTCGTGAATTTCGGCCTCCTGTCCCTGGTGAAGTTTACGGATCTTTCCGCCTTTAAAATCGCCATTCCCCTGGGGATTTCTTTCTACACCTTTCAGGCCACATCCTACATTATCGACCTGTATCGGAATAAATACCCGCCGGCGGACAATCTCTTAAAATACGCCCTGTATCTGTCCTTTTTTCCGCAAATCGTGCAGGGGCCCATCTCCCGCTACGACGCCATTTCCGAGGACCTTTATCGGGCGGAAGCGGATAGCCTCTCCTTTAGCCGAGGCCTTCTTCTCATGCTCTACGGCTATTTTAAAAAGCTCCTCATCGCCAATCGCGCCGCTCTCGTGGTGTCGGGGATTTTTGATCATCCCGACGATTTCGGCGGCGGCTTCGTGTTTATCGCCATTATTTTCTACTCCATTCAGATTTACTGCGACTTCAGCGGCGGCATCGACATTGCAAGAGGCGTGGCCTATCTCTTCGGCGTGGAGCTTTCGGAAAACTTTAAGCGACCCTTTTTTGCCACATCCCTTACGGACTTTTGGCGCCGTTGGCACATTACCCTCGGGGCGTGGATGCGGGACTACGTGTTCTTCCCCCTGTCCCTGACAAAGACCTTCGGCACCATTAACAAAAAATCCCGCCGGATTTTGGGACGCCACGGCGGCAAGGTGCTTACTTTAACCATTTCCACCTACATCGTCTACTTGCTCATCGGCATTTGGCACGGCGGCGGCTTTAATTTCATCGCCTTCGGCCTCTACAACGGGACTTTGATCTCTCTGTCCCTTCTCTTCGAGCGGCGATTTAACGCGGTGAAAAAAGCCCTCTCCATCGACGATCAGAAGGCGCCCTACCGGGCCTTTCAGGTGATTCGCACCTCCTTTTTGGTCTTTATCGGCCGCTACTTTACCCGCTCCGGAAGTTTTTCCCAGGCAATTTTCATGCTGAAAAAAACCCTTCGGGACTTCAGCTTCCGCCACGGGGATTTCGGTGTGGAGCCGAAGGATTTTGCCGTCATCGGTCTGGCTTTTCTCGTCGTGGCCGTGATCTCGTCGATTCAAGAGCGCGGCGTGGATGTGACGGAGCGGATCCTTTCCGCCAAGATGCCGATGAAGGCGGCCCTTATCTTCGGCGCCATGGCGGTGATTCTCTACTTCGGCGTCTACGCCCAAGGCTACCGCTCCGTGGAATTTATTTACAGAAATTACTAGGTGAACTATGGAAAAGAAGACGAAACAATTTAATCGGCTGTTTTTACTCATCGCCCTGGGGATTTTTGTGGCCATCGCCGCCTTTAACGGGCTCACCGATCCCTTTAATGTCTTCGGCGACCCTCTGTTTCGTTGGTACGGCTACGACTACACGCAAAATCCCCGCACGGCGAAGATTACCTACTTAAAGACCCACCAAAAAGAAAAACAGTATAAAAATTTCATCGTCGGCGCATCCGGGGCCAGCTCCATTCCCTTGGATAAGCTCAAGGCCTACACGGGAAAGGACTACTACAATGTCTTTCACTACGGCGCGGACCTTTACGACACGGAAAAGACCGTGGCCTTTTTGGTGAAGAATTATCCCGTGGAGTCCATTATTATGCCTCTGGCCATTCCCTCGGCCACGAAGTACCACGAAAACAATCGGGACTTAAACTACCTCCTTCATCCGGATGTGAGCGGGGAAAATAAATTCACCTTTTACAAAAACTACCTCTTCGCCAATCCCCGCTACGGCGCGGACAAAATCGCGGCGAAAAAAGAGGACAGCTACATTCCGAAAAATTTCGATGTCTTTCACGAAGACGGCAGCTACGACAAGCGGGTGCGGGACGTGGAGTACATGGGATCTTCGGAAGAGTACATGAAGAATCAGCATTTCGACATTCCCGCGGATAAAATTCCCCTGTCTTCGCAAGACGAGGCCATAGCAGCCATCGGAAGGATCAAGGCCATGTGCGACGAAAACCACATTCCCATTACCTTTATTTTGACGCCTATGTATGCCGGGCAAAATGCCCGCTACGACAAGGAAGAGGTGAATACCTACTACAAAAAGCTTGCCGAGACCGTGGATTTTTGGGATTTCACGAACACGCCTCTGGAGAAGGACCCCCGGTTTTTCTACGATCCATCCCACTTCAGAAACGCCATGGGCGCCATGATGCTGGATAAAATTTACAAGGGCGAGGGAAATTACGGAAAGTTTATTGCAAAAGGCCGCGTGGAGCAGGCCGCAGCCCAGGCCCCCGAGGTCTTGGAGCGCAGTTACTACATCTTCGCCTTCCACCACCTGGCGGATGAGGGCGACGGCCTCTACACTATTTCTCCGGCCCGCTTCGAGGAATTTTTGCAGTACCTCAAGGACGAGGGGATCCAAACCGTCCACTTTAAGGACCTGATGAATTTCGTCGAGGGAAAAGGGGATCTGCCGGAAAAATTCGCCCTCATTACCTTCGACGACGGCTACGATTCCAATCTGAAGCTGGCCTATCCATTGCTTAAAAAATACAATCAGGTGGCCACGATCTTTCCCATCGGAAAGACCATGGGCATGGACACTTATCCCGGTACGGACAAACCTATGAAGCGCCACTTTTCTCCCGAAGAGGCCATTGCCGCTTCCGATGTCTTCGAGTACGGCTCCCACAGCTACTTCTTCCACCAAACACAAAAGGTGAAGGGCAGCGCCTTCAGGGAAAACATGGGCAGGCTCAAAGGGGAAGATGAGGAACACTTTATGGCGGCTTTTAAGGCCGACGACGCACGGTTTAAGGCGGTGTACGAGAAATTCAACGACCACGCGCCCTACGCCTTCGCTTATCCCCAGGGCATTCACGACGATTTGACGGAAGTGCTCCTTACGGAGGCGGGCTACAAGGTGAGCGTCACCTCGGAGGAAGGAAAGAATTACACGGTGAAGTACCTGCCCGAGACCCTGCGTCGATTAAAGCGGGTGAATGTTTCCGACAGCTTGGATCTTCACTCCCTCAATCCGTAAAAAGAAGCATAAAAAACGAGCCCCTGCGTCGCTGCGTGGGACTCGTTTTTCTTTTACAGACTTTCTTTTAAGCGGCGAATGGCTTCTCTTACGTCGTCCTCTTCGATGTCTTCGCCCTTTAAGCGAAGGTTTTTGGCAAAGGTGAGGGCCTCATCCCTGGCTTGGGTGGGCTCGGATTCCTGGGCTTCGATGACTTCCTGGGCCACGGCCATCATTTGCGACCAAGCCTGAATGACGGCATTTTCCCGGCGGATGTGGGTAACGAGCCGGGCGAAGGACCAGTCTTTGTTGGTTTCGGTCATGGCCGCCTTGTGGGGGAAGATCTCGCCCATTTCCCTGAGGGCGAGGAGAATCTCCTGCAGATCGTGGGAATGCAGATCCACGAAAACCACGAGCTCCTCATCCGGGGCTTCTGCCTTATCCCCGGTCTTTTCGTAGCCTTCAAGGCCCGCAAAATAGCCTAAAAGCTCGCCCACTTCTTCCTTTTCGACTTCCCGCACGTCGATGGCCTGTGCCTCGGCGGCTTCAAACAAGTGGGCCCGCCGCGCCTCGCCTTCGACGCCGTAAAAAATGATTTGACTCATACTTCATTCCTTCCTAATCTGTGATCTATTCCGCGCACGTAAAGGTGCATTCATCAATTTGTAAAATACCTTAGAAAATAGATACCCGGTGAAGAAAAAATTTAATCGGATCAGGCGCGGAAGGGGCCTTGAGCCTTTTCATGCCAGTTCAGATGCAAATAGCCCTCGGCGTCGGTTTTGTTGTTGATTAAATAGCGTGTCTTCACGAGCTCCATCATGGGGCGATCGGCGGCCAGGGAATCGCTGTAGGCCACGCTGTTTTCGTAGTCGATTTTCATGTTCTTTTCCGTGAGATGGGCGAGGATATTGTCCACCTTCTTTGCGTGCTTGTTGTTGTCTCCCACCATTTCGAAATCCTCGTCGGTTTTCGTGCCGATAATGTGATCGAAGGGAAGTACGTCGGCCACGTACTTCAGGTAGTCCTCCACGGAGGCGGAGACGAGAAGCAAGTAGTAGCCCGCCGCTTTCAGGGCGTAGATTTCGTCCACGGCTTCTTTAAAGGCATAGGCCATGACGTCGTCGTAGACGAAGGCCTTGATTTCATCTTCCGTGTAGTAGCTGAGCATGGAGAGAAAACTGTTCTTTACATTTTTCTTTACGGTCTTTGGGGAGCGAAGGAGGCTTCCGGCGACGAGGGATTTATAAAGATTCTTCCGAAATCCGGGGATTTTCCGCGCCGTCACGTCGTATAATATAAAAATGGAGTCTTTCGAGATCACCGTGCGGTCGAAATCGAAGAGGGCAATTTTTTGTTTCATGGATTCTCCTTACCCGCCGCACTTCCGCCGGCGGCGGTTTTTTGTTATAGTAGATTGGTGATGCATATGGACATTTTACATGTGGATATGGATGCGTTTTTCGCCTCTGTTGAGATTTTATTGAATCCCGTCCTGAAAAACAAGCCCCTGGCCGTGGGCGGGAGAAATCCTTCGGGCATCGTGACCACGGCGAGCTACGAGGCGAGAAAATACGGCGTGCACTCGGCCATGCCCATGTTTATGGCGAAAAGCCTGTGCCCGAATCTCATCGTGGTGCCTACGCGAAAGGGCCTCTACGGCGAGGTGAGCCGAAAGGTCTTCGGCTATTTGGAGCACTACGGCTACAAAATGGAGCAGGTATCCATCGACGAGGCCTATTTGGACATTACCGGCGCCAAGGATCCTGCCGCACTGGCGAAGACCATGCAGAGGGAAGTGGCGCGGCGCTTCGGCCTTTCCATGAGCTGCGGGCTGAGCTACAATAAATTTCTCGCAAAAATCGCCTCGGACATGGACAAGCCCGCGGGCTTTACGGTGATCGACGAAGCCCGTGGGCGGGAAATCATTAAGGATCTTCCCATTTCAAAGATCCACGGCATCGGCGAGAAGACGGCGGCGCGGCTCCGTGAGCTCGGGATTCACACCGGGGCGGACCTGCTCCTTTTGGAGCGGGATTTTCTTAAGGAGAGCTTCGGCAAAATGGGCACGGAGCTCTACGACCGGGTGCGGGGCGTGGACCTGAGGCCCGTGGAGCCCGGCAGGAAGCGAAAATCCATCGGCACGGAAGAGACCTTCCCCGAGACCAGAAGCCGCGCTTTTTTTAAGGAGCGGCTTATGGAATCGGCGCGGCAAACGGCCTTTCTCATGGAGAAAAAGGGCATTGTGGGCTACACGATTACCGTGAAGATCAAGACGCGGGATTTCGACACCCACACCAAGTCCAAGACCTTCCCCGAGCCGGTGGAAGGGGCCGAGGCACTGTATAAGGAGGCCAAGGCCCTCTTCGATTCCCTTTACGGCGGCGAGAAGCTTCGCCTCTTGGGGCTGAGCGTGTCCGCATTGGAAGAAAATTACAGCAGGCAACTGCGTTTTTTATAGGAGGTGCAGAATGGAAGAATGGAGACAAGAGAGAGTGCGGGAAATTTTTCAGCGCTTTACGAGCCTCTTTGATCTCACGATTTTGGAGCATACGGACGATACGATTTACGCCCGCTGGCATGTGGACGAAACGGTGCTGAATCCCGCGGACATCGCCCACGGCGGGGCGGTGTATTCCGTGACCGACGCCATTTGCGCGGCGCTGGGCCTGCGGAACAACCACCTGCTTACCCGAGGCGTCAACTTTTACTACTACCGCTCCGTGGTCTTAGGGGACGCCTACATTCGCGCCGACTTTAAAAAAGTCGGTAAATACACCTCGGTCATGGAAGCGGAAGTGACCCAAAACGGCAAGCTCTGTGCCAAGGGCATGTTCGACATGGCCTATATGCCGCAAGCGGAACAAATCGAGATGGAGTAAGGAGGAACTATGGATCGCTACGAATACCTACAAGACAGCGTGGACCATCGCCTCATGGACGATTCCGAACTGAAGGTCGTCGAGCGTCGGGACGGGGGCATGACCTGCACATGGAAAGTGTGGCCGGGGGCCATAAACTCCGCCGGCACCTGCCAGGGCATGATTCATTTCGGCATGGCCGATGTAATCAGCGCCATTCTCTGCGACCGGGAAGGCGTCGTCGTCACCCAAAGCGCCTCCTGCTTCTACCACGCCCCCCTCTATGAAGGGGAAGTGGTGGCCGAGGCCTTTTTCAACAAGCGGGGCAAGGTCAACGACAATGTGGAAGTGCACTTTTTTCAAAAGGACAAGCTCTGCTTCCAGGCGATTTTCAGTATGCACGCCACCGGCGTGGTGCTGAACAAGGGGGGAGAGGATGAAGCGTAATCAAGCCATCTTCCTCTTAGTCCTTACCACGATCATTTGGGGCATGGGCGTGGTGGTTCAGGTAACCGGCATGAACCACATCCATCCCTTTGTATTAAACATGCACCGTTCCCTGGCGGCGGGGCTTTTCCTCCTCGTGATTCTCCTGTTTGTTCCGAAACTGAGAGGCGTGGGAAAGGATCTCGGGGCCACGATAAAGGGGGGCATTTGCTGCGGCATCTGCCTGAGCGTGGCCATGGCCCTGCAACAATACGGCCTTCAATACACCACTGCCGGAAAGACCGGCTTTATTACGGCCCTTTACATCGTCCTCGTGCCCATGGGCGGGATCTTGCTTCGCCACGCGATTTCAAAGAAGACCTGGCTCGCCGTGGCCATTGCCGCTGTGGGCCTGTATTTTATCAGCATAAAAAAGGGCGCGGGCTTTTCCATGGGCCTCGGAGATTTTCTCGTCTTTCTCTGCGCCATCGTCTTTGCCGTGCACATTCTCGTCATCGACTACTTTGCCGAGGATGTAGACGGCGTGGCCATGAGCTGCATCCAGTTTTTCACGGCGGCGATTTTTTCGTTCATTTTCGTCCTGCCCACCGGGGCCTCCCTTTTCGGTGAATACACCAAGGCCCTGCCGGCGATTTTGTACCTGGGGATTCTCTCAAGCGGCGTGGGGTTTACCCTGCAGATCATGGGTCAGCGCCACACGGACCCGACAACGGCCAGCTTGATCCTAAGCTTGGAATCGGTATTTTCCCTCTTAGGGGGCTTTTTGTTCTTAAACGAATCTTTGACGGGGCGGGAAGCCTTGGGTTGTGCGCTCTTGTTTGCGGCCATTCTCATCGCCCAATTGCCCGTGGAAAAACTTCTGAAGATACCGGCGAAGAAATAAATTTATTTCCTAATATTCGGCATTCGTGCAATAAATAGCCATCTCTCGGGTATAGATCTATCCAAAGGACTATGTCAAGGAGGGAATGAAATGAAGTGTCGTTTTTGCGGAAATAATAATGAGCCCGGCGTCAAATTTTGCGCGTCCTGCGGGACGCCCATGGTCTATCCCCTGGGTTACAAGCCCGAGGACGAGGATGCGGCGGAAGAAAAAGCGACGGTAGAAGCCGCCCCGGAAGAAATCGAGAAAGCCGCGGTGGAAGAAGAATCGGTGGAAGAGGAACCGCCCGTCGTCGAAGAAGCTGCTGAAGAAGAAAAGCCGGAGGCCCTTGTCGTCGAAGAAGCGGCTGAAGAAGCGGCTGAAGAAACACCTGAAGCAATCGAAGCCGCCGATGCATTTGAAGCGCCTGTAGCCGAAGAGGCGGAAGAAAAAGCGGAAGAAGCGCCTGTTGCAGAGGAAGCCGTTACAGAAGAAGCTCCGGTTGTAGAAGAATCCGTTGCAGAAGAAGTGCCTGTTGCCGAAGAGGCGGAAGAAAAAGCGGAAGAAGCGCCTGCGGTTGAGGAACCCGCAGTTGAAGAACCCGTAGCGGAAGAACCTGTGGTTGAACCCGAAGCACCCGCAGTTGAAGAATCCGTGGTTGAAGAAGATTCCCAACCGGAAGAAAAAATTCAGGCGGTGGATGATTTCGACTTATCCAAGCCCATGGACAAACGCAAGAGACAGGCCTTAAAGCGCAAGCAAAAAGCGGCGAGAAAACAGGACCAAGACGGGGACGCCGCCGAGAGAAAGCGCCTTGAGCATCAAAGCCACAAGGGCAAGGAAGCGAAAAAGCCGGAAGAAGCGGCGTCCGTAAAAGAAGAAAAGCCGGAAGAGGCGAAAGTCGTGCCGGAAGAGGCGAAAGCGGCGCCGAAAGAAAAAATCCAAGCGGCCGACGATTTCAAAAAAGAATCGGAAAGGCCGCAAGTCAAGCAAAAAGAAAGCACGGCGGAAAAGAAAGCGGAAGCGAAGCCGGAAGAAAAAATCCAAGCGGCGGACGATGTGAAACTCGAGAAAAAGAAAATCGAAGCCGAGGCGAAAGCGCCGGCGAAAAAAGGCCGCGTCAGCCCGGTCCTTATCGTCCTCGTCCTCTTGATCCTTCTCGTTATTATCTATAAACTGGTGAAATGAAGGATCTAAATGCCGCCCTCAAGGCATCGGCCACGGCGAAACACAAGGCCTTTTCGGAAAAACTGATCCCCACCGTGGCCCCGGAGACGATTTTAGGCGTGCCCATGCCCGCATTGAGGAAATTGGCAAAGGGCGTGGACCGCTCTTTTCTCGCGGACTTGCCCCACGCGACCTACGAGGAAAATATCCTCCACAGTCTTTTGATCAACGGCTTGCCCGCCGAGGAAGCCTTGGACGCCATTCACACCTTCTTGCCCTATTTGGACAATTGGGCCGTGGTGGACGCACTGGATCCGCGGGCCTTTTATAAGGGAGATTACATCGAGGACTACATTCGCCTTATGAAATCCCCCGCGCCCTACGGCCGCAGGCTGGGCATCGTCTTGGCCCTGCGCCATGTGAAAGAAGATCCCGAAAGGCTCATGAACGCCGTGGAGGCCGCGGAAAGCGGCCACTACTACGTGGACATGGCCATGGCCTGGTTCTTCGCCGAAGCCGCCCTTTACGAACCGGAGGCCGTCCTAAGGCGACTGGAAGAAGGCACCCTATCGCCATCGGTGCATAAAAAGACCATTCGGAAAATAAAAGAATCCCGCCGCGTTCCCCCCGCTGTGAAAGCGCGGGTGCGCGCCCTGCAGTGAGATGACGGCTCCTTTCGAGGAGCTGTTTTTGTGAAAGGAGATCCATGATTTACTTCGACCACGCGGCCACCTGTCCCATGAGCAAAAAAGCCATCGACACCATGACCGCCCTTTTAAAAGAAGGCTACGGCAATCCCTCCAGCCAACACCGCTTGGGCCGGGAGGCGAAAAACGCCTTGGAAGGCGCCCGCCTGGACGTGGCGGAGCTCTTCGGCCTTTCCATGAAAAACGTCCTCTTTACGGGATCCGGCACGGAAGCCGACAACATCGCCATCATGAGCGCCTACAAAAACAGAAAACAGAGCCCGGGCCACATGATTACCACGGCCATCGAGCACGAAGCCGTGTTGAAATGCGCCGAAGCCCTGGAAAAAGAGGGCGTGGAAGTGACTTATATCGCCCCGAATAAAGACGGCGTGGTCCATGCCGAGGATGTCCTCGCCGCCGTGAGAGAAGACACCTTTTTGGTCAGCGTCATGGCCGTAAACAACGAAGTGGGTTCCCTCCAGCCACTGGATAAGATCAAAGAAGGCCTTCCCGAGGACGTGCACTTTCACGTGGACGCCGTGCAGGCGGCGGGCCACCGCCCGGCGGAGACCTACGCCTTCGCCGACACCGTGGCCATGAGCGGCCACAAATTTTACGGGCCCAAGGGCGTGGGGATCCTCTTAACGCGAAAAGAACTGGAGCCCGTCATCTACGGCGGCGGTCAGGAGCGGGGCATCCGAAGCGGCACGGAAAATGTGCCGGGCATTTGCGCCATGGTGGCGGCATTAAAAGAAGCGGAAGCACAACGGGAAGAAGAGGCCGAGCGCGTCGGCCGCCTGACAAGCCGTTTGCGTGAAGGCCTCGCCGAAATCGACGGCGTCACCCTCACCGTCCCTATCGCCGACGGCCGCATCACCCACGCCATGGTGGATGGCATCTCCCGAGACGTGCTCTTGTATCAGCTGGACCGCCGGGGCTTCGCCCTCTCCGGGGGAAGCGCCTGCCAGGCCGGCGCCGCCACAAAGAGCCACGTCCTCGAGGCCATGGGCGTGGATCAAACCGGCCGCGCCCCCATGCGCCTGTCCTTGGGGCGAGAAAACACCCCGGACGAAGTGGAAGCTTTTTTAAACGCATTAAGAGAAATAATAGAAGGGAAGAGATCGTGAGTCGCATACTCGTCGCAATGTCCGGAGGCGTAGATTCCTCCGTGGCCGCCTATTTACTGAAAAAAGCCGGGCACGAATGCATCGGCGTAACCATGAAACTGTACGAAAACGACACGGTGGCCCACACCGGCCACACCTGTTGCTCCCTTGACGACATCGACGACGCCCGCATGGTCGCCGCGAAGCTCGGCATGGATTACTTCGTCTACGATTTTTCCGAACGCTTCGAAGAAGAAGTCATCGACAAATTCGTCGCCTATTACGAAAAGGGTTGGACCCCCAATCCCTGTATCGACTGCAATCGCTACTTAAAATTCGAAGACCTTTACACCCGGGCGAAGGAGCTGGACTGCGACTACATCGCCACGGGCCACTACGCCCGCATCCAATACGACGAGAATCTGAAGCGCTACGCCCTCTTAAAGGGCCCGGACGAAAAGAAGGATCAGTCCTACGTCCTTTACAGCCTGAGCCAGGAGCAATTGGCCCACACACTTTTCCCCCTCGGGGAATTGGAAAAGAGCGAAGTGCGTAAAATCGCCGAAGAGGCGGGGCTGGTCAACGCCAAAAAACACGACTCCCAGGACATCTGCTTCGTCCCCGACGGGGATTACAAGGCCTTCTTGGAGCGGAGGGAAAACAAAACCTACGCCGAAGGCGACATTGTGGATGAAGAAGGCCGCGTTCTCGGCCGCCACAAGGGCGCCGTGGGCTACACCATCGGCCAGCGAAAGGGCCTGGGCGTAGCGGCGGGCCATCCGGTCTACGTCCTGGACAAAGACATGGAGAAAAATCAAGTCGTCGTGGGAAACAAAGAGCATCTGAAAAAGAGAGAGCTGGATGCCGTGGACTTTCAGTGGCTTAGCTATCCCGAAACCGACGAGCTGAAAGTCACCGCCCGCACCCGCTACCACGGCGCGGAGACCTCCGCCACCTTAATCGACAAGAAAAACGGAGACATTACCCTGATCTTCGACGAGCCCCACGGCGCCATCGCCAAGGGCCAGGCCGTGGTCTGTTACGACGGGGACAAAGTCGTGGGCGGCGGCACCATCGTCGATTCCCGCGGATAAGGAGGAAAAATGTATTTAGAAGATTACGTGGAAGGGCTCACCTTTCAACTGGATCCCTTCGCCTTGACTGAAAAAGAAATCATCGACTACGCGCGGGCCTACGACGACCGGCCCTTTCACACGGATCCGGAGGCGGCGAAAGGCAGTCGCTTCGGCGGAATCATCGCATCGGGCCTTCACAGCTTCAGCGCCACTTGGGGCCGCTGGGTCGCCACGGGATTGGACGGAGGCGGCGTCGTCGCCGGCATCGGCATGGATCACCTGCGCTGGGTCAATCCCATCTATCCCAATGTGGATCTTTATACCAGCGTCGTCGTGGACAAAATCGAAATCAAAAGCGGCGGCGACTACGGCGTCGTCCACGTGAACGCCTTCACCCGAGACGAAGCGGGCACGCTTTTATTGGAACACGACGCCATCATCCTCGTGGCGTCGCGCCATGCTAAAGTAAAAAAGGGAAATTAACACCACGAAATTCAATATACAATATAAACACAACTCCATTCAATCCGCTCGAAGAAAATATTTTATAATTTTGACGTAAAATATGAAATCATTTTCCTAAATAAAGGTTTTCATAAATAAATCATTCTAATTCGTCACGAATGTAGCGATCGCGTTCAATATTCTGTATAATGAATGACGTATAGAACTATTGAAGGAGTGACTAAATGAAAAGCAGTAAAACAAAAGACGTCATGGTCGTTGGCTTCGCGCTGTTCGCTATCTTTTTCGGCGCGGGCAACTTAATCTTTCCGCCTTACTTAGGATTCCAGGCAGGTGACTCGTGGACATCGGTTATGCTGGGCTTCCTTTTAGCGGACCCGGTTATCCCCATTATTACCTTAGTCGTCACCATTTTTGCCGGCGGTAAAGCCGTGGACTTGGGCCGACGGGTCAATTACCCCTTCGCTCTGATCTTAGCCGTTGCGGCCATGATCAGTCTGGGTCCGGTCTTCGCCATCCCGAGAACCGCCGCCACCACCCACGAAGTCGGTATTCTTCCCTTCTTCTCGGGCGCACCGATTTGGGTTACATCCGGCATCTTCTTTGCCATTACCTTGGCCCTGTCTATTAAGGAAACGGGCGTTATCGACATTATCGGTAATTACATTACGCCGGTTCTCTTACTTTTCTTAGGCATTATTATCGCAAAAGCCATTATCACCCCCATCGGGCCCATTCTTCCCGCGGAAGGTACCGGCTACTTTACCCAAGGGATTAAAGAAGGTTATCAAACCATGGACGCCATGGTATCCCTTCTCTGTACCGCCATCGTAACCGGCGACTTGATTCGAAAAGGCTACGGCGACGCGCCGAAGGAAGAAAAACAAAAGATGATCGTTCAGGTTTGTGTCTTGGCAATGGTGCTCTTAATCATCATCTACGGCGGCCTCACCTACGTCGGCGCCCAAGGCGGCACCCACTTCGCACCCGATGCAACCCGCGTCGAAATCCTCGTCGGCAGCGTCGGCCTGCTCTTAGGCAAATGGGGTCAAGCGGCATTGGCTGTGGCAGTCAGCTTGGCCTGCCTCACCACCTCCGTCGGTTTAACCTCGGCATGCGGAAACTTCTTTAACTCCGTTACCAACGGCAAGTGGAAATACGAATACGTCGTCTGCGTATCCGTCCTCGTCAGCTTCACCTTCTCCCTCGTCGGCGTCGAAGGCATTATCGGCTTGGCTGGTCCGGTTCTGGACATCGTCTATCCCGCCATTATCGCCATGTCCTTCATTATGATCTTTGATCGTAAATTGCCCTACGACGGCACCATTATCGGCATGGCCGTGGGAACCCTCCTTACCGCTGCCATTACCACGATCTTTAACATGACCGGTTCCTTCGAAGGCGCCGCCAACATTATCGATCAAATGCCCTTAGCGGAATTCGGCTTCAGCTGGTTCGTACCCGGCATCATCGGCGCCTTAATCGGCACGGTTTGCGGCAAAATGGGCATGGGCAAGAAACGCTCGGATCACGACATAAAGCCCGCCTTCTAAAATAATAAGATAGCAAAATGCGTACTTCGGTGCGCATTTTTTTATTGCCGAAGCGGGGATTTAATAGCCGGGGATAAAAAAAGAGATCGACGAAAAAGCAAAGATGCCTCGGAAGAAAGGCCGCGAAAAATTTTGCATCGCCGGGTAAAAAAAGAGCCCGAGGCAATCGTTTTTATTATTTTCGCGGCGGGCAAAGTTAAAGGAAAAGAAAAAAAGCATCTCGTTTTCGGCGAAAGATCGACACAGAAATAACGAATAAAGCAAATATTGAGGTGAAAACCCAAGCGTATACAAATATATAGTACACAGACGACAAAATAGGCACAGTTTTCGTTAATTGAAAAATTTACTTCAAAAAGGTATGTGATTTAGATATAATGTTACACAAAGGTAGAACGAACCTTAGAATTTTATAAAGGAGATGAGTTTATGAACAAAAGAACCCAAGATATCTTTGTCAGCGGTCTTGCCCTGTTCGCTATTTTCTTCGGCGCAGGTAACTTGATCTTCCCGCCTTACTTAGGTGTTACCACCGGTGACGGTTGGTTTGCTACCATGTGCGGCTTCCTTTTAGCCGACCCGGTCATTCCCATTCTAACCGTTTTCATAACAGCCTTTGCAGGCGGCCGTGCCGTTGACTTAGGTAAACGGGTCAGCCCCGGTTTTGCGAAGCTGTTATCCCTCGTTGCTATTATCTGTATCGGTCCTGCTTTCGCAATTCCCAGAACCGCAGCTACGACCCACGAAGTCGGCGTTATGCCGTTCTTCCCGAACGCACCCGCCTTCATTACGTCCATCATATTCTTTGCTATTACCTTCGCTCTCGCTTATAAAGAAAGCGGCGTCGTCGATATTATCGGTAAATACATAACGCCGGCATTATTGATCTTCCTCGTTCTCATTATTGCTAAAGCGATTATTACGCCCGTCGGAGCCATTGTTCCCGTCGAACACGACGGCGGCTTCTTCGTCAGCGGTTTCTATGAAGGGTATCAAACCTTAGACGCCCTGGCAGCTCCCTTATTCACCGGTATCGTCGTCGCCGACTTGATTCGAAAAGGCTATGGCGAAGTCAGTGAAAAGGAACGCCGTTCCTTCATTATGATGGTCGGCTTGGTCTGCTTCGTCGCCTTGGCCGTCGTCTACGGTGGTCTCACCTACTTAGGCGCACAAGGCAGCAGCATGTTTACCGGAGACGACTCCCGCGTCGAAATTTTGGTCAGCTTAGTCGGTATGCTCTTCGGTAACTTCGGTAAGGTCGCATTGGGTCTCGCCGTCGCACTGGCATGCCTCACAACCTCCGTCGGCTTAACCTCCGCTGCAGGGAACTTCTTCGAAGACATCAGTAACGGCAAGATCAAATACGGCGTTACCGTTATCGTCGTTACGGTCATCAGTTTTGCACTCTCCTTAATCGGCGTCGATGCCATCATCGCTTTGGCAGGCCCCGTGCTTACCATCGTTTACCCGATTATCATCGCCTTGGTATTCTACATGATGTTTGAAAAACGCGTTCGCTACGACATGGCCTACATCGTCATGGTCGCAGGCGTTCTTGTCGTCGCTATCATCGAAACCGTCGGCGAAAAGATTGGCCTGGGCGGCATGGCTGCTTCCATCCAAAATTTACCCTTAGGTCAATTCGGCTTTACCTGGTTCGTTCCTTCCCTCGTTTGCTTTGCCATCGGCTACCTCATCGGCAAGATGGGCGTCGGCAAAACCATCGACGATCACCCGGATACGGGAGGCTTCTAAAATACCTTTTAAAAAGAGTCCGCTTCGGCGGGCTTTTTTTATGGGGAAATTTTGCTGCCGAGGGAAGGGATGCAGAAAATATATTTTTATTCCGGAAATTAGTCGGATCTTAGAGTTCGTCGGCCTCTGTGGGCTCATTTTCGTGGCGCGTGGCGGCGTTTTATATTATAATGTCCTCATATATTCTTACTTACTAATGCAGGAAAGTATTCCACGAGGAGGATTGTAGCGATGAAAGCGACGAATGCGCCGAGAAAGGCGAAGCTGTGGGAGGCCCTGACGGTCTTTTTCGGCCTCGTCTTAATTATGTGCGTGAGCATTTTAAAATTTGAGATCGAACCCCACATTCCCATGTTTATCGGCGTGATCTTTGCCGCTTTAATGGCCATGCGGATCGGCTATTCATGGGACAGCATCGAAAAGGCCATGGTGCGGGGGATTTCTCAGGCCCTGCCTTCGGTGATGATTTTAATCACCATCGGGATTCTGGTGGGCATTTGGATCGCCACCGGCGTGGTGCCCTCCATGATCTACTACGGCCTGGGGATTTTAAAGCCGTCGATTTTTCTCGTGGCGGCCTGCTTGATCTGCTCCATTACCTCCCTGGCCACGGGGAGCAGCTGGGGCACGGCGGCCACCATGGGGATCGCCCTTATGGGCATCGCTCAGGGCCTGAACATTCCGGCCCCCGTCACCGCCGGCGCCATTTTGTCCGGCGCCTACTTCGGCGACAAGATGAGCCCCTTATCGGACACGACGAATCTGGCCCCGGCCATGAGCGGCACCGATGTCTTTACCCACGTGAAGGCCATGATCAAGCCCACGATGATTACTTATGTACTTACCTTGGCGATCTTCGCCTTCTTAACGACCCGTTACAGCGGCTCGGCCGGCGGGGCGGACACTTCGGGCATCGTGGCCCTTCAGGAGGGATTGAAGAGCACCTTTGTCATCAGCCCCCTGCTCCTCTTGCCCCCCATCGTGGTCATCGTCACCATCGCCTTTAAGCTGCCGGCCCTTCCCGGCATCGTCCTGGGGATCGTGGTGGCCACCTTTATCGGCCCGATGATTCAGCCCACCGTGGGCATGAAAGAAATATTGGGAAGCGGCATGAACGGCTATCTGTCTCAAACGGGCATCGAGAGTTTGGACAAGCTTTTAACCGCCGGCGGCCTCATGAACATGATGCAGTCCGTGTCCCTGACCCTAATCGCCATGATGTTCGGCGGCATCGCCGAGGAGACGGGGCAAATGGAAGTCATCGTCAAGACCGTGGTGCAGGGCATTCGCTCCGTCACGGGCCTCGTGACCGCCACGCTGTTTACCTGCCTCCTGTCCAATATGACCATGCCGGAGCAATACATTTCCCTGGTGGTGCCCGGCCGCATGTTTGCGCCGGAATACCGCCGGCGGGGACTGCACCCGAAAATGCTCTCCTCCACTCTGGAGGCCTCGGGGACGGTGACCAGCTGCCTCGTGCCCTGGAATACCTGCGGTGTGTACATGAAAGGCGTGCTCCACGTCTCTCCCATGGCCTATTTGCCCTTTGCCGTGTTTAACTACCTGATGCCCGTGGTGGTCATCGCCATGACGGCCCTGGGACGAAACACCTTCTATATTAAGGACGATCCCGACACGGTCATCGAGGTGGAATAAATCGTGAAGAAGAGAAAACGGAAACTCTTTCTCGCGGTCTTCCTCTTGGCGCTTTTCTTTATGCGGCCCCGCTACGAGCCGAATCGGGAGAGCGTCCACAGTCGGGAGGATTTTTTCTCGGCCTACGCGCCCCTGGCTCAGGAAGTGGGGAAGAAATACGATCTCTATCCCTCGGTGATTTTGGCCCAGGCGGCGGTGGAGTCGAATTTCGGCGAAAGCGAACTGTCCAAGGAATACAACAATTACTTCGGCATCAAGGGAAAGGGCGTGGTGCTTCCCACCATTGAAATGGAAGGGGAGCAGAAGATGGCCGTGGAAGACGGCTTTCGCACCTACGACTCCGCCCGGGAGAGCTTTTACGACTACGGCAAGCTCATCGCCAAGGCCGCCCGGTACGAGCCGGTGCGGCAAGCGGAAAGCGCCGAGGCCTACGCCATGGCCCTTCACCCGGCGGGTTACAGCACCAATCCCCGCTACGGCGACATTCTGATCGAGGTTATGACTGTCTACAATTTAAAAAGCTACGACGAAAATTAAGGCGCTTCGGCGTCTTTTTTATTTGCTCGAAAAGCGTCTTGAAAATCCCGCGGCCATAGCGTAGTATAAATAGCATATACTACATTTAGAGGTAAGATAGAAACAGACAGAACTTAACCACAATATGTTGATAGTTTGTGGATAAATCAGAGGAGGACAGGATGAAGGTAAGGAAACGAAACAAGAATGTGGTGGAATTCGACGCAGAGAAAATCGTCGTCGCCGTAAAAAAAGCCATGGCGGAAACGGAGGGGGGCGTGGACGAAGACGCGGCCCGGGCCGTGGCGAAGGAAGTGACGGAAAAATGCACCGGCGAAGAGGTCGTGGACATCGAGACCATACAAGACGCCGTGGAGCTTTCCCTTATGGCGAAGGATCCCGTGGCGGCGAAGAAATACATCCTCTACCGCCAAGAGCGCACGCGCCTCAGGGAACACGGCTGGGACATGACGGATCTGCAGCGGGACATTTACGAGAAGAAGTACCGCTTCGATTCGGAAAGCTTCGAAGGTTTTTTGGAACGGGTATCAGGCGGCAATTCCGCCATTAAAAAGGCCATCGCCAACAAGGAATTTATGCCGGCGGGACGGATTTTGGCCGGCCGCGGCCTGGACGCCTACGGAAAAAAGATCACCCTTTCCAATTGCTACGTCATGCCCCAGGTGGAAGACAATATCGAATCCATCTACGACACGGCCAAGTGGATGGCCCGCACGTACAGCTACGGCGGCGGCGTGGGCCTCACCTTAAACAAACTGCGCCCGAAAGGAGCCAGAGTCAATAACGCCGCCTCCTCCACCACGGGAGCCGTGAGCTTTATGGATCTCTACTCCCTCACCACGGGCCTTATCGGCATGCGGGGCCGCCGCGGCGCCCTCATGCTCAATATGGACGCCTCTCACCCGGACATTATCGACTTCATCAATGTGAAGAAGGATCTGGACAAGGTGACCAGCGCCAATATTTCCGTGAACTGCGGCGACGATTTCTTCAAGGCCTACAAAGAAGATGCGCCCTTTACCCTGACCTTCGACGTGGAAGCCACCGGGGAAAAAATCCGTCGGGAAGTCAGTGCCCGGGACATGATGCGCAATTTGGCCTACAACAATTGGGACATGGCCGAGCCGGGGATTCTCTTTAAAGACCGGATCAATTCCTGGCACATTATGAGCGAAGACGACACCTTCGAATACGCCGGCGTGAATCCCTGCGCGGAAGAGCCCTTGCCCGCCTTCGGCTCCTGCAATCTCTCCAGCATCAATTTAGGGGAATTCGTCAAATACCCCTTCAGCAAATTCGCCCGCTTCGAATTCGAATCCTTCGGCCGACTGGTGCGGGAAGGCGTCATCTATTTAAACGACGTGCTGGACGAAAACATGGCCCTGCACCCCTTAAAAGAGCAGCGGGAACTTTCCCGGGATCTGCGCCAAATCGGCCTGGGCATTATGGGCGTCGCCGACATGTTCATTAAAATGGGCATTAAATACGGCTCCTCGGAATCCCTAAACCTCATCAACCAAATCGGCCGCGTCCTCGTGAACGAAGCCCTGCGTCAGTCGGCCCTCTTGGCAAAAGAAGCCGGCCCCTTCCCCCGCTACCGAAAAGACAAGGTGCTGGCCAGTGAATTTATTCGCTCCAATGCCGACGACGACGTCTTGGCCTTAATCGAAGAGTACGGTCTGAGAAATTCCCAGCTCCTCACCATCGCCCCCACGGGCTCCATCTCCACCTTAATCGGCTGCAGCAACGGCGTGGAGCCCATCTTCCAAATCAGCTACGTGAGAAAATCCGAATCCCTCCACACGGAAGACACCTACTACACGGTGTACACGGAGATCATTCGCAAGCTCATGGAAGCACAGGGCCTTTCGAGGGAAGAAGATTTGCCCGATTACGTCATCACCACGTCCAATTTAAACTATCGGGACCGGATCAATGTGCAGGCCACCTGGCAGCAATTTATCGACGCCTCCATCTCCTCCACGGTGAACGTGCCCAATGAATTTACCGTGGAAGAAGTGGAAGACCTTTACGTCTACGCCTGGGAGCGGGGCCTGAAGGGCATTACCATTTATCGGGACGGCTGCGCCAGAAGCGGCATTTTGATTACGAACGACAAAAAAGACGGCGCCGACCGCATCAAAGAACTCCAAGACGAATTGAATCGGGAGATCGCCAAGCAGATGACGGAAAACCCGGACACCTGCCCCATGTGCGGCGGCACCATGAACCACAGCGGCGGCTGCGCCGAGTGCCAAGACTGCGGCTACAGCCCCTGCGCCATTTAAAATAGAAGAACTTAAGAGCGAAAAGCGAAGGCGAAATCCTTCGCTTTTTTGTGTGCTCGTGTTTCTTGTCATGAAACTGTCATCTTTTTGTAGTCTTTAGGCAATAGACGCGAGGGCATTCTCTGTTATAATAAGGCTCGTGCTCAAAAAGAGTTACAAAAAAGTAACGAATGAAGCTGCGAGGCTTCAAATCAATAGAGAAAGCGAGACATTCATGAACAAGATCAGACGAACAATCAATTTAGGCGCCCTGGCGGCAGTCATGGCGGCAGGCATGGTACATAGCCCGGTATTCGCAGCAGCGGCGCCGGCAGCCCCCGCCCCCGTCGCCGCGGAAGCGCAAAAGGCCGCGGAGGCCGTCAGCGTCACCGTGGGCGATGCGGTCTTCTACTTAAAGAACTCCGCCGATTACGACGCCCTTATGGCGAAACTGCAAAACCACTTTAAGGCTGAAGGCGCCACCGTGCGCCGCATGGATATCGAGCCTGAAATCAAGGCCCAAGCCGCAAAGACCGAGGAAAAGATCCTCACCGTGGACGAAGCCTTCAAGATGCTCTTAACCGGCGGCCGGGAAGAAGCGGTCTATGTGGCCGAGGAGACGGAATCCTTGGAATCCGTGGCCAAGAAATTCAATATGACCGTGGATGAAATCAAGGCATTAAACGCCAATTGGGAAGATCCCCTACACAAGGGATCGAAAATCAACGTCTTAAAGCCCGCACCCATGGTTACCGTCACCCTAGAGCAGGAAAAGAAGGCCCAATCGGCGGTCGCCTTTAAGACCGTGGAAAAAGAAGATCCCAATCAAGTGAAGAGCGTGCGTAAAGTCGTTAAGGCGGGCAAGGCCGGCACCATGGAGACCACTACCTGCGTGGAATCTGAAAACGGCAAGGTCACATCTTCCGTCACCGAAGCGAGCTGCCTGGTTCAGGAACCCGTGGATGAAATCGTCGCCGTGGGGACGAAAGAAGGCTTGGCCACGGGCAGCTTTATGACCCCCACCGTGGGCCGCCTCTCCTCGCCCTTCGGACCCCGCTGGGGCCGCTTCCACTACGGCATCGACCTGGCCAATGCCACGGGCACCAATGTCGTGGCCGCAGACGGCGGCGTCGTGACCCGGGCGTGCATGGCGGGAAGCTACGGCAATCTCATCATTATCGACCATCAAAACGGCACCTCCACCCGCTACGCCCATTTAAGCGCGTTTAATGTCAAGGCGGGCGACGTGGTGCAAAAAGGCCAGTCCATCGGGAAAATCGGCTCCACCGGCCGCTCCACCGGCCCCCACCTGCACTTCGAAGTGCGCGTCGGCGGCGTGGCGAAAAATCCCCTGGAGTTCATAAAACTGTAAAACAAAGCATATTGAAAAACGACCTTTTAAAACAGGGGCAAATCCTGTATAATGGTTTCGTTAAGTCAATATGCGGGGAGCGGTATCGAAGTGGTCATAACGGGGCTGACTCGAAATCAGTTTGCCTTCACGGGCACGTGGGTTCGAATCCCACCCGCTCCGCCAAATGAAAGACGGGATGCGTAGGGCATCCCGTTTTTTTGTGCACAGAACAAATAAAAGCACCCGCGTGGGTGCTTTTGTCGTTTATTTATTAAAAGGAAGCTTGTCGTAGAGATTTTTCGCGCCGCAGGCGGCTTCGGCGCCGAGCTTGTTCAGCCCCGGGCCCATGTCGTCCCAGGCCCATGTGGCGGGGATTTTTCTGAATTTATAGTCGGCGATCATTTTCATCAGGCCCATGTGGCCGGTCTTCAGGTAACCCGCCACGCCGGCCATGTCCCGCCAGCCGTCTCTAAAGTGGCAATTCGTGTCCGATTGAAAGAAAATCTTCGGCACCGCGTCGCCTGTGCTGTCTAAATAATAGAGGTAGGGGGTTTCGAAGCCCAGGTGGGTGAAGAGCTCCGTCTCGGGAGAGAAGCAGGCCTCCGCGCCGGTGATGTAGACCTTTCGGCTAAATTCGTCGCGCTTGAAGGTGGCGTGGAAGATGCCGCGAAAGCCCGCGGCCTTTAGGCGGGGATGGACGAGGCCGATGAGCTCGGGGATCCATTTCTGCTTCACATAGGTGGCCTCGCCGACAAATTCCGGGTATTGGCGCAGCACCTGCGTGGTGACGAAGCCGGAAAGTTCGCCGGCGCCTGCGTAGTAGAGGGAGGCGGCGTAATTGTCCGAGGCCTCGCCGGGCACGTAGCGCTCGGCGTAGAAATCCTCCGCCTCGATTTTTTCGAGAGCTCGGGAGAAGGCGGCGGCGCTCGGGATGTATTGAATCGGCGCCTCCTTTTTTCCGTCCCGGGATTTGATCAAACAGGGAAAGCCCAAGGTCGTGGCGATTTCCAGGGTGAGGTCATCTTTGCTGCCTGTAAGATCTCTTTGAGGCGGCATCAGATCCCGAAAGAGATCCGTCATGGCCCCGGAGGCGAGAGCTTCGGCGGAAGGCGCCGGGAAGCGGAAGTGGGCTTTCAGCACGGAAAAGTGCTCGGCCACAAAATCCGCATAGGCCGGCGTCGTGGGAAAAAGCACGGGCTTGTTCTCCGAGAGGGCGAGAAGGCTCTCTAAAAGAGCGGCCTCGCCCGCATCGGGCAGAAGGACGCTGTCTTTTGCGTAGCGACTGATGCCGTAGGGCGAGGGGGTCGCATCCAGGGTGGCGACTGAAATGCCGCGGCGGCCTAAATTTCTCAATATGGCTAAGGCGGTGGGGTTGTGCCCGTCGAGGACGAGGGCGGTAGCTTCTAAGGTCATAATGCCTCCTTTATCTTCCTATTATCATACCGCATCGGCCGGATTTTGGCGCAGAAGAATGAAAAAATAAAATCTCTCCCGGATTTTCTGTTAGTTTCCCGAGATTTAGGATATACATGTAATATATGATTTTGTGAACGAACCTAGGAGGTACATTATGTCCAGAGAAAATATTACATTTGGCGGAAACGCCATCAACATTTTAGGCGAAGAAATTAAAGTCGGCGACAAGGCACCGGATTTTGTAGCGGTAAACAACGATTTAAGTCCCTTTGAATCCAAGGAATTAAACGGCACCGTACGCATTTACTCCGTCGTTCCTTCCATCGACACCGGCGTTTGCGCCATTCAAACAGGAAACTTCAATCAAATGGCCACGGATTTAGGTGACAACGTCCACGTCATCACCATTTCCAACGACCTTCCCTTCGCACAAGAACGCTTCGGCGCCGCCGAAGGCATCGACCGCGCCAAACTCGTCAGCGACTATCAAATCTGCGATTTCGGTAACAAATTCGGTTTCTTGATCGAAGGCCTGCGTCTCTTGACCCGCGGCATCGTCGTCGTCGGCGAAGATGACAAGGTAAAATACGTGGAATACGTCCAAGAAGTGACCAATCACCCGGACTACGACAAAGCCCTTGAAGCAGTAAAAGCGCTGATCTAAGCATGCGCATACGGGTTCTGGCCCTCGGAAAGTTAAAGGATCCCGCGCTGAGCGCCTTGGTTTCGGAGTATGTAAAGCGGCTTCGGCCCTACGTCCCCACCGAAGTGGTGGAGCTCAAGGACGAACGGGCGCCGGAAAGTTTGTCCGAGAAAGAGGCTGAAGGGGTTCTTGCGCGAGAGGGCGAGGGCCTTTTGGCAAAAATCAATCCGCGGGATACGGTGATCGTATTGGCCGTGGAGGGAAAGCAGGTGGATTCACCGGCTTTTTCCGAAAAATTATACGATTTTCTTGAGACGACCTCGGGAGATGTGGTCTTCGTCATCGGAAGCAGCATGGGACTTTCCCCCGCCGTCAAGGCGCGGGCAGATTGGCTTTTGTCTTTTTCAAAGATGACCTTGCCCCACACCCTGATGCGCGTCGTATTAATGGAACAAATTTACCGGGCCGCGCGCATTCACGCCGGCCATGTGTATCACAAATAGGAGGATGTTGTGCCTAAAAAAGAAGAAAGCGCAAAAGCAAGAAGAGAACAAGAAAACCAAAACGACAAACACGCTCCGGCATCGGACATTTACAGCAAGGTAGCCGGCAAGGATCCGGAAACCGGCGTTGAAATCCCGACGGATGAAGCCGTTAAAGAATCCGTGGAATGGGTGAACGAAAACGCGAAATAAGCGTTTCATGTAAGGTACCGGCAGATGTCGGTACCTTTTCTATTTACAGATGGGGGAGAACATGGGCGAGAGAAATCGGGCCTATTATTTATACACGGATCAATTGCCCGACGCCGAGGGCTTTCTGCCCGTGGAGGCGGCTTATTCGGCGCGCTTAAAAGCGGGAGACGGCCTGTGGCTCATCGGCGATGAGCGGCGGTTTTACTTCGTCGACGGCATCACCGACGCCGGGGTGTATTTAACGGAGGCCGAGGGCCATTTCGCCGAAGCCGGGGACATGAATCTCCCCGCCATGCGCCACTCCGGGGCGCTGATGCCCATGGACAAAAAGCCCCTGGCCGTGGAAGTGGAACACGGCGACGGGACGGGCCCCGGGGAGATGATCATTCAGCTCTACGGAAAAGACGAAGGCGGGCTCTTTAAAACCGCGGGGGATGAAGAAGACGCCTATTTGGCGGAATCCCTAAAGGGGCTCTTGCGCATGCAGCTCAAGACCATGGAGTCTACGGCGGAAATCGGCAATTTGTGGATTCGCCGTCTGAGAGAAAAACAGAGGAGGAAGTAATGGCAGATAAAAGCCTTTTTGAGAGACAATTAAGCCACGTGACCATTCGGGAGTTTACCGACGAGCCCGTGGATCCCGCGTTGGTGGAAGCATTGAAAGACGTGGCCAATCGCACGGCAACCTCCACGGGGATGCAATCTTATTCCATCATTCGCATCGTGGATGAAGAGAAGAAAAAGGCCTTGGCCGACATCGGCGGACAGGATTACATCGCCCGGGCGCCGGAGCTGTGGGTTTTTGTCGCGGACGTGTACAGAAACAGCCGCATCGCCCGGGAACAAGGGGTGGAACTTGAAGCCGAGGCGGACAGCGACCGCTTCTTCCAGGGCTTTACCGACGCGGTCTTGGCGGCGCAAAACGTCACCAATGCCCTCGAGGCGGCGGGGCTGGGCGCCGTGTATTTGGGGAGTCTTTTAAACGACGCCCGCGCCGTCATCGAGCTCTTGAATCTGCCAAAGCTTACCTTCCCGGTCTTCGGCCTGGGCTTCGGCCATCCCAATCAATCGCCGCAGCTCAAGCCCCGCATGTCCATGGATCTGAAGTGCTTCACGGACAGCTACGTGGTATTTGACAATTACCTGGAAGCCATTAAGGATTACGACAAAGAAATGCAGACCTACTACGACCTCAGGGATGCCAACCGCCGGGTGGATTCTTTTTCCAACCAAGTGGTCGCCCGCTTAAAGGGCGCCACGAAAAATCGGGCGGCCCTCGCACAAATCGCCGAGGAACAGGGTTTTCGTTTATCGAAGGAGAAATAGCCCATGCTTCACTTAAAAGAAGGAAACAAAGAAATTTCCGTCGACGTCTTGGAGTTCGAGTACCCGCCGGGATGGGGCGTGGGCACGGGATTCGACGCCGATTATTTAATCTGCAAGATCCGTGCAACCGACGGAGAATCGCCCTTTGAGGCGGAAGACAGCTTCTTTAAATTCGAGGAGCTCGTGGCCATTTACGACGAGTGCATTCGGATTTTAGACGGCGACAGCTACGGCTTTGAAGCCGTCATCGAAAACAAACAACTGGGCTTTTACGTGGAAATCGAAGAGGGCATGCTCTCGGTGACCTTTAACTACCTGGACGACGATCTCTTTTCCGTGAACGAAAAGCAGACGCCGGTGGAATTTGAAGAAATGACCCACGAAATCTACGACACCATTCGCCGGTTTATGGATCTGTAAAAATTTGCAGGCAATAGATAAAGAACCCTTGACGGCATGGGCAATTCATGTGATAATGAACCTATCGATGGACGAACGTGCCGACTTACTCCTAGCTATAAGTTTTATTACTTAGAGTTGTTTCTTACTTACTGTTGCTTACCAAAAATCGGAATGGCATACCATCGAGAGGCTTCAAAAGCCGAAAAAAGTGGCCCGCGGGTCACTTTTTTTTTGAAAAATCCTGTGAGGTGATCCATGCAATCCAATCGAAGCGTCTTCCGCACCGCCCTGCCACTGTACTTTACTTATTTTATCCACGGCATCGGCGTATCCATCTTGTCCCAGTACAAATCCGCTCTGCAAAGCGCCTGGGGCGCGGCGGATATTTCCGCCGTCATCCAGGTCATCGCCGCCCTGGGATTGGGTCGCTTGGTGGCCCTTCCCGTCTCCGGCTACGTCTCCGATAAATGGGGGCGAAAGGTATCGGGCCTTTTGGGCGTCGTTTTGTACGCCCTGTACTTTTTCGGCATCGCCTTTTGCGCCTCCGCTTCCGCCGCCTACGCTGCGGCAGTCATCGGCGGCATGGCCAATTCCTTTTTAGACACCTGCGTCACGCCGACGATCCTCGAGCTCTTTAAGGAAAAGGGCCCGAAGGCCAATATGTTTACGAAATTCGCCATGTCCTTGGGCCAATTCGTGTTGCCCTTCGCCATCGGCTTCGCCGCGGCACGCTCCTTCTCCTACACGGCAGTCTTCGCCTTTTTAGGAGCCCTTATCGCCGCCGACGGCCTTTTGATTTTAACGGCCCCCTTCCCGGCCATGGAAAAGGCGCAGGAAAAGGCCAAGGGATCGGCGGGCATTCGCCGAGGCATCGTCCCCGTGGTGCTTATGGGCTTTACCGCCACCGCCACCTTCACCTTGTGGCTCAATTGCAATCAAGAGCTGGGAAGCCTCTACGGCATGGCGGATCCTTCCATGATTCAGTCCGTCTACGCGGCGGGCACCATCGTCGCCATTTTGGCCACGGCCTTTGTGGTGCTCAAAAAAATCGAAACGGAAGATGTCCTCGTCCTCTACCCGGCCATTTGCCTCTGTGCTCTCGCCTTTACCTATGTGGTTAAAAGCCCCGTCTCGCCCTTAATCGGCGGCTTTTTCATCGGCTACGGCGGCGCCGGCGGCGTCCTGCAGCTGGTGGTGGCCGAGGCCAACGGCCTTTACGAAGAGCACAAGGGAAAAATCACCTCCGTGGTCATGATGGCCTCCTCCCTGGCCAATTACGTGGTCCTCGCCGCGGCGGGAGCCGTGACGGCCACAGGGGGCGTCGATGCGCCGAGAAAAGTCGTGCTTTTAAACATGGCCATCACCGCCGCAAGCGTTGCTCTCGCCCTGTGGATCCGGCGGGGAAAAAAGGCGTAATGGATTTGAATAGTTGAGCAATCAAAAAGGAACCGATGGCATCTATCCGTCGGTTCCTTATTTTTTTAAACAGTCCGGGCAAATTCCCTCCAGCTGAAAGCGGTGGCCCGTAATGGCGTAGCCCGTGGCCCGCATAATGTGTTCGTCCAAGGCGTCCAGGGGGCAGTCGTCGATGGGGGCGAGCTTGCCGCAGCGGGCGCAGACGATGTAGTGGTGGTGCCCGCCGCCCTTCATTTCGTAATAGGTGCTCTCGTCCTGCTCCAGAGAGGCCTGCAAAATCCCCGTCTCCGTGAGCTGATTTAAGATCCGATACACCGTAGACAGGGACGCGCACACTTCTTTCGGCGTCTCCTTAAACACGTCCATGGCGCACATGGGCCCGGGGGCTTTTTCTAAAATCTTCAGCACTTCCAGGCGGCCTTTCGTGGCCTTTAAACCTTTTTCTCTCAATAATTCTTCCATGACCATCCTCCCGGATCCATCATAAGCCATGAAAAGAAAAAAGAAAAGCGATAGAAAAATTTTTATGAGAAGACTTCCCGACAAGGGGGAAACGTGGTATACTAAGCTCCGTTAAATAACAATGATTTTTATTTAGGAGGCAATATGAAAGTAAAACAAATCGTCGCCGTAGCCTGCGCCGCAGTCATGCTTACGGCCTGCGGATCGAATGCGGCAAACAACAATAATAATAACGACAACAACAATGACAATAAAAAAGTCGTCGCCACCGAGAGCCAAAAGCCCAAGGCGGAGGGCCTGAATGTGGTGACCACCACCTATATCCTTCGCGATCTCACCGAGGAAATCGCCGGGGACAAGGCCACGGTCACCTGTTTAATTCCCAAGGGCCAAGGGGTTCACGGCTTCGAGCCCTCGCCCAAGGACATGAACTCGGTGAATGAAGCGGATCTTTTCATCTACAACGGCGCCGGTCTGGAATCCTTTACGGATCGCCTGAAGGAAACCGCAGAAGGGGACGCCACCTTTGTGGAAGCCTCCGAGGGCATCGAGCTCTTAAAGGGCGGCCACCATCACCACCACGATGAAGACGCCGATCACGACCACGATCACGACGCCGCCGACCACGATCACGATCACGACGCCGCCGACCACGATCACGATCACGACGCAGCCGACCACGACCACGATCACGACGCAGCCGAACACGATCACGATCACGACGCCGCCGAACACGATCACGACCACGAAGGCATGGATCCCCACGTATGGATGTCTCCGGAAAATGCCGAAGAAATGGCGGAAAACATCTGCGAAGCCCTGTCGGCCAAAGACCCCGACAACGCCGCTTTCTATAAGGCCAATTTCGAAAAACTCAGCGAAAAATTCGACGCTCTCGACGACTCCTTCGAAAAGGTGCTCTCCAATGCCAAATACAAAGACATCGTCGTCAGCCACGAAGCCTACGGCTACTTGGCCAAGGAATTCGGCTTAAATCAAATCCCCATCGAAGGCATTAACTCCGAATCGGAACCGGATCCCAAAGCCATGAAGACCATCGTGGACGAAATGAAGGCCAAGGGCATTAAAACCGTCTTTACGGAACCCCACGAAGATGATAAAATAGCTCAAACCATCGCATCGGAAGCCGGGGCACAAGTAAAAGAACTGGATCCCATGGAATACGAAAGCGATAAAAACTATTTCGAACGCATGGAAAGCAATCTGAAAACACTGGAGTCTGCATTGCAATGAAAGAAATCTATCGGGTCAGTGACCTGCGCTTTTCCTACGGGAAAAACGATGTGTTAAAAGGAGTGAATCTCTCTGTTAAACAGGGAGATTTTCTCGCATTTATAGGGGCCAACGGCTCGGGAAAATCCACCTTAATCAAACTCCTTTTGGGCATCGAGAAACCCACGTCGGGCACCATCGAATACGACGGCAAGCCCCTGGGAAAAGACACGGACTTTTCCCGCATCAGCTACGTGCCCCAGCTGATGGTCGCATCCTACGACTTTCCTATTACGGTAAACGAGCTGGTGGATCTGGGCCTTTACGGGGAAAAATTAACGGCCGATGAGCGCGAACGTCGCATCGACGACGCCCTGTCCCTCGTGGATCTGGAGGGCTTTCATGATCGCCTCTACGGCGCCCTCTCCGGCGGGCAAAGGCAGCGGGTGTTAATCGCCAAGGCCCTGATCTCCATGACCGACGTGCTTATTTTGGACGAGCCCACGACGGGCATCGACTTTAAGGCCCGGGAAGAGCTCTTTCACATTTTGCGCCACCTCCACGACGTGCACGGGATCACCATTTTAATGATCACCCACGAGCTGCACCTGGTGGAAGACATGATCGACGGCGTCTACGTCCTGGAAGACGGCGTCCTTGAAAAGAGGCGAGGCTGATGGAACTGTTTCAATACGAATACATGATTCGGGCCATGATCGTGGGCCTGGTCCTTTCGATCGTCATTCCCGCCATGGGTGTGGTCATCGTGAATCGGCGGCTGGCCATGATCGGCGACGCCCTATCCCACGTGTCCCTGGCCGGGGTCATGTTCGGGCTTTTGGTGGGGATCAATCCCATCTTAGGCGCCATCATCACCTGTGCCGTGGCCGCCCTGTCCATGGAATGGATTCGCCGCCGCTTCCCCTCCTACGGCGAAATCTCCACGGCGGTCATTATGTCCACCGGCGTGGGCCTGGCCTCCATCCTCTCGGGCTTCGTGGAGGGCGGGGCCAATTTCGAATCCTTCCTCTTCGGCACCATCGTGGCCATTACGGATTTCGAATTCTACATGATCCTCGCCGTCTCCGCCGCCGTGGTGCTCTTTCTTCTGTTGAATTACAGAAAGCTCCTCTACCTGTCCTTCGACAGCATTTCCGCCCGCCTGGCCGGGATTCGCGGCGATCGCCTGAGCGGCCTCTTCGTCCTCTTAACGGGCCTCACCGTGGCCATTTCCGCCCGCACCGTCGGGGTTTTGATCATCTCATCCCTTCTCGTGCTTCCCGTCTCCTGTGCCCTGCAGCTGGAACTCAGCTACAAAAAAACCCACGTCGCCTCCGTGCTCTTCGGCATTCTGTTTACCGAAGGCGGCCTCATCCTCTCCTACTATCTGGGGCTCAAGCCCGGGGGGAGCATCGTGCTCCTCGGCGTGGTAACTCTTATCGTTCTGTTGGTAAAAAAACAACTCGCCGGCGCCGAAAAGTAAAAAATCGGCGGCGAGGGCGGGTTTTTTCGCCTTCCGTTGACTTTAAATGTCGTAACACGTAATATAAAAACGAACAGAGATGCCCGACGGCGGCATCAGCGAAGAAAACGCCATAAGGAGCGAACAATGATTAAACTTTTTACCGACGACGGCGCGGATATAAATTTCACCACCTCGGAACGCTACGGCATCGTGCAGTTGCCCATCGCCGTCTCCGACGGAGAAAACGAATTTGAAACGGGCCGGGCCATGGACATTTCCAATTTCTACGACAATATGCGGGCGGGCACGGTTTACAGCACCTCTCGCGTCATGCCGCAAGTCATGGAAGAGGCCTTTCGTAAAGCCCTGGAAGCGGGAGACGACGTGCTCTACATCAGCCTCTCCTCCGGCCTCTCCGGCTCCTACGAAGGGGCGGTCATGGTAAAGAACGCCTTGGAAAAAGAGTATCCGGGAAAAATCGAAGTGGTGGATTCGAAAGCCGCCACCTTCGGCGAAGGCCTTCTCGCCCTAAAGGCCGCCATCCTGCGGGATCGGGGAGAGAGCCTTCAGGCCATTGCAGATTACCTGAACAAAATCAAAACCACCTCCCACGAATGCTTTACCGTGGGCACCCTGGAGTATTTGCACCGCGGCGGGCGCGTGTCAAAAAAGGCGAAAATCGCCGGCGGCGTTCTGCAGCTTTGCCCCATGCTGGAACTGGAGAAAGAGGAGGGCACCTTGGAGCTTCTGGACGTCTACCGCGGCCAGAAAGCCTTTTTGAAAAAGCTGAAAAAATACATCCTCGAACACTCGAAAGACGGCAAATTCAATCCGAATCAACGGGTCTACGTTTATTCCGGCGATTGGCCCGAGCGGGTGGCGCTGGTCAAAGACTTTTTAATTAAAGACATGGGCATGGAAGAGAAAAACATCGACACGTCCCAGCGCGTGGGCTGCGTCATCGGCGCCCACACGGGCCCGGAAGTCTGCGTCGTCACCTTCGGCGGCGATCCCGACGAACTCTCCCTCATGAACGAATAAGTTTTCGCAAATGAATAAATTTTCGCACAAAAAAACCGGCTGCAAGGCCGGTTTTTCGCGTTAGGAAAGACTTTCTTCTTCCACCGGTTTCGGCTGTTTCAAAATGTGTTTGTAGTACACTTTTTCCACGAGCATGGAAATGGCGTTGTCGCCGGCCACGTTGGCGGCGGTACCGAAGGAGTCTTGAGTTAAATAGAGAGAAATCAAAATGGATGCCATGGGCGAGTTCGTCGCCACGCCGACGATGGGAAGGAATGGCAGTGCGCTCATGACGGCACCGCCGGGTGCCCCGGGTGCGGCGACCATGGCCACGCCTAAGACGGCGATAAATTGAATAATCAAGCCGAAGCTGTGGGGCATGTTGTACATATAGAGCAAGGTGTAGACGCAGGCCGTCAAGGTAATCATGGAGCCGGGCAAGTGGACCGTGGCACAAAGGGGAATACAGAATTCCCGAATTTGGCGGCTGACGCCCATTTGCTTGTTGCATTCCACATTGACGGGAATGGTGGCGGCAGAGGATTGGGTGCCCACGGCGGTAAAGTAGGCCGGGAACATCTTCGTAAAGGTCTTGAAGGGATTGCGCTTCGTCGTCGTACAAGCCACGAGGAACATGGCGAAGACGTAGAGCAGGTGCAGAACCAAAATGCAGCCGAAGATCCGAATAAAGACGGAAAGAATGGCAAAGACGCTTCCGGAGTAAGCCATGTTGGCGAAGTTACCGAAAATGAAGAAGGGAAGCAAAGGAATAATTGCCTTGGACAGGACCAAATTAATCATTTCGTTAAATTCGTTAATGAGCTTGTAGAAGGTGTCGCCGCTGTTTCTTTGGCGAAGAATCGACACGCAAAGGCCCACCATAAAGGCGAGGATCAAGGCGCCGGTGACGTCGATGGCCGGTTCCAGGGGAATTTCGAAGAGGGCGCTTAAGTTCTTTTCGGAGGCCGATTTAATCTGCTCGACCATTTCCTGGGAAATGAACGAGGGGAAGATGCCGTGGGCCATGGTATAGGACAAACTCCCGGCGATTAAAGTGGAGCAATAGGCCATGCCCACCGTGGCGAGGAGCAATTTTCCCGCCCCTTCCGACAAGTCGGCGATGCCCTTGGCAACAAAGGCGATAATCATCAGGGGAATGACAAAGTTCAAAAACTTACCGAAGTTCGCCGAGAAAGTGACGGCGATCTTCGTCACCACTTCCGGCAGGTAGGAGCCTACCAAAATACCCAAAACAATGGCAATGATAAGCTTGGGGATGAGGCCCAGAGTAAAGGCCTTTTTTTCAGACATAATAAACCTCCTTAATAAATGATTGAATTGGTATTATTATATCAAAACGAGGCGAAAAAGGGGGAAAAAGCCTAAGAATGCGTGTCGAATCGGTGAAAAGATTCTTTTCAAGGGCGGGTCGTTGTGATAGTATTTTTGTAAATAGAAGCAATCCCTTAGAATGGAGGAATATCGTGACCAACGATAAACGCAATTATCTTACATCCATTAGTTTCGGTGTCGCGACGGTTTGGTTCTCTACCCACTGCGGTGCGGGTTTCGCATCGGGGACGCAAGAGCTTCAATTCTTCGCAAACCACGGATGGTTCGGCACCTTAATGCCGATTCTGACTTTTATTTTGATCGCCGTCACCTACTACGTCGGCCTGGAAACGGCGCGGCAAACGGATAAGTGGGGCTACGACGCCTGGTCCAAGGAAGCTTACGGCAAGTACGCCAAGATCTTCACCCCGGCCATGGACGTCAGCGTCATCATTACCACCATCGCCGCATCGGCAGCCACCATCGCATCCGGCGGCCTCTTGGTTAATCAATACCTGGGCCTGCCCGTCCTCGTCGGCTCCGTCTTTATGGTCGTGGTCGTTACCCTGTTGGTTATTTTCGGCGAAGAACTCGTCCGGAAAAACGCCACCATTATGACCATTATGATTTTAGCTATTATCTCTATTGTTATCGTCTCCGGCCTCATTAAATTCGGTCCGGACATTGCGCGGCTCTTCTCCGAAGGCTACGTCAATCCCAATGCCACCAAATGGGGCATTTCCGCATCGGATCAAACCGTCCCCGGAAACATCGGCAACTCCCTCTTGTGGGCCTTGACCTATGCGGGCTTCCAAATCAGCGCCATCGGCGGCATTACGGCATCCTTTAAAGGCGGTCAATACAAAGAAGAAGCAAAAGGCGCCATGATCATCGGCTGCATTATGAACATTCTCATGCTCGTCGGCATCACCCTTTTGATCTTCTCTCAAATGCCCGACATTTATTTAGACGAAGCGTCTCGGGCGCTGCCCACCATCGCCGTCGTCAACAAATTGGACATTTCGATCCTCTCCGTCCTTTATCCGATCCTGCTCTTCTTGGCACTGATCACCACCGCCGTCGGCTTTATCTTCGGCATCGTGACCCGTATGGAACCCCACGTCATGAAAAACGAAACCAATTTGGTCAAGAAAAAGGCCATTATCGCCGTCGTTTCCTTGATCGTTTGCTACTTGGTTTCCACCCTGGGCTTAATGTGGATCGTACAAAATGCCTACAAATACCTGGGTATTTTCAACTGGGCATTGATTATTCTGCCCCTGTGGATCTTGGGCTTCAAAAACATCAAGCGACGGGATCAGGAAGCCGCCGGCAAATAATCGCAAGTTTATATCTCAGGGATTCGCTTTTATTCATATTCGAGGAAAGAATGGACTCAGGTCCATTTTTTTCGCGTATAAAAGGAGGCTTTCAGTGCACAAAGAAAAAGAAATAAAATCTTTTACGGGACTCCGCGCTCTGGCCCTGTGGGGCGTGATACTCTACCACTTGTATCCCCACAAAATCGTCGGCGGCTACTTAGGCGTGGTCATGTTTTTTTTGCTCTCGGGCTACCTGCTCATGAGCCAACATCTGTCGGAAAAAAACCACGCGCCCTTTAAAAAGCTCGCCAAACAGTACAAAAAACTGACGCCGCCCTTGGTCTTTGTCGTGGCCATGGTGGTATTCATCGCCGCCTTGGCCTTTCAGGGGGAATTTCGCGACGTCGCCGCCTCGGGAATCAGCGCCGTCTTCGGCGTAAACAACTGGCAGCAAATCCTCCGGGGCTTCTCCTACTTCGATCTTCACGGGAAATTTTTGCCCTTCACCCACTTCTGGGCCTTGTCGGCGCAGTTGCAATTTTATTTGATTTGGGCCGTTTTAAGGCAATTCTGCGGCAAAAATCGGGGCAAGCTCGCCCTCTCTTTGGCCGTCACCGGGGGAATTTCCCTTCTGCTCATGCCCGTCATGACGCCCTTTACGCAAGATGCGACCCGCATTTACTACGGCACGGACACCCGCTACTTCGCCTTCGCTATCGGCGCACTGGCCGGGCTCATGGGCGAGAAGGGCAGCTTCAAGGGCAGCCAAAAGGCGAAAGGGATGCCTGCGGCCGTTCTTCTCGGCCTCATGCTTTTGTCCTTCGTCTTCTTCGCCGAAGGACGTTTCCTCTACTACGGCGGCATGGCCCTCTTCAGCCTCATGGGGGCGGCCCTCTTGCTCTATACGGCAAAAGACGACAACGCCACGGCCAAGGCTTTGAGTGGCCCCGTGCTCCGCTACTTCGGCACCCGCAGCTACGAGCTCTACCTGTGGCAGTACCCGGTGATGCTCGTCTTTCAACAGGCCTTCTCCCACAGCGAACTTTCCTACTTCGCCGTGGTGCTCATTCAAATGCCCGTCCTCTTCATCCTGGGCGAAGTGACCTATCGCCTCTTTAAGCGCCCGGCGAAAAAGCGCGTCTTAACCGTCTCTGCCGCGGTCCTCGCCCTCATCACCCTCATCGGCACCTTCGCCTTCAGCCCGAAGCGCATGGCCGCCAAAGAAAAGGCCGAGGCGAAAAAAATCGAGGCCCGGGAAAAAGAAGCGGCCAAGGCCAAGGAACCCGAACCTTTGGACGATGAAAACCTCTCCGACGAAATCAAAGAAATCAACCGGCGCTGGCCGGCGGTGGCCCTCGGTGAAAAGGACGTGAACGCCCTGGCCGAGCGCGACGGCCTGATGATCGGCGACAGCCTCACGGAAATGGAAGCGGAATACATCAAAATGCTCCTGCCGAAATTTACCATCGACGGCAAAAAGAATCGCCAAATGGCAAAGGGCAAAGAGATTTTGGAAAGCCACGATTTAAGCGCCCTCGCAGACGACGCCCCCATCGTGATTCAGCTGGGCACCAATTACGACTTCAATACCAAGGTGCTTGACGACCTCATCGCCGCCACGGGAGAGCATCCCGTTTACCTCATCAACACGGTCATGCCCGATCCATGGGAGGGCGCCGTCAACGAAAAGCTCGCCAACGCCGCCAAGGCGTCGAAGCGGGTGCACCTCATCGACTGGTACAAAATCGCCAAGGAAGAAGACGAGCTCTTTATTTCCGACCACACCCACCCGAAAAATCTGGGCCTCTACCTCTTTCCCCAAGTGGTGGCCAAGGGCATCATGCCCTCGGTAAAGCCGGTGAAGGCAAAGCCGAAAGCCGACGCTGAGGATAAGGACAAGGCAAAAAGCGAAAGCAAAACCGAAGCGGGCCGCGAAAAAACGGCAGAGGAATAATGTATTCTTCGCCCATCTCCCTTGAAGACGCCGGGGTTTCAGGTGTATAGTGTTTTGCAACAACCGTATTGAAAGAAAGGGGAGCAATACCATGTATATGCCGAATTACCATCTGTCGAAAGACGGTTACGACGAATTGCCCGAGGTGTTGGCGTCGAGGGGCTTTAAAAAAGTCGCCCTCATCGGCGGCGAACGCGCCTTAAAGGCCGCTTCGGGAAAAATAAAAGACGCCCTGAAAGGATGCGATGTGGAAATTACCGGCACCTTCGTCTACGGCGTGGAGTGCACCAATGCCAACATCGAGCGGCTGAAAAATGAGCCCGCCGTGAAAGAAGCCGACGTGCTCTTCGGCATCGGCGGAGGCAAGGCCCTGGACACGACGAAGGTCCTCTCCCTGCGCGCCGACAAGCCCGCCTTTTCCTTTCCCACCATCTGCTCCAATTGCGCGGCCATGACCGCCATCGCCGTGGTCTACGACGAGTCGGGCCGGGTGGAAAGCTACGAATTTCCCAAGTCTCCCTCGGATATCTTCATCGACCTGAAAATCATCGCCGAAGCCCCGGAAATTTACTTCTGGGCCGGCATCGGCGACGGCATCAGCAAACAGGCGGAAGTCCTTTCCGCATCCAAAGGCGACGACTTGAGCCACATGGCCCGTCTGGGCGTGGGCATCGCCAAAACCTGCGAACAGCCTTTCCTGAAGTGGGGCAAAGAAGGCCTGGACGATGTGAAGCACAACCGCGTCTCCCGGGCCGTGGAAGAAATCGCCCTGGACGTCTTGGTCTCCACGGGCTACGTGAGCAATCTCACCAATCAGCCGGATTTCTACTACAATTCCTACATCGCCCACATCTTCTTCGACGCCGCCTGCCTGATCCCGAGAGAAGGGGAGTACCTTCACGGCGAAGTGGTCTCCTTCGGCGTCATGGTCCTTCACGCCTACGACGACAACGAGGCGGAGCTGGAAAAAATCGCCCACTTCAACCAATCCCTGGGCCTGCCCATTACCCTGGAAGACGTAGGCCTCACGGCAGAGGATCTGGACGAAATGATGACCTTCGTTCCGGAAACCACGGAGTACAAGCGCTCGAGCAAAAACATTTCTCCGGAAAAAATAAAAGCCGCCGCCTTAAAGGCCGATGCCTTTGGCCGCAGCTTGAAATAAGCGCAAAAGAAAACCCTGTCCGTCGACAGGGTTTTTTGTATGGCTTGAATTCAAAACTCGCCGTTTAAAGTGCGGTAGGAAATCCAGCCGTCGCCGATATTGCACCAGGTCCTCACGGAATCCGATTGGGTGTCGATGACGTAGACTTCGGCGCCGCGACTCAAGGTGTAGGCCACCGGGTAATTCTTTCCCGGGCCCGTGCGCACATTGGCTTCCGCCGCGGTGACGTATTGATAGGTATAGAGAATGCGGCTCGCCTCCGAGGCCCGCTTGGCGTTTTTTTTCGCCGATTCGGCGGCCTTGGCGGCTTCCGATTCCGCGGTGGCGGCGCGAATCTTTTCTTCGCTTAGATTTTGCGCCCCCTGCTTCACTTTCTTCTTCAGATCGGCCAGCCGGTCGTTGTTCGGGGCCACGGCGATGAGCTCGTTGACCATGTCCATGGCGTCGTCGAAATCGTCTGCGTCCATTCGGGCCCAAATCTCATCGGCGGCGGAACTCACCACGTCCTTCGCGCCCTCTTTGGCCTTATCGGACAGATCGTTGTCGTGCTCTTCGATGGCGGTGTAAATCCGCAAAGCCTCTTTAAAGGAGTCGCTTTCAAAGGCATCCTTCGCTTCATCCAAGAGCGCCTGATCCTTGGCCATGGTCTTGGCGTCCTTTGCCCGCTCCTTGTATACGTCGCGACCTGTCATGTCGTAGAGCTTGTCGTACTGTTCACGGGCCTTGTCGTAATTTTTATCCTCGATGGCAGCGGCAGCGGATTTTTCCAAGCTGATCCGCCGGCTCGTGCGGTAGATAAAAAACGAGAGCACGAGAAGAACGATCACCGCAAAAACGGAGGCGGCGATGATCACGCCCTTCTTTTTCCCGGGCTTTTTCTCCTCGACCTCGTCGTAGGCATAGGCGGAATCCGCATCGTAGGCGCCACCGGTTCCAGGATCGCCGTGTCCCGGGGGGCATTATTTTCCAGTGGTTGTCCGCAGGATTTACAAAATTTTGCGTCGGCGGCATTGTCTGCGCCGCAAGATAAACATTTCATCATATATCACCTAAAACAGGAGCTGTAAAAAGGGTTAAGCCGGACAGAAGCACGAAGAAAAGCCAGAATCCGCCGATGAGTAATTGCGCGATAAAACAGACGAAGCCCGCCCGATTCCACGTGTCCTGCACTTGGGAAAATTCCTCCATGTCGCGGTAGCGGTTGTTTTCGTAGGCCCAGGCGTTGCCCTTAAAGCCCGCGACAAAGGGCATGACAAAGCCGACGATGGGCACGAGGCACAATAGAGTTATGTAACAGCGATTGCCGATGCCCCAAATCAATGTCAGGGAAAAGGCGCCCCAATTAAAGCGTCCGGGCACTTGGCGACTCGCCCTATCCGCCTGAGCGCCATTGTCGTAAGCCGCGGGCGCGATTTGGAGGGGGCGGGTTTGGTCCTCTTTATAGGAAGGTTCGGGACCGTCGACGGGCGCGCCGCAGCCGGTACAGAATTTATCTTCCGGGGACAATTCGTGTCCGCAGTGAGTACAAAACATAATAACCTCCTTTATGTAACCATGGTATATTTTTTTGAAAACAATTTCAATATAAAAAATCGAAAAGAGGACATAAAAAAAGCGCCCCAAAAGGAGACGCTTTTCGCGATCTTACTGTTCCGTCTTCATAACCTCGTCGCCGCGGTTTTTGACGACTTTCGAAATCATAAAGCAGAAGAAAGCCGCGCCGACGACGCCCAGTACATAGGCGATGGACATGGGCAGGCGCAGGCCGATATCGGCACTGGCGATGTAGGATGTGACGATAAAGGCGTAGAACATGCCGGGGATCAGGGTGATGAAGTAATTCTTTCCGTGCATCTTTAAATAGACGCTGATCAGAGCCAAGGCGAAGACGGCCACCAATTGATTGGTGAAGCCGAAGTAGCGCCAGAGGATTTGGAACCCTTGGGCGTTGCTCTTGGCGAAGAAGAGAATCAAGACGGCGGGAATAAACAGGATCAAAGACAGAAGCACCCGGTGCTTTGCCGTGGATTGATCGAAATTAATTTGTTCCGCCACCATGAGGCGCAGGGAACGGAAGGCCGTGTCCCCGGAGGTAATGGGAAGGACGATGACGCCGGCGACGGCAAAGAGGCCGCCGATCTTGCCCATAAATTCGCGGGAAATGTTGCCCACCATAAGGGTGGCGTTCGTGTCCAGGGCCGCGCCCCGGTTGAAGACCACCATGGCGCCTGCAGCCCATGCCATGGCGATAAAACCTTCGATTAACATGGAGTTGTAGAAAATATTCCGGCCTTCAAATTCCGATTTCGTCGTACGGGAAATCAGGGTGGCTTGGGAGCCGTGGAAACCCGACAAAATCCCGCAGGCCACGGTAATAAAGAAGATGGGGATAAACAATTGGCCCGTGGGGTGTTTGCTGATCAACACGCCTTGGGTTATGTTGTGCAGATCCGCTCCGCCGGTAAGGACGACGCCGCCAAAAATGCCGATGGCGGAAATAATTAATACGGCGCCGAAAATCGGGTAGACGCGGCCGATGATCTTGTCGATGGGAAAGAGCGTTGCCACGATGTAATAGAGCAAAATTCCCGCGTAGGCGTACCAAATGGCGGCGCCGTTGACGTCCATGCCCAAAAGATCGTTGACGATCAAGTCCCCGGGGGTGTAGATAAAGACCACGCCGGTTAAGAGCATCAAGATGCAGATAATCACGATGTAGATCTTATTGGCCTTGGGGCCCATGTAGCGGGAAATCAATTTCGGCACCTGATTGCCGTTGTTACGAATGGAAATCATGCCGACGAAATAGTCGTGGGTTGCGCCGGCCAGGACGCAGCCGATGGGAATCGTTAAAAAAGCGATGGGGCCGAAGAGAATCCCTTGAATGGGTCCCAAAATCGGGCCCGTACCCGCGATGTTCAACAATTCGATTAATGCGTTTTTGCCTTTGGACATGCCAACGTAGTCGACGCCGTCCGCCAAGCGAATGGCGGGGGTTTCACGGTCGTCGGGGCCGAAGACTTTTTCCACGTACTTGCCGTAGAAGAAGCCGCCCACTGCGAGGATGACCAGGCCGATTAAAAATAAAGCCATAATGCCTCCTAAAACTGTTTCTTATTTTTATACAACGTATCCCATTGTAGGGTAAATGGGGCCTGAAAACAACCGTCGATCGCAAATCGAACCGAAATTAATCATCGATTTTGCGCGGTTTTTACATGGCGCGGCGGATTGTTCAGGGAAAAGGAAAAATCAATGGGCACCGTCGGGTGGGCATTTTCCGCTGGCACGCCCACCACTGTGGTGTTGTCGGCAACGGGATCCAGCACCACGGCGCCGGCGCCTACCTTGGCTCCTTCGCCGACGGTAATGGGGCCCAAAATCGTGGCCCTCGCCCCGATCATGGCCCCGTCTTTTACCGTGGGATGGCGCTTCGTCTTGCTCAGGCCGCGGCCACCTAATGTGACCCCGTGGTACAAGGTGACGTCGTCGCCGATTTCCGCCGTTTCGCCGATGACCACGCCCATGCCGTGGTCGATAAAGAGCCGCTCGCCGATGGTGGCTCCCGGGTGAATCTCGATGCCCGTTTTTCTGCGGGCTCGGTGGGAGAGAAAGCGGGCCAGAGTCGTGTGGCCCTTTTTGTACAGCCGATGGGCGCGGCGGTGGCTCAACAGCGCCGCCACCATGGGGTAGAGAAACATGGCTTCCACGATATTTCTGCAGGCCGGGTCCTTTTCCAAAATCACCCGGGCGATTTTTCTACGCTCTTTAAACATGCCTAAAAAAGCTCCGTGGACATGTACCGCTCGGCGGCATCGGGAAGGACGGTGACGATATTGCCTTCGAAGCGCTCCGCAAGCGTCATGGCGGCCGCCACATTGGCGCCGGAAGAAATCCCCACGCTCAGGCCTTCTTCCGTACTTAATCTCTTTGCCATGGCGATGGCTTCGTCGCCTTTTACGGTGATCACCTCATCCACCACCTCGGGATCGTAATTGCCGGGGATGAAATTGGCGCCGATCCCCTGGATCTTGTGGGTGCCTGCTTTCTTTTCCGTAATCAAAGGGCTTTCCGCCGGCTCGACGCCCACGATGTACGCGTCGGGATTTTCCGCCTTTAAAGCCCGGCCCACACCGGTCACCGTGCCGCCGGTGCCGATGCCCGCCACAAATACGGACACGTCGCCGTCTAAGGCCGAAAGAATTTCCGGACCCGTGGTGAGCTCGTGGATGCGGGGATTGGCCGGGTTGTTAAATTGATCGGGCAAGAAATACTCGCCGGTTGCCGCCATTTCCTTGGCCTTGTCCACGGCCCCTTGCATACCGCCTTCTTCGATTAAAATGAGTTCCGCGCCGAAGGAGCGAATCAAGGCCTTGCGCTCGTCGCTCATGGAGGCGGGCATGACGATGGCCACCTCATAGCCCAATTGCTTGCCCACCAAAGCCAGGGCGATGCCCGTGTTGCCCGACGTGGGCTCCACGATCTTCATGCCCGGCGTGAGGGCGCCGCGGTTGACCGCATCTTCGATCATGTGGTAAGCCACCCGGTCCTTAATGGAGGCGGCGGGATTGTTCTTTTCCAACTTGGCGTAAATGCGACCGCCGCCCATGGACAATTGCACGAGGGGCGTTTTTCCGACTGTATCTAAAATATTCATCACAAAACCAACCTTTCTGCTTCGGATTCCTTCGGCCATTGTATCGCGTAGAAAGGGGGATGTAAACCGGTTTTCTGTTAATATATTGAGGACAAAATATAACCCCGACGGTGCCGATTGATATGAAAAGCAAACCGAATTTATTATTGTCAAGTTACCTTCTTACTTAAAAATTGATTCTTTCATGGCTTTGAGACCCGGGGAAGGGCCCAGGGCGCCCGCATTCGCCCTCTGGCCCTTCTCCGGGGCCCTCATGACCTATCCCGACGAGCGAAGCGAGTCGTTGGAAGGTCAGATGCAGTCTTACACCGTTTCAAGGAGGCGAAGCCGAATCGAAACGGATGTATAGTTGTACATCCCCCTCGACCCTAACGCTTTTTAGAAGTGCAAATGCCTGACGGCATTTGATTTGTATTGGGCCGCGTTGCTGAAAAAAGAATTAGAGTTGAGCGAAATTACTTTTTCACCAAAAAGAATTCTTCGCCCAATTTACTTTCTCACGTTAGCTGCACAGCCCAACAGGAATCGAAGCCCGTCAGGGCTTCGCACATATAGAAAGCGTTAGGGATAAAGGGTAGGGGTCCGGGGGAGGGATAAGGGCGAATCGCAACGCCCTTTTTCCCTCCCCCGGGAGTAATTGATGAAGCTGTGGTGTGAAAGAAATAGAAAAAGTCATTTTAATCCATTCCTTCGGCTATGGAAATAAAACCGCCAAGGGTGTAGAGTTTAATCAGTAGCTTATGGAAAAAATCGCACCGCTATAAATAGATTGACACTTGATGACCCGAGGAGATGCCATGAAATACTACGTCCACACCCACGATCAAATGTACCGCGTAACGACAGATGATTTCTCAAATAAAGACACGTGCCGGTGGGTCCACCTCATCGACCCGACGGAGGAAGAGATTCGGTCCCTGTCACAAAAATACAAGGTGCCGGAAAGCATCCTCTCCTCCGTCGCCGACCCGGGGGAGGTGGCCCGAAGCGACGGCAGATACAGCGCGACCTACGATTTATTCATTCTCCGCTACCCGGTAGAGGTGGCGGAAGGCCTTTACGAAACCCGCCCCTTGGCCATGATTAACACCGAGGCGTCGGTCATTACCGTAAAATACCGCGACGACGGGGCCTTCTCGGGCTTTTTGGAGAACAAAGGCCATCGCCTGATCGAAGACGAAAGCTTTCCCAAGGAAAAAATCCTCGTCGACTTGGCCTACCATATCTGCAAATCCTACATCGAGCTGACGAAAAACATTAACGCGCGCATCGAGGAGCTGGAACAGGACATGGCCCGCTCCACAAAGAGCGAGACCATCCGCCAATTGATCAGCCTATCGAGAAGCTTGATTCGCTTTTCCATGGCCACGGAAAACAATGAATACGTCTTGCACGATCTGTTTCACCTGGCCCCATTGAACAGCTCCCCCTCGAGAAATCAACTGCTCAACGACCTGAAAGTTGAAAGCACCCAAGCCCGGGTCATGGTAAAAGAAGCGTCGGTCACCGTGGAAAAGCTGTCCGATCTCTATTCCAGTCTCGTGGGAAACAATTTAAACGACGTCATGAAGACCCTCACCTCCATTACGATTCTCTTGACCGTACCGACCATCATCGGCGGCTATTGGGGCATGAACACCTCCCTGCCCTTTTCCGATGAGCCCTACGCTTTTTGGTGGCTCTTGGGCCTGACCCTTGCGGTCATCGTATTGATGTATTTCTACCTGAAAAAGAGAGATTACCTTTAATTTCGCCGCCCATTCTCGGATCATTTAAATAGTCCGATTCCCGTCGGAAGCCTTTGCTACGGCAAATCACCATAACACCGCCAAAAAATAATTTTCCGTGTTGTTTTCCAATTCATGTAGGAATGAATTTTTAAGCGAAGAAAGTTTCTTGAATTTCTAAAGAGAAAAATAAAAAGGCACCCTGCTCCTGCAAGGCACCGCATAGTTCAAAATTACTTATTTCCTTTATTGACGAGAACGGGGATCTTTGCCGTATTCAACACTTTGTTCGATACGGAGCCCAAGAGGGTTCTCGAGAAGCCGCCTAAGCCGCGACTGCCCATGACGATAAGATCCGCGCCCTTTTCCTCGGCACATTTGACGATTTCTTCCGATGCCCAGCCCGTGCGGACGACGGTTTCCACCTCGCCCTTAATGTCCACGGCCTCCATGGCCCTATCCAGAATTTGTTCGCCCCGCAGTGCCTGGGCCTTCCTGAAATCCGTGGTAAGAAAATCGCCGGGGTAATGCTCGATGACTTTGGAATCCGTTAAAACCGTGAGCACGATCAACTTCGATTCCAAGGTTTCTGCCAAAATTTCCGCCTCTTTCAGCGCCGCAAAAGAATCTTGAGATCCGTCGACAGGTACTAAAATAGTCTTAATCATATACATACGCCTCCTTTTCATTCAATATACCATAACTGCGCGTTATTTATATCGATTACACAATATATTTCAAATCATGATGAAATCGTGAAACAAGGCGAGAGAAAGCATAGAAAAAGACATTGAACCGGCGGAAAAACAAAAATTATCGCTGAAGCGAAACGGAACCGGCGGTCGAACCGAGGGTTTTCCGATGCAAAAAAAGCGCCCTGCCAAAGCCGGGCGCCGACTTATTTAAATTCTACAGTTGACTTTGTTGACCAAAACCGGGACCTTGGCCGCGTTGAGCACTTTGTCGGATACGGAGCCCAAAAGGGTTCTCGAGAAGCCGCCTAAGCCGCGACTGCCGATGACGATAAGGTCCACGTCTTTTTCTTCGGCGCATTTAAGAATTTCCTCCGATGCCCGGCCCACCCGAACGCAGGTTTCAACTTCGCCCTTGGTTTCGATGGTTTCCATGGCCTTGTTCAGGATTTTTTCGCCTCGTAGCGCTTGAGCCTTTTTGAAATCCGTGGAAAGGAAATTGCCCGGGTAATGCTCGATCACATTGGCATCGGTTAAGACCGTAAGAATAATCATCTTCGAATCAAAAGATTCGGCCAACAGTTCCGCTTCTTTCAGCGCACAGTAAGAGTCTTGAGATCCGTCGATGGGGACTAAAATTTTCTTATACATACATACGCCTCCTTTGTATTTAGTATACCATATTCACCAATCATTTAAACAAATTGCATTGAAATTCCCGCCAAATAAAAAAATAATTTCAGGGTATCAATAAAAAATAGGCAAAAAAGCAACAGAACGAGAAAGGAAACTGTATGATACGAAAAATTAAACGGGTGGTACGCGGTGAAGCGGGCGTCGACGGCGCCGGCGTGCACCTGACCCACGTCCTGAGCCGCCACACCATGCACGACACCGATCCCCTGCTCCTTTTAGACGCCTTCGACGCCACGGATCCCGCCGATTACGTGGCGGGCTTTCCCATGCACCCCCACCGGGGCATCGAGACCATCTCCTATGTGGTGGAAGGCACCATGGTCCACCGGGATTCCTTGGGGAACGAAGACGCCGTAAACGGCGGCGGCATTCAGTGGATGACCGCGGGAAGCGGCATTCTTCACGAAGAAAAACTCCCGCCGGTGGAGCGCCTCTTCGGCGTGCAGCTCTGGCTCAACATGAAAAAAGAAGATAAATTCGCCCCGCCCGCCTACGTGGCCGTTCCCTCGCAGTCCATACCGGAGATTCCCTTCGACGGCGGCCATGTGCGTATCCTGGCCGGGAGCTATAAAGGGCATGAGGGCCACCTTTCCCGCTACGTGCCCGTGGACTACTACGACGTGCACATCGAGCCCGGATGCGCATTTCAAACCGAAGTGAGCGAAAAGGTAAATGCCACCCTCTTCGCCCTCGTGGGCAGCCCCACCGTGGGAGGGGAGCGTGTGGAACATTTCCATGCGGCCATCCTCGAGGGCGGCGACGAAATTCGCATCGTCAACGACACGGACGAGGAAATATCCGTGCTGCTCTTTATGGCCGAGCCCATGGACGAGCCCATCGTCTGGTGGCCCGGGCCCATCGTCATGAATACGGAAGAAGAATTGAAAGAAGCCTACGACGAAATCAAAGCGGGCACATTTATAAAAGACAAAATCGCCATGAGCCGAGAATAAGAAACCAAGAGCCGCAGGGAAAGCTGCGGTTTTTTATTGCACAAAAATGACATCAAAAAGTCGAAAAGTGTATGGCGTTTTTTGATTCGGGCGGGTACCATAGAAGAGAAGAAAAGAAAGGGAGGATGCCATGGAATTCACAGGTGGCTACCAACTCTTGTGGTTATTTTTTATCTACTCCGTTGGCGGATGGGTAACGGAAGTCTTTTTAAAATTCTTGGAATACAAGCGCTTCATTAATCGAGGCTTTCTCATCGGGCCCTACTGCCCCATTTACGGCGCCGGCGCCGTCATCGTCACCGTGGGCGGAAAACTTCTTTCTCCCGTGGATCGCACATGGGCCATGAGCTTTCTCATCGCTTTCGTCCTCTGCGGAATCTTGGAATACCTCACGAGCTACATACTGGAAAAATACTTCCACGCTCGCTGGTGGGACTATACCGAGCGGCCCATGAACCTTCACGGCCGCGTGTGGATCGGAAACCTGATCCTCTTCGGCATCGGCGGCGTGTTTATACTGGAGGATTTTAATCCCCGCCTGCTGGCTCTGGCCGATCGCCTCGAGCCCCGCCTCTTCTCCGCCATTTTAATCGCCGTAAGCATCCTATTCGTCGCCGACGGCATCATGAGCTACTTCATCATGAATCTGTTGAAACAAGGCGTGGAAAAGAGCCGGGCCGACAAGAGCGAAGAGATCGCCACCGAAGTGCGCTACCTGTTGGAAAACCGCTCCGTCTTCCACAAGCGGATTTTGGACGCCTACCCCGAGCTCACTTTCCGCACGGAGAAGGTAAAGGCCCGCTTGGAGCGCATCCGTAAAGAAGGCGAAGCCATTCGCCTCCTCGCAGAAGAAAAAGTTGAGGCCGTGGAAGCCTACGCCAAGGAAACTGCCTCGAAAAATCTCACCCCCACTCGGATTCTGCAGCGGGAAATCATCGAAAAACAGGACGCCCTTATCGCCTCTCTAAAAGAAGGCACCGATGCCGGCGATCTCAGGGAACTGGAAGAAGCCATAAGAGAAAACAAAGAAATACTGGAAAACAGAGAACGCCGCTTGCGGCTCATCAAGGCGGAATAAACGAAAAGGCACAGACCGAAATGTCTGCGCCTTTTTTGGTGGAAGAAAGTAAAATACCGCCTACTTCATCACCTCCGCCAAGGCCGCGTCGTAAATGACCTTGGTTTTTTCGTCGAACAAGACCCACATCACATCCATATCGTGGTCTTCCACAAAAGCCAAAGCCCTTTCCACGGCGATTTTTGCCGCCTTCTCCGTGGGGTAGCCGAAGATTCCCGTGGAAATCGAAGGAAAGGCGACGGATTTCAGGCCGTGCTTTTCGGCGAGGGCCAAAGATTTGTCGTAGCAGGAGGCGAGAAGGGCCGGCTCATTTTTCTCGCCACCCTGCCACACCGGGCCCACTGTGTGAATAATGTAATCGGCGGGAAGATCGAAGCCCGGCGTGATCACCGCATCCCCGGTGGCGCAGTAGCCGATTTCGCCGCAGGCCTCATCAAGCTCCCCGCCCGCCGCGCGGAAAATGGCGCCGCACACGCCGCCGCCTCGGAGCAAGCGCTCGTTGGCCGCGTTTACAATGGCATCGGCCTTCGTCGTCGTAAGATCCCCTAACAGCATGGTAATCGTCCCTTGCATAATAAACTCCTTTCATCGGATGCGTCGGATACTTTCTTCACTTTAGCCTATCGAAGCGCCGCTGAAAATGCAAGACACAAAAAAAGGCCGCACGCGCGACCTTATTTCTGCACTTTGTCGTTGGCCCGATAGTATTCCATGGCGCGATACTGCCGCACCATTTCCAGGAGAGAATCGTTGCCCGCAAGCAATTGATACTCCCCGTCCTTGCGAATGTAGGGCGGATGGAGCACGGTGGTGTTTTTCAAATAACTCGATTGCACCGCCATCATGGGATCGTAGGGCCAGCCCATGGTTTCAAAGAGATACTTCATCAAAAGGAAGGGGCTCAGATCCGGCCCTTCCCCGTGAAAATCCACGCCCAACTTCGCCTTGGCCGCGTCGTTGGCCCAAATCACGTAGGGCGTGGTGTAGTAATTCAAAACTCCCTCCAAAGTGGATTGGTCGATGTTGATCCCCATGCTCTTGTAGCCGCTGTCTCCCTCGCCGAGCCAGGGCTTGTGGTCGCCGAAAAAGATCAGCACCACCGGCGCGGGATTCTCCCGAAGGCTTTCCACAAAGTCGCCCAAGGCGTCGTCGGTGGCGGCGATATTGGAGAGGTAATTGTTGAAGATGGCCCAGTCCCTCGGGTCTTGGTCCTCCAACTTGTCTACATACTTTTCATCCGCCATATTGTAATCGGCGTAAGGCCCGTGGCCCTGGTAGGTGAGGGCGTAGGAAAAATAGTAATTCCCCTCACTCGCCACGGCATTCAGGCGCTTTTCCACTTCCGGGAAAAAGTGATCGTCCCGGGTGTAGCCCCAATCCGTGTCCCCGGCGGCCTCCTCCACCGCCTGGAAGTAATTGTCGAAGGACAGATACTCGTCGAAGCCCAGGCGGGGATTTACATTCTTGCGATTGTAAAACCAGCCGTAGATCGGGTGCAGGGCCTCGGCGGTGTAGCCGTTTTGCGTAAAATAGCGCACGTGGGAATGGGTGTCCGTCATCATGGCGGCGCTTGACGCATAGCTCGTGCCCGAATAGCCCGTCAAAAAGCCCCGCTCCGTGTTCACCGTGCCGCCGCCGAAAATATCGGCGATCAAATGGCCGTGAATCCCCTCTTCCTGAATGGCGTGGAAGTTGTTATACACGTCCCGGTGAATGGGAATGCCGTCGAAATCCGTGAAATCGGCGAAAGATTCCAGCATCACGGAGACCACGTGCACCTTCTTGTCCTCGGGAATGGACGTGTCCTTAATGTCCTTCCACAACATGGCCGCGAGCTTCTTGTCGTAATCCTCCGGCGGCGTGCCCCTCATCATGCGGCCGCTCATAATAAACGGATAGGCCAGGCCCTTGGCCATGTAGGTTTCCGTGGCGTTGTAAATATTAATCGGCGCCTTTTTCCCCACCCGGGCGTAGACCTTCGGGGAAAAATAGGGGCCGCGAAAGCCTTGGAAGATAATAAGCATGGCCACGATCGAGCCGATCAACAGCCGCCGCCGGCCCTTGCCCACCCAAGGGGCGCGCTTGGACAGAAAGAGAAACACCGAAATGGCGATCATGGCGATGAGGCCAATCAAGGTCATGACATCGGATGCGAGCACCGACATGTGGTAATTTCCCTTCATGAGCATGGATTCGCGAAAGAGCAAAATCTCCGGCAAGACAAAAGGCTCGTCACGATACATGAGCTTAAACTGCTGCACCACCGAAAGCACAAAAAACAACAGCCCCGTCACGGAAAAGCCCACCCACAGCCGGCCGCTCAGTGCGTAGAGCAAGACAAAGAGAAGAAAGACAGGCAGAAAATTCATAAACAAAAGCAGCGGGCTTTTAAAATAGCTTGCAAAAAGCGCCGCCCTTAAAGGCCCGTCGCCGCAGGCGTAATACAAAGTAAATAAAGTGATCAGGGCGCTGAGAATCGCCATGATCCCATAGGGCCGCCAACGAGAATCGATCCGCTTCACGACGCCCTCCTTTCCGTACAAAAACATTACAAACAGTTTACCACAAAATTACGCCGATCTATCGAAAAAGGGGCTAAAAGAAAGGGGCCCCGGGCCACTAATTACTTCCTTTTTGAGAACAAAAAAGAAAGAGCGCTTCGGGCGCAAAAAGGCGCCGCGAAAACACCTGTAAATTACCTCGCGAAGAGGCCCGCCATGCGGAAAAATCGTCGGACGAGGCGCAATTTTTTGCGAAAAAAAAGAAATCCACGCCAAAAGCGCGGAAACGCATGAAAAAGCTTGTTTTAGAAAGAAAACAAGGATAATATAGTAATGATTAGAAACTTTTCGATACCGTTTTCAAAGCGGCGAGCAAACATAGAACGACGTCACTTAATAACAGTAAGGAGGGCTTATGAAACACCTTATGAAACAACTCTGCCTCTGGACATTGATCCTCGCCATGGTTCTGTCCGGACCCGCATCGGCCTTTGCTCAGGTGAATCACGCCGATCTCAGCAAAGACAAAGCCGAGATTATCAACAAAAAGTCGGTGACACCGGCGAAATTGGAAGAAGGCCAAACGGCGGAGAAGCTGATTACAAATCCTGCCCAGCCGAAAATCTACACCCTGCGCACCGACTACAAAGTGCAAAACGGGGACGTGTACAGAGTCAACTACCAACCCTACATCGCCAGCGTCGGGGCAGCAGCCACGCCCGATGAACAAAAAAAGGTCAAGAAAACAATCCAGCTGCCTGACCTCGCCGGCTACGAAAAGCCAGACGACGATTACAAAATCACCTACGACAAGGTGAAAGAAGCTGCCGACGGCAAAGGCAAGACAGGCAATGCCATTAACGGCGAAAGATTCCAAGCCAACGAAGACTTCCGTTACAAGGCCAAGGCCAATGAAATCACAATCAAGCACGTCTTCCAAGACCTATATGATTTTTCCAAGTACACCAATCCCGACGGAAGTGTTGGAGAAGAAGGACAACTTATTACCACTCAAAACGGGAACACCGGCTCCACCATGGAAGTGAGCCCCCTGGAAGAAAAGGATCCGAATCGAAAGGGCTTCGTTCCGGAAGCGCCCTACATCACCATGCAGGTGCCGGAAAATGCCGAAAACTTTGTCTTGGAATATCGCTACAACCGCGCCCATTACGATGTCAACTTCGACACCAAAGGTGGCACACCGGTTCCCGACCGCAATCTTTATTACGAACAAGTCATTCCTAAAATTGACGAAAATAGCATCCCCACAAAGGTAGGGAGCGACTTTTTAGGATGGAAGCCGTCCATCGACTTAACGACGAAAGACGGAAGAGAATTTAAAGCGGACGAAACCATTAAAGACAGAGCCGGCAAGCCCATCTTAAATCTCGATGCAGACCTAAAGATGCCGGCGAGCAAGATCACCTTTACTGCAGTTTGGAAAGACAAACCTAAGGCGGAATACGTCATCCAATTTTGGACCGAAAAACCGGATTACGACGATAAGGATAATACCCTGCCCTTGCGCGACCGCTACGACTTTATCGGCGCGAGAAGAATAGATAATGCCGACACCGGTTCTACTCCGGATCTTACAAACTTAGATATCCACGGCATCACCTTCCCTGATTTAAACGACGGACGCTTGGAAAAGGCCCAAGATAACAAAGACGAATTCGAAAGATATTACTTTTTAAATGAAGAATTGACTAAGAAGCAAAATGCTTCAAAAGAGGATCCTACAGTACAGAAATCCGTACTATCCACCGGAGAAACGGTCTACAATGTCTACTACGACCGCAGAGTCTATACCCTTTACTTTACAGCCCCTAATGAAGCGGGATGGGATCCATCGTCTAGCTATTGGCCTACTTTAACAAGAAATGGACAAGTCATAGGAAAAGAAGGCTCTCCTTATAAAGTAGAGGCACGCTTCAGCCAAAGTTTAGATAAAATATGGCCAAAGGATGAGGAGATCTCAGGTCTTCCGCCTGCTAGTAGTGAACCAGGTGTAGACATGGGTCCAATAGGATGGACAATTAATGTTAATGAACCGGGAGAACTGATTTTTCGTGACACTCCTCCTTATCGACTAAGTGCAGAAGATTTTATCGACAGTCAAGATGTATTGGGTACAGGAGATTATCAGGGACATGGTCACGGAGATCAAATACCTATAGGAGAAAATCAAACAAAAGCTAGGGGCAAATATGAGATTTCCCTTGCATCGTCATCCTGGGACCAATCCGTTGTCCACCACATTGATATTATAAAAGATGATTTCGAAGGAAATGAGCAAATAGATTATGACCTTTCCTATTGGAAGAGTGACACGAATGCAACTTATGCCTTCATTTTGCCTAATCTTCAAGGCTTTACCCTTAAAAAAGATACTAGGGATGCAGAATGGGTATTGGAGAAACCAACAACTCCTAAGTGTAGAACTATTAACGATGTAAATAGAGCGAGAAATGAGATGACGCCTTTTAGAAGCGATGCTGACAAGATAGAATACATCGCTAAATTTCCTTGGGGCACAAAATTATTTGATGGGAAAAATCGCTACAACTTTGCAAACTACACTCGTAACAAGTACAAGTTAAAACTAAATAACGACCCTAAGACAGTTAAAAACGACAGCGAATATGGTGAAGGCAATATTTTAGATGTGCCTTATGAATTCCCATTAAATGATTTAAAACTCGATACAAAACACGTACCTGAAAAACCCGATTGGGTACGTGATGATTGGAGCTTCTTAGGTTGGGCACTGGATCCCTCCGGCAACAACCTGATAAAAGACGGAAATGAAACCAAACTTCATTACGACCAAATTCTCTACGCCAAATGGGGCGAACCTGATTATAAGTGGAAGGTTATCTTTGATCCAAATGGAGGTAGTTTAAGGACAATCGATGAGAACAAATTAACTACAGAACACAAGACCGTAAAAGAAGGCGATATCGGTCAAGAAGTAGAAAAGACCTATCCGATAAAAGAAAAGAGTGACGGCAACAAGCAAATCTTTACCGTTCTCCAAAGACAAAAACTAAAAGATCCCGGATTTAAACCAATAAAGAAGGGCTACGACTTCTTGGGTTGGGAAATCATCCGCTACAAGAAGGATGACAAAGGCGACTACACCAATGAGGTCGATACGTCCTACCGCGACACCTACAAAGTGCCCGAGCTCTACTCCTTCGGCAACGACGTAGTAAGCCCCATCTACCTCAAGGCCATTTGGGTACCCAACCAACGGGTGGACGTAGCAGTAGAGCATTATTTCTTGGATAAAGACTATAACTTAGATACAAATATAAGTCCAAACCCGGATTCGGACACCCTTGAAGGCAAGCGTGCCGGCTATTTAGTAGCAACAACAGGGGATAGACAAGATGACAAATATACCCTTGTACCCTATGACGAGCTTGAAGCTCATAAGGAAACTTCAGATGCTTATAGCATCTACAAGGAATATAATGATCGTGTTGGATTAAACAACTCCTTCTTCCAAACCTTTAGAGTTGAACCGGCAGAAATTTCGGATCCTGAGGATTCTGAAAAAATGATTCCTAATCCGGACGTTAAAAACAATGTCTTTAAATTTTTCTACAGACCATACAGACAACGTGAATACAAGGTCAACTATATAGACGAAAACTTTAAAGGCAAAGAAAACGAAAAAGACGGAGCAATCATCGGCCAAGAACTTGTCACTAACGGCAACCGCCACTATGATGCAAGAAACTATAGACCGATCCCGGGCTGGGTTTTAACAAGTGCACCACAACAACAACTTTTCTTTGACCTAAACGAAGAAACAAATGAATTATTAGGCATCAATGGAACGAGCAAAGATGAAATTACCTTCTATTATAAGGACGTCCGCGTCATCGAAGTGCCCGGCAACCAAGATCCGCCGGAAGGCTACGTGCGCGTGACCTTTAAGGCCGACAAAGGCGGCTCCTTCGGAAAAGATGAAAACGGAAAAGATATCACCGAGCTCCACTACGACGTCATCAAGGGACTGAAGTCCGACCTCCTTCCCGTACCGAAACTCTTGGGTGAAGGCGAGACGGCGGATCAAAGCAAGTACTATATCACCCCGGACGACGGCAAGAAATTTACCAAGTGGGACAATAGTGCACTATTGAATGACAACACCATCATCGACGAAAACCATACATTCACCGCCTACTTCGAATGGTCGGGCTTATCGGCGAAGGGAATGGTACGTACCGAAGCCTTTAAAGACCCGAAGGGCACGTGGACCAACGACTTCGCTCCGACGATTGATCAATTAAAAGCACAATTAGTTTGGAGAGAAAAGGACGAAGTTCAACCGCTTCCGGAAGGAACGACGATCGAGTTCTTCGATGAAGATGGAAATAAACTCGCGAAAGATGAAGATGTCTTTAAGCTGGTCAACGAAAAGAAAGCCGCCGACAAAGACGAAGTCGTCCGCACCGTCAACATCACGGTGAAAGCCACCTTCCCGGATAAAAAAGATCCGCAAGAGCTGACTATACCGATTACGGTTTACAAAAACGTCTACGAAGCATTAAACAAAGAAGGCGACAAACCCCTTTTCTTAAAAGAAGCTGAAGGCAAGAAAGCTGAAGAAGGCGGCTTGCAAGACGTAACCGGCGACTACGTCAAGGTTACAATCAAGGCAAGCAAAGACTTCGATGCGAAAGACGACAAAATCTACTATGTAAACAAAAACGCATGGGTAGAAATCCCCGAAGTGAAAACAGAAGGATCGTCAACATTTGTCAACTGGACAGCGGATCAAGTTAAACAAAACGATGACGGCAAAGCAAATGGAATCTTTGATTTCGAAAAACGTCATATGTTCACAGAAGACACCGTTATTGAACCGGTAGGCGCCGCCGATGTCGTTGAACAGGAAAGGGGAAAAGACAAGCCCGACGTGCCGAGTACCTACGTCAAAGTCATCGTCAAGACCACCGACAAAGCCACCGACGATACAGCTTTCGAAAAAACCTTCTGGGTCAACCCGAAAGCGGACGTCACCATCGGCGTAACGAACCCGACGGGCAAAACCGTGGCGGCCGATCCGGCGAAGGTCGGTGCAGTCGGCTACACCATGAAATTCTCTAAATGGGAAACGGAAGACAAGGCAAGAACTTGGGAAGATAAGATTGTAGGAAAATTCGAAAACGAAACCACAATCATAGCCAAGTACTCCGTAACACCTGAAGTGATCAAGCCTCAAGTGCCCACCACCGACACCGTCCACACGCCTCAAGGCAAAATCCCGACGGTAGATCAAATTAAAGAGAAGATCACCCCGCCGGAAGGAAAAACGATCAGCAAGGTAACCATCGTCGAAAATCCCAATGTAACGGAACCCGGCGAAAGCAAAGTCAAAGTTATCGTGGAATACACCGACGGCTCCCATGTCGGCACCAACGACAAGCCCGTGGAAGTTCCCGTGGAAGTCCACAAAAACATCATTCCCGAAGCACCGGGTGGACAACGGCCGAAAGATGCCATGGACAACTACGTCAAAGTCATCTTCAAGGCAGGCACAGGCGGATCCCTTAGCGGCGATTTGGTTTACTACGTCAGCCCCGAAGTGGAAGTCGATATGACCGCCTCAGCAGACAAGATTACCAAGACTCCGAGCGTCGGCTACACGGCAAACGGCGGAACTTGGTCACCTGAAATCAAAGCCGAAAAGATCGAAAACGAAAAGACCTACGAATTCAACTTCGTCAAGACCAAAGACATCGTCGAAAAAACAGGCGACGACGTGAAAAAACCTGAGGGCTATGTCACTGTCAAATTTATCGCCGGAGAAAACGGCGAAGTCGTCGGCGGCAACAAAACTTATTACGTCAACCCCGAAGCAAACATCAAGCTTGTTGACAAAGATAAGGCAACACAAGGTGCGACGAACGAATTGATCGTTCCCGAAGCGAAGGCTAGTGACAATTACGGATTCACCGGCTGGGTTGAAGAAATCGACTACACCAATCCCATCAAGGGCGATCGTGAACACGTGGCCCACTTCGCTATCGGCCAATTCACATTGACCTATAAGGCCGGTGAAGGAGCGACAGGCGATGTACCCGAGCCGCAAACCGCAGCTTACGGCGGTACCGTTCAATTAGCGGGTCAAGGCAAATTGACGAAAGAAAATTCCAACTTTATCGGTTGGAAACTCGACGGCGAAGACAAGATCTATCAACCCGGCGATTCCGTAACACTTGAAAAAGCAAGAACAGCCACTGCTCAATGGGCTTTGGTAAAATACAAAGTCGACTTCGATACCAAGGACGGAAGCGATGTGCTCTTCCAAGAAGTGGAACACGGCGGCACACTGGCGCCTTTCGAGAAACCGACAAAAGACGGCTTCGTCTTCATGGGTTGGAAAGAAAAAGGCAAAGACGAATTCTTTAACCTCGACAGCGAAATTAAGGAAAACAAAACTCTCGTCGCCCAATGGGATAAAGCTGTTGAAAAAATCGGCGAAAACGACCCTGTCGATGAAAACCACTTCATCAAAGTCACCTTTAAACAAGGGAAACACGGTCAACTCGATGGAGGCGAAGTAAGCTACAAAGTGGCGAAAGATTACAGCTTCGACCAAGCTAAAGCAAATGGCCTAGTCGTGCCCGCCATCCAGCCTAACGAATACTATAAAACCCAAGATGCCAATTTCGGTTGGGATAAGGAATTGAAACTTGCAGGACAAGACATTACCTTTATCGCCCAATACGAACTGGTAGCCAACGTCATCCCCGTGGATCCCACAAAAGATGATGAAACATTGAAAAAAGAAAAGCCGGAAGAAATGGTATTAGTCGTCTTTAAAGTTCCTGAAGACAAGGCCTTTATGACGGGGAACACAAAGTTCTATGTGAAGAAGAGCGAGCCGGTAAACATCGAAGCGCCGGTTGTTCATCCGTTGACCTTAGAAAACGAATACAACGACTATGTATTCAAAGGCTGGAGCATGAATACAGAAGATGAAAATAATAAAGTAAGCTTTGTAAGCGATACAGAAATTATTGACTCAATACAAGAAAAGCCGGATATACAAATAAATAGACCGAAACCAAATTCAAGTAATATTATCATTAGTGTGTTGACAGAGGGAGCAGCCGGATATCTTGAAATTATCGGAGACGGCATTCGAAGCAATACAATAATTGAAGCTTCTAAAAGAGGTCGTCTAAACATCTTCTATATAAATAAAGAAATAGGTAGAGGATTAAAAAGAGATGATGTCATTAAGATTTATGCAGTTAAAAACGGCGTTAAGTCTGAAGAAAGGGAGTATAGAGTAAAATGACAAAAGACATGAGCAAGAGAATAACGTCTTTGTTCTTAGCTTTTGCAATGCTATTGCAAATTCTCATGCCACAAAATATATTTGCTGAGGGAGACAAAAGTCTTCCTCAGGACAAATATGTTAAAGTTGGCATGATAGATGGCAAAAGCTATGATGCAAAGATAATGAACGAATTAAATAGGATTGCGGCTAAAAACAGAAAGTCGAGTCCCGGTAAGCCGGGAGTTAGATTATTTAGCAAAGGACCATATTTTGGCGACAACAACGAACCAAAGAACGAGGATAAACCAAAATATTTTGGAAATGTAAGTGCAAAGTTGGACTTAAAAGGTCTTGATGGAAATGCCTTCCAGTGGAACGAAATATTTGGTGTAGATGAAAGCGGAAATCCAAAACCTGCCCAAATAATCTTTAGACAAATGGATGCGGAATCAAGTACAGATACCGGTTTGTATTATATGTTACAGATCACCAAAGAAGGTAAATATACTTGGTCTGATGGAGAAGGCAAACCGACAAAACTACCTCTATTTTCCAAGAGTTTGAAACCTTACAAATATGAAGTAAGGATTGATGAAAGAGTTTCTGATAAGGTTAAACTTTTGACTGAAGTAATTTTTGGGACCGAAGGATCTTCACCGACATTTTCACCTGAAAATGCAGACGGCGAGATAATTGCAAATATAACATTGGGACTCACTTACCAACAAATCGCTTCTACTAAGTTTAAATCTGAATGGCATACAGATGTGGTTGAAGCAGATAGACCGGGTATGAAGGCTAATTTTGCCTTTGACGATAAAGGAGATGGCGTATCCCCGGTCAGTGTAGAACTGCCAAAGAACGACAAAGATACTAAAATCATAAGAGACTGGTACAATGAGTTTGATCCTGATCTTGTAATATCATATTATCTGGAAAAAACTCCGGATGTGACAATTGATGACACTACGGACGGTTTAACTTTTGAAGAAAAAAATGGAGTTAAAACTGTTAAGTCAGGTGACCACAAGTTCAAATACGACTTCAATTACGACGTCATTAATGGCGGGAAGCTCACCATGACGGAGATCATCCCCGTGACTTTCAATGCCAATGGCGGGAAGTTTGCTAACTTCACTGCTCCCGATACGGAGAAAAAGATCGTCAAGGAAGTGGAATACGGCAATGACTTGACGGACAAAGCGGAAGACCCGACGAAGGATCGTGAAACTTTTAAGGGCTGGGCGACATCTAAAAATGGAACTCCACTTTCTAAAGAAGATTTTGAAAAAGTCACAAAAAACATCAAAGAGGCCAAGACCTTCTATGCCATTTGGGACAACAACGAAATCAAGGCGGAAGAACTGACAGTTCATGAATCCTTCAAAGATGGCACGGGCTATGTCAACGCCTTTATTCCTTCCCTAGACACCTTAAAGGGACAGGTGAAGATCAAGGATGCAAAGGGCGTCCCGCAACCTTTGACGAATGATGACAAACTTCAAATTTTAGACGACAGCGGCAATCCCATTGCTGACACCGATTTAAAAGACAAGCTGTACGAAAAGCTGAAAGAAGACGATGGGACAGAAGTCTCCCGCAAGGTCACCTTAAAGGCGAAGGTCACCCACGCAAACGGCACGAGCCAAACCGTGGACATTCCCATCAAGGTCATCAAAAACATCTATGAAGCCAAGACCAAAGAAGGCAAACCGACCTACGTTCCCGACGATTATGTAAAAGTCACGGTCGATCCCACGACGAAGGCGGAAAAGCCGCAAAAATACTTTTACTATGTGAATCCCGATGCCAAAGTCGTGATCCCCGGGGAAGACCCTGTAGGAACGGGAAATAACCAATTTACCAAATGGTTAATCAAGGGAACGAAGACGGAATACAAACTTTCCGAGCACCCGAGATATCAATTTAGTGGCGAAACCACCATCGAAGCCCAATACGTTTCCGATGTGATTCCGCAAAAGGGTGATACAAAACCCGAAGGCGTGCCGGATAATTTCGTGGAAGTAAAATTCGTCCCCACGGACAAGGCAACGGATGAAACAAAAGCGGAAAAGATCTTCTGGGTCAATCCGGAAAAAGAAGTCACTATTCCCGTGGCCAATCCCGTAGGGAAAACCTACTACACCTTTAATGAATGGAAGATCGGTGACGTAAACACAGGCGAAACCTACAAAGTGGGAACGCCGAAGCAGTTTAAATCTACCACCACCATCACCGCCACCTACACGGAAGCGAAAAACATCATTCCTTACGATCCGAGCGTTCCCGATCCCATGGTTCGCCCCGAGGGCTATGTCAGGGTCACCTTTGCGGCGGAAAAGGGCTTAAAGCTCACGGAACAAAAAGCCTATTATGTCAAGAAAAATGCAGGCATCATACTTGGAGATAAAGACCTTGTAAAACCGGCATACAAAGAAGAAACCGGCTACAAGTTCGACAAGTGGGACCAGGAGGACACATTAAAGATCGAAACAACGGACATTGTCGTTACGGCCAAGGCGACGAAGCTGGATAATGTGATTCCGGAAAAAGATGATAAGGGAAAACCGAACGAGAAACCCAAAGGCTACAAGGAAGTCACCTTTGTAATAAAAGATGGCGACGAAGCCAAGGGCTCCATTGATGGCGTGGCCAAGTTCTACGTCAACCCCACGGAATATGTCACCATCAATCCGCCGGCGACCACGGCCAACACCGGTTTTAAATTCGGCGCATGGGATAAAGATGCGACGATTCCCACGGTTTACGACAAAGACGCAACCATCACCGGCTCCTTTAACGGACTGAAAGACATCATTCCAAAGACGAAAGAAGACGATTCTGAAAAGCCCGAGGGCTATGTCAAGGTTACTTTTGAACTTGAAAAGTTAGATGGCAAAGAAGTCGGAGAGTTTGCGCCCGATGCAACCACGGTATACTATGTTAATCCGAACAAAGATGTCTACCCTCTTTCGCCGACGCCCATTACCAAGACAGGTTATAAATTTAAGGGCTGGACGCCGCAGGTAGTGTTCAAGAAGTATTCCAAGGACACAACCTTTAAAGGCAGTTTCGAAAAGCTTCCCGATATTATTCCCGGTGGTCCGGAGATTCCTATCCCCAAGGGCTATGTCACCGTCACTTTCCTAAAGGGCGAAAACGGAAAAGACATCACAGGCCAAACGGTCTACTACGTCAACCCAAAGGCCGTACCGACGAAAAAATTAGGTGATGAATCAATCGTAAAACCGACGGTAACTCCGGAAATCGGATATACCTTTGTTAAATGGTCTATCGGCGATAAGACGCTCATTGAGAATAACCTGCGGCCGGTGGCGGAGTATAAGGAACTCCCTGACGTCATTCCCAAGGATAACCCGACAGGTGGAGAAAATGATAAGCCCGAAGGCTATATTACCGTCACCTTTGTAAAAGGCGAGCACGGAAAAGAATTAACGGGCCAAGCCGTTTACTACGTCAATCCCAACAAAGCAGTTGTTTTGAAGGATAAAGCCCCCACAGCTGTTCCAAACGCCGGCTACAAATTTGGTCGATGGGATGTATCCATCGATCAAGCCATTCAATACAAAGACGGCGCTGAAATCACGGCCCTTTACAATGATCCCGGCAATATTTCCACGACGGAAGTCGAAGGCTATGTAAAGGTTGAATTCAAAGAAGGTGATCACGGCAGCTTAGAAGGAACGACCAATTATTGGATCAAGCCTGGTGTGGAAGTGAATATCCCCGCGCCTACGGTGAAACCTAATGTCGGCTATAAGTTCGACAAATGGGACAAGGGTTTAACCGTAAAGCTTGAGGCCAAGGATTCACCTTATGAAATTACAGCAGGATATACAGACCGAGGAAATATCATCCCTCAAAAGAATACCGACGGAAGCGATAGGCCCGAGGGCTATCACACGGTCACCTTTAAATCGGATGCCAACGGATCCTTATCGGGAGATACGGTTGTCTATGTCAAACCGAACACAGAGATCGATCTGACACACACGGCCGATGCCATTACCAAGAAAGCCAATGTCGGTTACACGGCAGAGGGCGGTACGTGGAGCCCTGTAATAGCAAAGCAAAAGTATGAGGCAGATGCTGAATATACCTTTACTTTCAAGGCGTTGAATGACGTCATTGAAAAAACAGGCGAAGACACGAAGAAACCCGACGGCTACGTCACCGTGAAGGTCGTGCCCACGGACAAAGCGACGGACAAGACGGAGAAGACCTACTACGTCAATCCGACCAAAGAAGTGACCATTCCCTTCGCCAAGCCCACGGGCAAAAATGTTGCCGTCGATGAAAGCAATCCGAAAGCGTTTAAGTGGATCTTCACCAAGTGGACATCCAATGAAACTCCATTTAGAACATGGACGGATGACATCAAAGCCAAGTTTACAGACGACACAACCATCGTCACCGCCAACTACGAAAAGAGCATTACCGATCAAGGGACGGTAATTGCAGATGAGATCACCGTTCACGAATCCTTTAAAGACGGAAGCGGAAATTGGGTCAATAACTTTATTGACACGGAAGCGACCGAAACCATCTTAAAAGGAGCCCTTAAGGTAAATGGCGGTGCCTTGCCGAATGAGGCGACGGTTCAATTCCTCGACGATGAAGGAAATCCGCTTGCAGGCGACGCACTCAAAGCGGCTCTTTACGACAAGTTGAAAGAAAAAGATGACGGCAACAATCCGTCTCGAGTAGAAAAACTCAAGGCGAAAGTCATCTTTAAAAACGGCGAAGTGCAAGAAGTAGAGATCCCCATTAAAGTCATCAAAAACATTTACGAAGCCAAGACCAATGGGGACAAGCCGAACTACGTTCCCGATGGCTATGTAAAAGTCACCGTCGAACCCACGACGAAAGCGAAAGAACCGCAAAAGTACACGTACTATGTGAATCCCGAAGCGAAAGTGCTGATTCCTGGGAAAGATCCCACGGGCACCGGGGACAACAAGTTCGTGAAGTGGACGAGTTTAGTTGATGGCTCTGCCGAAGGAACGAAACCAAGCGACTTTGATTTAGCGGAAAGACATCAATTTGAAAAGGCGACCACCATCACGGCCCAATACGTTTCCGATGTCATTCCGCAAGAGGGAACGACGAAACCCGATACAGTTCCGGAAGGCTTCGTTGAAGTAAAATTTGTTCCCACAGACAAGGCGACGGATGAAACCAAAGCGGACAAGATCTTCTGGATCAATCCGGATAAGGCAGTCACCATTTCCGTGAAGGATCCCGTAGGGAAACAATACTTCACCTTTAAGGAATGGAAGATCGGCGATGCAGTTTACAAACCCGGTGAAGCGAAGAAATTTACTGAAAAGCTCACCATCATCACCGCCACCTACACGGAAGCGAAAAACATCATTCCCTACGATCCCAATGAGCCCATTACCAAGCCTGACGGCTATGTAAGGGTCACCTTTGCGGCGGATCCGGGCTTAAAACTCACGGAACAAAAAGCCTACTACGTCAAGAAAAATGCAGGCATCAAGCTTGGAAACGATGAACTTAAGAAACCGGGCTATGAAGAGCAAACCGGCTACAAGTTCGACAAGTGGGATAAGGAAGATTCTCTTGTCATCGAAGCAACGGACATCGTCGTCACGGCCAAGGCGACGGAGCTGGATCCGGTCATCCCGGAAAAAGACGATAAGGGAAATCCGAATAAAAAACCCGATGGCTATATCACCGTTAAATTCTCTACGGAGAAGGATGGTAAGATAAAAGGCACTGGCGAGACGGAAAAAATCGTCTATGTTAATCCGGACAGGGCCGTCGTGTTGAAAGGCCATGATCCGGAAGTAACACCGAATACCGGGTTCACTTTTGCCGATTGGAATACGTCGATTCAGAGCGAAATCAAGTATCATGACAACGACGTGATTAGGGCGAAATACAATGCAATCGGCGATGTAATTCCCCAAGAAGACCCCAACGGCAGCGACAAGCCGGAAGGTTATTTAACTGTCACATTCAACAAGGGTGATCATGGCGAATTAAGCGGCAGGACCGTTTACTATGTCAAGCCCAACAAAGAAGTGACCGTCCCGGCTCCTACTGTAACGCCGGCAACGGGTTATGTATTTAAAAAATGGGACAAGGCGCTAACGCAAACATTTGCTGAAGACACGACCATTACAGCGCAGTATGGCGCCAAACCTGCCGACCCGCGGCCCACGGCGGATTACGTCTTTACGGAACAAGGTGTTCAGCCCAAACCGCAAGATTATAAAAATGCCATTACGCCGCCGGCAGGCAAGCGGATCAAGGATGTCGAAATAGTAGATCGACCCAATGTCGATAAACCGGGCAAGACCTCGGCGACGATCAAGGTGATCTACGAAGACAACACCACGGATCAAATCAACGTGCCGGTCTTCGTACAAAAGAAGGACACCCCCACCCCCGATCTGCGGCCTTATCCCGTTCCCGGCGATTGCAACAACGCTTGTGAGCAACCGAATCAACCGAATGTACCGAATCAACCGAATCAACCGAATGTCGGTAAGGATGCGTTGAACACGACGGATCACTACCAATACCTCATCGGTTATCCGGACGGCAATTTCGCCCCCAACAAGGGCATGACCCGTGCGGAAGCGGCCACGATGTTTACCCGCCTCTTGAACGAGCGTCCCATAAAATGGCGCCACTACAACGCGGGCCTCTCGGACATTCGCCCCGGCGACTGGTACGCAAACACCGTGGGCTATGCAGTGCAACGAGGCATTGTCAGCGGCTATCCCGACGGCAGCTTCAAGCCCAACAAGCCCATTACCCGCGCGGAATTTGCCGCCATCGCTTCGCGATTCGACGCATTGGCTCAAGGAAACGCCATTTCCTTCAGCGACCTGGCGCCGAGCCACTGGGGCTATAACGCCATTCGCTCTGCGGCCACCAAGGGATGGATTTCGGGTTATCCGGACAACACCTTCCGCCCCGAACAAGCCATTACCCGCGCAGAAGTCACGGCCATTACCAACCGCATGTTGAATCGCCACGCCGATCTCTATTGGATCGACGCCCACCCGAGTGAAGTGATTCGCTTCGGCGATGTGAAGCGCAGCGATTGGTACTTTGAACCGATTATGGAAGCCACCATGGGCCACGATTTCATTCGCGACCGCGACAAGAAGACGGAACACTGGACGGGCATTAACGGTAAGAGCTTTATCTAAAGCTCATCCTCGGCCCATCTGAAAAAAGTAAAAAATCCCCCTCGCCCCTTATGGTACAATCATAGGAGGAGGGGGGGTTTTTTGCGCGATAAAAAAGCCATGGACGTGGCGCCTTTAAGGGAAGAACACGTCCGCGATTTTTTAAACTGGACCGATTACGACGACCCGCTCTTTAGTATGTATAATTTTATGGAAGACGAGGACACCGTGGGGGATTGGTACCGCTGGAAGACGAAAGGCCACCGGGATCAGTACTTCGCCATTGTGGAGGCGGGCCGCGCCGTGGGCTACATGGGCCTGAAAAACATTTCCCTCATTACCCGCACCGCCGAGGTGGGCATTATTCTGGACCGGGCCGTGGTCGATCGGGGCCTGGGCCGGGCGGCCATGCATTGGCTCTTGGATTACGGTTTTTACACTTTGGGGCTGGAGCGGATTCTTCTGGAGGTGCTTCCCTGGAACGGGCGGGCCATTCATCTCTACGAGTCTTTGGGCTTTGAGCGAATCGGCAGGGTCTTTCGGCGCGTGGATCTCCCTCAAGGGGCCGCGTATGAAGCGGCCTTCGCCCCGTATAGAAAGCACATGCGCCTGGCGCGGCAGTTTTGTGCCGTGTCCGTGCATCAAATGGAAATCACGAAAGGCAGGTGGCGGCGTGGAATTTAAATTGAATCCGCCGAAATTGGATTTAGGGGATACGCCCATTGAAAATATTTTTTTAAACGATTACATGCCCCAGGCCGACGGGGATTTCGTGAAGGTGTATTTGGCCGGGCTGCAACTGGCGACAAACGGCGGCGAGGGCGACCACAAATCCATGGCCGATCGCCTGAATCTTTTGGAAAGTGACGTGAAGCGGGCTTGGGATTATTGGGAATCGGAAGGCATCGTGGAGAAGATCTACGAAGGGGAAAGCTACGGCATTCGCTTTTTGCGCCTAAAGGAGCTCTATACGAAAGAGGTGTACAGCCCCGAGGCTACGAAGAGCGATTTCGTGCGTCGGCTGGAGGATACGGAGATCGCTAATCTCTTTTCCAAGGTGGAATACTACATGCGCAAGCAGGTGCCCTATCAGCAAAAGCTGGACATCGCCGCCTGGCGCGAGGTCTACAACATGACGCCGGAGATGATTTTGGAGGCTTTTCGCTACGGCACCGAGGAGAAAAACAAGCGCTCCGTCCCCTACATCGAGGGGATTGTCAGAAATTGGGCCGACGCCAATGTGCGTACCCCCGAGGCTTTGGCGGAAAATTTTCGCACCCACGACGCGGCCTATTACCGCTACCGCCACCTCTTGCAGCTCATGGGCCTTTCCGACAAGCCCTACATTCGCGCCGAGTCCGATGCCGTGGCGTCTTACGCCGAGGAAATGGACTTCGCCCTGTTGGAAGAGGCGGCGCGGCGCACCGGGGGCATCGGAAAGCCCAATTGGCGGTATTTTGAAAGCATTCTCGCCGCGTGGAAGGCGAAGGGCATCAAGAAGCCCGAGGATCTTTCCAAGGATCAAAAGCCCAAGGTGCTCCGCGGGCAACGGGTGCAGCCCATGGCGGGATCGGCCACGGCCAAGTACAGCGCCGACGCCTTGGAAAAAATGGCGCAACGAAAGCGCCGTCAATTTATAGACGGGAAAGGAAAGAAATAGATGGCATCCATCTTCGATAAAATTCGGGCGGATTACGACGTCCTCAGGCGAGAAAACGAACAGACCCTCCGCGAGCGCCGGGAAGAAGCCTACGCCATGGCCCCGGGGCTTGAGGCGGTGGAAGAAAACATCCGCGCCCTGGGCTTTGAAGCGGCCAAGGCCACCCTTTTAAGCGGCGACGCCGACCTGGCCGATGCCGCCGTGAAGGAACTCGAAACCTATGAAGCCATGGCCCGCGCCATGCTCGTGGAAGCGGGACTTCCGGCGGATTATCTGGATCCCATTTACCGCTGCAGCCGCTGCAAGGACAAGGGCTATTTGGAAAACGGCGAGCGCTGCAGCTGCATGAAGCAGCGGATCACCGCCTATCTGCATCGCTCCAGCCACATCGAGCGGCAGATCGAAAAAAACAACTTCGGCAACTTCCGCCTGGACATCTACTCCGATCTGCCCTTTGCCGACGAGGGCATCTCCCCGCGGCAGAATATGGAAGAGATCCTGGCCGTGGCGGAAAACTTCATCGCCACCTTCGGCGAGGCCAACGACATGAATCTGCTTCTCTACGGCCCCACGGGCCTGGGCAAGACCTTCCTTTCCCACGCCATCGCCGCCGAGCTCATGGCGGCGGGAAAATCCGTGGTCTACGAAACGGCCTTCGGTCTGGTGCGCATCTTCGAAGAAAAAACCTTTAACCGCGACGCAAGCGACGAAGTGAAAATGGCCTACGACAGTTTGTTTTCCGCAGACCTCTTGATCATCGACGATTTGGGCACCGAGCTCACCAACTCCTTCACCAACTCCCAGCTCTTTAACATCGTCAACAGCCGCATGATCGACGGCAAAAAAATGATCATCAGCACCAACCTGAGCCCGAGAGAACTTTCCGCCGTCTACGGCGACAGAATCTTCAGCCGCATCTTCCATAAATTCGTGCCCATGGCGTTTTTTGGGAAAGACTTGCGTTGGGAAGCTGAATAAAGCCACTTGCGAGTCGCTTTATTCAGCGAGAGGTGCGGGAGGATGGTGTCCTACTTTTTTCTTTTTCTTCGCGCACATTTTTTTCTTTGCGGTCAAAGAGGCACACGGATTATGATTCGCGATTCCTCTTTTCTTAACTCACAATTCCATTCTTTAATGGCCTTTAAACCCGGGGGCGGGGAAAAGGGCGTTGCGATTTCATGACCTATCCCGACGAGTGAAGCGAGTCGTCGGAAGGTCAGATGCAGTCTTACACCGTTTCGGGGAGGCGTAGCCTTCACGAAACGGATGTATAGTTGTACGCCCTTATCCCGCAGGGCGGTGGTGCCTATTTTCAAAATGCGAAGTGAACGTAAATGGATTCAAGTTACTTTTTTCGCTTAAAAATTGATTCTTACATGGCTCTGAAACCCGGGGAAGGGGCTAGGGCGTTGCGATTCGCCCTCTGCCCCTTCCCCGGGGCCCCATCCCCATCCACCCACAAACGCCTTCTAGCAGTGCAAATGCCTGACGGCATTTGATTTGTATTGGGCTTCTTCGCTTAGGTTAGGTTGTCCGTTTCGGCGAAGATGCTTTTTTGCTAATAAGAATTTTTTGCCCAATTTACATTCTTCTTTCCGCGACACGGCCCAACAGGAATCGAAGCCCGACAGGGCTTCGCACATATAGAAAGCGTTAGGGATAAAGGGTAGGGGTCCGGGGGAGGGATAAGGGCGAATCGCAACGCCCTTTTTCCCTCCCCCGGATTGATCTGATGAACATAAGCTACGAGAAGAAAAAATAAATGCTTTTTCCTCTGCGTCGCGCTTAAGAGAAAGAACAAAGTCCCGAGAGGCCCGCGTGGTGAGTGTCCATCCCCAAGCAATAAAAAAGAGAAGTTGTTTTTACACAACTTCTCTTTTTTCTTACTCTCCTTTGAAGTGGGTGCTTCCCACGATAAAGAATTTGTACGATCCGTTATTTTTTCTCGGGGCCGCTTTGGCTTCGACGTAGAAGTATTTATAATCCGGATCCATCATGTTTTCGCGATGGCCCTCGGAATTCCACCACATGTCATAAAAGGTTTGCGCCAGTTTCGCACCGTCGGCTATGATGGGAAAGTCGTATTGATCCATGGGTTGCGTGCTGTTCTTGCTCCTATAGAGCAGGTTTTCACCGCCGAAGTACAGACCCATGTAACGGAAGGCCGTGTCCCACCTGCTGCCGTCTAGGCGCACGTGGCTTTGGCCATTGACATTGATGGAGCCGTGGGCGGCGAGCTCATTGCAACGCGCGGCGGCGCCTCGGGCAAATTCATCGGACCACTCCAGAGGCGCGCGGCCCAATTTGGCTCGATCCTCATTGATCAGGCGGATAAATTCGCTTTTAAAGGCTTCGCGGTCGTAACCGGTGCCGGCATTAAAGGCATCGATCAAACGATCCATGTTTTCCGCTGTCTTTTTGTTCTCCGGTTTCGGCGTGGGCTTGTATTTCCAAGGCTCGGGCGCCGGCAACTGTTTCCCGGGCAGGGGCACAGGGGTGTTTATATCGGGCGCCGGCACGGACGGCCTTCTTTCGGGGGCCGGAGCGGGGGTGTTTCTTTCGGGCAGCGGAGCGGGGCTTCGTTTTTCCGGCGCGGGGCTCGGCGCAGGCGCGGGATTCGGCACAGGCGCAGGCGCGGGATTCGGCGTTTTCTTCACGGCAAAGCCATTGAAGAGCATGACGAAGACATCGCCGCGGGTGGCCGGGGCGTTGGGGCTTAAGTTTTCAAGGCCCGCCCACGGGCCCGCGATGCCCACTTCTTCAGCCCATTGAATCCAGCTGTCGGGCCAGGTGGCTTTGGCCGCCCTTGCCTTCGTGAGCCGTTTGTCTTTAACGGACACGAGAATTTTCATCATTTCGGCGTTGGTGATGTTCTTTTCCGGGCGGAAAGTGCCGTCCGGGTAGCCTTCAATGGGCACCACCCCGTTTTTATTTCGAATCGCCTTGGTTACGGCGATGTAGCCGTTGGCCCAGTGGGTCAGGGGCACATCGGGATAAATCAGCATCCGCCGATTGGTCAGGTGCTCGACCTTTCCCACCCGCACCAAAAGAGCCGCCGCTTCCGATCGCTTAATGGGCTTCTCCAGGCCCAGGGAACCGTCGGGGTAGCCGTTGACAATGCCCAAATCTTTCATGACGGCGATCTTTTCGTCTCGGCTCTCGGCAAAGGCTTCCCCTGCGGGAAGCAGCAGGCCCAGGGACAAGAGAAGGGCAGTGAATAGTTTCAATCTTCGTTTCATGGAAACCTCCGAAATTTTGGAATAGTGACTTTCCTTTGTTTTATCTCATGCGCGCAAATTCGCCGCATGATTGGGAAAGTACATACGATTCTTCCGAGAAGAAAATCTTTTTATTATCGAATTTTTTTATATTCGAAGCTAACAGAGGCACCTTTTTCTTTGGCCGTGCATCCGCCCTTGTAAAAGCGCATGATGCCTTCGCCTAAATCGGCGGTACCCGTTTTCGGATTGTACACGATCCCAAAGGGATTGGCTAAGAGCCGATAACCTTCGGGACTGTCGTCCAACATGGCGGCAGCGACGGCGTGGGTGAGACCGTCTTTTTTGTACTCAACAACGGCAAGCAAGATGTCTTCATCGCCTTTTCTTTCATACAAGCCGGCGATCTCTTTGGCGGAAGGCGCCTTCGCTTTGGCCGGCTTTTTCGCGGGCGCGGGCTTTGGCGCTTCAGCTTTTCGCAGCTTCGCAAATTCTTCGGCCTTGTAGAGGCTCTTGTCGCCGATGATGACGACGCGGTTCGCGGCGTCCCAATTCACGGCGGTGCCGAAGCTTTCGCCGATGAAGCGCACGGGAACGAAGGTGCGATTCTTCGTAATCTTCGCTGCCGCCTCCAGGGCCACCTCCTTGCTTTCGCCGGCGGCGTCGTAAACCAGGGCCTTGTTGCTGCCGATGGTAAGCTCGATTTTCACCGCGGCGGCGTCGGCCTTGGCATTTGTAATGGTGACGCGGCGGGCGCCTGCATCCCACGTGACGTTATAGCCCAGGCTTTCGCCGATAAAGCGTACGGGCACCAAGGTGCGGTTATTTTCGATAAAACAAGGTGCGTCCGTTTCCAACTTCTTGCCGTCCACGGCTAAGTACAAATCCCCTTGGGCGAACGACACACTGCCCAGGCCCAACGCCAGTACCAGCGCCAACAACGACACGATCAAAGACTTCTTCATGATATACCTCCTTAAATATTGTATTACGATTATTATATCGAGTTTTCGTAACAAACAAAAGAGAAAATGAAGTTTTCTTCAGACTGCAGACAAACTCCGAACAAAACTCGGGGTTTGTCTCTTTTTTGTGTATTTTTTCCATAAATCAGCAAAAGAAGGGCCGTCGCCTCCTCCGTCCCGCTCTTTTCGATCCATCATTAGTGCCAGTTTTTTCATGTTCATGCATGCAAAGGTCAGCACCGCTTTCAGGTCCAT
>NZ_OPYI01000019.1 GCF_900343085.1 Aedoeadaptatus coli | reverse complement strand
GCAAAACTTTCATCATTTCCGAACAAAACTGCTTTTTGTCTGTTCAAAAGATCGGTGATAGATGGCATTTGGGAAAACAAAAAGGAGCCTAGTTTTCACTAGACTCCCCAATGGTTGACATAGAACCTTTTTAATGCGTATTTGCATGAAAAGCACCGATTTTCTAATGCGTATTTGTAGTATAATGGCCTTAATTATAATGCGTATTTGAAAGTAGGTGCATTCCATGTTCAAACGAAAGATCTACGACAAGCTCCTGGAGTGGAAAAAAACTTCTGCCGGAAAAACGGCCTTGTTGATTGAAGGTGCTAGGCGCATAGGAAAATCTACCATTGTCGAAGCCTTTGGAAAAAATGAATACGAAAGCTATATCCTGATCGACTTCGCCTTTGCGCCGAAGCACGTTCTGCAGCTGTTCGAAGACATGAACGATTTGGATTACTTTTTTCTGCAATTGCAATTGCAATACGGGGTGAGCCTACATGAGCGAGCATCTCTGATTATTTTTGACGAGGTTCAATTTAATCCCTTGGCGAGACAGGCCATAAAAAAACTCGTCGCCGATGGGAGATATGATTACATCGAGACAGGCTCCCTTATCTCCATTAGGAAAAACGTCGACAAGATCTTGATTCCAAGCGAAGAGCGGAGGATCGCCATGTACCCCATGGATTTTGAGGAATTTTTATGGGCCACAGGAGACGATGCCACCTTTGGGCTGCTGCAGCACGCTTTTAACGAAAGGATTGCTCTGGGCGAGGAGCAAAATAGGCGCATGATGCGAAAATTTCGCCTATACATGCTCATCGGCGGCATGCCTCAGGCAATCCAAGCCTATTTAGAGACGAATAATTTTGAAATGGTGGATCAGGTGAAGCGAGACATCATCAATCTCTACGAGGAGGATTTCTATAAAATCGACCCCAGTGGAAAAATATCGACGCTTTTTGACGCCGTGCCAGCGGAACTTTCTAGAAATTCGTCCAGGTACCAAGTTTCCAGTGTGTTGAAAAACAGTCGCGCATCACAATTATTGGAAGAAATTTCAGAATTGAAAGCCTCCATGACCGTGAATGTGGCTTATCATACCAACGACCCGGCTGTCGGCTTGGCAACGAATGAGCATCTTGAAAAGTTTAAACTGTATTTAGCGGACACCGGCTTAATGGTAAGCCTGATGTTCAAAGATAGGGACTTCACGGAAAACACGGTATATAAAAAGCTCCTCAGCGATAAATTACCCAAGAACCTGGGAATGCTCTACGAAAACGTCGTGGCCCAACTATTTTCATCCAAAGGCTACCGGCTTTTTTACTACGCTTCCTACGACCCTGAACGTCGGCGGACATTTGAGGTAGACTTTTTACTGCCGGAGAAACACAAACTCAGTCCCATCGAGGTGAAGTCGTCGAACTACAGAAAGCATCGCTCCCTAGATGAATTTCGAGAAAAATATTCCGATCGCATCGCCTCCCCTTGCGTCATTCACGGGAAGGATTTAAAAAAAGAACAGGGCGTGCTCTATTTGCCTTTCTATATGGCGCCATTTTTATAAAAAGGGAAGGGTGGATGAAAGAATTTGGGCAAGGATTGCCAAATGATGAAGGAGGAAGAGGATGGGGCGATTAAACGCCTATTATGAGTCGACGATTAGTGAATTTTTAAAGCGATCCCAAGAGGCTATTTTAGGAACCATTATGGGGAATGATATTTCGGCGGAGACGCGCAATCTTCAGCGGAATACGTGGAAAGACGAAATCGCCATTTTGAAAAGAGAGCTTAAGGATTTTGATGAATCCAATGGCAGAATTTTATTTGAATACACGATCCCCCGCATGGGCAAGCGCGTAGACGCCATTGTCTTGTATCGAAACATCGTCTTTGTTTTGGAATTTAAATGCGGGAGCGAGCATTATTATCGCGCCGACTACGACCAGGTTTATGATTATGCCCTGGATTTAAAAAATTTTCATGAGGAAAGTCGCCATCGATTCATCGTGCCCATCCTGATCGCTACGGAGGCACCCCACGTGCCAAATGAAATAGAATTCAAGGATCAAGTGATGTGGCCGCTAAAATGCAATGACAGTGAACTTGGGGCGCTTATTCGAAGCGTAGCCAAGGGTTATCCTCAAGAGCCCTTCTCTTACGATGCGTGGATCAACAGCCCCTATCGGCCTACGCCCACCATCGTGGAGGCAGCCCAGGCTCTCTACATAAATCACGACGTGAAAGAGATTACGCGAAACGATGCGGGAGCGAAAAACATCACTGTCACTACCGATGCCGTCAACAAAATCATCGACAAAAGTAAAGTCGAAGCCCGAAAGTCCATTTGTTTCGTCACCGGGGTACCGGGTGCGGGCAAAACTCTAGTAGGCTTGAATTTAAGCACGCAACGAGCCAATGCAAAAAAAGACGAGCATGCGGTCTTTTTATCGGGAAATTATCCGTTGGTTAAGGTGTTGCAAGAGGCCTTAGTCGAGAACAAAGTAAATCAGATGAAAAGCCGCGGATTAAAGGCGACGAAGGATGACGAACGACGGGCTGTGAAGTCTTTTATTCAGATTATTCACAAGTATCGCGATTCCTTTGTAAACAACGATCATGTTCCACCAGAACACGTCGTGATCTATGACGAGGCCCAACGTTCATGGAATGCGGAGCAGATCGAAAAGTTCATGAAAAACAGGAAAGGGATAAACGATTTTCAACATAGCGAACCCGAATTTTTAATTAGCACCATGGATCGCCACAGCGACTGGGCCGTCGTCGTTTGCCTGATCGGTGGCGGACAAGAGATATATACTGGAGAAGGCGGACTTCCGGAATGGTTTCATGCCTTAAGGCATCGGTTTAAGGACTGGGACATCTATATTTCCGATCATTTAAAGGAAGAATACGTCATGGATAGCACATGGGAAGAGATGATCGGCGATTTGGATACGATCACAGTGGAAGATTTGCATCTTTCAGTGTCTTTGCGCTCGTTTCGAACACCAGATTTAGCAGATTTTGTAAAAGCGATGTTGGACATTGATTGTGAGCAGGCAAAAAAGAGCTACGCAAAAATTCGAGAGAAATACCCTATTTGTATCACGAGGGATCTGGATCGCGCAAAAACATGGGTGCGGGAGAAGGCGCGGGGAACCCAGCGTTACGGCCTGCTTGCGACGAGCGGTGCCTTGCGCCTGAAACCGGAAGGAATCTTCGTCAAAAACAAAATTAATGAGGCCAATTGGTTTTTAAAAGGCAAAGACGACGTCCGGTCCTGCTATGGCCTAGAAGATGTGGCTACCGAATTTGCCGTTCAAGGGTTGGAACTGGACTACACCATTGTCGCCTGGGATGCGGATTTGCGCATGAGCCATGGGAGGTGGGAGTATAAGAGGTTTAAAGGCACCGTGTGGAACAATATAAATAAGCGAGAAGATCAGATTTATTTGAAAAATGCCTATCGGGTCCTCTTGACGCGGGCGAGACAGGGCATGGTTCTTTTTATTCCGCAAGGCTGCGACGAGGATGAAACGAGGCAGTCTATCTTTTACGATGAGACGTATAATTACTTGACTAGCTTGGGAATAGAAGAAATTTAAAAGCGAATGAATGGCAGGTGAATCGATGGACAAGGCCTTTGACGAAATGTTGGATCGCATCGTCGGCGTCATGGGCGACTTCAGAACCTACGACTACACCCTGGCATTGCGCGCCGTCACCACCAGCGACTTCATGACCGCCGATTGGGCCCGCATCCCCTACGAAGTGCTGGACAAAGTGAGCGTCAGGATCGTCAACGAAGTGGAACACATTAACAGGATCGTGTACGATATCACGTCGAAACCCCCGGAAACCATTGAATGGGAGTAAGGAGAGAAGCAAAGGATAGGCACAGGCCTATCCTTTTTTAATGCGTATTTGTATTAAATCGGCCGATTTTAAACTGCGTATTTGCATAAAGCATCGTCATTCTAAACTGCGTATTTGCAATTCAGTCCATCCTCCGCTTTCATAAAAAAGCGTCGGTGGGCTTTTTCTTTGCGAGCCAGCCGCGAAATAACCCGCCTTGAAGAAGGGAGGCGATAAAGAAGAACACATCGGCGACGACGATAAAGACGAAGGCGGGCAGGAGGATGCGGGTGTATTTTTTGCCGAAATCTTCTTGCCTGCGGATGTGCCGCGCCAGGGAGATGAGCTCGAGAAGGGCGGCGGATGCCAGGGCGCCGTTGATGAGCAGGTTTAAAAGAAAGTTTTCTGCGGGCTCTTTTACGATCCAACGCCCCTCGGCGAGGTAGCCCGCAAAAATGACGATGAGCATCAGGAAAAATTGCGCCGCCAAGAGGATTCGAATGACGTTGAGCATGACGCCGCCGCCGATGCCCAGCCCGCCCATAAAGGAAAAGCCGCAGGCCGCGGAGAAATTTTCCATGATGGCCATGAGGGGCGCGTTTTGCCGCCCTTCGATAAAGCCGTTGTTTACGACGACCCAGACGCGTGGATGCAGATCCTCTTCCTTGGCGAACGCCTCCAGGGCTTCTAAAAAGGCCAAGACGTGGCCGGGGACGCCGTCCACATAAAGGGGCATGGCGAAGAGCAGATTGTCCGCGCCTTTTAGCGTATACAAAACAGGGCCGTAGCGGGAAGGGACCGTGGGGATCGCCACAAAAGTTTTTTCGCTGCCGATAAAAAGCGCCGCAAGTTTCAGGAGAAAGGCCGACGCGCTCAGCCGCTTCTTCGGGCTGCCGCAGAGCAGGACCGTCTTCATGTCAGCGCCTCCTTCACATCGTCCGAGGAGGGGAAAAATTCCACTCGGTGGCGAAGGTAGCCCTCGTTTACGGCATTGTTTGCGACGAGAAGCTGCCAAGTCGCCTTTTCCCTTTCCGTCACGGGCCCGTAGACGGAAACGAGAAAGGCGTCTTTTTTGCCGTAGCGCAGGCCGTGGTGCATCTTCCCGCCCCGATAGGTGGAAAGGGGCGTGGAGGTGCCGATGGCCCGGTCTAAAAGGATCTTCACTTGGGGGCTATATGAGCCGTAGCAATTTCTCGTAGCGATTATCAGCGTGTCCGCCTCGCCGAGCACTCGAGCAATTTCCTCGAGGGAATCCTTATAGTCGCAGCGGGCCGGGTGCTTGGTCCAGCAGTGAAAACAGCCCTTGCAGGGCGCGTACCTGCCGTCGGCTACGATCACCTTATCTGCGGCGAAGCTCCACTCCGCGCCGATCATGTCGTGAATCAAAAGTTTCATGGATCGTCTCCTGCATAAATTACGAAGGATTACATAAATCCAGTATACATCCTTCGGAGGCGGTGGCTCGTTAAATTTGTGTAAATTGAATTTTAAAGCGTGGCCATGGAGTGGTTCGAGCGTGGATAAGAAAATACAGTGTTTCACTTACAGGGTCTTGTTTGTGACCCTACGTAATGATGTATAGTAAAGCACAGGAGGTCGATCGACGTGACAAAACATCGAAGCATACCGCCGGAGTTCATGACGGTGGGAGAGGTGGCAAAGAAAATGGGCGTAACGGTTCGGACGTTACAGTATTATGACAAGGAGGGCCTATTATCTCCTTCTGCGGAAAGTGAGGGCGGAAGGCGGCTTTATACGGACAAAGATCTTGTTCGCCTCCATCAAATAAAGGCCTTAAAGTCCTTGGGTTTTTCATTAGACGCCATTAAACATCGCTTGATTTCTCTGGAGACCCCGGAGGATGTGGCTGCAGCTCTCGCGGATCAGGCGGATAGTATACGGGAGAAAATTGAGTTGCTAAAGGCTTCTCTGACATCAATCGAGCAGTTGCGGGAAGAAGTATTGCAAATGCAGACGGTCAATTTTAAAAAGTATGCAGATATTATTGTGAATTTGCAAATGAAAAACGACTCATACTCCCTTATCAAACGCTTCGATGATGAGACCCTCGATAAGATTCGCAATCGCTTTAACAAAGAAAGCGGATTAAAGTTTATGGATCGCTTGAATCGCTTAAGCGATGAGATCCTCGCCCTCCAAGAGGCGCAGGTGCCTCCGGAAAGCGAGCGGTGTCAAGAGGTTGTGGAAGCGTATTGGGAATTGATCATGGAATTTACAAATGGCGATATGACGATGCTCCCGAAACTCATGGAGATCGGCACCATCGACACGGCAACCAATGCCTGGGAAGAAAGACAAAAAAAGATAAATGACTACCTGGAGCCGGCTCTGAAAATTTATTTTTCGACGCCGGGGAAGGATCCGTTGATTGGGGTGAAAGAATGAATCGCGCGATCGACGTTCGTGGTTTAAAGAAAAGTTACGGAAAGAACCAAGTGCTCAACGGGTTAAGTTTTTCTATCGAAGAGGGCGAGACCTTCGCCCTCCTCGGCGTAAACGGCGCGGGAAAGACCACGGCCTTGGAGTGCATCGAGGGCTTGAGAAGCTACGACGGCGGATCCATCGACGTGAAGGGTAAAATGGGTATACAATTGCAGTCTTCGTCTCTGCCCGCCCATATAAAACCCATGGAGGCCGTCGGATTGTTCTCAACATGGAGCCGATCGAAATTGGATCCGGCCACCCTCGATGCGTTGGGCATACAGAATATGGAGAAAAAACAATACGGCCAATTGTCCACAGGACAAAAAAGACGACTGCACCTGGCCCTCGCCATGATCGGCGATCCGGACATACTCTTTCTCGACGAACCCACGGCGGGCCTGGATGTGGAGGGCAGGGTTTCACTGCACGACCGGATTCGTAAACTGAAAGCACAGGGCAAGACCATTGTTTTGGCCAGCCACGATATGGCGGAGATTGAAACGTTATGCGACCGTTTGGCCATATTAAATCGCGGCCGGATCGCTTTCTGCGGCACGGTATCGGAACTTACAGAAACCATTGGAAAAAAATACCTCATCCACATTAAAACCCGAGACGGCGTCAGTACCTACGAGACGGACACCGTTGAAGATACATTGATTTCCCTACTTCAGGATTTAAAGAAAAAGGGTACCCATCTTTTGGACATAAAAGTCGATCGCGGAACATTGGAACAGCATTTCATCGAAATGGCAAGGGGGAAAGAAGAATGAGAGGTTTTTTATACGGCATCGCCTTGCAGTGGAAGTTGGATATGCGGAGCAAATCCCTCTTGGTAGCCTGCTACATTGTTCCGCTGATATTTTTCCTCCTTATGGGCGGCATCTTTACATCCGTTATGCCGGAAATGGAAAACACCCTCATTCAGTCCATGATCGTCATGAGTGTTTCCATGGGGGCGTTTATCGGCATGCCGCCGTCGCTCATTGAGACCTACGGAAGCGATATTAAAAAAATGTACAAGGCAAACGGCGTGCCCGTATACTTGGGTCTTATTACCACGTTGATTTCAGCCTTTCTTCATCTCTTGCTTACCGGCATCGCCATCGTTATGCTTGCGCCGATTTTATTTGATGCGACCTTGCCTTCGGATCTTCCGGCCTTCTTTCTCGCCTTGGCCATCTATATTCTCGTGTCTTTAAGCATAGGAAGTGTTTTAGGATTAACCATAAAAAGTCAAGCGAAATTGACCATGGTCGCGCAACTGGTTTTTTTGCCGTCGATCATGCTGTCGGGCATTCTGTTTCCCGGTTCGCTCCTTCCCGATGGTTTGGAAAAAATAGGGCGAATCTTTCCTGCACCTTGGGGTTTTAAGTTGATGCTGAATCACGGCTTCTGCTATGACAATCTATGGTACATGGCCCTTCTCTTTATTGTGGCGGTCATTGTCTGTGGCATCGCCGTAAAAAAACAAGCAAAAAACTAGTTTAAAACGCAATAAAAAATCGAGTGCGCACATGCTCACTCGATTCATGATTTTCAGCGCGCCTTCGGGCGCTTTTTCTTTTACAATCCCAGCAAATTAATCAACAAGGGCATCACAACGGAGGCGATAATGGCGTGGAGCCCGATGGTTAATCCGCTCATGGCGCCTTCCACTTCGCCCAGGGTAATGGCGTAGCTGGTGCCCACGGCGTGGGCGGCGGTGCCGATGCCCAAGCCTTTGGAGACGGGGCTTTTAATTCGCGCAAGTTTGATGCAGTAGGGCGCGATCACGGCGCCGACAATGCCGGTCAAGATGACAAACATGACGGTAATGGAGACGATCCAGCCCATTTTTCCGGAAATTTCCATGGCGATGGCGGTGGTCACGGATTTCGGAATGGATGCAAGGAGCACCTCTTGGGGCACGGCCATCACATTGCCTAAAAAGACCACAAAAAGCACCACAAAGACGCAGCCCACGGTGACCGAAATAAGGACGGGCACCAGGTACTTAATCAGGGTGTCTTTTTGTTTGTAAAGGCTCACGCCGATAACGATGGTTTCCACCGGGGAAATCACCATTTGAATCATGGAGCCGCCGGCTTGGTAATTTTTCAAGGGGATGTCGAAGACGGTGAGGACCAGGATAATGGCGATAATGGAAAACAAAAGGGGATTTAAAATAGGCGCGTTTAAGCGGGTGCTGAGCTTCGAAAACAAAATAAAGAACAGAATCGAAAGAACCAGCCCGAAATAAGGGGTTTGGGTGATGAGATCAAGCATCTTTTTTGCCTCCTTTCACTTTTTCCTGCATGGCGATAATCACGTCGCTCACTTTTCCGGTGACCATCATGGTGGCGCCGGTGGAGATCACGATGATCACGACGATTTTAAGCCACACGTCCAGAGAAAATTCCGAGAAATACTCCATGACGGCCACGCCCACGGGGATAAAAACGATGGCTAAGTACTTGTTGGACAGATGGATCACATCTTTTAACTGATCCAATTTGACGATTTTGAATTCCAGCAAGAGGAATAAAATTAAGGCGGCGATAATCGTACTGGGGAAGGGAAAGGGCAGGAGGCCGGAAATAATTTGGCCCAAAAGCGCCGTCCCGAACATGACGAATAATTGGAATAACACGTTTTCACTCCTTACTTAGTTTTTTAAATAACATAGCTCCTCTAATATATAAAACAAAAGGATTTATTACAAGGAAAAAATAAAAAATTGCAGAAATATAACGTATTTACCGCACAATTATACAAAGCACTGAATTTATCGAGGCGAAAGCGATAAAATTGAGCGGGAAAAGGCGGGAAAACGAACGCAATGTATTAAAAATAATGTATGCTGCATTCCGTGGATCGACATTAAAACGAAAATCAGGTGAAATAAAAGCCTTTCTCCGAGTAAAAAGGTTTTTTAAAAAAATATAGGGTATACATCAGAGCAAATTAAGAACGTGTAAAATGAGGGGGGTAGTTATGAAACGCGAATCCAATCGAGAAGGCGGTTTCCATTACGCCTGGGTAATTTTAATCGTGGCCATGATGGTCCTCGGGGTCTATGTGCCGGTGGTGAATTCCCTGTCCAACACCTGGCAGATCGCCGTTACCGAAGACCTGGGCTTTTCCAGAACGGCCTTTTCTTTTACGGGCACCATTACCCAGGCCGTGGGGATTTTCCTCGGGCCCGTCGTCTCCGTGTTTCTGACGAAATATAATTTCAAGCGCATTTGGACGGCGGCGGCCATCGCCTTTGCCGCGGCGGTGTTCGGGTATTCCCTGGCGCAAAATCAATACCAATTTTACGCCCTGGGCCTCGTCGTCGGTGCCGCCTACATAACCACGGCGCAAATTCCCATGATGATGCTCATTAACAACTGGTTCTCGGACAAAAAGGGCCTGGCCACCTCCATCGCCGTCTCCGGCATCTCCGCCGGCGGCGCCCTGTTGAGCCCCTTGGTCAACGGCCTCATCGCCAATGTGGGCTGGCGCATGTCCTATCGGGTTTACGCCATGATCATTCTGGCCCTGGCCGTGGTCTTCGGCGTCTTCTTGATCTATCTGAAGCCGGAAGATAAGGGCATGAAGCCCTACGGCTACAAAGAATCCGACGACTTGCCGGCAGATCCCACCAAGGACACGAACAAATCCTTAAACGTCGGCCTTTCCATCGCCGCGTCCATGTCCTGCAGCTTCTTTATCTTCCTGCTTTTGGGCTCGGTCATGAACGGCCTGGCCAACGGCGCCTCCCTGCAATTTCCGCCGGCCCTGCAAGAAGCGGCGGGCTTTCAAACGGCGGGCACCGTCGTATCCATTTACCTCTTGCTCGGCGTCTTCGGGAAACTCCTCTTGGGCCGCATCGCCGATAAATACGGCATCTACCACGCCCTCTTCTTCGGCGCAAGCACTTTGGCCTTAAGCTTTGTGGCCATGCTCTTTGCGCCCTTTGCATGGGGGCCCTGGCTCGTGGCCGTGGTCTTCGGCTTCGGCCTGGCCCTGGGATCCGTCCTTCCGCCCCTCGTCACCGCCTCCATTTACGGGCGCGCCATGTACGGCGAGGCCTACGGCTTCGTGCAATCCTCCACCCAAGTGGGGGCGGCCTTCGGTCCCTTGCTCGTATCCTACATCTTCGACGCCTCCGGCAGCTACCACATCGCCTGGATCATCAACATCGGCTTTGCCCTGCTCACCGGCCTCTTGTGGCTCCTCGCCCATAAAAACGCCGAACCCTTCGCCGGAAAGACAGAAAAATAAAGGAGACAGCCATGAAACGACACCTGAAAATTTTACAAGAACTCATTCAAATTCCCTCGGTCAACGACGAGGAAGAAGAAGTGGCCCAATACATCGCCGGGCTCTTTAAGGACTATGAATCCATCGAAACAGAAATCATAAATTCCTATCCCGGCAGGGACAACATCCTCGTGAAGCTGAAAGGCGCACGCCCCGGCAAAATCTTTGCCGTTTCCGGCCACCTGGACGTGGTGGAAACAGGGGATGGCTGGACGCACCCGCCCTTTGAAGGTGTCATCGAAGGCAATAAAATGTACGGCCGCGGCACCTGCGACATGAAAGCCGGCGTGGCGGCGGCCCTGGCCATGATTCTGGATCTCGCCGATGAAGGCGCGGACTTCGCCGGAGAAATTTGGTTTATCGGCACCGTCGGCGAAGAAGTGGGCATGCAAGGCGCACTGGATTTGGTGGAAGGCGGCTACCTGGATAAGGTCGACGGCATCGTCATCCCCGAGCCCACGAAGCGCGACGGCGAAAACCAAGCCATCTTCGCCTCCAAAGGCTCCATTATGTACACCATTCACGGCGAAGGCAAAGCCGCCCATTCCTCCATGCCCGAGCTCGGGATTAACGCCATTATGACCGCGGCGGAATTCATTCAAAACACCCAAAAAGAATTCGACGCCGTTACAAACAACCCCGATTACCGGAACGACGAACTGGGCGTGACACTCAACGTCTTTTCCGTCATCGAAGGGGGCCGGCAATTCAACTCCGTGCCCGATTACGTGGTCATTAAAGGCAACGCACGCACCGTGCCGGAATACGACTCCGCCCGCGCCGTGGCGCTCCTTCAGGCCGCCGTGGACAAAAACAACGAAAATCCCGAGAACGCCACCCTCACATTGGAACTGAACCAAGTGCTGGATGCTGCTCAATCGAAAAAAGAGTCGGCCCTGATTCGCGCCCTGAAAGAAGCTGGCAAAGACAAAAACATACAGGTCCGCCCCCTCATCGGCACCTGCGAACTCTCCCGCTACATTCACCTGCCCCAAGATGTGGACCTCGTGGTCTACGGCCCGGGCCTTACGAAAATGGCCCATAAAATCGACGAATACATCGAAATCGACGAATACGAAGACACGATCCGCATCTTTAAAGACATGGCGATGCTCTTTACGGAAGGCAAATAGTGCGAAAGGCACAGACCCCGCGGTCCGTGCCTTTTTTATCGTCTGCAATAGGAAAATAGGCGAGTTTTAAACGGATAAATGCCATAAAAACAATGGAAAACTCATACATTACCTGATATGATAGAAATAATATAGAAAAGGACGGTGGGAGATGAATGGTTTAGGTAAATTCCCCGAAGAAACAGGCAGACAGCGCCGTCTGCCTCCTTTTAATGTCCGCTTCACAACAGGCAAAAGAACTTATCTTTTGAACAGATAGCTTCTTTTGCCTGTTATTATTTTGGTAGAAAGCATGAAAAAGGTGCACGCAAAGAGACATTGGATCTTCTTTATGGTCTTGGCCCTGGTGCTGGTATTGGAAAAGACCCCTGTTTTCGCTGCGAGCGTCGGTAATTTTAACGAATTAAAAAATGCAGTGGCAGCCGGCGGAGAGATTACGTTAAAGCAGAATATCACCGTGACGGAAACCTTGGTGATAAAGAAGGATGTGGTTATTTCCGGGGACCCGAAGAATCGTCCTAAATTAATATTGGCTGATGGTTTCTCCAAAGATCAAATGTTTAAAGTCCCCGAGGGAAAGAGCCTCACATTGAATGACATTATCTTAGACGGAAAAAGCAAAGGGCGCTTAATCAACGTCAAAGGCGGCACCGTCATTCTGAAAATGGCAGATTTACAAAACGGATCGACGGAAACGTTGAAACAAAATGCAAGTAACGACCAAAACTTTTCCGGCGGCGCCATCCTTGCGACGAAGGGTGTGAAACAAGGATCGACAGTCACAATCAAGGGCGGATTCTTTGTGGACAATAACACCGGTTCCAAAGTTTTATCCAAAGACAGGTTTTCCGAAGGCGGTGCCATTAAGATCGAGGATTCGACGCTGACGATCGACGGTACATCTTTCATAGACAATCACTTGGATAGCTCGGCTACAGAAGGCGGTCGTCAAGGGGGCGCCATCGAAGCGACGCGAACGAACGTGGAGATCGCCAACGCGCGCTTTACTATTTTTGGACCCTTCAATACAGGTGGCGGCATAAAGTTTGAAAACTGCTCCGAGGCCTCTGTTAAAGACTCTACTTTTATGTTGAAAAGTTATAAGGACATAGTCGGCGTGGCCGGAGGGGCGATCACCTCGGAAGGATCGAATTTAACCATTGATAACTCCATTTTTAATACGGGCAAGGGATCTTACGTTCAAGAATCCGGTGGCTTGATTCAAGTTGCAGGCACGGGCCATTCCTTCTTCGACGTGCCCGCAGGCCACTGGGCCCAAGCCGCCATTGATTCGCCGAGGCGGTCAAGATGAACTTAACCGCGCTTACGAAAAGTGGATCGCCATTTTACATAAGCGGGCCGCGAGATAATTTAAATTTTCCCGAAGTCGGAGCTCCTCCGGTTTCGGGGATTTTTTTGCGTGCTTTTGTAAATTTCCCGTGGGGCGTATGAGAAGAATGTGTTTCCTCCCTTTTCCCGGGCGAAGAGTTTGCTATAATAGGCTGTGGAGGAAACTATGAAATTTTGTGCAATCGCCAGTGGCAGCAGCGGCAACTGCCAATATATAGAAACGAACGAAAAAAAGATTTTAATCGACGCCGGCTTAAGCGGCAAGGCCATCGAGGAAAATTTGCGGGCCGTGGGGGTGGATCCCTCGGAACTGGACGGCATTTTCGTCACCCACGAGCACAGCGATCACGTAAAGGGCGTGGGAATTTTGGCCCGCCGCTATGGGCTGGATGTCTTCGCCAACGAGAACACGTGGATGGCCATGGCCAAGACGATTAAGCGGGTGGACGATCACAAGCGCCACGTCTTTCAAACGCAGCAGCCTTTTTCCTACGGGGATCTGGACATTGTGCCCATGGGGCTGTTTCACGACGCCGCCGAGGGCACGGGTTATGTGATTCGCTCGGGGGGCAAGAAGCTTTCCGTGCTCACGGACACGGGCTGGGTGAATACATCCATGCTCGAGAAGATGAGCGGCAGCGATCTCTATTACATCGAGAGCAATCACGACGCGGAGATGCTTCAAACGGGGCCCTATCCCCGCATATTAAAGGACCGGATCGCATCGACGCGGGGCCATTTGTCCAATGAACACTGCGGGGAGCTTTTGACGGGGCTCTTGGAGAAGCGGGGCGAGTACGTGGTGCTGGCCCATTTGTCTGAGGAAAACAACCGGCCCCTGTTGGCGGCGCGGGCGACCCGGGAAATTTTGGCGGAGCACGCCATTTACGAAGGCAGGGATTTTATTCTAGAAGTGGCCAAGGCCAAGGCGCCTTCCCGCTTCATCGAGCTCTAAGGAGGATTTATGAAGATTCTTTTGACCAACGACGACGGGTATTTTGCTCCGGGCATTCAGGCCCTGGCCAAGGTGTTGGCCGAGGAACACGAGGTGGTGGTGATTGCGCCTGAGGAAGAGCATTCCGGCCAAAGCCACGCCATTACGATTAAGCATTCGTTGATCGTGAAGCCTGTGGAAATCGAAGGGGTCGATGTGGAAGCTTACAGCGTGAGCGGCACGCCGGCGGACTGTGTGCGGGCCGGGCTCGACAAGATCGTGCCCTGGAAGCCCGATGTGATTTTCTCGGGCTGCAACGCGGGCTACAACGCGGGCATGGACATTATTTATTCCGGCACGGTGAGCGCCGCCATGGAAGGGGTGCTTTTGGGGATTCCCTCCGTGGCCGTCAGCGCCCGCTGGGTCAAGGGGCAGTGCCGCTACGACACGGCGTCGTCCGTGGCGAAAAAGATTTTCGACAAGGTAAAGAAGCCCTTTCTTTCTTCGGCGAAACCCATGGTGTTGAATATCAATGTGCCTTATTTAGACGAGGACGAATTAAAGGGCCTTCGCGTGGCGGAAATCGGCGACAATGCCTACGACTATTACTTCGAAGAGGAAGTCGACGGGGAACGCCGCCTGTCCCTCAAGGGCCGAAGCACCATGGAACACGCCCCGGGCACGGACCGCTACTACCTGGAGCGGGACTTTGTCACGGTGACGCCGGTGATTTACGGCTTGGCGGATGCGGAGGAGATGGACCGATTGAAGAGTTGGTTGGATGACTAGAGCCCTGTCGCGAAAGGGGAGGGCCAATCTCATGCTCCTCGCCCTGGCCATGATCTGGGGCGGCTGCTTTGTGGCGGCGAAGATCGCCATGGATAGTTTCGACGCCTATTTTATTATGGTGCTGCGCTTTCTGGTCGGCTCTCTTGTCCTGTGTTTGCTCTTTCCCAAGGATCGAAAAAAGATCGACAAGACTACGGTCATCGGTGGGGCGGAAGTGGGATTTTTGTTGGCGACGAGTACGGCTTTTCAAATGGAAGGTTTGCGGTACACGACGCCGGCCAATCAGACCTTTATTCTCGTCATTTACGTGGTGCTCGTGCCCCTTTTGCGCTTTCTCATCGCCGGGATTCGTCCGGGAAAAAACATTATTGTGGCGGCGGTTCTCACCGTATTCGGCGTGGGCTTTTTGACCCTGGGCCCCTCCCTGGTTTTAAACCGCGGCGACGTGTTGAGTTTTATTATGGCCATTCTTTTTACTGTAGAGATTTTACGCATCGACCACTACATGCCCAAAGTTGAAAGCGCCATCGCCTTTACCATGGTGCAGCTTTTCGTGGCGGGGGTGGCGTCCATCGTGCTCTTTTTCATTTTCGGCGAAGGCACGGTCATCGCTCCCGTGACCCACAAGACCCTTTTGGCCATGGGCTACATCGTGCTTTTGAACACGGTGGTGGCGTTTTATCTGCAAAACGGCGCCCAACGGGACGCGAGTCCCGACGAGAGCGCCCTGATTATGAGCACGGAATCTCTTTTCGGCACCTTCGCCGCCTATTTTTTCGCCGGCGAGGTCTTTTATCCGAAGAAGATCTTGGGCTGCGCCTTGATCCTCACGGGGCAATTCGTGTCCCAGGCCCTGCCCGCCATTCGAAAAATCAACGGCAAACGGCGGGTTCCTATGTAAAAAGCGTGAAATTTATTGCCTCGTTGGGTATAAAGAAATGTAAACCGCATTCAAAATCCGAAAGGAGCTGCTTATGAAGAAAACAACCATGGATATTTACAAGGCCATGTTTCCCAGTTTACTTATTTATCTTGTCATCGTCGCCGCCTTCAGCCAAATTTTTGAAATGATGGGCTTGGGAACCGACGCTTTTATGACACCGGGAGCGAATCCCGCCATGCCCATGCCGGAATTTCACTTCGGCACCATGGCCGGCGTGTCCCTTCTCGTTCACTCGATTTATTTAATCGCCGTGGGCCTCGTGGGCTACGGGCTGATCCTCATGATCTATCGCATGGCCCGCTACGGCACGGAGCCGGAATTTGTCGACGCCTTTTTCTTCTTTGATCCGAAGCTGGTCTCCTCGATCGGCACGTATATTATCGAAAAAATTCTCACCGTCGTTTTTTTCCTCTTGCTCATTGTGCCGGCGATCATCTTTTCTCTGGCCATGGTGCCCTTAGGCGCCGTCATCGGAATCGACGGCATTCGCGGGCGAGAAGGCGTCTTTACGCCCATTAAGGAATCCTGGCAAATCACCAAGGGCCACAAGGGCATGATTTTCGGCCGCATGGCCATCGTCGTCATCATCGTTCTCGTGTTTTCCGGGGGCATCGGCGTGGCCGCTGCGGCATCGGGCATGACCCAGGGCGCGTTGATGAAGGTATTGAATGTCGTGAGCACGGTCATCTTCGGCCTCATCGGCTACGCCGCCGTGGTGGATATTATTCGGGAACTGGTGGCGCGCGGCGCATTCGATGAAATCGACCCGATTTATGAAGAAATCGAGGATGAAGAAATCCAAGGGGAGGTTCTATGAGTTACTTAAAAGTTGAAATTTTTGTACCGGAAGATTTCGTCGTGGAGCTCGCCAATGATTTAAACGAAGCGGACATTTTTCGCGAAGGCAATTACGACTACACCTTCAGCCTGACGAAGGTGGAAGGCCACTGGCGGCCCCTGGAAGGCGCCGATCCCTACGACGGCGTCGTCGGTCAGGTGCAGACGCGGGAGGAAATGAAGATGGAATTTCGCATCGCCGAAGAGGACCGGGAAGAAGTACAGCGGATCATCGACCGCATCCACCCCTACGAGGTGCCCGTGGTCAATTACATTCCCCTGGCTTAATCGAGAGATTTCGAAGAGAGTGCCTGCGGGCACTTTTTTCTTGCGCCTTTTGAGGAGTTAAGAAAGAAAGGAAAATACTATGCTTACGATCGGCTACCACACCTCCACGACGTCGGGTTTTGTAAAGACCATGGAGGAAGTGAAGACCTTTGGCGCGAGTACATTTCAGTTTTTTACGCGCAATCCCCGGGGCTCCAAGGCCCGGGAATTGGATATGGCGGACATGGAAAAGTTTATTCGACAGAAAAATGCTTTCGGTCCCGTCGTCGCCCATGCCGCCTACACCATGAATTTGGCTTCGAGCCGGGAGGATGTGCGCAAAAAGAGCTTCGAGATCTTCACCTCGGACATGGATCTCCTGGGCCACTACCCGGAGGATACGGTCTACGTCTTTCATCCGGGCAGCCACACGAAAGACGGTGGGTCGGTGGGCGTGGAGCGGATTATTCGCGCTATGGATCAGGCGAAGGCATTATTTCCCCATCGCGCCATTTGCCTCGAGACAATGAGCGGCAAGGGCACGGAAATCGGGTATCGGCTCGAGGAGATCGCACAAATCATCGACGCGGTGGCTTCGGAGGATGTGGGCGTGGTGTTGGACACCTGCCATTTGTTCAGCGCCGGCTACGATCTCTCGGATCCCGAGGCGTTTTTTAATACCTTCGACGAATTAATCGGCCTTGAAAAAATTAAGGCCGTTCACGTGAACGACTCCCTCACCCCTTTCGGTGCAAAAAAAGATCGCCACGCACCGGTGGGTGCGGGCGAAATCGGTTTGGATGTGATCGGGCGGTTTCTCTATGCCGATCCCGTGAAGAACCTCCCCATGATTTTGGAAACGCCGGGGGATGGTGCGGATCACGAGAAAGAAATTCAGCGCCTGGTCGCCTTCGGTCAATCCATGTGATTGGCCATGGTGGGGCCACGGCTTTTTTCCAGCGGGCGCGTTCCGCGGTGAGATCGGCACCGGTGGGGGCGAAGACTTGGGCCTTTGAGGCCCGTTTTTTTATGTCCGCAATGTCCTTGTAGAGGCCGCAGCCCATGCCCGCCATAAAGGCGGCGCCCAAGGCCGTGGTCTCCACCAGCGCCGGCCGGTGGACGGAGCGGTGGATGGCATCGGCCAAGGTACGCATCAAATAATCGTTGTGGCTTACGCCGCCGTCCACGAGAATGCGGTCGTGGCTCGCCTTTAAATCCTTTTCCATGGCGTCGATGACATCGGCGCTCATGTAGGCGATGGCGTCGAGGGCCGCCTTCACCAGGTGGGCCTTGGTCGTGGAGCGGCTGATGCCGAAAATGGTGCCTCGGGCCTCGGGATCCCAATAGGGCGTGCCCAGGCCCGTAAAGGCCGGGACGAAGACCATGGGATTTTTCTCCGTCACGCTTTCGGCCAAGGCCGCCGTCTCATCCGGGGAGGCGATAAGGCCAAGATCGTCTTTCAGCCATTGAATCACACTGCCGCAGGCGAAAATGCTGCCCTCCATGGCATAGACAGGCCCCTCGCCGATGTCCCAGGCGCAGGAGGAGAGGAGGCCGTGTTCGCTGATAATGGGCGCATGGCCCGTGTTCATCAAGACAAAGGCGCCGGTGCCGAAGGTGCTCTTCACTTCGCCCACCTCGAAGCACTGCTCGCCGAAGAGGGCGGATTGTTGATCGCCGATCATGCCCGTAATGGGAATGGAAATGCCGAAGTGTTCCGCCAGGGTATCGCCGAAATGGGCCGCCGTGGGAAGCACTTCCGGCAAGCAGGCCCGGGGAATGTTGAAAAGCTTCAAGAGCGCCTCGTCCCAATCCAGGCTGTGAATGTTAAAGAGCATGGTGCGGGAGGCGTTGGAAATGTCCGTGCGGTGCACGCCGCCGGTGAGGTGGTAGAGGAGAAAGCTGTCCACGGTGCCGAAGAGGACTTCGCCTTTTTCCGCCTTCTCCCGCGCGCCTTTTACGTGGTCGAGGATGTAGGCGATTTTTGTGGCGGAGAAGTAGGCGTCCACCTCCAGGCCCGTCTTTTCACGGATCATGTCGCCGTAGCCCGCCTCTTTCACGGCCTCCGCCCGATCGGCGGTGCGGCGGCACTGCCACACAATGGCCGGGGCGATGGCGCGGCCCGTTTTCTTGTCCCAAAGAATGGTGGTCTCCCGCTGATTGGTAATGCCCATGGCCACGATGTCTTTTCGATCCACCTGAGCTTGGGCGATGGCTTCGGCGCAGACGCCCACGGTGGTGGCCAGAATTTCCGCGGGATCCTGTTCCACCCAGCCCGGGTGGGGAAAGAATTGGCGGAAGGATTTTTGCGCCACGGAGATCACCCGGGCGTCTTCGTCAAAGAGAATGGCCCGATTGGACGTGGTGCCCGCGTCGATGGCCAGAATGTATTTCATGATTCACCTCGGTTTAGAAAAATTCCCCGCAACCGCGGGGAAGAAACAACTTACGCGAAGAAGGGCAAGGCCAGTTTTAAGGCGATGCCGAGAACAGCGCCCAGCATAATGAGCTTGATAAGGTCCATTTTTTTCGCGTAGAGCACGCCGCCGACGATAAAGGTAATGAGGGCGACGATTTCCAAATTGCCCCCTTCCGGCCACAGGGCGTTTTTAAACATGTCGTAGGAAGCGATGAAGATCAGGCCGATGATCCCCGCCTTGATCCCTCGAAGGAGCATGTCCATGAGGCGGAAGGAGCGCTGTTTCGTAAAAAGGAAGTAGGCCAGGGTAAGGATGATGATGGTTTGCGGCGCCGTCACCCCCGCCGTCGCCACCACCGATCCCACGGGCCCGGCCACTTGGGCGCCGACGAAGGTGGCGCTGTTAATGGCGATGGGTCCCGGAGTCATTTGGCTGATGGTCACCAGATCCGTAAACTGGGTCATGGTGAGCCAGCCTTCCTGCTCCACGATAAACTGCTGGATCAGGGGAATGGTGGCGTAGCCGCCGCCAAAGGAGAAGAGGCCGATCTTAAAGAATTCAAAAAATAATTTCGCAAGTAACACGGCGGCCTCCTAAATGTCCAGGCGCATGTCTCCGTCGGCGATCCAGCCCCGCTTTTTCATGGCGCGGTAGACGATATAGCTGATGAGGCCGGGCAGAATCACGTGGAGGGCGAGGATCACGAGGATGAGTTTCGAAAAGGGCATGGCGCCTTCCATGGCTTGGATGGTGCCGATCTGTCCCACGAGGCCGCTGGTGCCCATGCCGCTTCCCAGAGGCGTGTTCTTCAGCTTAAAGACCACGGTGGAAAGGGGCGCGATCACGGCGCCGGCCACGGTGGGCGGAATCCATATCCTGGGATTTTTCACGATATTGGGCATTTGAAGCATACTTGTCCCGAGGCCTTGGGCGAAGAAGCCGTCGAAGCCGTTGTCTTTAAAGGAGATCACGGCAAAGCCGATCATTTGCGCCGAGCAGCCGATGGTGGCCGCTCCGCCGGCAAGGCCCGCCAGTGAAAGCATCATGCAAATGGCGGCGCTGGAAATGGGTAGGGTGAGGGCGATGCCCACAATGGTGGCCACTAAAATCCCCATGACGAAGGGCTGTTGTTCCGTGGCGGCCATAATGAGCTTGCCCACGCTTTCCATAAGCCATTGAATGGAGGGGCCCACCAAGACGGCGATCAAGGTCCCGGTGAGGACGGTGACCGCCGGGGTGACGAGGATGTCCACCCGGGTTTCCTTGCTGATGAGCTTGCCCGCTTCCGCCGCCACAATGGCCGCGATGTAGACCGCCACCGGGCCGCCGATGTCGTAGCTCGCAGCCCCCACGACGGAAGATGCGAAGAGCACCAAGGGCGGCGCGTCCAGGGCGAAGGCGATGGACATGGCGATGGCGGGGCCTGTGGCCGCCTGGGCCATGGGCCAGAGGGTGTCCGTTAAAAAGGGAATATTCAGCTGGGTGCCGATGGTGTTTAAAATGGTGCCGATCAGCAAGGTGGCGAAGAGGCCGTAGGCCATGGCCCCCAAGGCGTCGATACCGTAGGTCTTTAAATTCGGGTGCACGTTCTTCTTGTGCAGAAATTCTTTCATCAGTGTCCTTCTTTCGTGTGATCTTCAAATTTTGTAATGCAAATGCCGCTGAAACCTAAAAGCAAAATAATCAGTGCCGTATTAATATCCGTGAGCATCCCCAGGGCCGTGGCCACGAGAATCATCACCACGGAAAAGCCGTGGTCGTCTTTTATGGCCCGCTTGCCCATGCGGTAGGTGGTGAGAAAGAGCACGGCGGAAATAATCCCGCTGATCCCCACCAAAGCCGCGTTGACGTAAAAGTTTGAGCGGAACTGGCGGTAGGCCATGTTAATGGAGAGAATAATCACCAGACAGGGCAGCACGCTTGCGATCAAACACACCATCGCCCCCGCCGGGCCCCGCAATTTGTATCCCGTCAAGAGGGAGGCGGAGATGGCCATGGCGCCGGGCCCCGATTGGGCCAGAGCCACGATGTCCAACATATCGTCTTCACTGATCAGGGGCTGGTGCTCCACAAACTCGTCCCGAATAATGGGCACGATGGTGTAGCCGCCGCCGAATGTAAAGGTGTTGATCTTTAAAAATGTAAAAAATAATTTTTTCAGAGAAATCGTCTTATCCATGCATGACCTCCTGTTCAATAGTATACTGTAAGGAGAATAGCGCTTCAAGAAAGGAAGGGACGCAAATGAATATTGGCATTATCGGTCTCGGCAATATGGGCCGGGCCCTCTACGATTTATTTTTAAAAGAAGGCCACGAACTTTTCGTCGGCTGCCCCCACGAAAAAGACATCGCCACCTTCCAAACCCGGGACAACGCGGATGTCGTGGACCATTCCGATATTTTGTTTATCGCCACCAAGCCCTACAAAGTGGCGGAGGTCATGGAAGAAATCGTGCCGAAAGTGGAAGGGCAGATCATCGTGTCCATGGCCGCCGGGGTGAGCCTTGAGCGCCTGCAAAAAATGGCGCCCACGGAAAAAATCATCCGCATCTTGCCCAACACCCCCATCGCCGTGGGCAGCGGCGTCATCGCCTACACCCCGGGCTACGCCATGAGCGCGGAGGAAAAGGCGTCCTTTGAAGATCTCTTAAAGGGCGCGGGGGAAATCATCGAGGTGGAGGAAAAGGATCTGGACATCGTCACGGCCCTCACCGGTGCCACCCCGGCCTTTGTGGCCATGGCAATCGAAGGCTTCGTCGACGGGGCCTGCGCCTGCGGCATGAAGCGGGAATTGGCCTACAAGCTGGCGGCGAAAGCCGTGGCGGGCACCTGCGATCTTATGACGGAAAAGGGACTGCATCCCGGCCAATTAAAAGACGGAGTCACCTCCCCGGCCGGCGCCACCATCGAAGGGGTCATGGTACTTGAATCCATGGCCATGCGCTACGCCTTCGCCCAATCCATAATTAAAACCGTGGAAAAGGGAAAAAATCTGTAAAATTCCGCCGTTTCGGTGGGAAAATCCCCCGGCCTGTGTTAAGATAATTCATCGTAAAATGAAGAAAAAATAAGAAAGGGAGGGACTATGAAACGAGAAAATGTCAATTTAACGGAAGGCGTGATCTGGAAAAGCCTTCTCAGCTTTACGCTCCCTCTCCTCCTTTCCGCTTTACTGCAGCAGCTTTATAATACCGTGGACCTTTTGATCGTCGGCCGCTTCGCCGGAAAGATCGACATGGCTGCCATCGGCGCATCCGGCGCCATTACCGTCCTCGTCGTGGCCCTGTTTATGGGCCTTTCCACCGGGGCCTCCGTCTTGGTGGCCCAGCATTACGGCGCGAAGGATCGGGCCGCCCTCTCCAAGGTGGTGCACACCAATTTCGCCATCGCCCTTTACGGCGGCTTGGTGCTTACGATCTTCACCGTGATCTTCACGCCGCAATTTCTCGCCATGATCGACACACCGCCGGAAGTTATGGGCCCCGCCGTGCGCTACATGCGCATTCTTTTCGCCGGGCTCATTCCCGTCATGGTCTACAATATGGGCTCGGCGGTGCTTCGAAGCGTCGGCGACAGCGTGCGCCCCTTCAACTTCCTCGCCATTGCCGCGGGACTGAACATCGTCCTCGACCTGATTTTCGTCGGCGTGTTTAAAATGGGCGCCGTGGGGGCAGGGATCGCCACGGTCCTTGCTCAATCCGTGTCGGGCATCCTCGTTATGTTGAGCCTCTTGAAGACCACGGACATCTACCGCCTGCGCATGAAGCGCATTCGCTTCCACAAGGAAACATTAAAGCACATCGTGGCCATCGGCCTGCCCGCCGCCGTCTCCGGGGGCTTAATCGCCATGTCTAATGTCATCATTCAGGCGCAGATCAATGTCTTCGGCGCTCAGGCCATCGCCGGGGTGGCCGCGGCGAGCCGCGTCGACGGCTTCGTCTTTACATCCCTCGAGGCCTTCGCCCTGGCCATTACCACCTTCGTGGGCCAAAACATCGGCGCGAAAAAATGGGAGCGCCTGAAGTCCGGCATCATCACGGCCCTGGTCATGACCCTTCTCTTCGTGGCCTCGGTCTCCACGATCCTCGTCGTGTTCCGCACGCCCCTGATGAAAATCTTCACTTCGGAAAAAGACGTCATCTTCTACGGAACGAAAATGATCGTGATCCTGGCGCCCTTCTACGTCATCTTCTCCGTGACGGAAGTCCTCTCCGGCGCCATTCGGGGAAGCGGCACCGCCGTGCCCATTATGATCATTACCTTAATCGGCATGTTTATCATTCGCCTGGGCTGGATCTTTACCGCCATGCCCATGTACAAAACCATCGACATTATCTGCTGGAGCTACCCGATCAGCTGGGTCTTCACCTGCATCATGACCCTGATTTATTACTTCAAGGGAAAATGGCGAAAGAACATGGACGTGCCGGAAGCAAAAAAATAAAAGGTTGTCGCAAAATTGCGGCAGCCTTTTTTTGTGCGCTTTAGCATGAATAAACCACCAGCTATGCTGGTGGTAGGCGTAAAAAGCTTTAGCTTTAAGTAAAAAAAGAACCTCCCATGATAAAATTATTGTGTTATCGGCAATAAAATATCAAGGAGGTATCCATATGGATAAGAACAGCTTAGCACATACAAGTTGGAATTGTAAGTATCATATCGTGTTTGCACCAAAATATAGGCGGCAAGTT
>NZ_OPYI01000018.1 GCF_900343085.1 Aedoeadaptatus coli | reverse complement strand
GCGGAAGACTACCGCTACACCACCCAAGGAAAAGCAGAATACAAACAACGCAAAGAAACCATCGAACGGCAATTCGGCAGCGCCAAAGAATACCATGGCCTTCGCTACACCAACCAGCGTGGACGAAAGAAAATGGATCTAAAAGCGGTGCTGACCTTTGCGTGCATGAACATGAAAAAACTGGCACTGATGATGGATCGAAGAGAGCGGGACGGAGGAGGCGACGGCCCTTCTTTTGCTGATTTATGGAAAAAATACACAAAAAAGAGACAAACCCCGAGTTTTGTTCGGAGTTTGTCTGCAGTCTGATCCATGCCGCGAGGCATGGATTTTTGCATTTATGGAATAAATTTAAAAATTTAAAACTTGTGAAACATCGGCTTGGTATTCAGTACGGAACGTTTCTTGAAGGCTCTTAGGGAGCGGGAAAATAAACTGGAAGCCGCAATGCCCAATGAAAGAGCCACGGCGATGGAAAAAGTATTGACGCCTTCCCGGACAAAGGATTCCATATTGTCCTGAATCAAATAGCTCATCGTGTAGTACATGCCGCCGCCGGGCACGAGGGTAATTAATTGAGGCAGAACGAAAATCGTCGCCGGCATTTTGTAGTGTCGGGACAGAAATTCACCCAAGGTACCCATAATCAACGCGGCGACAAAAGCGCCGAAGGCGGCACTGCCGTTGAAGTCCAAAATTTTCAAATAGACCAAATAGGCGAAACCGCTGCTTAAGGCGGCGGGTATCAGGGATCGCTTCGGCGCTTCCACCGGAATGGCGTAGCCGATCGTCGATCCGACAGAGGCGATAAACATAAGGATTAACTTTGAAATTGCCATATCAACCTCCTATAATCTTCTGTACATTTAAGATAAGTCCTACGCCGAGGGCGATGGCGAGGGCGACAAAGATTCCCTTTGTGATCCCGATCATGCCGGAGAGGAAGTCCCCGCTGATGATATCCCGTAGTGAATTGGTAATCTGCATCCCCGGCACCAAGGGCATAATGGATCCGATAATAATCATGTCCATGTGTAGCCGATCCGTTGCGGATGCGCCGATAAGGGCGAGTACGGAAACTACCATGGTCCCGATAAAGCTTTCGGTAAAGAACGAAATGGAGTAGCGCGAGGTGAAGCGCATGCAAAAGCTTAAAATCGCTCCGACGAAAAAAGTGTAGCCGAAGTCGATCCAATCGCCGCCGAACATAATGGCAAAAGACGCACTGCATAGGCCGGTAAAGAACATGGCCATAGGAATGGGACACTTTTCTAATGTAGAGATCGATAAGAGCTCTTTTTTCGCTTCTTCCAGAGAAAATTCTCCGGCGACGAATCGTCTGGAAAAAGAATTCAGGGCATCGATGCGAGACAGGTGGACACCTTGAGATTCGATGTCTTTAAACATGGTAATGGTTTCGCCCGTGTATTGTGCAGAGACAAAAATGGCTGAACTTAGGCCGAAGACCTCCACCTCGCGAATTTCTTCCACGCCGGCACACATACGCTCTATGGTATCCTCGGCGCGGTAGATTTCCGCACCGTTTTTTATTAGCATTTGGCCCGTAATCATGGCCAGATTAATGACATTTTTAGCTTCATTTAAATCATTAACGTGAAGTTTTTCCATGCTTATCACCTGCTTTCATAATTAATTCCAATTTATCTTTGCGGCGCAACTTTTTTATGGCGGCCTCCCGGCGCAGCCCCCAAGACTTGTCCGCACCTTCTTCCACATACACAAGATCGACGGGCAGGCGGGCGCGGGTGTACTTGGCGCCGATGCCTCGGTTGTGTTCCTCAAGGCGTCTGGCCGGATCCGTGGTGTAGCCCGTGTATAGGGTGTCGTCTGCACAGCGAAGGATGTAGACGTAATGTTTTTTCAATTTTTCCATTGGCTCAACACGTCTTTCACGGCGTTGTAGTGAAAACCGCGGGAGAGAAGAAAGCGCACGATCTTTTCCCACGACTTATTTAATTCGCCACCGCGAAGGTATTTCTTTTCCACAATGGATTGAATCAACTCTTTTTCCGAATCCGTCGTGTATTCCTCCAGCGCGCGGGCGATGTATTCGTCGTCGATCCCTTTTCTGCGCAGGGCGTAGGCGATTTTCACCGGGCCGTAGCCGTTGATGTTGCGCTTGTCCCGGCTGAATAAGAGGGCGTAGGCCTCGTCGTCTAAAAATCCGTATTCGCTTAAGTAAGCCACGACCTCGTCAATCACCTGTTCACTCAACTCTTCATTAAGTAATAGGGTGCGAATCTCCTGCTCCGTCTTTCTGTTCGTTAATTTTTTTAAAGCCAAGTCGATTCCCTCTTGCCGTGCGCTGTCGAAGGCAATGGCCGCCACGTCCTCTTCATCTAGGTCTTTTCCCTTATATAAATTGTGGCGCACGAACACCGATTCTTTCAGTGCCAGGATCTCTTCGTCGGAAAGGTAGATCAAATAGCGCGGGCCCTCTTTTTTTATCTTTAAAATCTTCATAGGCATCACCGCCTTATTTTAACATATATTAGAAATTTCTTCTCGATGATTCGGATCATTGAAGCGGCGGAAACGTTGAAAACGGACCGTTGCTGTGATAGTATTTATGTAAAATTGAGATGAGGTGCAGGATGATTGCCATACTTTCACAGATATTTAAATACATCTTCATTCTAATCATATACCTGTTTATTTTTACGATCATTCGTATGATTTATTTGGATATTCGATCCATGCAATCCATGGACATCGGCAAGGATGAAGCGTACTTAAAAGTAGTGAATCGACTGGATTCACTGAATTTTAAAATGCAAGAATACTACGTGCTCCGAGGCGCGACGAAATTAGGGCGAAGCAGTAAAAATGACATCGTCATTAAGGACAGTTTTGTTTCAAAAAATCATTTGATTATTGAAAAGGAAAACGGCCATTACTATATTCGCGACTTAAACAGCGCCAACGGCACGTTTTTAAATGGTCAAACCCTTTACGAGAAAACGGAATTGACAAACGGCGACCGCATCGGCGTGGGCTTTATTCAATTCCTGTTTGTCGATCAAAGTAGGTGATTTTGTGGATAATAAACTGTTCAGACGACCGCGAGACTTACTGCTCATTTTTGAAATATTGGCCATCGCCTTGGTTTTTTATACCTACGAAGGCCATTTGGATCGCCAATTGTTGTTTTTAACGGGCGGTCTCATTTTTGTTATCTACATTTCAAATTTTATCCTGGGGAAAATTACCACCGGCGATAATTATATATTTTTAATCGTATCCCTCCTCTTGACCATCGGTGTCATCACGATTTTCCGCATTCAGCCGGAGACGGGCATTAGACAACTTCAATGGGCATTTATCGGGGTATTGTTTTTTTACGCCACCTATTTCGTCGTGCGCGTCGTGCCCCATGTGGAGCGCTACGGCTCGCTGGCTCTTTTGATCAGCGTCCTGCTGTTTTTATCGACGATCGTTTTCGGCAATACGGTGCGGGGCGCGAGAAACTGGCTGAGCATCGGATCATCCATCGTCTTCCAACCGACGGAGTTCATTAAGATCCTACTCATGTTTATCTTAGGCAGTTTTTACTGCAATTACGAAAAATACAAGAAGTATCCCTATACCAGCTATATTATTATGGCGATTATTTACTTTTTCGTATTGCTTCTGTTTATTCAACGGGATTTGGGTACGGCCGTGTTATTTATGGCCATGTACATCGCCATCCAATTCGTTTACGACCCGGACATCAAGGCCTTTTTCGTAAATCTGGCGCTCTTGGCTTTAGGAAGTGTCGTGGGCTACTTCCTCTTCGGCCACGTGCGTACCCGGATCGACATTTGGCTGGATCCCTGGAGCTACGTTTACGGGGCCGGAAGGCAAATTGTGCAAGCCCTCTTCGCCATTGCCGAAGGCGGATTTTTCGGCGCAGGCATCGGTTTCGGCCATCCGGAGCTGATTCCCGTGGCCGTGTCGGACTTTATTTTTCCCGTCATCTGCGAGGAAATGGGTCTGTTTGCCGGCTTCGCCATTATTCTCTTGTACATTCTGTTAATTTACCGGGGCATTAAGATCGCCTTGGAACAAGAGTATAAATTCTATCGCATGCTCGCCATATCGGCCACGGTGTTGATCTCCGTTCAGGCCTTTTTAAACATCGGCGGCGTCACAAAGCTGATCCCCATGACCGGGATCACCCTTCCCTTTATGTCCTACGGCGGCAGCTCCATTCTGTCCAGCTTTATTGCCCTGGGCATTTTGCAGGTGGCGTCGGAAGATTTGTCATGGAAGTATGAGCGGGAAATTATGAAAGGCGAGGTGAATGATGAAGCATTCGGAAAATAAACGCATCATTATTTTGCTCGCCGGTTTGGTCCTCTTATTTTTAAGTTGCATTATCTATTTAACCTATTTCTATTTTTTCCAGGCTGAGGAAGTGAAGCGCAACCCTGCCAATCGGCGAGGTTATATCGAAGAGGCGCAGATTAAGCGCGGCGACATTTACGACCGCAACGGGGAGGTCTTGGCCACGTCTAAGGGCGAGGCGGGAAATTACCATAGGGAGTATGCCTATCCCACGCTGTATTCCCATATTATCGGCTACTGCCATCCTTCCTTGGGCAAAAGCGGTTTGGAGTCGTCCTATAACGACTACCTTCTGAATCGCAACGGCAATCGGACCTTAAAGGCGATTTCGGATATGATCCGCTCGAAAAAGCAAGACGGCAATTCGCTGATCCTAACCATCGATACCCAAGTGCAATCCAAGGCGCGGGAGCTATTGGAAGAAAACACTGAAAAGGGAAGCATCGTGGTCATGAACCCGAAGACAGGGGAAGTGTACGCCATGGTTTCTCTGCCGGACTTTAATTCTTCGACCATCGCGCAGGATTGGAACGCCTTGCAGAAAAACGAATCCGGGGCCTTGTTGAATCGCGCCATTAACGGGCGCTACCCGCCGGGCTCCACCTTTAAAGTCATTACGGCGGCCTCTCTTTTGGGGCAAGACCGAATCGACTTGAATTACGTAGATACAGGATCTCAAATGATCGACGGACGGGAATTTAAAAACGCCGAAGGTGCGCAGTACGGAAACGTGGACCTTCGGGAATCTTTGGCGAAATCCATTAATACCTATTTCGTGGACAAGGGTTCCAAATTAGGAAAGGATACCTTGGGAGGTACGGCGGATAAATTCTACTTCAATTCCAAAATGCCTTTCGATCTTCCCGTCTCCGTCTCCGTATTCGACTACAAAAAGAATCTCCCGAAGACCACCTTGGCCGCTTCGGCCATCGGTCAGGGCGATGTTTTGGCCACGCCTCTGCACATGGCCATGGTGGCTTCTGCAGTGGCCAATGACGGCAAGATGATGGCGCCGATCTTAGTAAAAGAAGTAGAAGACTCCAAGGGATCGGCCGTTGAGGAGAAAGAGCCGAAGGTCTTGACGGAAGCCACGACGCCGGATATCGCGAAGACGCTGACGAAATACATGATTTCCGTCGTAGAAGACGGGACGGGCAGACGCGCCGCTTTAAATTCCACACAGGTTGCGGGGAAAACCGGTACGGCGGAGAATACCTCCAGCGAAAATCACGCTTGGTTTATCGGCTTTGCACCGGCGAAAGATCCTCAAATCGCCGTCGCCGTCATTCTCGAGCAGGCGGGTAAATCCGGCGGGAGCGTGGCGGCCCCCATTGCCAGGGACATTATCGTCTACGCATTAAACAATATCGACTTTAATCAAGCCCACGATCTTCCGGAGTCGGACGATGATTGATCGAGAGGTATGCGTCATGATCGCCGCCGCCGGCATGGGACGGCGCATGAACTTAAAACAAAACAAGCAGTATTTGCCCATTCACGGCAAGCCCATGGTGCGTCACACCATCGAGATTTTCGACGGCATGGATGAAATTTCCTTTATCGTCCTTTTGATTCGCGAAGGGGAAGAGGCCATGATGCGGGATATTTTAAAAGCCATGGATTTAAACCACAGCATTTACCTCGTCGTCGGCGGCGACGAGCGTCAGGACACCATATGGCAGGGCCTTCAATTTCTGAAGAACTGGGACGGAATTCTTCTGACCCACGACGGCGCCCGGCCCTTTGTGACGGAAGAAGAAGTGCGCGCCGTCATAAAAGGGGCTCAAAACAGCGGCGCCTGCTGCTTAATGACGCCCATGAAGGACACGGTGAAAATCAGCGAAGACGGCCTTTGGAGCGCTGTCACACCGGATCGCTCGAAGCTTTTCGCCATTCAAACGCCTCAGGGCTTTGAAAAAGAAATTTTAGTCCGCGCGTACGAACAGGCATTTGACGAAGGTTATTACGGAACCGACGACTGCTCCCTCGTGGAAAAGACCGGTCGGAAGGTGCAACTGATCCGCGGTTCCTATAACAATATTAAAATCACTACGCCGGAAGATTTGATCTTTGCCGACGCTATTTATTCAGATAGGAAGAGCCCATGAGAATCGGAATCGGATACGACGTCCATCAACTCGTCGAAGGAAGAAAGCTGATATTGGGTGGCGTGGAGGTTCCCTACGAGCAGCGGGGCCTCTTGGGCCACAGCGACGCCGACGTGCTCGTTCACGCCATTGAAGATGCCATTTTGGGGGCCTTGGCCTTGGGGGACATCGGGAAGCTCTTTCCCGACACGGATCCCGCGTACAAAGACGCCTCCAGCATGGGCATGTTTAAGAAAGTCATGGCCATCGTCAAGGATGAGGGCTATGCCGTCGGCAACATCGATGCCACGGTGATCGCTCAAAAGCCGAAACTGGCGCCCTACATTCCCGCCATGCGCGAAAACATTGCTGCGGTGTGCGAAAAAGATGTGAGCGCAATTTCCGTAAAAGCGACGACCAGCGAAAAAATGGGGTATGAAGGAAGAGGAGAAGGCATGACGGCCATGGCGGTCGTGCTATTGGAACCTACGGAAAAGAAAGGACGATAAAATGTTAGTTACGGGAAAACAAATTTTACAACATGCAGACGAACACGGCTATGCCGTCGGCGCTTTCAATGTAAACAATATGGAAATCATTCAAGCCATTGCCCAAGCGGCGGATGATCTCCGTGCACCGGTTATTTTGCAGGCGTCTCAAGGGGCCATTAAATACGCCGGCGTCGACTACATTACTTCTCTGGTAAAAACCACCGCTGATCGAATCGACGTGCCCATGACTCTGCACTTGGATCACGGCACGGATTTCGAAGAAATCATGAAATGCATTCGCAGCGGCTTTACTTCCGTTATGATCGACGCTTCGAAACACGAATTGGATGAAAATATTCGCCTCACGAAAGAAATCGTGCGAATCGCCCACTCTGTCGGCGTATCCGTAGAAGCCGAAATCGGAAAAATCGGCGGAACGGAAGATCAAATCGTCGTCTCCGATGCAGAAGCCACCTACACGGATCCGGAAGAAGCACGGATCTTCGTTGAAGAAACCGGCGTCGACTCCCTGGCCATCGCCGTCGGCACGGCACACGGCGTCTATAAGGGTGAACCGAAAGTGGACATCGACCGTATCAAAGAAATTGACCGCGTCGTCAGCATTCCCTTGGTCCTTCACGGATCCAGCGGCGTTCCCTACAACATCCTCGAAAAGGCAGTGGCGGCGGGGATTCGGAAGATCAACATCGACACGGACATTCGCGCCAGCTTTGCCGGTGCAGTCAAGGCCTTTGTAGCAGAAAACCCCGACGAAATCGACCCGAGAAAGATTTTAAAACCGGCTCGTGCGGCAATGACCGACACGGTAAAGGAAAAAATCAAAGTCTTCGGCAGCGACGGGAAGGCTTGGAAATAATGAAGTTTTTCATCGACACGGCGAATATTTCCGAAATTAAGGAAATCGAAGCCTGGGGAATCTTGGACGGCGTCACCACGAACCCGTCTTTAATCGCGAAAGAAAAAGACGTGGTCTTCGAAGAGGTCATCGAAGAAATCGCCTCCATCGTCGACGGCCCCATTAGCGCCGAAGTGACTGCAGAGGACGCGGAGGGCATGATTGCCGAAGGGAGAAAGCTCGCCGCCATACACGAAAATGTTGTGGTAAAAGTTCCCATGAACGAAGAAGGATTAAAGGCCATTCGCGTTCTGGAAAGGGAAGGCATTCCCACCAACTGCACCTTAATCTTTTCCGAAAATCAGGCCCTCTTGGCCTTAGCGGCCGGCGCATCGTTTATCAGTCCCTTCTTAGGGCGACTGGACGATATCGGCCACGACGGCATGGAATTGGTGCGCGGCATCGTTTCAATTATGGATTTTTACGGCTACGAGGCGGAAGTGATTGCCGCGAGCATTCGCCACCCGCTCCACGTGAAAAAAGCGGCTCAGGCCGGCGCCCACATTGCAACCGTGCCCTACAAGGTGTTTCATCAAATGCTGAAGCACCCGTTGACGGATAAGGGAATCGCACAGTTTAACAAGGATTTTGAAGGGACGAAGAGAGTCAATGGATAGAGATCTCAGTTTAAATTTAGCACGGGTCACGGAAGCGGCGGCATTAAGCGGTGCGCGCTTTTTGGGAAAAGGCGACAAAAACGGCGCCGACGGCGCGGCGGTGGATGCCATGCGCCGCATGTTCGATACGGTACACATTAAAGGTAGAGTCGTCATCGGCGAGGGGGAAATCGACGAAGCCCCCATGCTCTACATCGGCGAAGAAATCGGCACGGGCCAAAGGACCGACGATGCCGTAGACATTGCCGTGGATCCCATCGACGGCACGACGGCCATCGCAAACGGCATGAACAACGCCATTGCCGTCGTGGCCGTGGCGCCCAAAGGCTGCCTCTTGCACGCGCCGGATGTTTATATGAAAAAAATCGCCGCAGGGCCGAAAGCGAAAGGCGTCATCCGCCTGGACGATTCCGTGGAAAACAACATTCGTCGCGTTTCTGAAGCCATCGGCAAGTCGCCGGAAGAAATGACCGTTTCCGTCTTGGATCGCCCGCGTCACGACGAATTGATCAAACAAATTCGCGCCACCGGTGCCCGAATCAAGAAAATTAAAGACGGGGATATCGTTACGGCAATTTACACTTGCTTTGAAGAGAGCGGTATTGATATGATTATGGGCATAGGCGGTGCGCCGGAAGGTGTCATCGCGGCAGCTGCCTTAAAGTGTTTGGGCGGCGATCTGCAAGGGAAGCTCGTCACTTACGACGACGCCCAAAGAGAGCGGGTAGAAAAAAGTAAAGCCGACCCCGACAAAATTTACACCATCGAAGATCTCGTCAAGGGCGACGATGTGATCTTTGCCGCCACCGGCGTATCCAACGGCGATTTGCTTAAAGGCGTGCGCTACATGAAGGGCAATAAAGCGACGACCCAATCCTTGGTCTTGCGCTTGCCTTCGAAGACCGTTCGATTTATCGACAGCGTTCACGACTTAAATCACAAGCCGGAATACGCAAAGTAAATTGACAAAAAGAAGAAAGTATGCTATCCTATAAAAGTTAGTAATACGAAATGAATTTTTAAAGAAAGGAGTGTGGACAGATGAAAAAAGGTATCCATCCCGAATATAAGGAAGCTACGGTCACTTGCGCTTGTGGTAACACCTTTACGACGGGCTCTGTAAAAGAGGATTTAAAAGTGGAAGTTTGTTCCGAATGTCATCCTTTCTTCACAGGACGTCAAAAGTTTACTGATACGGGCGGACGTATTGATAAATTCAACAAAAAGTACAAAAGATCATAAGAAGACGGCCCGTGAAAGCGGGCCCTTTTTTTTAAGGAGTTTCACCCTATATGAACGAATCCTTTAAGACGACCATCGGCGGCCAAGCCCTGATCGAAGGGGTCATGATGCGGGGCCCGTCGAAGACAGCCTACGCCGTGAGAAAACCCGGGGGCGACATCGCCATGCGCGTCGATAATAATAAAAGCATCGCCGATAAATATCCCTTTTTAAATTGGCCCATTATTCGCGGCGCCGTGAAATTAATCGAGGCCATGGTTATCGGCGTGGACGCCATTATGTATTCCGCCTCTTTTTGGGAAGACGAGGAAGGCGAAGAAGAGGACTTTTTCACCAAACATTTCCCGGAACACGGAGAAAAGATCGAGCAGATCGTTACTGTGAGCTTCTCCGTTCTTTTGGCCGTTTTATTTTTTATGGTGCTTCCCAATGTGCTGGCCACGTATTTTGAGCGCCACATTACAAGTTCCGTTTTGTTAAACCTCGTGGAGGGCGTCTTTCGAATCGGGATCTTCTTCGCCTACATGGCGTTGATTTCGAAGCAGAAAGACATCGGCCGCGTCTTCGAATACCACGGCGCGGAACACAAATCCATCGCCTGCTACGAAGCCGGCGCGCCCCTTGAGGTAGAGGAGGTAAGAAAATATTCCCGCCTCCATCCCCGCTGCGGCACGAGCTTTCTGTTTATGGTCCTGATCCTTTCGGTGATCATTCTGTCCTTCTTCGGTTGGCCTTCATTTTTTGGCCGCATCCTCGTGCGTCTGTTGGTCTTTCCCTTAATCGCAGGCGTAAGCTATGAGGTCAATCGCCTGGTGGGAAAATACGACACGCCCCTTACCATGGCTTTGCGCTACCCGGGGCTGATGATTCAAAAGCATTTTACCGTGCGGGAGCCCGACGACAGCCAAATCGAAGTGGGCATCGCCTCTTTAAAGGCTGTTTTGCCCGCCGAAGGGGAAAGTGATCTATGGAAGTAAAGACGGCCTTTGAAGAGGCTTGTGCGGCCTTAAAAGGGGATCGGCGAAGGATCTACGAGGTATTCGACGGCCTCTTTCATTTGGATCGAAAGGCCCTTTTTATGAATCCGGAAAAAAATCTTTCCGAGGACGAGGTTTCATGCCTGCGTCTTGCCGTCAAAAAAATGGCTCGGGGCATGCCCATGGCCTACGCATTAAAACAGGCGTATTTTTACGGCGAGGCATTTTATGTAGACGAGCGGGTCTTAATTCCCCGTTACGACACGGAAAGAAGCGTGGATTCCATTTTGCGGCTGGCGCCTCGCGCGATGCGCATCCTTGAAATCGGCACGGGAAGCGGCTGCGTGGCCATCACTTTGGGGCGGCTTTATCCCGATGCAGTCATCCATGCCGCGGATATATCCCCGGACGCACTGGATGTGGCGGAGATTAATAAAAATATGCACGGCGCACGCAATGTGAATCTGATTCAATCCGATCTTTTTTCTGCGATTGAGGGCACTTATGATGTGATCTATTCCAATCCGCCTTATATTACAACCGATGAAATGCGGGAACTGGATGAAAGCGTCGCCCTTTACGAGCCCCATTTGGCCCTTGAAGGCGGCGAAGACGGCCTGGATTTTTACCGAAAGATCGTGGAAGATGCGCCGCGGTTTTTGAATCCCGGGGGCTATTTGATATTTGAAATCGGGGCGAAACAGAGAAAATATATAGAAAAATTACTGAAAGATCATGATTTTTCGGCCATCGGTTCCGAGAAAGATTTCAGCGGCTTGGATCGCGTCGTTTTTGGGAGGTTAGAAAATGTTTGAAAATTTATCCGTATACGAAGATCGCTACAATGAACTGAACGAGATGATGATGGATCCGAAGGTTCAAAGCGACAGTAAGCTCTTGCAAAAGACGGCCATCGAACACGCGGAAATCGAGCCCATCGTAAAAAAATACAGAGAGTACACGGAAACGACGGAGGCCATTGCCGAAAACAAGAGCATGTTCGACGAAAAATTGGACGACGACATGCGAGAGCTCGTAAAAGAAGAGCTGAAAATGGAAGAAGAGCATCTGGCGGAAATCGTGGAGGAATTAAAGATTCTCTTGATTCCGAAGGATGAAAACGACGACAAAAACGTCATCGTGGAAGTGCGCGGCGGCGCCGGCGGCGATGAGGCGGCTCTTTTTGCAGGCGTCCTCGTGCGTCAATACATTCACTACGCCGACAATCACAACTGGAAGACCGAAATGATGTCCAGCAACGAAAACGGCATCGGAGGCTTTAAAGAAGCCATCCTTTTGATTCAGGGAAAGGGCGCCTTTTCTCGCCTGAAGTACGAATCGGGGGTTCACCGCGTGCAACGGGTGCCCGAGACGGAATCCTCCGGCCGAATTCATACGTCCACGGCCACGGTAATCGTCATGCCTGAAATCGACGACGTGGAAGTGGAAATCGACCCCAACGACGTGCGCGTGGACGTGTTCCGTTCCTCGGGCAACGGCGGTCAATCGGTCAACACCACGGATTCCGCCGTTCGCTTAACCCACGAGCCCACGGGGATTGTGGTCAGCTGCCAAGATGAAAAGAGCCAGTTGAAAAATAAGGACAAGGCCTTTAAGATTTTGAAGGCGAAACTTTACGACATGGAGCTGCAAAAGCAGGAAGATGAACTGAGCAAGGAAAAGAAATCTCAAATCGGCTCCGGCGATCGCTCCGAACGGATTCGCACCTACAATTATCCTCAAGGCCGCGTTACAGACCACCGCATTAACTACACGAGCCACCGCATCGACGATATTAACAACGGGGATTTGGACGATTTAATCGATGCGCTGACGGCGGCGGATCAAGCGGCGAAAATCGAAAACGTCGATTGAGAACGCGTGGCATTTCATTAAGAAAGCTTGTTTTATTATCATTTATAAGATATAATGAAGAGGCAAAGAAACAACATGATATAAGGAGGCATTATTATGCACGCAATGACACAAGACAACTTAAGAAGCGCATTCGGCGGCGAAAGCCAAGCACACGTCCGCTACGGTATTTGGGCAAAAGCTGCCGGCAAGGAAGGCTTCACCAATGTTGAAAGACTCTTCAACTGCACCGCTGAAGCTGAACGCGTTCACGGCAATCTGCACTTCAAAGCCCTGAAAGACATTCACGGCGACTTCGCCGTCACCAGCATGGCCGGTTTCGGTATCGGCAGCACCTCCGAAAACCTTCAAAAAGGTATCGACGGTGAAACCTTCGAATTTACCGAAATGTACCCCGCATTTATCGAAGTAGCCAAGATGCAAGGCGAAGACGAAGCTGTAAAGGCTATGCGTTACGCTATCGAAGCTGAAAAAATCCACGCCGTTCGCTACGAAGAAGCGAAAAAAGCAGTCGACGCAGGCAAGGATTTAGACGCAAAAGACATTCTTCTCTGCCCCGTATGCGGCTACATCACCTTTGATGCAAGCGAAGAAGAATGCCCCATCTGCCACACCAAATCCAAGGCATTTGTCGCTTACTAAGAACAAAAAAGACATCTTCGGGTGTCTTTTTTCATGCCCAAAATTTCGATTTCAACTATGGTATAATGGGAAGAACTGTTAATTAAAGGAGTAAGCATGGAAGAAAAATTTCAACATTTAATCGAACGTGTAAAGGAAGTCCACGGCGGCGAAACCTACGTCATCACCACCCACGGCTGCCAAATGAATGAACACGATTCGGAAAAAATAAAAACATTATTAAGTACCATGGGCTTTAAAGAGATCGATCGGGAAGAGGAAGCGGACCTGGCGATTATCAATACCTGTTCCGTTCGCCACAGCGCGGAAGATAAGGTCATCGGGCACATCGGTCGCTTAAAGCATATTAAGAAGCAAAACAAAGATTTAAAAGTGGCCGTCTGCGGATGCATGATGCAGCGAAAAGAATCCAGAGATTATGTGCTGAACACGTTTAACCACGTGGACATCGTCTTCGGTACGAACAATATCTACCGCCTGCCTCAGCTGATTTTGGAAAGCGACGACAAGAAAAACGCCGTGGTGGACATTGACGAAAGCTATACGAATTTCGACAATCAAATCTATTCCCGAACGGCGGGGAATGCGGCTTACGTGAATATCGTCTACGGATGCAATAATTTCTGTACCTACTGCATCGTGCCCTACACTCGCGGCCGCGAGGTCTCCCGTGCGCCGGAAGATATTTTAGACGAAATTAAAAACCTCGTGGCGGACGGGGTCAATGAAGTGACCCTGTTGGGGCAAAATGTGAACTCCTACGGAAAAAATTTAGAAGAGAAAATCACATTTGCCGAGCTTCTGCGCATGGTGCACGAGGTGGAGGGGATCGAGCGCATCCACTTTACCACCTCCCACCCGAAGGACATGTCCGATGATTTAATCGCCTGTTACAGGGATCTTCCGAAGCTCGCCAATTTCCTCCACCTCCCCGTGCAATCCGGCTCGAATCGCGTGTTGAAGATGATGAATCGCCATTACACCCGGGAAGATTACTTTACATTGATCGACAAAGTGCGCGCCGTGCGTCCGGATATTTCTCTTTCAACGGATATTATGGTCGGTTTTCCCGGCGAGACGGAAGAAGATTTCGAGGACACTCTGGATCTGGTGAAACGCGTTCAATACGACAACGCCTTTACCTTTATTTATTCGAGACGGGAAGGCACCCGCGCCGATAAAATGGAAAACCAAGTGCCGAAGGACGTGAAGGACGCGCGATTCCAACGCCTTCTAGATGCGGTTTACGCCATTCAACGGGAAAAGTACGAAGCGCTGCACGGCACGGTGCAAGAGGTGCTCTTTGAATCGGTGAGCAAAAACGATCCGACGAAAATGAGCGGGCGGACCGCCGGGTTCAAACTGGTCCACGCGCCCTACGACGCGGATTCCATCGGCAAAATGGTGCCGGTGAAAATTACAGGAGGCAATACATTCTCTTTAGAAGGAGAAATCGTTCATGGAAAGCAGTGATTTCGAAAAATTAACGCCGGCCATGCGCCACTACGTCGAAACAAAAAATGAAAACCCCGATGCTTTTTTATTTTATCGCCTCGGGGATTTTTACGAGCTCTTCTTTAACGACGCCATCGTTGTTTCCGATCTTTTGGATTTGACCCTCACGAAAAAAAGCGGCGGGCTGGATGAAAAGATCGCCATGTGTGGCGTGCCCTACCGCGTGGCCAATCAATATGTAAAGCGCCTGGTGAAAATGGGTTATTCCGTGAGCATTTGCGATCAGGTGGAAGATCCGAAACAAGCCAAGGGCTTGGTGAAAAGGGAAGTTACAAAGGTCGTCACCCCGGGCACCTTCATTGACGAAGATGAAGGGGAGGAGAGCCGCATTCTCACGAGCATCGCCCGGGAGGGAAAGATCGTGGAGCTGGCTCATTGCGATTATCCGGCGGGAAAAGTGTACATGGACCGAAAAGTCTGCTGGGACAAGCGGGAAACCGAAAGTTTTCTCGAAAAGCAATTCGCCCTCTATCGTCCGGCGGAGATTCTCTATGATCATGCTTTTTCGGAAAAGGCCACGATTCGAAAACTGGCGAAGCGCTACGATGTTTTAAAGAGCGGCGAAGTGTCTCGGGACCATCGTGAAATTTTAGCGTCTTACAAAGAACTGAATCGGGAAATCGACTACGATAGCGTCGCCCTCACCAATTTACTGGCTTATCTGGAGGCGACGCAGCACCGCAGACAGACCCACCTTCACATCTCCGCCCGTGAAGATCACGATGCCGTCATGGATCTTTCCGAAACCACCATTCGCAATTTGGAGCTCGTGAACAACAACCACGACAATCAAAAGGAACATTCCCTCTACGCCATTTTGGATCGTTGCAAGACGAAAATGGGGAGCCGCTATTTACGCACGTCCATCTTGCGCCCGTTAATGGACGAAAAGTTGCTGAATGAACGCTACGATCGCATCGACTCCCTTCACGGCGACCGGATTTTGTTCGACGATTTGCAGGAGCAGCTTGCGGGGATCTACGACATCGACCGCCTGTCCATATACATCGCCAACGAGACCATGACGCCGAAACAGATTGAGCGACTCGTAAAGAGTTTGGAGGCGGCGCAGCTGATCGTGCGGCTTCTTAAGAAGGCGGAGAACGAAGCTCTCCTTAAAATTTTTGACGGCGTGGATCTCATGGAAGAGATTTCGGATCAGTTGCGGGAAATTTTTATCGACGAGTTGCCGGCAAACTATCGGGAACAGCGCTTTATGGCCCATGGCGTGGACGAGGAGTTGGACCGACTCTTCGCTCTTTCCGAAAGCGGCAAGCAATGGATTTTGCAGCTGGAAGAAAAAGAGCGTGAAGCCAGCGGCATTAAAAATCTGCGGATTAAGTACAATAAAATATTGGGTTACTTTTTCGAGGTGTCGAAATCCTATGTGGATCAAGCGCCGGAGCATTTTATCCGAAAACAGACCCTCGTCGGCAGCGAACGATTTTTCACCGAGGAGTTGAAAAACAGGGAAGAGGAGATCCTCCACGGAAAAGAGCGCGCCCTGGAGCGGCAATTGGAGCTTTTGGAGGCAATTCAAAAGCGCATCGCAACGAAGCTTCCGTCCATTCAGCATTTGTCCGAAGCCATTCAAAAACTGGACGTGGCTTGTGCCCTGGCCGAGGTGGCGGAGCAATACAATTACCGCCGGCCCCGATTCAACGACGGCGGCGTGCTCTTTATTAAAGACGGCCGCCATCCCGTGGTGGAACGCACCATGGATGAGTCCTACATTCCCAACGACACCTATTTAGACGACGAGAAGGTCCTTCTTCAGATTATTACCGGGCCCAATATGGCGGGGAAATCCACCTACATGCGCCAAGTGGCTTTGATTCAGATTATGGCCCAAATCGGCTCCTTTGTGCCGGCGGAAGAGGCGAATCTGCCCATGGTTGATCAAATCTTTACGCGGATCGGCGCCTCCGATTACCTGACGCGGGGCCAGTCCACTTTTATGGTCGAGATGACGGAGGTGGCGGAAATTTTGCGCCTCGCCACGGCGCGTTCCTTGATTCTCTTCGACGAAGTGGGCAGGGGCACCAGCACCTACGACGGCCTTTCCATCGCCTGGTCCATTATCGAATACATTTACAAAGAAGTTCGCGCGAAAACCCTCTTTGCCACCCACTATTTCGAGCTCACGGAACTGGAAAATCGCTACGACGGCATATTAAATGTCACCGTGGCCACGGAAGAGGTGGACGACGAGATCCGCTTTTTAAGGAAAATCATCGTCGGCCAAAGCAATTACTCCTTCGGTATCGACGTGGCGAAGCTTGCCGGCGTAAAAGAAGAGGTCATCGAGCGGGCGCGAGACGTTCTCGATCATTTGGAATCCGACGGCCGTGGAAAAGCCGTGGAAACTGTAGGAAACGATGTCGTCGTCGCCGACAAGGGACCGGATCCATTGCGGGAAAAAATTCGATCCATCGACATTAATCAGACGACGCCCTTAGAAGCTCTCATGCTTCTCGAAGCCTTAAAGGAGGATGCCGATGCGTGAAATACATGCACTAAGCGATCAGACGATTTCTCAAATCGCGGCCGGCGAAATCATCGAAAACCCCGCCTCCATCATTAAGGAATTGGTGGAAAATGCCATCGACGCAAATGCCGATCGAATCAGCATTCGCCTGTCGGACAATCTTTTGGATGAAATTCGCATCGCCGACAATGGTGACGGCATCGAAAAGAGTCAAATCCACAAGGCCTTCTCCCGCCACGCCACATCGAAGCTTCGTACCATTTCCGATTTGGATATGATTACGAGCTTGGGCTTTCGCGGCGAGGCCCTGGCAAGCATCGCCAATATCAGCCAAATGGAATGCGTAACGAAGACCGCCGACAGTGACTTCGCCTACCGATTTATCGTGGAAAAAGGCGTGGTATCTCAAGGGGAGCCCGTGGGCGCGCCGGTGGGGACGACGATGATCGTGCGGGACATTTTTTACAACACGCCGGTGAGAAAGAAGTTTTTAAACACCACGACGAAAGAAATTCGCCGCATCGTCGAGGTGGTGGAACTTTTGGCTTTGAGCCATCAAGACGTCTCCATCCACCTGTCCCGCAATCAAAAGACCTTGCTCCACTCCAAGTGCTCCGACGACAAGATCAATCACATCTATTCCATTCTCGGCAAGGACATCGCGAAAAACCTTCTGCCTATTTCCTTCGATACGGAATCCTACAAAATCGAAGGCTTTATCGGAAATAATTTGCTCCACCGGGCGACGCCGGATCGGGAATTTTTATTCGTAAACGGCCGCGGCGTCAAGAGCAGCGACATCGCCCGAGCCATTCGAAAGGTGTACCGCTCTTTAATTCCCTTGAACCACTATCCGGTCTACGTCCTCTACATTACCATCGACCCGATCTTAATCGACGTGAATATTCACCCGCAGAAGCAAACCATTCGCCTGTCCAATGAAAATCAACTGACGACGATTTTAGAGCGCCTCGTAGAAGAAAATCTTCGGCCCAAACGGGAGATTCCCACAGTCGATGAACTCAATGATAATACAAAAGAAGCGGAAGCGCAGGTACCGGAAAAAACAATCTTTGAGCTGAGCAGAGAGCGAAAGATCGAAAGCGAGAAGCCGAAAGCGCCGGCCTTTGACTTCTCCGATCGCGCGCCCCTTGCGGCGGAAGATAAAAAAGCGTATGGGGATAAACCGGAGCCCTTGTTTGCGGAATCCTCTCCCGACATAGTAGCAATCAATGTGGATAAGGAGCCTGCGAAAAAGGCGCAGCCCCTGGATGTGAGCCTCTACCAATTTTTGGCCGTGGTGTTTAAAACCTACGTGCTTTTTGAAAACAAAAGGGATCACCGCGTCCTCGTGGTGGATCAGCACGCCGCTCACGAGCGAATTCTTTACGAGCGTTACAGCAAGAAAATTCGCGAACGGGCCGTGGCGACTCAACTTCTTCTCGTGCCCATCACCATGCACCTGAGTCCCGAGGAAATGCATGCCGTGGAGACACATATGGCCGACTACGAACGCCTCGGCATCTATCCTGAAGTCTTCGGCGAGCAGGACATCGTGATTCGCGAGGTGCCGGAGCATTTATTAATCGACGACTTTCGGCAATTCTTTTTGGACTCCATTCATCTGTTGGACGAGGGCGTCAATGTGAAGGAGCAGAATATTTATAAAATCATGCGCCTCGCCTGCAGAAGTGCCATAAAAGCAGGGGACAAGATTTCAGAAGAAGAAGCTTACGCCCTTCTCGAGGAATTAAACGACGCGGACACGCCCTTTACCTGTCCGCACGGGCGGCCCACCATGATTCACGTGGAAAAACGCGCCTTCGAAAAACTGTTTTTAAGGGAGGGACTATGAAACCACTAATTTTGATTACCGGGCCCACCGGTTCCGGAAAGTCCGACCTTTGCGTGGCCCTCGCTAAAAAACTCCATACGGAAATTATTTCCGCGGATTCCGTGCAGGTCTACCGCGGTTTTACGATCGGCAGCGGAAAGATTATGCCGCAGGAGACGGAGGGCATCGTTCACCACCTTATCGACATAAAAGATCCCGAGGAATTTTATTCCGCCGCCGATTTTTACGAAGCCGCCGCGCCGATCTTTGACGATCTGTGGCGCGCGGGAAAGATTCCCATCGTCTGCGGGGGAACCGCTCTTTACATTCACAGCTTAATTTACGATTTGGATTTTTCTGAAAAGCCTTCGGCGGAACTTCGAAAGGAGCTCAACGATCTCTATAATCGACAAGGGCTCGAATACATGGTGGCACTATTGAAGGATAAGGACGCCACCTTGGCTGAGGCCGTGGATTTAAACAATCCCCGCCGCGTTATTCGCGCTCTGGAGCGAATCGAATCCGGCCACGTGGAGACGGAGCAGCTTCGGAAAAAACGCAAAGGCGTCGATCCCCTCTACATCGTCTTGGATTGGGAGCGGGAGGCCCTCTACGATCGAATTAACCGCCGCGTTATGAAAATGGTGGATGCCGGGCTCTTTGAAGAGGTAGAGGTGCTCTATAAGGCCTATGGAGACGAGGTGAAGCCCATGGGTTCCATCGGCTACAAAGAAGTGGTGAAGTATATAGAAGGGGAGTGGGATAAGGCCACTGCCATCGAAAAAATCCAACAACATTCCAGAAATTTTGCCAAGCGGCAGATGACCTGGTTTCGCAAGGAAGAAGACGCCGTGTTTATCCCCATGTCGGAGTTGACAAAGGATGCGGCAATTGAGGAGATTTTAGAACTGGAGAGAGAAAAATATGGTACAGATCGCGGATTTAAAGGCGATTGAAGCGAGCCTTCAAGAACCCTTTGCTGCCCTGGATGAGATTTGTTTATTTAATCAGGAAAAAGTATTAAAGGCTCTGCAATCCGTTCGCTTGGCGTCGACGGATTTCAACTGGGCCACCGGCTACGGCTACGGAGATGTAGGCAGAGAAAAGGTTGAGGCCGTTTACGCCGCCCTCTTTCGCACGGAAGACGCGTTGGTGCGGCCCAATATGGTTTCCGGCACCCATGCCATCGCCCTCACTATAAAAGCCTTGACGAAGGCGGGAGATACCATCGCCTCCGTTTCCGGCTCTCCCTACGACACCTTGCACAAAGTGCTTGGCACCGCCGGGAATGCGCCGGGGAACTTGAAATCTGAGGGCATCGCTTATCGGGAGCTTCCTTTAAAGGATAATGGCGCCATGGACTACGAGGCCATTAGCGATTTCGTGTCCCGGGACACGGATCTCGTAATTATGCAGCGCTCCACCGGCTATTCCGATCGACGGGCCTTTACCGTCGATGAAATCAAGCGGGCGGTGGATGAAATCAGAAAAAGCTACGACGGCATCATTTTTCTCGACAATTGCTACGGCGAGTTCACGGAAAAAATCGAGCCCACCGAAATCGGCGTCGATGTCATGGCGGGCTCCCTCATTAAAAATCCCGGCGGCGGCCTGAGCCTTTCCGGAGGCTACGTCGTCGGAAGCGAGAAAATCATCGAGCGAGTGGCGGCGGAACTGACGGCGCCCGGCATCGGGAAAGAATGCGGCCTCTCCTTCGGACAGACCCGAAACACCTTGATGGGCCTGTTTCTCGCGCCTCATCGCGTGGCAAATTGCATCAAAGGCGCAATGCTCTTTGCGAAAACATTCGAAACCATGGGCTACGATTGCATCCCCGCATCCACGGATCCGAGAAGCGATATCGTCCAATCCATCGCCCTGGAGACGCCGGAAAATCTCGTGCGTTTTTGCCGCGCCATCCAGGCGGCCTCGCCGGTGGATTCCCACGTCACGCCCTATCCCTGGGACATGCCCGGCTACGAAGATCAGGTCATTATGGCGGCGGGCGGCTTTATCGAAGGCAGCAGCATCGAATTGTCCGCTGACGGCCCCATGCGCGCGCCCTACCGCGTGTATTTCCAAGGCGGCCTTACTTACGAACACATAAAACTCGCCCTGATTCAGGTACTTGAGGCCCTCGAACAAGAGGCATAATAAAACCCCGATGCCTTCCGCGGTGACGGAAGCTCGGGGTCATTTTTTATTACGAATAAACGGCGAGCAGCCGCTTAAATTCTGAAATATCCGTATAGCCTTTTCGCTTTTTCAAATCGGTGTCGTATCCCTGCTTCTTAATTCTTAAATCGCGGCACAGGCCCTGTAATTCATAAGGCGAGGGCAGTTGGCCGAACGTATAGACCAAGGCCCCTTCCGGCACGGACTCCACGAAAAAGTCGGTGATGATTAAATCGTAAGGCAGTTGGGCCAAATGATCCATGTCGACGCGATAACCGTCGTAAAGCTCGGCGTGAATTAAATTCGACGTTCCCTTGTTGATCAAGTGAACCAGGGTTTTTCCGAAAAAGGAATCGTCTTGGCTGACAACCAGGGCCTTGTAAGGCTCGCGACCGTAAAACAGTTGAGAGAGAAGATCCGGCCAGAGGCTGTAAAATGCCAAGGTCAGTTCGTCGATGGTGTAATCCCTGAATTCCGGAAATTCGCGAACAAATTCTTTAAAAATCGCCGTCAACTCCGTATGAAGCTCCGGATTTGCAAAGGAGATGTAGGCGAGCAGGTAGGTGGAGCGCTTGAGGAAAAATTCCCGTTTTTTAAAATTGGAGAGGCGATAGGTAAAGTAAACCGCCAGGGAGCGATACAACTCGTCCCGATCCTCCAGTTGCAGATGAAATTGATCCAAAAAGCCAGGCAAGCGGGATTTAAAAAAGGCTTCACAACTTTTTATGGATTGGAGTTTCTCCTCCAAAAGATCCGGATCGTCGAAGAGAATGGGATTTTCTTCCGCATAAAAAATAGACAAGATGCTGACCAGAAGATCCACCGGCGTGCTAACTTGTTTCCTCGGCATGACGTCGTCAACTAATTTCATAACCACTTCGTCGGTGGCCAGCAATTTCGCATTGGCGATTAATTCGTCTCGATAATTTTCCGTATGAATCGTATGGCCCTGCATGAGGCGGAAAAATGATACGGCGATGGAGACCTTTATGTAATTGTGCTGCGCCGGGGAAGGGGAGAAGTGGAGGAAGCTGTACATGCGCTCGGCGAAAGTCTCCACGAGATCTTCCGAGATGGTGCCGTCAAAAGGCCATTCGCCGGGATGCAACATGGTCTCGATAAACATATTCACGTAAAAATTCCGGATTTCTTTTTCCTCGCCTTCAAACTGAAAATCCGAATAAGAGAAAGAGAGATCGTAGACGCCCATAAGCTGCTCGTTAAAATTTTGTACGTGGCGATAAATCGACGTCTCGCTGAATCCCAAATCAAAGGCCAGATCGGATTTCTTAATGGTGGGATCGAAAAAAGCCTGAAAGAGAATTTTATAGAGCAGCGACTCGCGAACCAGTAATTTCTTCATGCTGATTAAACCGAAATTCGGGCGGAACTGCACATAAAGCATGGAACCGTTATAAAAAAATTCGGCATGGTCCTTAAACTTTTTCTCGACGATGAGAACGTAGTTGCGAACCGTTTTTTTCGTGACGCCGATGACCGCAGCCAAATCCCCCAGTTGGATCCACTTGTTGCGTTCCTTATATAAAATGGTCAGAAGGGCCATTAAATTTTTGTCCTGATTTAAAAATAACATACTGCCTCCGTTGCATCAGAAGATTAAGAAATATTATTCCATTATATCCTTTCTGCTGGAAAATAGAAGAAAGAATCGGTCGTCGAGCAGAAAAAAGCGCTCAAAAAATGCCGTCGAGAACACTCGGCGGCAAATAGGTTTAAAACAGGCGATAGAGGCCGATGACGCGGCCCAGTACCTTGAGTTCGTCCACGTAAATGGGCTCCATGGTGCTGTTTTCCGGCTGGAGACGGAAGCGTTGATTTTCTTCATCGCGATAGAAGGTCTTGATGGTGGCTTCGTCTTCGATAAGGGCCAGAATAATTTCCCCTTCCTCGGCGGAGGAGGCGGGTTCGATTAAAACCTGATCGCCGTCTAAAATGCCGGCATCGATCATGCTTTCTCCCTGAACCGTTAAAAAGAAGAGATTGCGGTCTTTTACAAAATCCGTGGCCATGGGCACGGTGTCGGAAATATTTTCCGAAGCTAAAATGGGAAGCCCGGCGGCGACGCGGCCGAGAATGGGAATATCGGTGGTTTTCTTTTTTGCGGAGAGGAAATCATCATCCTGACGAATCACCTCGATGGCCCGATTAATGGTGGCGCCGCGACGAATGTAATTCTTAAGTTCCAACTTTTCTAAATTGGAGTGAACGGTGGACGTACTCTTAATGTTACAGCCATTGCAGATTTCGCGAATAGAAGGGGGGTAGCCGTTGGAATCGATAAAGCGTTTAATATAAAAGAGAATTTCCATTTCCCGTTTTTCAAGATCTTCATACATGGTATATATCGCTCCTTTTCATGAGGTACATTTAGTATATCAGAGACGAACAAACATTTCAAACATACATTCAAAAAAGCTTGACAGGAAACAATTGTTCAGATACAATTGGAACAAACGTACGAACATCCTTTCAAAACATACGATCGAACATTTAGTTCATGGAGGCATGAAATGAAAAGAGAGAAAGCCATGAATCGCCCCTGTCAAATAAATAAACGTTCTTCCGCACGAGCCGTTAAATACAGAAAGCGCCTACGCCTGCTGCCGATCATTCTTCTTTTATTAATGAGCATTATGGGAACCACCGTACCGAAGAGCGTGGGAAGCTATCAGGTGCGGGAAGCATACTGTGTCAAGCCGGGAGATACTCTGTGGTCCATCGCATCGTCCTACGCCGATGAGAGCGACGATTTGCGCCTTATGATCCACCGCATGGTGGAGGCCAATGACTTAAAGGATAATTGCACCCTAAGGCCGGGAGAGACGATTTATGTCGTATTGGAGGAACGCGACCTTCGCTCTAATTGAATCCATTAAGGATGACCTGCCGGTGGTGTCGCGTATCTTCTCGGCGCGACCGGCCCACAACTCACATCTGAATATAAGTACACATAGGAAAAGACGGCAAGGCGCCGTCTTTTTTTAATGCCTTTTCGGATGAATCCTTTAGGAATGGAATGGAAGAAGAGAGAACATGATGTCGTGAAATTTATGAGACACTCTAAAAATAATTAGTCACAAAATATAAATTTTGTGACTAAAACACGCTATTAAAATAAAGAGGGGCGGTCGTTAAATTTCACGGCACTTTAAGCGGTTCCGTATTGTCTATATGTAACGCTATGAATCTTTCATTTAAAGGCCTTAAATTCGATTTTGCGGCTTCGTTTTTAAGCAAAGGATGAACTCCATCCCATGATCCGCCTAAATTATACTATGAAATCTTTGTCCCGTAGATCCTAACCAAAACGCCTCCGGTCGATCTTTATTTATTATCCTGAGTACTTTTCATATTATTTATCCGGCTATCAATTCAATCAATGGACGGTTCAGCCAAATCATTACTTGACTGCCATGAATAAAGCATTTATGGTTTAGTTAGAGAGTATTAATTTCCAACTCAAGAGGTTTATGATGTTAGTTGAATTAAAAGCGAAATCACAGGTAACCATTCCGAAAGACATCGTTCAGTCCATGAAATTGAATCAAGGCGATCAGTTTGAAGTCATCGAAGACAACGGAAAAATTGTCCTCGTGCCCGTTGCAGTCTATCCAGAACACGTTAAAAGGAGCTTAAAGGCCGAAATCAAGGAATCCATAAAAAACGGCAATCAGCCGGTCTTTGATTCCATCGACTCTCTTTTCGAGGAATTAGATAAGTAATGTCCGAAGTAGTACTTCTTTGCGATATCGGGCACTATGATATTCTGAATAAATTTTAAAACCTCCTCTGCTTTATGGCATAGGAGGTTTTTTACTGAGTGAAGGCCGGTTCACGGCGTATTGTACCGGTGCTCAATGATATCAAGCCATGGATATCGTCGTTTCCTGAGATTGACGCCGTGGAATCGAAATAGCGGGCTTTTCATTTATAAAGCACATGGGAACCCGGGTAAGATAGAAAGTCCGCTATTCCTCGCTTAGAGACTCTACAAAATAAGTTTATGATTTCATAGAATGGTTTTGTATTCATTAAATCATGTGTCGGAAAAGAGATCGAACGTTCGAACATATGATTGTTCCGGAAATCCTATTTTTTTTCTTTTTCCGCATCCTCAAGCATTTTTTTCACGTCCTCCACATTGGCCAGGGGGTTTTGGCTCATGGTGTGGCGAATGTCTTCCATATTGACGTGGGTGTAGATTTGCGTCGTGGAAATGGACTCGTGGCCGAGGATTTCCTGAAGGGACTTCAGGTCTTCGTCGCCGAATTGATACATCAAGGTGGCCGCCGTGTGGCGCAGTTTATGCACGGTGTATTTTTTCGTATCGAAACCGGCGTTTTTTAAATGCTTTTCAAGCATGTGCTGAATGGAGCGATTGCTCATGCGGCTTTTCCGCATGCTTAAGAAGAGGGCCCCCTCTTCTTCCAAGCCTTCGGCCTTCCTCGCCGCCAAATAGGCGTCGATGGAGCGCTGAACATTGTCGTTTAAATAGACCAGGCGTTCCTTGGAGCCCTTGCCCCAAATGCGCAAGGTGCGGTCTTTATTTAAATCCTCCACATTTAATGATGCGAGTTCACTGAGGCGCAGGCCGCAGTTTAAAAACAGGGTGGCGATGGCGTAATCCCGTCGGCGAAAGATCTCTTTCTGTTTAAAATTTTGAATGGAATGCAAGAGCCGCACGGCCTCTTCCAATGTTAAGTAGACGGGAAGGGAACGTTCGATCTTCGGCATGTCGATGTTTTCCGTCGGGTTTTTATCCAATACATCCACTTTATAGGTCAGATAGTCGAAAAAGGAGCGCACGGAAGAAATTTTTCGAAATTTCGTACGACTGCTGTTTTGCCTTTCCCGATCCAAATAGGAAATGTAGGCGTAAACATCGCCCTTGTCGATTTGTTCCAAAAGGGTCTTATCGACGGTGTCGATGTCCACTTCGTCTAAGGAATCTACGACGAGGCCTTCTTTTCGAACGCGCATGTAGCGTAGAAATTGCCGTATGTCGTAGTAATATTCTTTTATCGTGCCGTCGCTGCGGCCTTTGGCGGCGCGCAGGTAATTCAGGTAGTCGTCCAGTATGTTTGAGCGGATCATGTGTCACCTCGTAACTATCATAGCAAAGAAAACAAGAAAAAACCCGCCCGTGGGCAGGTTTTTTTATTTGGCGTATTCGACGGCGCGGGTTTCGCGGATCACATTGACTTTGATCTGACCGGGGAAATCCAGCTGAGCCTCGATTTCGTTGGCTATGTTTCGAGCCGTGGTCACCATGTGGGCCTCGTCGATTTCTTTGGGTTTCACGATGATGCGCAGTTCCCGGCCGGCTTGGACGGCGTAGGATTTTTCGATGCCGTCGAAACCGGTGGCGATTTCTTCCAGCTGTTCCAACCGCTTAATGTAGTTTTCGATGGTTTCCCGTCGCGCACCGGGTCGAGCCGCGCTGATGGCGTCGGCCGCCTGTACTAAGACGGATTCCAGTGAATCGAATTCCACATCGCCGTGGTGGGCCTCGATACCGTTAATGACGGCCTCAGGCTCTTTGTAGCGCCGCGCAAGTTCCACACCCAGTTCCACGTGGGGTCCTTCCACTTCGTGGTCGATGGACTTTCCTAAATCGTGGAGCAGACCGGCACGTCTGGCCAGTTTCGAGTCGATGCCGATTTCTTCGGCCAAGTAGCCGGCGATTTTCGATACTTCCACGGAGTGGCGCAAACAGTTTTGTCCGAAGCTGGTACGGAATTTCAAACGGCCCAGGTACTTCACCAGTTCCGGGTGAAGGCCGTGAACGCCTGCTTCGAATGCCGCTTCTTCGCCGCTTTCCTTGATAATCTCGTCCACTTCCTGTCTAGCTTTTTCCACCGTGTCTTCGATGCGCGTCGGGTGGATTCTCCCGTCGAGGACCAATTTTTCCAGCGTCAGGCGTGCGATTTCTCGGCGAATGGGATTAAAGGAAGAGACGACGACGGCCTCCGGCGTATCGTCGATGATTAAATCGACGCCGGTTAAGGCTTCGATGGCGCGAATGTTTCGGCCTTCCCGACCGATGATGCGGCCCTTCATTTCGTCGTTGGGCAAGTTCACCACGGAGACCGTGGACTCGGCCACTTCGTCGGCTGCGATCCGTTGAATGGCGTGAACGATTACGTCTTGAGCGATTTTTTTGCTCTCGTCTTTGACATAGCGTTCGTATTCGCGAATCTTCACCGCCGATTCCTGTGTCAGCTCGTTTTCCAATTCATTGAGAAGAATTTGCTTGGCTTCCTCTTTGGATAAGCCGGAGATCCGTTGAATTTCTTCGGACTTTTTGTCCACCAATTCGTCGATCAGATCTTCCTTCTCCTGAATGCGCGCTTGTTGGTCGAAAATCTGGCTTTCTTTTTTCTCCAAGGTCGCACTTTTCGATTGAAGCAAATCTTCCTTGGAATTTAAGCGATCTTCGTAGCGCTGCAGTTCGTTTTTTCGAGCATCACTTTCCTGTTGGACCGTATCCCGAAGCTTGTGTATTTCCTCTTTCGCTTGGAATAAAATATCGCGTTTATTGTTTTCGGCTTCACGTTCCGCATCAATAATGATATTCTTCGCTAGTTCTTCCGCATGATTGAGCTTTCCTTCAGCCAATGTTTTGCGTAAAAAATAACCAATAGCTACTCCGAGGATTCCAAATACCAATGCCGCAAGAATAGGTACCAAATATGCGGGCATATGGAACACCTCCTTATTTAATTTTCATGATTCAAATGGTATAAACCACTTGTTTATTATATCATAATTTGAATCTTTTGTTTCGATGATTTCTTTTCGCCACATTCTTTGCAGTAAAAAAGGACCGCATAGCGGTCCACAGAGTGATGACAAAGGGAGGGAGAATCATCCGATTCACCCTTCCTTTTTTTGTGTCATCAAACAGCATTCGCCTCAATTATAGTAAAATAGAGAAAAAAGGAGGCCGCCATGCTACACAAAGAAGACAAGAAAAAAGTAGAACAAATTCAAATGATTGCTCTGGATCAACTCGTGCCGGCAGATCATCTTTTGCGAAAAATTGACCGTTACGTGGACTTCGACTTCATCTATGACCTGGTGGAAGACCTTTACTGTCTAGACAACGGCCGACCCAGCATCGACCCCGTGGTTCTCATTAAACTCGT
>NZ_OPYI01000017.1 GCF_900343085.1 Aedoeadaptatus coli | reverse complement strand
TGTTTGCCCTCCTTTATTATTTTGTGGTGATTTAATTTTAGGTGATAGGGAAAACAAGTGCTATCTTTTTGCACAAAAATATCCATTGAGGAGGTTACTCCCCAACGGATATTATAGAGCCAAAAAAAGACACCGCCCGTAAGCAGTGCCTCTATGTAGCCGGACGTGCCGGCTATTAAACCAATTCAATAATGGCCATTTCTGCGCCGTCGCCACGGCGGGGACCTTTTTTCAGAATGCGCGTGTAACCGCCTTGACGGTCGGCGTATTCCGGTGCAATTTCTTCGAATAATTTCGTTACGACGGATTCGTCGAAGATGTAAGCCAAAGCTTGGCGTCTTGCGTGAAGATCGCCTCTCTTGCCGAGGGTGATCATCTTTTCAGCCATGCGTCTGGTTTCTTTTGCACGGGTCACTGTGGTTTCAATGCGGCCTTCGCGCAACAGATCGGTTGTTAAGTTTCTTAACATGGCCCGTCTATGGGGCGTCGTGCGGCCTAATTTTCTGAGCTGTGCCACAATGCTTCCTCCTTTATTCTTCGTTTTCTCTGAGAGAGAGCCCGAGTTCGTCCAGTTTTTCTTGCACTTCTTCCAGGCTCTTCTTTCCGAGATTTCTAACTTTCATCATTTCGTCTTCGGTTTTGTCCGTGAGTTCGCTCACGGTATTGATGCCGGCGCGTTTCAGGCAATTGAAGCTGCGAACGGAAAGATCCAACTCTTCCACGGTCATTTCCAGGACTTTTTCCTTTTGTCCTTCGGGTTTTTCAACCATAATGTCCATGTCGTTGACTTCTTCCGTCATGGAGACGAACAGATCCAAGTGTTCCATGAGGATCTTGGCTGCCAGAGACGTGGCTTCGTCGGCGGTCATGGAACCGTCGGTTTCCACATCCAGGATCAAACGATCGTAGTCGGTACGCAAACCGACGCGGGTGTTTTCTACATTCCAATTCACCATGCGAATGGGCGTGTAGTTGGAATCCACGGCGATGACGCCGATCTCGGTGATTTCGTCTTTTTTCAGTTCGCTTGGCTCGTAGCCTCGGCCTCGCTCGATGACGAGTTCCATATAAAAGTTTGCATCGTCGTTTAAGGTGGCGATGTGGTGCTCGGGATTGACGATTTCCACACCGGCCGGCAGGGTAATGTCTCCGGCGACCAGTTCCCCGGCGCCGACTTTCTCTACGGAAAGGCGCACAGGTTCGTCTTGATCGCTTTTAAACACGATGCCTTTAATGTTCAGGATAATCTCCGGAACGTCTTCTAAGACGCCGTCGATGACGCTGAATTCGTGTTCGACGCCGCGAATGTTGACGAAGGAAACAGCACAACCCGGAAGCGAGGAGAACAGCACTCTGCGAAGGGAGTTGCCTAATGTGATCCCGTAGCCGTTTTCCAACGGCTCGACGATAAATCTTCCCTTATTGCCGTCGCTTGATACTTGTTCAACTACAATACTAGGCTTTTCAATTTCAATCATGTTTTCCGCCCTCCTAGGAATGGATCTGTAGAGACTTTCTCGTGAGATGGTATGCTGTTTTACTATCAGACTCTACGACGCTTCGGCGGACGGCAACCGTTGTGGGGAATGGGGGTTACGTCTTTGATCATGGTAACTTCCAAACCGGATGCTTGCAGGGAACGGATGGCAGCTTCACGTCCGCTGCCCGGGCCCTTGACGAAGACTTCAACGCTCTTTAAGCCGTGTTCCTTTGCCTTGGTGGCCGCTTCTTGTGCCGCTTCTTGTGCTGCAAAGGGCGTGGATTTTCTGGAGCCCTTGAAGCCGAGTTGACCGGCGCTGGACCAGGAAATCACGTTGCCGCTCATGTCGGTTAAGGTCACCATGGTGTTGTTAAAGGAAGAAGCGATATGCGCTTGTCCTTTTTCTATATTCTTGCGCACTCTCTTTTTGGAGCGCGTAGCTCTACCTTGTTTAGCCATTTAGCCCTCCTACTTCTTCTTGGATACAATCTTCTTCGGACCTTTGCGCGTTCTCGCATTGGTCTTGGTCTTTTGACCGCGAACGGGCAGGCCTCTCTTGTGACGAATGCCGCGGTAGCAGTTGATTTCGCGCAGACGCTTGATGTTCATAGCGATTTCGCGACGTAAATCCCCTTCTACATGGTACTCGTCGATGACTTTACGAATCGAGGCGATTTCCGCTTCGGTTAAGTCCTTAATATAGGTGTTGAAGTCGACGCCGGCTTTCGTCAGGATTTCTTGGGCGCGGGAACGTCCGATGCCGTAAATATAAGTGAGCCCGATTTCAGCTCGTTTTTCTCTCGGTAAGTCAATACCAGCAATTCTTGCCATGCCTACACCCCCTTATCCTTGTCTTTGTTTATGCTTCGGGTTTTCGCAAATCACCATGACGCGTCCTTTGCGTTTGATGACTTTGCATTTATCACACATCTTCTTAACTGAAGGTCTTACTTTCATTTCGTCCCCTCCTAAACTATTTCTTTCTCCAGGTAATACGTCCGCGGGTTAAGTCATAAGGACTCAGCTCGACGGTCACCCGATCGCCGGGCAATATACGAATGTAGTGCATGCGCAATTTTCCGGAGATATGAGCTAGAATTTCGTGTCCGTTTTCTAACTTAACTTTAAAGTTTGTATTGGGCAGGGCATCGGTTACGACGCCTTCCACTTCAATGACATCTTCTTTTGCCATGGTTGCATCCTCCTTATGCCTCTTGGAAGCGAGACAGTTGTTTACGAATATAGCTATCGTTTAACGGTCTATCCTCAGGTTTCAGATCCACAAGAGAATGGGTTTTTTGCAAATGCATGGCCTTTTTCCGCTTGGGATTGTCCAATGTTCTTCTCTTGCCGTCTGCCAGAAGAAGATATCTGTCGTCAATAACTTCCAAGACCACAAAGAAACCTTCTTTGTCTCTGCCCGCCTTGGATATGACTACCTGACCGACCTTAATATCTGCGGTGCCGTTCATCGACGATTAGGCCTCGTTTTCGAGTCCACGTCGTATTTGTTCAAATACATCGTCGATGGCCTTGGAACCGTCGATATCCAGTAACAGTCCTTGCGCTTTATAATAGTCGATTAACGGGGAAGTTTGTCTTTCGTAGACGTCGATGCGCTTCTTCACCGTTTCTTCCGTATCGTCATCACGTTGAATGAGCTTTGAGTTGTCGTCGTCGCAAATGCCTTCCACTTTCGGTTTTTGGTTCTTCACGTGGTAGGTTCTGCCGCAGGTGGGGCATACCCGTCTGCCCACGGCGCGATCGATTAAAAGCTCGCTCGGCACATGAATATTAATGACACAATCCAGCTTGGTACCCATGGCTTCTAAAGCTGCGTCCAAAGAGACCGCTTGATTGACCGTGCGCGGGAAGCCGTCTAATAAAAAGCCTGCTTCCACGTCGGGTTTTTTCAGGCGATCCACGACGATGTCGTTGACGACCTCATCGGGAACGAGTTCGCCGCGATCCATGTAGCTTTTCGCTTTCTTGCCGAGTTCCGTGGCGTTTTTAATGTTTTCGCGGAAAATATCGCCTGTGGAAATGTGCACCACATTGTAGGTTTCGACGATGGATGCCGCTTGGGTGCCTTTGCCGGCGCCCGGCGGGCCTAAAATGACTAGTCTCATGTGATCCTCCTTATTTTAGGAATCCCTTATAGTGTCGCATCATTAATTGTTGTTCCAAAATTCGTGCCGTTTCCATAATAACGCCGACGACGATGATCAAACTGGTGCCGCCGAAGCTGAAGTGCATGCCCGTGATTTTTTCTAAAATCGTAGGCAGAACAGACAACAGGGCCAGGGCCAATGCGCCGGGGAAAACCAGGCGGTTTACCAATTGTTGCAGGTATTCCGAAGTTTTCTTGCCGGGGCGAATGCCGGGGATAAAGCCGCCGTTTTGTTGTAGGTTTTTGGAATATTCCACCGTGTTGAATTGGATGGCCGTATAGAAGAAGGTAAAGAAGACGATCAACAGAACCATGAAGATGCTGTAAATGAAGATCCCGATATTACCTGCCGGCGTAAACCACTTGGTCATGAACTTGGCCGCTTGGGAATCCGGGCCTTGGAACATGACGATAATCGATGGAATGCTCATAATGGTTTGAGCGAAAATGATCGGCATGACGCCGCTCATGAGAACTTTAATGGGAATATGGGTGCTTTGACCGCCGTACATTTTCCGTCCCACGACGCGCTTGGCGTATTGAACGGGTACTTTGCGTTGCCCTTCGTTAAGCAGGACGACGAAGAAGACGATGGCAATGGCCAGGACGATGAATACAACGACCCAAACCCAGGATACCATGCCGGCTGCCGCCATGCGGAAGGAAGCCCATATATCAGCGGGGAATCTGGCTACGATCCCTGCAAAGATGAGTAAAGAGATCCCGTTACCGATTCCTTTTTCCGTAATCATTTCACCGATCCAAATCAGGAAGGTACTCCCTGCCACAACAGAGAGGATAATGACGACGTCTTGGAACGCGTTTTGGGTGTTCACCGCTTGTCTGTAAAAGCCGTAGGTGTAACCGATGGCTTGAACGGCAGCGAGAGCAACCGCTAAATACCTTGTATACTTCGCGATCTTCTTGCGTCCCACTTCCCCTTCTTTGCTCAGCGCTTCCAAACTGGGAATGGCGATGGTCAACAGTTGAAGGACGATGGACGCCGTGATATAGGGATAAATGCTCGTCGCAAAGACGGAGAAGTGTCCGAAGTTACCGCCGCTCATTAAATCCAGGAACGAGAGTATACCACCTTGTTGTTGGTTGAAAATCTTCGCAATCGCCGCCCGGTCCATAAAGGGCACGGGAACGTGGCTACCGAAGCGGAAGACCACAAGCATCAACAGGGTGAAGAGAAGCTTTTTACGAATTTCCGGGATCTTCCAAGCATCTCTAAAGGTTTGGATCATCTAGATCACCTCAGCCTTTCCCCCTGCCGCTTCGATTTTTTCGGCGGCGGATTTGGAGAAGTGGTTGGCCTTGACGTTAACAGAAACGTTAATGTCGCCGTTACCTAAGATGCGTAAGCCGTCTTTGGCATCGGCGCGTTTTACCATACCGCTTTCAATCAAGGATTCCAAGGTGACGGTGGATCCGTTGTCAAATTGGTTCAGTGCGTCTACATTGACAATGGCGTATTGTTTTTTGAAAACATTGGTAAAGCCACGTTTCGGAAGACGACGGAAAAGGGGCATTTGGCCACCTTCAAAGCCGGGGCGAACGCCGCCGCCACTGCGGGCCTTTTGACCCTTGTGGCCGCGTCCGGCGGTCTTACCGGTACCGGAACCGATACCGCGGCCGAGACGTTTCTTTGCCTTGACTCCTCCACCTTCTTGAGGTCTTAAATCATGCAATTTCATTACGTCCACCTCCTTAGTCGACGATTTCAACCATGAAGTCTACTTTGTTGATCATGCCGCGAATTTGAGGTGTGTCCTGTTTTTCTACGACTTGACCGACTTTTCTGAGACCTAAGGCTTTGATCGTCCGTTTTTGTTTTTCGATTCTTCCGATGGGGCTTTTCTTGAGTTTAATTTTAATGGTACTCATTTTGTCCCCCTTATCCTAAAATTTCGTCGACACTTTTGCCGCGAAGTTTAGCTACATTTTCAACGGTCTTTAAGGACGTCAACCCTTCCATCGTGGCGTTCACGGTGTTTCTCGGATTCGACGATCCGATGCTGTGAGTGTAGATGTCTTTAATCCCTGCAAGTTCACATACGGCACGCACGCTGCCGCCGGCGATAACGCCTGTACCGGGACGAGCCGGTTTCAGGAACACGCGACCGGCACCGAAGACGCCGGTGACTTTGTGGGGGATGGTGTTTCCGACCATGTTAATTTTAACCATGTTTTTCTTAGCCGCTTGGCTACCCTTGCGAATGGCTTCGGGAACTTCCAGGGCCTTGCCGGTACCGATACCGACGCGACCGTTTCTGTCGCCGACGACGACGAGGGCAGAAAAACGCATATTACGACCGCCCTTAACGGTCTTTGCAACACGGTTGATAGCAACGACTCTTTCGTCGAGTTCCGTGTCTCTATCTCTGGTATTGTTTTTCGTACGGTTCAATCTTTCCCTCCTTAGAACTTCAGTCCTGCTTCGCGAGCAGCTTCGGCTAAAGCGGCGATGCGACCGTGGTAGACGTAACCGGAGCGATCGAAAACAACTTCTTCGATGCCGTTTTCTTTTGCTTTCTTTCCGATTGCTTCACCGACGGCTTTGGCCGCTTCTACGTTCTTCGTGCTTTCCAGGTTCAAGGACTTGTCCAAGGTGGAAGCACTGGCTAATGTCTTTCCGTTTACATCGTCGATCAGTTGAGCGTATAAATGGTGCGCACTGCGGTAAATGGCAAGACGAGGTTTGGATTCCGTTCCGTTAATCTTCTGTCTGACGCGAATATGTCTCGCTTTTCGATTGCCTTGGCGATCAACTTTTTTAAACAAAACACTCCACTCCTTTCTTACTTACCGGTCTTACCGACTTTTCTGCGTACGTATTCGTCAACGTAGCGAATGCCCTTGCCTTTGTAAGGCTCCGGCGAACGGAAGCTGCGAATATAAGCGGCGTAGGCGCCGACTTTTTGCTTATCGATTCCCCGCACGATGATTTGCGTGTTGGACGGAACTTCGACTTCGATTCCTTCGGGATCTTCGAGTTCGATGGGGTGGGAGTGACCGAGGTTTAAGTTCAGCTTTTTGCCTTGCTTTTGCGCACGGTAACCGGTACCGATAATTTCCATTTGCTTTTCGTAGCCGTTGACGACGCCTTCGATGTTGTTGGCGATGAGGGTACGATAAAGGCCGTGGAGGGCGCGAATGTTTTTGTTGTCGTTGGGACGCGTGACGACGACTTGATTGTCTTCGACGGCGACGGTAATGGCCGGATCGACTTCCGTTTGAAGGGCGCCCTTGGGGCCTTTCACTTCGACGATGTGGCCGTTGACCTTCACTTCAACGCCGGAAGGGATTTCGATGGGATTCTTTCCGATTCTGGACATCTTTTACTCCTTCCTTTACCAAACGTAGCAGAGAACTTCTCCGCCAACTTGTTCCTTGCGTGCATCGCGGTCCGTCATAATGCCCTTGGATGTGGAAATGACGGCAATACCTAATCCGCCTAATACCTTGGGGATTTCCGTATTCTTTGCGTAAACGCGAAGACCGGGTTTGGAAATGCGCTTAATGCCGCTGATTACTTTTTCGTCGTTTCTACCGTATTTTAATTCTACATTAATTTTGCCTTGCGGGCCTTCTTCAAGCACGTCGTAGCCTTTAATATAGCCTTCCTCGAGAAGGATACGGGCGATTTCCGCCTTCATTTTCGAAGCGGGAATCTCAACAGATTTATGTTTTGCATCGTTGCCATTACGGATTCTCGTAAGCATATCTGCAATAGGGTCTGTCATCATAGTCAATTCCTCCTTTCGGTTAGCCTTACCAGCTTGCCTTTCTTACGCCGGGGATTTGCCCTGCGTAAGCCAGTTTACGGAAACAAATTCTGCAAATACCGTATTTTCTCAGTACTGCGTGAGGGCGACCGCAAATCTTGCATCGGGTGTAGTTTCTGGCGCTGTACTTGTTTTTACGTTTTTGCTTCGCTACCATGGATTTCTTTGCCACAGTTTAACCCTCCTTCTTTGCAAAAGGCATGCCCATCTTTTCGAGGAAGGACTTTGCCTCTTCGTCGGTTTCGGCGGTTGTCACGATGGTGATATCCATGCCGCGCAACGTGTCGATTTTATCGTATTCGATTTCCGGGAAAATCAATTGTTCCTTGAGTCCCAGAGCGTAGTTTCCTCTGCCATCGAATGCCGTGGGTTTGATGCCGCGGAAGTCGCGAACGCGCGGCAGGGCGACGTTCATGAGCTTGTCGAGGAAATCATACATTCTGTCACCGCGCAGGGTAACTTTGCAACCGATGGCGCTGCCTTCACGCAATTTGAAGTTTGCGATGGACTTGCGCGCTTTGGTGATAATCGGTTTTTGGCCGGCGATTAAGGTCAAGTCGTTGACGGCACTTTCCAGTGCTTTCGGATTGTCCTTGGCTTCGCCCAGACCGATATTAATCACGACCTTTTCAAGGCGAGGAATTTGCATGGTGTTGGCATACTTAAACTCGTCCATTAAAGCAGGTGCGACTTCGTTTTGGATTTTTTCTTTTAATCTCGATGTCATCACAGGCCTCCTTACTTATCAGAAATCGTAGCGCCGGAGGACTTCAGGACACGTACCTTCTTGCCGTCTTTAAACTCGTAGCCGATGCGGCTTTTGGTGTTGGTCTTTGTATCGTAATACATGACGTTGGATACGTGGATCGGTGCTTCAACCTTGTTGATGCCACCGGGATTTTGCGGTCCTCTCGGTTTTTCGTGTTTCGTCACGATGTTGACACCTTCGACGACAACGCGGTCAAGTTTCGGAAGGGTGCGAACGACCTTTCCTTTTTTGCCTTTGTCCTTGCCGGAAATGACTTCGACGGTATCTCCTTTTTTGATGCGCATTCTATGCCACCTCCTTAAAGAACTTCCGGAGCCAAGGAGATAATACGCATAAAGTTTTCTCCTCTGAGCTCGCGGGTTACCGGCCCGAAAATACGGGTACCTTGGGGATTTTTATCGTCCTTAATGATGACGGCTGCGTTGTCGTCGAACTTGATGTAGGTTCCGTCGGTACGACGAATGCCTTTTTTCGAACGAACGATGACCGCCTTGACGACGGCACCTTTTTTAACAACGCCACCGGGTGTTGCGTGTTTGACGGAGCAAACAACGATGTCGCCGATGTTGGCATAGCGACGGTTCGTGCCGCCTAATACCTTGATGACGCCCAGTTCTCTTGCGCCGGAGTTGTCAGCAACTCTTAATCTGGTTTCTTGTTGAATCATCCCGAGAACCTCCTTATTTCGCTTTTTCTACGATATTGACGAGGCGGAATCTCTTATCCTTCGAAAGGGGACGTGTCTCCATTGCGCGTACGGTATCGCCGACACTTGCTTCGTTGTTCTCGTCGTGCACCTTGTATTTCTTCGTATTTTTGAATCGTTTATTGTAAATCGGGTGACTCTTGAAGGTTTCGACGGCGACGACAATCGTCTTGTCCATGGCATCGCTTACGACCTTACCGGAGATCACTTTTCGTTGATTTCTTTCCATAAGTTACGCCTCCTTTTCCATGTTGAGCTCGCGCTCTCTTTGGATGGTCTTAACCCGCGCGATGTCTTTCTTCACGCTTTTAATGGTGGACGGATTGTCTAGTTGACCTGTTGCAAGTTGAAAGCGAAGGTTAAAGAGCTCGTTCTTCAACTCGGACACCTTTTTATTCAGCTCGTCACCGGATAAATTGCGGATGTCTTTAATTTTCATTGCTATCGCCCTCACTTTCTTCCTTATTCTTGGCGATAAAACGCGTTTTGATGGGAAGCTTCATGGCTGCGAGACGCATGGCTTCTCTGGCAACTTCTTCTTCGACGCCACCCAGTTCAAACAGAACGCGGCCCGGTTTTACGACGGCAACCCAGTATTCGGGTGCCCCTTTACCGGAACCCATACGGGTTTCAGCCGGCTTTTCGGTAACCGGTTTGTCGGGGAATACTTTGATCCAGATGTTCCCGCCACGACGAATGTAGCGAGTCATGGCACGACGTGCGGCCTCGATTTGATTGGAAGTGATCCAGGTCGGTTCCAATGCTTGGATGCCAAATTCACCGTAGGTGAGCGTATTGCCTCTGTGCGCAACACCTTTCATTCTCCCGCGATGTTGTCTCCGATATTTTACTCTTTTCGGCATTAACATAGTGCTTTCCTCCTCACTTACCGTCTATCTTGGCCTTGGCCTTGATTTCTGCGGTTGCCCCCGCGGCGCTTGTCGTTGTTGCCGCGACGTCTGTTGTCTCGACGATTTCTGCGTCCTTGAGGCGCTTCGGGGAGAACTTCTCCCTTATAGAGCCATACCTTGACGCCGATCTTGCCGTAAGTCGTGTCCGCTTCGGCAAAACCGTAATCGATGTCTGCGCGTAAGGTTTGAAGGGGAATGGTGCCTTCGCTGTAGCCTTCGCGACGGGCCATGTCGGCGCCGCCTAAACGGCCGGAGCATTGGGTACGGATTCCCTTTACGCCTAAGCGCATAACCCGTTGGATGGTTTGTTTCATGGCACGACGGAAGGCGACGCGGCGTTCCAATTGTGCTGCAATGTTTTCGGCGATTAAAGTCGCATCCAGGTCGGGATTTTTGATTTCATCGACGTTGATGACGACGCTTCTGCCGGTTAATTTTTCAAGCGCTTGGCGAAGTTCTTCCACGCCGGTACCGCCGCGGCCGATGACCATGCCCGGTTTTGCCGTGGAGATGGAAATCTTTACCTTGTTGGCAGCCCGTTCGATTTCGATGCGGGAAACGCCTGCTTGGAATAAGTTCTTCTTGATGTATTTACGAATTTCGTTGTCTTCGACGAGGAGATCTCCAAAGTCTTTTTTGTCGGCATACCATTTGGAATCCCAATCTTTAATGATCCCTACACGAAGACCGTGCGGATTTACTTTTTGACCCATTCTTCTCCCCCTTATTATTCTCTTTCGGAAACGACAACGCCGATGTGGCTGGAGCGCTTCAGAATCGGATACGCCATGCCCTTTGCTTTGGGGCGGTAACGTTTCATCGTCGGACCGTCGTTTGCGTAAGCTTCCTTAACAATGAGATCTTCACGATCCAAGTTCAGGTTGTTTTCCGCATTGGCGACGGCGGAGTGAAGAACTTTATAAAGTTCACGGGCGCCGCGCTTCGGCGTGAATTTCAGAAGCGCCAGGGCTTCATCCACTTGTTTGCCGCGAATTTCCGCGCAAATGAAGTTGACCTTCAAAGGAGAAATGCGCACGTATTTTGCAATTGCTCTTGCTTCCATTCGTTACTCCTCCTTACATTCTCGTGGTTTTTTCGCCGCCGCCGTGACCGCGGAAGGTGCGAGTCATGACGAATTCGCCGAGTTTGTGGCCGACCATATCTTCGGTGATGTAGATCGGTACGTGTTTTCTACCGTCGTGAACGGCGATGGTGTGAGACACCATTTCCGGGAAGATCGTCGAACGACGAGACCAAGTTTTTACCACTTCTTTTTTGTTTGCTTCGTTGAGGGCGTCAATTTTCTTCAACAGATGTTCATCTGCGAAAGGGCCCTTTTTAATGGATCTGGACATTGCTTCCTCCTCCCTTATTTCGTTCTACGACGAACGATGTAACGATCGCTCTTCTTGTTTTTCTTACGCGTCTTAAGACCCAGTGCCTTCTTGCCCCAGGGTGTCATCGGGGACGGACGACCGATGGGGGTACGACCTTCACCACCGCCGTGGGGGTGATCAACCGGGTTCATTGCGGAACCGCGGACGTGGGGACGAATACCTAAGTGGCGTTTCTTCCCGGCCTTACCTAAGTTAATCAGTTCGTGGCTGATGTTTCCGACGGTGCCGACGGTGGCGCGGCAGTTGACGCTGACGCGGCGGTATTCGCCGGAGGGCAGACGGAGTTGAGCCATCGTGCCTTCTTTTGCGGAAAGTTGTGCCGAGGTGCCGGCTGCGCGAGCGATTTGGCCGCCCTTGCCGGGGGTCATTTCGATGTTGTGCACCGTAGTACCGACGGGAATAGCGTGCAAGGGAAGGGCGTTACCGATTTTAATGTCGGCATCTTCGCCGGATTCCACTTTGTCGCCGACCTTTAAGCCCTTCGGGGCCAAGATGTAGCGCTTTTCGCCGTCTGCGTAGTTCAACAGGGCGATGTAGGACGTACGGTTCGGGTCGTATTCGATTTGTGCGACCTTTGCGGGTACGCCGTCTTTGGAACGCTTAAAGTCGATGATTCTGTATTTTTTCGCAGCGCCGCCGCCTCTGTGGCGACTGGTGATGCGACCGTGTGCATTGCGGCCGGCCGATTTATTAAGGCTGACGACCAAGCTTTTTTCAGGTTTGCTTCTGGTAATTTCTTCGAAACTGGCGACGGTCATGCCTCTGCGGCCGTTCGTCGTCGGTTTATATCTTTTGATCTCCATGAATGTCCCTCCTTAGGCTTATTGCATGCTGTCGAAGAATTCAATCGGTTGGGAATCATCCGTTAAGGTGACGATGGCTTTCTTCCAGTTGGGACGCTTGCCTACATTCATGCCTTGACGTTTGACTTTGCCTGTCATGTTCATCGTGTTGACCTTGGCTACCTTGACGGAGAAGATCGCTTCGATGGCTTTTTTGATTTCCGATTTGTTGCTCGTCTTCGCTACTTCAAAGGTGTACTTGTTATTTTCCATGTCCATCATGGATTGTTCAGTAATGATAGGACGAATGATGATATCAAAGTTTTTCATTAGTTATACACCTCCACGATTTTGTCCAGCGCATCCTTGGTGAGGATCAGGGAGTCGTATTTTAAGATGTCGTAAACATTCATGGTGCCGACCGTAGAAACTTCTGCATTCGGAAGGTTTCTTGCACTTAATACGACGTTCTTGTCGCTATCTGCCGTGACGATCAATGCCTTTTTGGCGGCGCCCATGTTTTTAAGCGCTTCGCTTAATGCCTTGGTCTTGGGTGCTTCCAGGGCCAGTTGATCGACGACGATGAGTTCTTTTTCTTGAACCTTGGAAGTCAAAACGGATTTCATGGCTAAACGACGGACCTTTTTCGGGGTCGTGTAGCGGTAGCTTCTCGGCTTCGGTGCAAAGACGATGCCGCCGCCGCGCCATTGAGGCGAACGGATGGAGCCTTGTCTTGCACGGCCCGTACCCTTTTGTCTCCAGGGTTTCTTGCCGCCGCCGCGAACCTCTGCGCGAGTTTTGGCGGACTGTGTACCTTGACGTCTGTTGGCCAGAATGTTCTTTACGACCAAATAGACGACGTGTTCGTTAATTTCTACATTAAAGATATCGTCGGAAAGTTCGATTTCTTCTAAGGACTTGCCGGCCATATCTATCATTTGGAACTTAGTCATTATTCGTGTCCTCCTCTCGCTTATTTACCGCTTTTAACCGTGGCACGAACGCGAACGAGTCCGTTTTTCGGTCCGGGAACGGCACCTTTAATTAAAAGGAAGTTGTTGTCGGCATCGACACGTACAACTTCGAGGTTTTGAACGGTGACACGTTCATTCCCCATGCGTCCCATCATGCGGTGGCCCTTCCATACGCGACCCGGGTAGGATGCAGCACCCATACCACCGGGCATTCTGTGGAATTTCGAGCCGTGGGTTTCACGACCGCGACCGAAGTTGTGGCGCTTAATGAGACCTGCGGTCCCTTTACCCTTGCTGGTGCCGGTGACGTCGACCTTGTCGCCTTCTTCGAAAACGGTGACGTTTAATTCGTCGCCGACGTTGAAGTCTTCGCCTTCAGCCAAGGGGAATTCGCGGAGTACCCGTTTGTATTCCACGCCGGCCTTGTCGAAGTGGCCCTTTAAGGGTTTGTTGACGCGTTTTTCTTTTACTGCGCCGGTGGCGACTTGAATCGCTTCGTAACCGTCGATGTCGGTGGTCTTTCTTTGAACGACCACTTGGGGTTCAACTGCCACGACGGTGACGGGAACTTGTTCGCCTTCTTCGGTAAAGATTTGGGTCATGCCAATCTTTTTACCCAATGCATATTTCATAAAATACCTCCATTACAGCGGATTGCCTGGCAATCATATAGTCCGACAGCTTACAGTTTTATCTCGATATCTACACCTGCGGGCAGATTGAGTTTCATTAAAGAATCCACGGTCTTTTGGTTCGGGTTCATGATGTCGATTAAACGCTTGTGCGTTCTTTGTTCGAACTGTTCACGGGAATCCTTGTGATTGTGTACGGAACGAAGAATAGTGATGATTTCTTTTTCCGTGGGCAAGGGTACCGGACCGGATACATCGGCGCCGCTGGCTTTTGTCGCTTCGACAATTCTTTGAGCGGAGCTGTCTAATAACTCGTGGTCATAAGCTTTCAAACGAATTCTGATTTTTTGTTTTACATTTGCAGACATTTAGTCCCTCCTAGTGCATTTTCCTCAACGATAAGGGAAGAGCGCCGATCAACTTAGCCGGGTGTTTTCTGTGCCCCATAAAAAAAGTCGGGCGCTCCGTCGCCCAATTCTCGATTGGACATTCTCGACAATAATTCCCTTTTCCGCAAGCCTCCGATGCGAACACATCTTTGCGCCTGTTTCAAAGCCACCTATTGTGTCAACGCATGTCTCACGCATACCCTAGTATTATACATAAAAAAGAACCTGAAATCAAGGGATTTAGGCATTTTTCAGGGATTGTTTCGAGCCGAAGCTCTTCATCCCGTGTATTTACTTTGGCAACTTAGCTATAATAACCGAAAATTCCTACGATTGCAAGGCTTTTTTCAAAACTTTACATAACGAGCGGCTTATCTTTTTTCCATTGCATCCCTCTGTGATAAAATACGAATGGAAGGACGGTGTCTATGAAACTCTTAATTTTATTTGCAAGCCCCCGGCCTCGAGGAAACACGGTGCAGCTTCTGGAGAAAATCACGGAAGTATTCGACGAATCCGTCGAGATCACCCGCTTCGATCTCTACGGCATGGATTTAAAAAGCTGCATCGCCTGCCGCCGCTGCCAAAAAGTGACCGACAGCTTCCACTGCGTTCACGACGACGACATGCAGGAGATTTTCGACGCGGCCCTCGAAAGCGATCTGATTCTTTTCGCCACGCCGATCTGTTCCTTCTATTTACACCGCCCATGAAAATTGTCATGGACCGTTTGGTCTACGGCATGTGCAAGTACTACGGCGAAACCATGGGGCCTCTCTTTGGGCGGGCAAAACCATCGCCCTTCTTTCCACCTTCGGCTATCCGGAGGAAAAGGCCTCGGATCTGTTGGTCGAAGGGCTTCGGCGCTACGCAAAGCACAACAAATTAAATTTCCTCGGCGCCTACGGCGAGCGCCAGCGCTCTTACAAAGAGCTGTTTATGAACGAGCAGGTAAAAGAAAGAGCCCGCGCCTTTGCAGAAAAGCTTATGGCCTATGGCGACACCTTAAATTAAACGGAATACATGGCTTTTGCTTCATCCAAAAAATCCCCTTTCCCTCGAGGAAAAGGGGATTTTTGTTCGATGCTTTACAGTTCGATGCCGTCTAATTGTTTGCCCGCCATATTTGCGTAGGACAGGCTGACATTCTCCAAAGTGTAGATTTCGAAGACGTCGTCTTCCACGCTGTAGCCTGCTTTCGCCAACATGGGCATGGCTTCCAAGGCGGCCTTTTTGGATTCCGGGGAGGTGATGAATTTTGCTTCGCCGGTGATGCGCAGGGTGTTCATCTTACTGTCAAGGGCGCAGAATTCCGTTTTCGGATTGGCCTTCAATTGTTTGCACATTTTTTTGCGGTTGTCCGTGTAGAAAGCCAATTGGCCTTCAAATTCCATGACGAAACCAATGGGGCGAACGTGGGGTTGATCCCCGTCCGTGGTGGCTGCGTAAAATACTTTGGCGTTGTGTAAATATTCGATCACTTTCATTGCCAGTCTCCTTTTTTTCTTTCAACTTCATCACGATTGTTCCTAATTCTATACCCCATATGGCTTTCGCCACGCAAAAAACGCCCGAGATCCCTCGAGCGTTTTTGTCTTGGATTTATTTTCTGATGACGTAGTCGTCGCCGTCGATGGCGATTTCCAAATGATCTCCATCCATAATGTCTCCGGCGATCAGGGCACGGGAGAGTTTGGTTTCGATGTGGTTTTGGATATAGCGCTTCACGGGCCGTGCGCCGTAGAGCACATTGTAGGCTTCCGACAAGATTTTTTCTTTGGCTTCGTCGGTAGCTGCGATGTGAATGTCTCTGTCTTCCAGGCGACCTTCGATTTCCGCGAGATCCGTATCGATGATCCTGACAATTTCTTCCTTCAATAGGGGCTTAAAGAGGACGATCTCATCCACCCGGTTTAAAAATTCCGGACGGAAGTGTTCTTTCATTTCCCTGTTTACGGCATCTTTCGCTTCCTCGGAGATGGTGCCGTCTTCCGTAACCCCTTCGATTAAGTCTTGAGAACCGATGTTAGAGGTCATGATGATGACCGTGTTTTTAAAGTCCACGGTGCGGCCTTGGTTGTCGGTGAGGCGACCGTCGTCCAACACTTGCAAGAGGATGTTGAAGACGTCGCGGTGGGCTTTTTCGATTTCATCGAAGAGGATGACGGAGTAAGGCTTTCTACGCACAGCCTCGGTGAGTTGGCCGCCTTCGTCGTAGCCAACGTAGCCCGGAGGCGAACCGACCAGGCGGGAGACGCTGTGTTTTTCCATGTATTCGCTCATGTCGATGCGAATCATGTTCCGTTCGTCGTCGAAGAGGGCTTCGGTCAAGGCCTTAGCCGTTTCCGTTTTGCCTACGCCAGTAGGCCCTAAGAAGATAAAGCTTCCGATGGGGCGGTTTTGCGCCTTAAGCCCGGCCCGCGCGCGGAGCACGGCGTCGCTCACGGCTTTCGTGGCATCGGCCTGTCCCACGACGCGCTTTTTCAGGATCTCGTCTAAGTGGAGGAGTTTTTCCCGCTCCGTTTCCGCGAGTTTCGAGACGGGAATGCCCGTCCATTTGCTCACCACTTCGGCGATTTCTTCTTCGGTGACTTCCTCTTTGATGAGTTTTCCGTCGCCTTTTTCTTTGTTTTGCTCTTGCTTTAACTCATCTTCCAATTTCGGCAGTTCGCCGTATTTCAAGGCGGAGAGCTTTTCCAAATCGTAGTTGCGTTCTGCTTCTTCGATTTCGTGGCGCACCCGGTCGATGGCCTCTTTTATATTCTTTTCGCCTTCCAGCTCTTTCTTTTCCGTTTCCCAACGGGCGATGAGGGCGTCGTAATCGGCCTTTTCTTCGGCCAATTCTTCTTCCAGGGCAGCGAGACGCTTTTTCGACGCCTCGTCGGTTTCTTTCTTTAAGGCTTCCCGCTCGATTTCCAGTTGGAGGATGCGACGGCGGATTTCGTCGATTTCCGTGGGCATGGACTCGATTTCCGTGCGCACCATGGCGCAGGCTTCGTCCATGAGGTCGATGGCCTTATCGGGCAAGAAGCGGTCGGTAATGTAGCGATCGGAAAGCAGGGCCGATTGAATGACTGCGCCGTCGGAGATGCGAATGCCGTGATAGATTTCGTATTTTTCCTTCAGGCCGCGCAAAATGGAAATAGTGTCTTCCACTGTGGGCTCTTGCACTTGCACTTTTTGGAAACGCCGCTCGAGGGCCGGATCTTTTTCGATGTACTTGCGGTACTCGTCCAAGGTGGTGGCGCCGATGGTGTGGAGTTCACCTCTGGCGAGCATGGGCTTTAAGAGATTGCCCGCGTCCATGGCCCCTTCGCTCTTTCCGGCGCCGACGATGTTGTGAATTTCGTCGATAAACATGATGATTTCGCCTTCGGAGCTCTTCACTTCGTTTAACACGGCCTTCAGGCGCTCTTCAAATTCGCCGCGGTACTTGGCCCCGGCGATTAAGGCCCCCATGTCCAGGGAGAAGACGGTTTTGTTCTTCAGGCCGTCGGGGACGTCGCCCGCGACGATTCGTTGGGCCAAGCCTTCGACGATGGCGGTTTTTCCGACGCCGGGCTCGCCGATTAAGACGGGGTTGTTTTTCGTGCGGCGGGAGAGGATGCGGATCACGTGGCGCACTTCGTCGTCTCGTCCGATGACCGGGTCCATTTTTCCCTTGGCCGCTTCCGCCGTTAAATCCCGGCCGAATTTATTCAAGGCCTCGTAGGTGTCTTCGGGATTGTCGCTGGTCACGTGTTGATTACCGCGAATTTCTTTTAGGGCGCCCATAAAGCGGTCTTCGTCGATGCCGAATTCCCTAAAGATCCGTTTGTTGTTGACCCCGTCCCCTTTAATCATGGCGAGGTAGAGGTGTTCCACGCTGACGTAGCTGTCGCTTAAGCGTTTCGCTTCTTTCAATGCATCGGTTAAGACGCCGTTCATGGCGCTTGAGAGGCGAGGGCTGGCGCCGGTTTGTTTCGAGAGGCGGCCGATTTCCCTGTCCAAGGCGTTTTCCACTTCCTTTGCGTCCACGCCCATGTAGCTTAATACACGGGGAATGAGGCCTTCGTTGTCGGATACCAAGGCCTTGTCTAAGTGGAGGACGTCCACCTCCGGGTTTCCGTATTCTTGTGCCAAATTTTGCGCGTTTTCCAACGCGGCCATGCTTTTTTGTGTAAATTTATCGATTTTCATATGGCACTCCTTTCATGCTTATTATTTTTACTTTATTTTTTGTGTTTTTCGCTTAATTGTTTGTAGAGCGCTTCTTCTTCCGCGCTTAAATTTTCCGGGTTTACGATGACGAAGCGAACGTAGGCGTCGCCGGTGTGGCCCTTTAAATCCTTCAGTCCTTTTTTGGCCAGGCGCAATCTTTGGCCGCCCTTGGTCTTTTCGGGCACGGTAATGCGAAGCTTCCCGGCGGGAAGATCGCAGGTGATCTTATCGCCGAAATAAGCTTGCCAGGGATAAATGGCTTGGTCCACGACGAGGTCCAGGCCGTGGATTTCCACGCCCTTCGGCGCCGTGACGTGAATCTTAAAGAGAATGTCGCCGTCGACGCCGAATTTATCGCCGCGCACCTTCAGCTTCTTGCCGTCGGTAATCCCCGCCGGTACTTTCACGGGAATGTCCACGGCCTTTCCTCCGATGGTCAGGCTCACTTGCCGGTTCACGCCGTTATAGGCGTCGTCCATGGAGATGGTGAGATCGGTGCTGTATTGGGTTCGCTGTGGCTTGTGGCTACGCCGCGATCCGCCTTTGAGGTCGCCGAAAATATCCCCCATATTGAAGGTGGTGCTTCTGCGCTTCGAGCCTGCGCCTGCGCCTGCGCTCGCGCCGCCGAAGAACATATCGAAGAAATCGCTGAAGTCGCCGCCCCCGCCGGTAGTGTAGGTGTAGCCGTATTGAGACGGATCGAAATTCATGCCGCCGGAGAAATTGCCGGCGCTACCGAATTGATCGTAGGTCTGCTTCTTCTTTGGATCGGAGAGAACTTCGTAGGCTTCGTTGATTTCCTTAAACTTTTCATGGGCCTTTTTGTCGTCGGGATGAAGGTCCGGGTGATATTGCTTCGCCAGTTTGCGGAAGGCTTTTTTTATCGTTTTTTGATCGGCGCTTTTATCCACGCCCAATGTCTTGTAATAATCTTTATATTCCATAAATCACCTCAGTTGACTTTCTTTGACCTTGATTCCATTATAACACCTTCGCCGCGGAATGCAATAGATTTTTTGACCTTGTTTGACTTTTCTTTTAAAAATCCGTCGCGCCGCTTTTCGTTCTTATTCTTACCCTCTTTGCCGAGCTTCATTGAAGAAATCGGTGCTCGCTTTCAATGATTCGTCGAAGATTGTTCGCACGTATTGACCGGATTCTCCTCTCTCTTATGACGGAAACTTTGCACAGATATTACATAATCTTATCGCGACAACGGTAGTTTGCCTTCTTCAGATCTTCCATAATGAAGGTAAGAAATCTTTTCCATTTTATTGTTTCGAAAGGGGATAAAGATGAAACGAAAGTCCCTTCTCTGTCTACTGCTTATGGCCCTTCTTTTAGTCGCTTGTCACGGGGACAATGAAGACAGCGCCCCCGAGGAGAGCGCGTCCCATCCCTCGAACAAAACTTTTTCCGTGGAGGGCTACGATTCGGACACGCTGAAGATCGTCGCCGGCTCGGAAAATAAAATGCTCGAGCCCGTCATCGAGTCTTTCGCCAAAAAGAATAAGGTCAATATTCAAATCGACTACCTGGGTTCTTTGGATATTATGGCTCAATTGCAATCCGGCGAATTGGACTACGACGCCGTCTGGCCCGCCTCGTCCATATGGCTCACCCTCGGCGACAAACACCGCCTCTTAAAGCATACGGAAACCACTTCCATTACGCCGGTGGTCTTCGGCATAAAGCGTTCCCTCGCCGAAGAGCTGGGATTTGTCGGCCGCGATGTCACCACGTCGGAAATCATCCGGGCCATTGAATCGGGCAAACTTAAATTTTGCATGACGTCCGCCACCCAGTCCAACTCCGGCGCCTCGGCCTACTTGGGCTTTCTATCCGCCCTCTCCTCGTCGAAGGACGGTCTGACATCGCAGGATTTGGCCGATCCCGCCCTGCAAAACCAAATCACCTCGCTTTTAAAAGGCGTCGAGCGTTCCTCGGGCTCGTCCAATTGGCTCGTGGATCTCTTCTTGGACGGCGATTACGACGCCATGGTGAATTACGAAACCCTCATCATTCAAACCAACGAACGTTTGGAAAAAGAGGGAAAAGAACCCCTCTACTGCGTCTATCCCGTGGACGGTCTTTCCCTAAGCGATTCGCCCTTGGCCTACGTGGATAAGGGCGACGGCGAAAAGGAAAAACTGTTTTTAGATTTTCAAAAATATATTCTCTCCGACAAAGCCCAAGACGGCATCGAAAAGACGGGCAAGCGTTCAGCCTACGGCACGGTGCGGGAAGAAAACAAAAAGATCTACAAAAAAGAATGGGGCATCGACTTAGACCGCGTCCTCTCCCCTGTTCGCCTGCCCAAGGCCGACGTCATTATGGAGGCCTTAAAGCTCTATCAGGGGCAGTTTAAAAAGCCGGCCCTCACCGTCTATGTTCTGGACTACTCCGGCTCCATGTACGGAAAAGGCGAAGCGCAAATGAACCGCGCCTTGGAACAAGTATTGATTCCGGAAAATGCCGCGAAAAACCTGCTTTTAGGCACGGATAAAGACAAGACCGTCCTCGTTCCCTTTTCCGACACCGTCTACGGCTTCGATTCCGCCGACGGCAACGGCGACGCACTGAAGGCCCTCTACGAAAAATCACAGGGCTATGAAATCGGCGGCGGCACCTCCATGTACGAAGCCATTATCTATGCCTTGGATCACTTGAAGAAAGAAGGCATCGCCATCGAAAACTATTCCCCGGCCGTCGTGGTTTTAACCGACGGTATGGCCAACGGAATGGCCACCATCGACGACCTTCAGGTCGCCTACGACGCCTTGGGCGAAGACGTACCGATTTTCGGAATCCTGTTCGGCGCGGCGGATCCCGAAGAGCTGGATCAAGTGGCGAAGCTTTCGAGGGCTCGGGTCTTCGACGGGCGTGAAAACTTAGTGGAGGCATTTCAACAAGTGAAGGGATACAACTAATATGCGACAAAACTTTTTCGGTGTCAGTGCATCGGTACTTCTGTTTCTGCTCCTCTTTATAGTCCTGAAGTGGCCGCTTCTCGTGGCGACCGTCCTTTCCGTAGGGACCTACTTCGGCGTCTACTACCTGGCGAAGCCGAAGCAAAAAATCGGCGACGTGGAACTGGAAGCCCTGGCCAACGGGGAAGAGTTAAAAGCCCTGTACGACGCGTCGATAATGCATCTTCATACCATGGCTTCCACCGCCCGCGCCATTGAAAATCCGGCCATTCGCGAAAAAGCCCTGGCCCTCGTCGCCACGGGCAACGACATCACGGCCTACTTGAAAGCGCACCCGAAGGCCATCTCCCCCTCTCGCCACTTTCTTGAATACTATTTAAAAACAGGAGAAAAGATCATCACAAATTACCTGAGTCTGAAGCGAGGAAATGTGTCTTCGGAAAAATTTCTCGAGATCGAGGCAAAGACTGATGAGTCCCTGGCACTTTTAAACGGAGTCTACGCAAAGCAGCGGGACGGCTACTACGAAGATCAAATTTCCGATTTGGAAATCGAGACGGAACTTTTGGAAAAAACGTTGAAACTGGGAGGTGATCCGGAATGAAAGAACGGTTCCGCGGATTAATCATCCTTTTGCTGGTCATTGCCCTCGCCGGCGGCTATATGTATTTTCGTGGGTCCAAGCCCCGACAAGTCGCCCTCACCGGCCTCTTAGGCGGCGAAAAAATCGGCCTCTTTGAAAGCGAAGAATTTAAAGACTACATTCAAAAACAGTACGGGCTCACCATGGATTATCGAAAGGCCGGCTCCTTCGACATGGTGCAGGGCTCCCTCGACGGGCAGGACTACCTCTTTCCCGCCAGCCAATTGGCGAGCGAGCTCTTTATAAAAGAAGGCCACCGGGCTCAATCCGACGACATCGTCTTTAATACGCCCATCGTCCTCTATTCGAGAAAAGCCGTCGTCGACGCCTTGAAACAAAACGGCATCGTCACCGAACGAGGGTCCGTCCACTACGTCAACATGGAAAAACTCGCCAAACTTATCGCCGCCGACACCACTTGGGCCGATGTGGGCTTGCCCCAGCTTTACGGCAACGTCCTCGTGGACACCACCGACCCGAACAAATCCAATTCCGGCAATATGTTTCTCGGCCTCTTGGCCAACGCCTTAAACGGCAACCGCCCGGTAAATGGTGCCGACGCGGAGGCGATCATTCCTCAATTGCAAAAGATCTACCGGGTGATCGGCTACATGCCTGCCTCCTCGGCGGATATGTTTAATCAATTCTTAAAACAAGGCTTGGGCGCCTACCCGATCATCGCCGGTTATGAAAATCAACTTTTGGAATTTTCTAAGACCGACCCGGACATTTATGCGCAGGTGAAGGATCAAATCTACATCCTCTACCCCGAGCCCACGGTGTGGTCTTCCCACGTCTATCTGTCTTTAAACGAAAAGGGCGACGTAGGCTTAAAGGCCCTGAAAGATCCGAAGGTTCAGGAAATGGCCTGGAAGAACCACGGCTTTCGCACCGTCGTCTCCGGCACCGCCTCCGCCGACATCTACTCGATCCCGGGCCTTGCTCCCGAAATCACCAATGTCATGTCCATGCCAGACATCGACACCATGTTGTTGTTAATGAACGCCGTAAAATAAGTGACGAAAGGAGCCACACATGACTAACACCAATGAAATCACCCTGGACAGCTTAATGCAGGGACCCATTCAGGAGCAATCCGACATCGACACCCGAGCCATCGCCACAAAAGCGGAAGAAGCCCTCACCCGACTAAGCCCCGAAGAGCGCGCCCGAGTGGATGCATTAAAAGAAGCCATCGACCTTCGCGACTCCCAAGCCCTGGCCGTCTACGGCGCCAATACGCAAAAGGGCGTGGCGCAATTTTCCGCCCAAATTCTTTCGGAAGTGAAATCGAAAGACGCCGGCGACGTAGGCGCCATGATGTCGGATCTCATGCTCGACGTGAAGGATTTGGATTTTTCCTCCTTGGAAGGGGAATCCCTCTTGGACAAGCTTCCCTTCGTGAAAAAAACCAAGCGCTCCGTCGAAAAATTTATCGCCCGCTACGAAGTCGTTGAAAGCCACGTCGACAAGATTCAAGCCCAATTGGAAAGCGCCCGCATGGAGCTGTTGAAAGACATCGGCGTCTTCGACAAACTCTACGACAAAAACGTGGAGTATTTCCGCGAGCTGCAATACTACATTCTCGCCGGGGAAGAAAAAATCGCGGAGTGCCGCGAAAATGTGCTTCCGAAGCTCTATGAAGATGCGAAAAATGCGGACGATCCCATGGCCATGCAGGTGGTCAAGGACTTTGACGAATCGGTGAATCGCTTCGAAAAGAAAATCTTCGATTTAAAGACCTCGAAGACCGTGGCCATTCAAACGGCGCCGCAAATAAAGCTCATTCAAAACAACGACAAGCTCCTCGTGGACAAGGTCACCGACGCCATTACCAACACCATTCCCCTGTGGAAGTCCCAAATGGTCATCGCCCTGGGGACGCAAAAACAGGGTCAAGTGTTGGCCATGCAAAAGCAAGTCTCCGACACCACCAACGAACTGCTTCGAAAGAATGCCGAAAAATTAAAGCAAACGACCTTGGATGTGGCCGAAGAAGCCGAGCGCTCCACCATCGACGTAGAAACCCTTCAAAAGGTCAACGACGAATTGATCGCCACCATCGAAGACTCCATTAAAATCCACGATCGGGCTCGGGAAAATCGAGCCAAGGCCGAAGTGGAGCTGGAAAAAATCGAAAACAGCCTAAAGGCCGCCCTGGAAAATGCCTCCCGTCCGAAAGTAGAGGCCTAAAACTCTACAATAAACGCAGCCCTCTCGAGCCTCCCCCCTCGAGAGGGTTTTTCGTTCACAAAAAAAGAGCCCGCATTTCGCAGGCTCTTTCGCAATGGATCAGAAGCGTTCCACGTGGTTCACAAAGGCATCGACGAAGCCTTGCAAAAAGTCTTCGGTGTCTTTGATCAATTCGCCGTTTTTGTCGAATTTTTCGTGGACGGCGGAGAGATACACTTCCGGTTGTTGAAGGGGAATGAGGTCGACGAAGATCAGATTTTGACGCAGACTGAAATTCGCCGCCATGCCGCCGGATGAACCCACGCTGGCGCTTACGACGGCCGCGGGTTTTGTGCCCCATTTGCTCTTGCCGTAGGGTCGGCTTCCCACGTCGATGGCGTTTTTAACCGCCGGCGCGCAGAGGCGATTGTATTCCGGCGTAAAGAAAATATAGCCGTCCTTCTCTTCCACTTCTTTTCGGAAGCGGCCGTAGCTTTCCGGTTCGTTTTTCTCTTTTTCGTAGTCTTCGTTGTAGAGGGGCAAATCGCCGATTTCGATAAATTCGGCTTCGTAACCCTCAGGGAACATGGCTTTCACTTTTTCTGCGACTTTTCTGTTCCAGGATTCTTTTCTGAGCGAGCCGACAATTAAACCGATTTTTTTCGTCATGATAAACTCCTTTTCCTTCTCAAAACTGTGCTTTCTTCATTTATATCCGAAAGAAAAGAAATTAAACATTACCGGTCCACGTAGCGCTTTAAGTCCCGATCCATGTCCCGTTTTTTCATGGCTTCCCGCTTGTCGTGAAGCTTCTTGCCCTTGGCTTCGGCGATGGAGACCTTCACACGGCCGCGGGTCAAGTGCACGTTCAGGGGCACGATGGTGAAGCCCTCCTGCTCCGTGGCCTTGGCCAGTTGGGCAATTTCTTTTTTGTGCATGAGGAGCTTGCGCTTTCTCAAGGGATCCATATTAAAGCGATTGCCCTGTTCGTAGGGGGCCACGTGCATGCCTTCGATAAAGATCTCGCCCCCTTCGATGGAGCAGTAGGCTTCTTTGATGGCCACGCTGCCCTTGCGAATGCTCTTTACCTCCGTCCCCTTCAAGGCGATGCCCGCCTCGTAGCTGGTTCCGATGTGGTATTCGTGAAAGGCTTTTTTGTTGTTTGCCAAATAGTCTCCGCCGGTATTCTTCTTTTTAGCCACGGGCATCCTCCTCTAATTGAAAGTCGATGCGCCCTAAAATCGGATCGGCGCCGGCCACGACGATGCGCATGGGATCGCCCATGTGAATGGTTTTTTTCGTCCGCTCGCCCACGGCCACGTAGTGATCCTCGTCGAAGCGATAGAAATCGTCCATGGAGGCGTAGCCGATGAGGCCTTCCACCGTGTTGTCCAGTTCGCAGAAAATGCCGAAAGACGTAATCCCCGACACTTTCGCGTCGAAGCTTTCCCCGATGTGATCGGCCATGTATTGGGCCATTTTCACATCCACCACCTTGCGTTCCGCTTCTTGGGCGATTTTTTCCGTGGCGGAAATGTGATCGGCGATGTCCGGGAAAGTTTTATTGTAATGGTCGATGAGTTTCGTGTCCAAAACGTGGTTCAGATCCTGTTTAATGACTCGGTGGATGGTCAAGTCCGCGTAACGGCGAATGGGCGAAGTGAAGTGGGAGTAATACTTGGCGGCGAGGCCGAAGTGGCCGGCGAGTTCCTCGCTGTATCGGGCCTTTTGCATGCTCCGCAAAACCATGGTTTGAATCAATGCCTCTTCGTCTTTTCCCTTGCAGGCCAAGGTCAGCTTTTGAATGTCCTTGGGATGGACGTCTTTGGTGAGATCCAAGTGGTAGCCGAAGGGGCGAATCACCGCGTTTAAAAGGGTGAGCTTTTCAGCATCCGGCTCTTCGTGAATGCGGTAGAGGAAGGGCAGTTTCTTTTTGTGGTAGGTTTCGGACACGGTTTCGTTGGCGAGAAGCATAAATTCCTCGATTAAGTCGTTGGCCTCCCGGTGATCCACCAATCCGATGTGGGTGGGGTGGCCGTCGGCATCCAATTCGATGGCCGGCTCTTCGAAGGAAAAGTCGATGTTGCCCCGCTTATCCCGCATTTTTTTCCGGTTCTTGGCAATTGTGTTTAGAATCGTGAGCTCTTCCGTGAGATCCTCCAGGGATTCGTGAACCTTGCCGTCTTCCAAAAAGTCGCTGACATTGGAGTAGATCAGGCGGCGATCGCTGTTGATCACCGTTTCGGCGATGTGGTAATTGTACACCTTGCCCCCATCGTCTAATTCAAAGATCACGCTCAAACAGAGGCGGTCCACTCCTTCGTTCAGGGAACAGATGCCGTTGGAGAGGGCCTTGGGGAGCATGGGAAGCACTTCGCTTAAAAGGTACACGCTGTTGCCCCGATGGAGGGCTTCCCGGTCCAGGGGGCTGTTTGCCCGCACGTATTCCGCCACGTCGGCGATGTGCACGCCCACTTCCCAATGGCCGCCTTTCATGGGCCGCACGCTCAGGGCGTCGTCGAAGTCCTTGGAATCGGCGCCGTCGATGGTGAAGGTGGGCGCGTCGCGGAAATCTTCCCTGCCCGCCACGGCGGAAAGGCTGACTTTTTGGGGAATGGCGTCGGCTTCTTCGATGACGTCTCGAGGGAATTCCAGATCCAGGCCCATGGCATAGGCGATGGAGAGGATGTCCACGTTTTTGTCGTCGGGATAGCCCAGGACTTCCACGATTTTCCCCTCGGCCTTTTTGTTGGGTTCCGGATACTTTTCAATGTCCACCACAACTTTTTGGCCGTCTTCGGCGCCGTTTTTCCATTTTTTCGGAATGAAGATGTCGTCCGGAATTTTCTTGTCGTCGGGGGTGACGAAGCCGAAGCGCATGGCGTCGTCGTAAACGCCGACGATGCGGTGATTGGCCCGCTCCAATACGGCGACGACGCGGCCTTCGTCGCCCTTGTCCGGATCCTTCGGGGGAATTTTTTCCACGAGGACCCGGTCCTTGTTCATGGCGGAATTCACCTTGGTGCGGTGAATGTACAAATCCTCCATGTCCTCGTCGTCGGGAACGAAGAAACCGAAGCCCTTGTCGTTGCCTTCGAAGGTGCCGGTCATGAGTCCGGCGCGAAGGCTGGCGTGGTAATTCTTATCCTCGTCCCGGTAAAGGGTGCCGTCTTTTACCATATCCTTTAAAAGGCCCTTCATTTCCTTTTGCAGATTGTCGTTGACGTCCAGGGCGCGGAAAATTTCCCGCTTGCTTAGGCCGTCGTTTTTTTCCAAGGCCTCCAGTACCCGGTCTCGAATAGTCATAATGCCTCCTTTGGCTTACAGTTTGCTACCGTAGGTGGTTTTCGCGAACAAATTGGATTCGTAGCTGTAGGTGGTGTCCTTGCGCTCCTTCGCGCGGATTTCGCCCAGCTCAATGACTCGGTTCAATAGCTCGGCGAAAGGAATGCCCACAGGCTCCCATAAGTAAAAGCCCATGGATCCCGGCAAGGTGTTTATTTCGTTGACCACCGGGCCCGCTTCGGTGACGAGAAAGTCGATCCGCGCCGTGCCGCAGGCGTCGATGGCGGTGAAAGCTCTCTTCGCCAAGTCTTCGATTTGTCCTTTTAAGGCAGCGTCCACATCGGCCGGGCAGTTTCTCGCATTCTTCCCCTTGCTCGGGCCGGTTTTCTTGCCGCCGCCCACGTATTTATCCTCGAAGCTCAAAAGATCCTTCCAGCCCACGGGCTCTTCCAGTGCCGAGGTGATCACATCGCCGGCGTAGCCCATGACGGCGCAGTTGATTTCCCGGGGATTTTCCGCGGCCTTTTCGACCAAGATCTTCCGGTCGTAGCTTGCGGCGAGATCCATGGCATCGTCAAGCTCCGCGGCTTCTTTTACCTTCGTGATGCCGATGGAGGAGCCCAGGTTCACGGGCTTCACGAACACGGGATAGCCCAGTTCGGCGACGGCCTTTTTCACGTCGTCTTTTTCTTCACGCCACTGGCGGCGATAAAAACAGATCCCTTCCATAACGGGAATGGCATGGGCGCGGAAGACGTCTTTCATGATTTTTTTGTCCATGCCCACGGCGGCGGAGAGGGTGGAGCAGCCGATGTAGGGAATGTCCATGGTGTCGAAATAGCCTTGAATGGATCCGTCTTCGCCGAAGGTGCCGTGCAGGGCCACGAAGACCATATCCACGTCGGCGTAGACTTCTTCTTTCATGCCGCCCTTGGAAAAGAGGCCGCCTTTTTCCTCCACTTGTCTGTAAAGTTTGCCGCCGCGGCCTGCCTTGAAGTAGACCTCGTAGGCGTCGTCGAAATTTCCTTCCTTGAAGGTTTTGAAATTCGACAGGCTTTCCCCGCCTAAAAACTTGCCGTCCTTGGTAATGTAGACGGGCACGGCCTCGTATTTGGATTTATCTAAATTTTCGATCACTTGCATGCCGGTAATGACGCTGACTTCGTGTTCCACACTGCGTCCGCCGAAAAATACAGCGATTGTTTTCATAATGCGCGTTCTCCCTTCGTGGTAATTCTTTTTTTATTCTATCATAGACGGCGCGAGGAATAATAAAGATCCGTGAAGATTGCGTAAAAAAGATGCACAGAAAAAGCGGCCCGAAAGCCTGCGTGCCAGACTGCAGACAAACTCCGAACAAAACTCGGGGTTTGTCTCTTTTTTGTGTATTTTTTCCATAAATCAGCAAAAGAAGGGCCGTCGCCTCCTCCGTCCCGCTCTTTTCGATCCATCATTAGTGCCAGTTTTTTCATGTTCATGCATGCAAAGGTCAGCACCGCTTTCAGGTCCAT
>NZ_OPYI01000012.1 GCF_900343085.1 Aedoeadaptatus coli | reverse complement strand
GATGTTTGCGTAGTCGACGAATTCGCCGGAGCCGAAGCGTTTGTTTAATACGAGGGTGATTGCCGCCGTAAGGGTGGTCTTGCCGTGGTCGACGTGGCCGATGGTGCCGACGTTGACGTGGGGTTTGGTTCTTTCAAATTTTCCTTTTGCCATTGTATATCCTCCTTTAATTTGGATTTGACTTATTTATTTTTGCCGTTGAGTACTTCTTCGGACACGTTCTTGGGAACTTGTTCGTAGTGGTCGAATAACATGGAGTAGTTGGCACGACCTTGGGTGTTGGAACGCAAGCTGGTTGCGTAGCCGAACATTTCAGCCAAGGGGACGTAGCAGGTGACGATTTGTGCGCCGGCTACCAATTCCATTCCTTCCATGCGACCGCGGCGGGAGTTGATGTCGCCGATAACATCGCCCATGTACTCTTCGGGGGTGACGATTTCGACTTTCATGACCGGTTCGAGGAGCACGGGATTGGCCTTGGATAAGGCATCGCGCAGTGCCATGGAGCCGGCGATCTTAAATGCCATTTCCGAAGAGTCGACATCGTGGAAGGAGCCGTCGTAGAGGCTGACTTTGACGTCGAGAACTTCATAGCCGCCGAGAACACCGTTTTGCATGGCTTCTTCGATCCCTTGTTGGGTGGGTCCGATAAATTCCTTGGGAATGGCACCGCCCACGATATTGTTTTCGAATTCGAAGCCTTTGCCGGGTTCCAAGGGTTCAACCTTGATTTTGGCGTGGCCGTATTGACCGCGACCACCGGATTGACGAACGAATTTGCCTTCGCCGTCGGCGGAACCGAGGATGCCTTCGCGGTAGGATACTTTCGGGTTACCGATGTTTGCTTCGACTTTAAATTCACGGAGCAGACGGTCGACGATAATATCCAAGTGCAATTCGCCCATACCGGAGATGATGGTTTGTCCGGTTTCTTCATCGGTGTAGGTTCTGAAGGTGGGGTCTTCCTCGGCAAGTTTTTGCAAGCCGATGGACATTTTGTCTTGAGACGCCTTGGTCTTCGGTTCGATGGCGACGGAGATAACGGGTTCGGGGAATTCCATGTTTTCCAAAATGATTTGATCATTTTCGTCACAGAGGGTGTCCCCGGTGGATGTATCTTTTAAACCGACGGCGGCGGCAATTTCACCGGCGTAGATTTCTTCGACTTCTTCACGCTTGTTGGCGTGCATCAAAAGGATACGACCGACGCGTTCTCTCTTGCCCTTGCTGGAGTTGTAGACGTAGCTTCCGGCCTTTAAGGTACCGGAGTAAACACGGAAGTAGGAAAGTTTCCCTACGTAGGGGTCGGTAACGATTTTAAATGCCAATGCGGAGAAGGGTTCTTCGTCGCTTGCGTGGCGATCTTCTTCTTCTTCCGTATCGGGATCCGTACCGACGATAGCGGGAATGTCTACCGGCGAGGGCAGGTAGTCGATGATGGCATCAAGCAGGAGTTGTACCCCTTTGTTTTTGTAAGAGGAACCGCAGGTGACGGGCGTCATGGCGACGTCCAGGGTTCCCTTACGGATGGCGCGTTTAATGGCTTCTACGGTGACTTCTTCACCTTCCAGATAAGCCATCATTAAGTCTTCGTCGAATTCGGAGACTTTTTCGATCAGGTTTTCGCGCCATTCTTCGGCTTGTGCCTTGTATTCTTCCGGCACTTCCGTGATTTCGATTTCGGTGCCCATGTCGTCTTTGTAGATTTCAGCTTCCATGGTGACCAAGTCGATCATGCCGATGAAGTCTTCTTCGGCGCCCATGGGGATTTGAATCGGGACGGGGTTACCGTGGAGCTTGTCTTCGATGGTTTTTACCGAGCGGAAGAAGTCGGCACCGGTAACGTCCATTTTGTTAATGTGCGCGATTCTGGGAACGTGGTAGCGGTCAGCTTGGCGCCAAACCGTTTCCGATTGCGGTTCGACCCCGCTCTTCGCATCGAAGAGGGAAACGGCACCGTCGAGGACGCGAAGGGAACGTTCAACTTCTACGGTGAAGTCGACGTGGCCCGGTGTGTCGATGATGTTCAGGCGATAGCCTTTCCAGTGCGCGGTGGTAGCAGCCGAGGTGATCGTGATCCCACGTTCTTGCTCTTGCTCCATCCAGTCCATTTGGGCGCCACCGTCGTGGGTTTCCCCGATCTTGTGGATCCGACCGGTGTAATACAGAATCCGTTCGGTCGTCGTCGTTTTACCGGCGTCGATGTGCGCCATAATTCCGATATTGCGTACTTTATTAAGCGGCACTTCTCTAGCCACGTAATTTCCCCTTTCTTACCATCTGAAATGAGCAAAAGCTTTGTTCGCTTCTGCCGCACGATGCATTTCGTCCTTACGCTTCACTGCGCCGCCCAGGTCGTTGGATGCATCCAAGATTTCTTTGGATAAGCGTTCGACCATGGTTTTTTCGCCGCGCTCTCTGGCGTAACGAACGATCCAGCGAAGGCCCAAGGTTTGACGTCTTTCGGGACGCACTTCCAAGGGGACTTGATAGTTGGCACCGCCGATACGGCGTGCTTTGACTTCCAAAACCGGCATGGCGTTGTTTAACGCTTTGTAGAATACTTCTAAGGGATCCTCACCGGTTGCTTCTTTTACGGCATCCAATGCGCCGTAGACGATTCGTTGGGCCGTGCCCCGTTTGCCGTCTAACATAACGTTGTTGATTAATTTTGTAATGACAACGTCGCCGTATACGGGATCGGGCATGACCTCTCTTTTAGGAATATGTCCTTTTCTTGGCATTCTCTTCCCTCCTTAACTATTTGGTTGAGAAAAATCAACGGTACTCGACAAATGTCGTGTGCCAAGAGCATCTATTGAAAAGATTGTGCTCTTTGATTAGTTACTTTTCGGTTTCTTTGCACCATATTTGGAACGCGCTTGTCTTCTTCCGTCGACGCCTGCCGTATCCAAGGTTCCCCGAACGACGTGGTAACGCACACCGGGAAGGTCCTTAACACGACCGCCGCGAACTAAGACGACACTGTGTTCTTGCAAGTTATGGCCAATTCCGGGAATGTATGCCATGACTTCGTAGCCGTTGGAAAGACGAACACGGGCAACTTTACGGAGCGCGGAGTTCGGTTTCTTCGGCGTTACAGTACGAACCGCGACGCAAACGCCTCTTTTTTGAGGGGAGTTAACGACGGTTTGTTCTTTTTGTAAGGAATCGTAGTTGAATCCCAAAGCCGGCGATTTCGACTTCGTTTCGGATCTCTTTCTACCCTTCTTTACAAGTTGGTTAATTGTAGGCACTTAGTGCACCTCCTTTAATTATTGTGTAGTTCTTACAGCACAAATCGATTTTCAATCATGAAAAACTACCCGTAGAGCGGGTAGTTCCTGATGCGTTCGATTTACACTTCGCTAGTGTACCATCTTTTCGTTCAATTTTCAAGCATTTTGCGGGATTTATCCCCCTTTATGCCCGGATTTCTTTTAAAAAACCCGGCTGCGTCGCATAAAGGCGTTCAGCCACCCAGGCAACGGGCACGGCCTTCACTAAATCCACGGGGACGAAGGCGATCATAGTCTTAAAGGCGGCGGCGAAATTTTCGCTGTTTGCGTACAAGCTGATCAGGCCCGAGAAGTTAATCAAGAGGGCGCCGAAGACGACGAATATAGCGAGAAATGTGAAGTAGCCGCGGCTTTTTGCCTTTTCAAGGGCAAGGCCCACGAAAAAGGGCGAGAGCAGGTAGCCGATAAAGTAGGAGCCGGTAATGCCGAAAAAGACGGCCGCGCCGCTCCGTCCGCCGGGCAAGACCGGCAGGCCGATGGCGATGCATAGCAGAAAGATGAAGACGGTGAGGGTGCCGTTTTTCTTTCCGAGGACGGCGCCGGCCAGGGCGCAAACCATGTTTTGAAGGACGATGGGCACGCCGAGGGGGGTGGGGATCGTCAATAGGCCGCTTAAAATAATCATGGCGAGATACATGGCCATGGTGGTCAGTTGTTTTGTTTTCATGAATGAACCTCCGTTTACAATGCTATTGTAAATTATGGCTCTTTACGCGCTTTTTGTCAATAGAAAAACTCCGCCGAAGCGGAGTTTCATTTCACATCTCAGGCCTTCATGCCTTCCAGAATATCTAATTCTTCTTTTCGCTTGTCTTCCTCTTCCCAGTAGACCGTGCCGTTTTGGCGGACGCCGGTCCCCGCGGGAATCAGTTGGCCGATGATGATGTTTTCTTTTAAGCCTTTCAGGTAATCTTGCTTGCCTTCGATGGCTGCATCGGTTAAGACGCGGGTGGTTTCCTGGAAGGATGCGGCGGAAAGGAAGGAATCCGTGGCCAGGGAAGCTTTGGTGATCCCGAGCAAAGTGGGGATGGCCGTGGCTTCTTGGAGGCCTTCCGCTTTCGCCTTTTCGTTGGCGTGTTCGAATTCTTTCTTGCTTACCATGCTGCCGGGCAAAAGGCTCGTGCCGCCGGCTTCGTCGACGCGCACTTTGGACATCATTTGCTTAACGATGACTTCGATGTGCTTGTCGTCGATGTCTACCCCTTGGAGGCGGTAGACCCGTTGTACTTCTTTAACGATGTATTCTTGTACGCCCATAATGCCCTTGACGCGAAGAAGGTCTTGGGGATAGACGGACCCTTGAGTGAGTTCGTCGCCTATCTCGACGCGGTCGCCGGGTTTTACCTTGACGCGGGCGCCGTAGACCACGGTGTAGGCTTCCGATGCGCCGTCGTCTGCGGTAATGACGATTTCGCGTTTTTTCGCCGTTTCCCGAATGTCCACGGTGCCGCTGATTTCGGCGATAATGGCGAGACCTTTGGGCTTACGCACTTCGAAGAGTTCTTCGACACGGGGCAAACCTTGGGTAATGTCCGCTGCCGCTGCGACGCCGCCGGTGTGGAAGGTACGCATGGTCAGCTGGGTGCCGGGCTCGCCGATGGATTGGGCGGCGATGACGCCGACGGCTTCCCCGATACCGACCGGGCGACCCGTTGCCATGTTTTCGCCGTAGCACTTGGCGCAGACGCCGTCTTCGGAGTGGCAACCCAAGACGGAGCGGATCTTCACTTCTTCGATGCCTGCGGCCACAATGGCGTCGGCCTCTTTGGATCCGATCATTTCCCCGCCTTTGGCCAAAAGATCGCCGGTTTCGGGATGGTGTATGTCTTCGTAGGCCGTGCGACCTTCGATCCGATCGTGAAGTTCTTCGATCATTTCGCGGCCGTCTTTAAAGGACTTGGCCACGATGTAGCTGTCCGTGCCGCAATCTTCTTCGGTGACGGTCACTTGTTGCGATACGTCGACCAAGCGGCGGGTCAGGTAGCCGGAGTCGGCGGTACGAAGGGCCGTATCCGCCAGGCCTTTCCGCGAACCGTGGGTGGACATAAAGAATTCCAAGACGTCCAGCCCTTCACGGAAGTTCGAGGTAATGGGGACTTCGATGGTGCGCCCCGAAGGCGACGCCATGAGCCCGCGCATGCCGGCCAATTGACGAATTTGGTTCTTGGAACCACGGGCTCCGGAATCGGCAAAGATGAAGATATTGTTCATTTCGCCGAAGCCTTCCATAACTTTGTCCGTTAAGTGATCCGTGGCTTCGTTCCAAATGTCGATAACGTGTTCGTAGCGTTCTTCGTCGCTGATCAGCCCTTTTCTGTAGGCTTTTTCGTATTTTTCCACGTCTAAATCCGCTTGATGGAGGATTTCCGGTTTTTCCACGGGAATTTCGACGTCGCCCATGGAAATGGACATGGCGCCCACCGTGGAGTAATGGTAGCCCAGGCTCTTCACTTCGTCGAGGAAGGCCGCCGTTTCCAGATTGTCGTGGAGCTTGTAGCAGCGATCGATGATTTTTCCTAAGAGCTTTTTGTCGATGACGCGGTCGATTTCCAAGCCGTAAGGATCTTTTTCACGATCCACAAAACCTAAGTCTTGGGGAATGGCACGGTTGATCAAGAAGCGACCGACGGTGCTTTCCACGATCTTGCCCCGCTTGTCGTCTTCGTCTTTGAAGCGGCGGACCTTTACGTGGGAATGGAGGTGCACCCAGCCGCAGGCGTAGGCGTGCATCATTTCCTTTTCGTCGATAAAGCTCATGCCGTCGCCTTTGACGTGGCCTTTTCTGTCTAAGGTCAGGTAGTACATACCGAGGACCATGTCTTGAGACGGCGTGGTAATGGGCTTGCCGTCTTTTAATGCCAAAATATTGTTTGTGGAGAGCATCAAGAGGCGGGCTTCCGCTTGGGCTTCCGCCGAGAGGGGCAAGTGGACCGCCATTTGGTCCCCGTCGAAGTCGGCGTTGTAGGCCGTACAAGCGAGGGGGTGAAGCTTAATGGCTTTACCTTCCACCAGGACCGGTTCGAAGGCTTGAATCCCCAAACGGTGCAGGGTAGGCGCGCGGTTTAAGAGGACCGGATGGTCTTTAATGACCTCCTCCAATACGTCCCATACTTCCGGACGCACCCTTTCCACCATGCGCTTCGCGCTCTTAATGTTATGGGCCAACTCACGCTCTACAAGTTCGCGCATAACGAAGGGCTTGAAGAGCTCCAGCGCCATGTTCTTCGGCAGACCGCATTGATAGAATTTCAGGGATGGGCCGACGACGATAACGGAACGGCCGGAGTAGTCGACACGCTTGCCCAGCAAGTTTTGACGGAAACGCCCTTGCTTCCCTTTCAGCATTTCGGAAAGGCTCTTTAAGGGGCGGTTTCCGGCGCCGGTGACGGGGCGGCCGCGACGGCCGTTGTCGATTAGGGCGTCGACGGATTCCTGAAGCATCCGCTTTTCGTTTCGCACGATGATTTCCGGCGCGCCGATATCCATAAGCTTTCTCAGGCGATTGTTCCGGTTAATGACGCGGCGATACAAATCGTTTAAGTCACTGGTGGCGAAGCGGCCGCCGTCTAATTGCACCATGGGGCGCAGTTCCGGCGGAATGACGGGGATGCAATCGAGGATCATCCACTCACATTTGTTGCCCGAGTTTCTGAAGGCTTCGATGACTTCCAGGCGGCGGGTAATGCGCACCCGCTTTTGGCCCGTGGCATCGTCCAGCTGATCTCTTAAATCCTTGGAGATCGCATCTAAATCCGTCTTGCGTAAAAGGTCGCGAATGGCTTCCGCGCCCATTTTCGCTTCGAATTTGTCGCCGTATTCCCGCTTAAATTCGCGGTATTCCGTTTCGGAGAGGAGTTGTTTTTCGTATAAATCCGGCACCCCTTCGTCCACGCGGGTGACGATGTAGGAGGCGAAGTAAAGAACTTTTTCCAGCGCACGGGGGCTAATGTCCATAACGAGGCCCATGCGGGAGGGAATGCCCTTAAAGTACCAAATGTGAGAGACCGGCGCGGCCAGCTCGATGTGGCCCATGCGCTCCCTGCGCACCTTGGACTTGGTGACTTCCACGCCGCATTTTTCGCAGACTACGCCCTTGTAGCGCAGGCGCTTGTATTTGCCGCAGGAACACTCCCAGTCTTTCGTGGGGCCGAAGATCTTTTCGCAGAACAGACCTTCTTTTTCGGGCTTCAGTGTTCTGTAGTTAATGGTTTCCGGCTTCTTGACTTCCCCGTAGGACCAAGATCTGATTTTTTCCGAGGACGCTAAGCCGATTTTGATGGAATGAAATAATTCGTTTCTGCTCAAGGAGCAAGACTCCTTTCTTTATAGTACCTTCAACTGCCGAAGAGACTTATTCCTCTTCTTCGTCTTGTGTAAAACCTGTCGGAATCGCATCGCCGGAAATTTTGCGAATGCCGGCCAAGGCATTCACGGTGGGTTTTCCTTCGATGAGCTCCCCTGCATCTTCTCCGTCAATTTTTCCGTCCATGGAATCCAAGTGGTTGAGATCGTCGTCATCGGTACTTAGATCCACTTCGTTTTCGTTTTCGTCCAGTACTTGTATTTCAAGAGCCAGTGCTTCCAACTCTTTAATGAGAACTTTGAAAGATTCGGGAATCCCCGGTTGAGGAATGTTTTCGCCCTTGACAATGGCTTCGTAGGTCTTGACCCGGCCGACGATGTCGTCGGATTTTACCGTAAGCATTTCCTGCAAGGTGTGGCTTGCCCCGTAAGCCTCCAGGGCCCACACTTCCATTTCCCCGAAACGTTGGCCGCCGAATTGTGCTCGGCCGCCCAAGGGTTGTTGCGTAACCAGGGAGTAGGGTCCCGTGGAGCGGGAGTGAATCTTTTCATCGACCAAGTGGTGAAGCTTGAGCATGTACATGTAGCCCACGGTGACCGGGTGGTCGAAATCTTCCCCGGTGCGGCCGTCTCTTAATTGCACCTTGCCGTCGGCGGAGTAGCCGGCTTTTTCCAAGGTGTCGAAAATATCCTGCTCGTTGGCGCCGTCGAATACGGGCGTGGCCACGTGCCAGCCCAGTTTCTTGGCGGCGAGGCCCAAGTGGACCTCCAGTACTTGGCCCAAGTTCATCCGCGAGGGAACGCCCAGGGGATTCAATACGATTTGAATGGGCCGTCCGTCGGGCATGTAGGGCATATCTTCCTTGGGTAGGACGCGGGAGATAACCCCCTTGTTTCCGTGGCGACCGCACATCTTGTCGCCGACTTGAATCTTCCGCTTCGTGGCGATAAAGACGCGGACCATTTCGTTGACGCCCGGTTGCAGCTCGTCGCCGTCGGCGCGGCTGAACACCTTCACGTCCACGACGATGCCCGCTTCCCCGTGGGGCAGGCGCAGGGAGGTGTCACGGACTTCCCGTGCCTTTTCGCCGAAGATGGCGCGAAGCAGCCGTTCTTCCGCGGAAAGTTCCGTTTCGCCCTTGGGCGTTACCTTGCCGACGAGAATGTCGCCGGGGTTCACTTCCGCACCGACGCGGATAATGCCCCGCTCGTCCAGATCCTTGAGCATGTCGTCGCTCACATTGGAAATGTCGCGGGTAATCTCTTCCGGCCCTAATTTCGTGTCTCGGGCTTCGGCTTCGTATTCTTCAATGTGAAGGGAGGTTAAGACATCGTCGATGACCAGCTCTTCGTTAATGAGCATGGCGTCTTCGTAGTTGTAGCCTTCCCAGTTCATAAAGGCGATAAGGATATTTTTGCCCAGGGCCATTTCCCCTAAGTCCGTGGAGGGGCCGTCGGCGATGACTTCGCCGCGTTTTACTTTTTGGCCTTCCACGACAATGGGCCGTTGATTGATCGTGGTCCCTTGGTTGGCCTTCTCAAATTTGTGGAGGCGGAAGGTAATGTCTTCCTTGCCGCCTTCCGGCGAAAGGACGATTTGATTGCTCGATACCTTTTTAATGGTGCCGTCTTCCGTGGCGATGACGCAGACGCCGGAGTCGCGGGCGGCTTTGTATTCGATCCCCGTGGCGACGATGGGCGCTTCCGTCTTTAACAGCGGCACGGCTTGCCGCTGCATGTTCGAGCCCATGAGGGCGCGGTTGGCGTCGTCGTTTTCAAGGAAGGGAATCATGCTGGTCCCGACGGCGACGATTTGTTGCGGGGACACGTCCATGTAGCTGATGTCTTCGCTCTTGTAAACGTCGACGAGGCCGTCGATGCCTCGGGCGATAACCCGATCGTTGATGAAGTGGCCGTTTTCGTCCACTTTTTCGTCGGCTTGGGCGATGATGTTTTCATCTTCCACATCGGCGGTGATGTATTCGATCTCGTCGGTGACCAGGCCCTCTCCTTTGACGACCTTTCTGTAAGGCGCTTCAATAAAGCCGTATTCGTTAATACGGGCAAATGTGGTGAGGGAGGTGATCAAGCCGATGTTCGGACCTTCCGGCGTCTCGATGGGGCACATTCTTCCGTAGTGGGAGTTGTGCACGTCGCGGACTTCCATGCCGGCGCGATCTCTGGACAGACCGCCGGGCCCCAAGGCGGAGAGACGACGCTTGTGGGTCAGCTCCGAAAGGGGGTTGTTTTGGTCCATAAATTGCGACAATTGGGAGGAACCGAAGAATTCCTTAATGGCCGCCGTCACCGGGCGAATATTGATTAAGGATTGAGGCGTAGCCGCATCGGGATCCTGCACGGCCATGCGTTCGCGAATCACCCGTTCCATGCGGGTCAGGCCGATTCTGAATTGGTTTTGCAAAAGCTCGCCTACGGAGCGGATCCGTCGATTGCCCAGGTGGTCGATGTCGTCGGTTTTGCCGATGCCGTAGAACAGGTTGAATTCGTAGTTGACCGCCGCCAAAATGTCGTCCACCAAGATGTGTTTCGGCGACAGCTCTTTATAATGTAATTTAATGCGCGTCAGGAGCTCTTCCCCTTCGTATTCTTCGAAGAGTTCCCTGAGGCGGGGCAGATAGATTTTTTCCTTAAAGCCCAGGGCTTCAAAGTCGATGTCCGTATCCAGGGCCGCGGGATCCACGAAATTATTCCCCAAAAGGACGATCTTCATCTTTTCGTCCAGGGCGTTGGGATCGTCGACGAGGATTTCCACGCGGTTGATCCCGGCATTTTCAATGGCGATTGCCGTCTCGCGGCTCACGCGCTCCCCTGCGGTACCCATGACTTCGCCGGTTTCGCCGTCGATGACATCTTCCGCCAAGATTTGGTTTTGCAGACGCTCTCTGAGGGCCAGCTTCTTGTTGAACTTGTAGCGACCCACCTTCGCCATGTCGTAGCGACGGGCGTCGAAAAACATGTTTTCAAACAGAGACTGAGCACTTTCCACAGTGGGCGGCTCGCCGGGACGCAGCTTTTTGTAAATTTCCAAAAGAGCTTCCTGCTTGTTGCTGGTTTGATCTTTTTCAAAGACCTTTAAGAGCTCTTCCGTTTCGCCCATAAGGTTTGTGATTTCCAAATTGCTTTCCACGCCGATAGCTCTCAGCAAGATCGTAATGGGAATCTTGCGGGTGCGGTCGATGCGCACATTGACCACGCCTTGGGCGTCGGTTTCAAATTCCAGCCAGGCGCCGCGATTGGGAATCAAGGTGGAGGAGAATAATTGCTTGCCCGTCTTGTCGAACTCGACTTTGTAGTAGGCGCCGGGAGAACGAACCAATTGGCTGACTACGACACGTTCCGCCCCGTTAATGACGAAGGTGCCGGTGGAGCTCATTAGGGGCAAATCGCCCATAAAGACTTCCTGTTCCTTGACTTCCCCGGTTTCCGTATTTATCAGACGAACCTTTACTTTTAAAGGTGCCGAATAATTGGTGTCCTTTTCCTTTGCTTCCTCGAAATCGTACTTTTTCTCATCGGATACGTAGTAATCGACGAATTCCAGTATTAAATTTCCCGCAAAGTCTTCAATCGGCGAAATATCCCGAAACACTTCCCTGAGACCTTCGTCGATGAGCCACTTAAACGATTCCGTTTGGACCCCCAAAAGATTCGGTATCTCCAACACATCGTCGATTCTGGAATAACTCATTCTCTCCCGTTTGCCATATTGAACAGGATGTACCATTAAATTCCTCACCCCTTACAGTTCCTTCGAAAAACAAAAAATGTATGTGTAAGAGTCTCTTCAACATGAATCGTCAATAACTTACATATACATCATCTTTCGTAGCTGCGACCGTCTTTTCCATATAGTTTTAGATTATTATGCAATTTATTATATTAACACGAGGCGTTTTAAATAGCAAGAGTTTATTTCCCTTTTCCCACCAAAACTTTTCCGTCCACGGGGACGTAGCGGCTTTTTGCCACGGGGATGCGCCTCAATTCCCTTCCCTGTACCGAATAGACGGCGTAGGTGATGTAAATGGATCCGTCTACTTGTTGTCTCAGGATTTTGATTTCTCCCGGGGCCAGGTCCGTGGAATAAGCGACTTCCTTGGATGCCGGCAGATCCCGCACCTTCTCAGGCACCAGGTCGATGGTGTAGGGCTTTTCCTCCGCGGGCCCGTAGATTGTGCAGGTAAGCGTACCTTCCTTCGCCGTGGTTTCAATGTAGACGGGTTTCGTAAAGGGATTGGCGAAGATAAAATCTTTGTAGCCGTCGCTTACGGCGCAGTCCAGCCCCTCTTTGGCGTAGGGCACGGCCTTGGAGTGGTTAAACTTCGTCATGACATTGAGTCCCGATCGGGCCACGGCATTGTACATGGTAGTGGAGACCTGGCAGACGCCGCCGCCGATGCCTTCCGTTTCTACGCCGTTTGACACGGTCTTGCCCTTTACAAAACCGTGGGCTTCGGTGATGCCGCCGATGGTGGAGAGAAACGAGAGCTTTTCCCCCGGCGCCAAGACGATGCGGCGAAAGTACCGGGCGCCGTTTTCCACATTGGTGGTGCGATTTTCATCCGCCGGATCGTAGGTGGTGACGGCTTCGGCTAATTTCCCGTCGATTCCCGCCAATTCCTGTGCTTCAATGGCGGGCTCCACGATTCTCGTATGAATCTCCACAGGGCTTTGAATACCGCGGGACAAATCCGCCCGCGCCTTGGCCGTGTCCGGCACTTCTCCCTTGTTTCCCGGCAGGATCACGGCCTTTTCGCCCTCCATAGCCACGGTGGCGGGCTTCGCCGTTTCGTACAGAACGCCGTTTAAATCCCGAAGCCTGCGGTTTAATGTGGCTTCGTCCACCGCGAGGGGCGTCTGCACCGCTTCCTTTTTGAAAACCTGGCCCATGCGGCCGAAAAACCGGCGGCCTCGACTTTCCGCCAGGGCGTCCATGGCCACTTGTTCCTCGTCCACGGACAGGCCCAGCTGCTGCGGCGTGAGAGTGGTGGATTTCTTCTTGTGGGTCAAGACCACCTCGGCGGTTTGAAACTCTTTTTCGTACTTATTCAGCTTTTTTCCCGCTCCCTTCACCGTTAAAAAGCCCAGAGACTTTCCACAGTAGTTCGTACCGGGGCTGATGATGCCGAAGGTGGGCAAAAAGCCGAGAATGATAAAAAAGATCAGGACGACGGCGCCGGCCACGGTGGCCGTGCGTCTTCGCTTCATGCGCTTTAAGTGGTGCCGTTTCTGTCGGCGAAAATGCAAATATTTTTGTTCCATTTATTCGGACGCTCCTTGATAATACCGGCAAAGATCGTTTAAGTCGCATTCCTCGCACAGGGGGCGTTGAGCCTTACAGATACGGCGGCCTAAAAAGATCAAGAGATGGTGGCCCTTCGTCCAACAGTCTTCGGGCCAAATGGCCATGAGCTGTTTCTCCGTGCCGTCCACATTTTTGCTTTCGGCGAGGCCCAGTCGATTGGACACGCGGAAGACGTGGGTGTCCACGGCGATGGCGGGAATGCCCAGCACGTTGGAGGCCACCACATTGGCGGTCTTTCGCCCCACGCCGGGAAGGGTCATTAAATCCTCGATGGTGGGGGGAATCTCGCCGCCCCAGCTATCGATAATGATGCGGGAAGCGGCCAAAATATTCTTCGCCTTGTTTCGATAGACGCCGCAGCTTTTTATGTAGCCTTCCAGCGCCTCTTGCGACAATCTCACCATTTTCTCCGGCGTGTCGTGTTCTTGAAAGAGCACTTTGGTGACTTTGTTGACCCGCACGTCCGTGCACTGGGCCGAAAGAATGGTGGCGATTAAAAGCTCGTAGGGCGTGGTGTAATCCAGTTCCGCCCGGGCATCCGGAAACATTTTTTCCAAGCGCTCGTACACTTCCATGGCTTCTTTTTTAGTTAAAGGCATTCTACTTCTTCCTCTCATTAAAATAACGGCGAATGTAGGCGGCGTTTTTCACCCACTGTTTCTTTCCCCGCCAGGATCCGCTGAGCCGGCCGTAGCGCTGTTTGAACGAACGGTTCGACTCCTCTTCCAGTCCATCGAGACAAATGTGGTGCACGGGATCCCGGCTTTCGTAAACCGCCTCGATCCCCTTGTTTCTCGGACAGACCATTTGGCACACGTCGCAGCCGTAGAGCCAATCGGCCATGACCGCCCGCTCCCCTTCCGTAAGTTCGCCCCGCTTTTGGGTGATCCAGGAGCGGCAACGGCCGGGGTGCAGGATGCCCGTAAACTCGATGGCACCTCCCGGGCAAGCATCCACACAGGCGCGGCAGTCGCCGCAATCGCTCGACATTTCACAGGCCTCTCCGCCTTCTAAATTTGTGAGCAAAAGACCGATGGCCACGTAACTTCCCAGGCGGCTGTGGATGAAGCTGCCGTTTCGTCCGATGTAGCCTTTTCCGGTCATGGCGGCAAATCCCCGCTCGTAGAGGGGTCCGGTGTCCACTTGGCGGTAATATTCCACGTCCGGGTACGCGCTCTTTAAATACTCCTCGAGACGGGCCATTTTTTCATTTAAAAGCAGGTGGTAATCCGTGTCTCTTGAAAAACTCGCCAGACGCCCGTAGCCTTCCTTCGACTCCGGCTCCACGTCTGTGAAAGGCACTTGTTCGAAGGCCACGAAAATCGACTTCGCCGAAGGCAGGCTTCCCGCGGGATCCAGCCGCGCGTTTATATCCTCGGGCTCAATGGAAAGCATCTCCCCGGCCTCTTTTCGCTTCATGAAAACAGAGGCCATGGCGTCCAATCGCTTCGCCGGCACCAGGGCCAAATCGTGAAACCCGAGTTGCTCTTTGATTCGCTCTACTTCCATCCCAAGTCCTTTCTATTGATGTATAATAATAGTATCACACTCTGACAAAGGAGATACTATGTTTCACCGAAAGCTTTTTGAAAAAGTCAAGCCTTTTTTTATACGCGTCAGTCCCGGGAAGCGGGATGTGGACCGTAGCTTAATAATCATCGTCGCGGCTATTACCATCATAGGCTTTGTAGCCCTCTCATCCGCCACCCTCTCTTACGGCAATCGCCCTTTTTTAATGAAACAGGGCGTCGCCACCCTCTTGGGCGTCGCCATTGCCGCAGGGCTCATGCTTCTGGATTACCGCATTTGGCGCACCTACTATCCCTTTCTTTACGGCCTTAGCGTCATTCTCTTGGCAGCCACCCTCCTCTTCGGCCACGGAGACACGACTTGGGGATCGAAAAGTTGGCTGGCCATCGGCCCGGTGAATTTTCAGCCGGCGGAATTTGTAAAGATTTTTCTCGTCATTTCCTTTGCCTTCTACCTGGAAAAGCACGGCGATCGAATCAACGAGCCCAAGGAACTTCTTAAGGCCTTGGCCTTCGCGGGCTTTCCCGTGGGCCTGATCATGCTCCAGCCCGACTTCGGCACGGCCATGGTCTTTTTATTTTTTATCGCCGTCATGCTGTTTTTTTGCGATTTGGATTGGAAATACATTTTCGGCGCCATGGGGGCGGGCTTTCTCTCTTTACCCATCTTATACGCCCGACTGGACGATTACCAGAAAGATCGCATTCTGAACTTTTTAAAACCCGACGCCAACACCTCCGGCAGCGGCTACCAAGCCTACGAAGGCCGTGTGGCCATCGGCGACGGCCGCCTTTTCGGCCGCGGCCTCTACCGGGGGCCCCAGACCCAGTATAATTTCATTCCCACGAAGGAAACGGACTTTATCTTTCCCGTCCTCGTGGAGGAATTGGGCTTTCTCGGCGGCGCCCTTTTGCTCGTTCTCTACGCCCTGTTGTTTTACCGCCTTCTGTCTCTCGCAAAACTCGCCAAAGACAAGGGCGGTCAACTCATGATCTTCGGTTTTTTAAGCGTTCTGTTTATTCACATATGGGAAAATATGGGAATGACCTTGGGACTCATGCCCGTCACCGGCATTCCTCTCCCCTTTATCAGCTACGGCGGCACCTTTCAAATGGTGAATTTGGCCATGATCGGCCTCTGCTTAAGCGTGCGCTACCACCGCTACGGCACCCACGGCGCGGACCATATGCCGGCATTTTTCACCGCCCTCGGCGATCGCATGGAGGAAATTCGCAATCGCCAGTGGCAAAAAGAGCGTTTGAAACGCTGGCGGTCGTAGCAGCGATACCTTCGGTGCTTTTGCTGCGTGTCAGAAAAATGGGCTTATGTTATAATAAGTCTGCTTACTTTATCACGACCGGTGAGAAAGGACTGTAACATGACGAACTATGAAATTATCACGGACGGTGCCTTAAACGTCAACCCGTCCTTTGTCGATCCTTCGGACTTCCGGATGATTCCCATGGTCGTCTCCATGGACGATGAGGATTTTCTCATCGGAGAAAACACCCCTTCGGAAGTTATTTCGGCGTTTTACCGGGACATTCGGGATTCCGTGGCCACGACCTCGCAGATCTCCCTTTCCATATACGAAGCCTACTTTCAAAAATTCCTGAACGAAGGCAGGGATGTCTTGTATTTAAGCCTGTCCGGCGGTATCTCCGCCACCTATACCCAGGCTCTTTTGGCGAAAAAAAGTCTGCTCAATCAGTACCCGGATCGGTCCGTGGTCTGCATCGACACAAAAAACTGCGGGCCCGCCGGCGCTTTTCTCGTCAAGCGCGCCGTGTCCAATCGGGCGCGGGGCCTTTCCATTCAGGAAAACGAACAAGACCTTTTGAGTTATTTGGAACGGGTGGTCTTTACCGGACTGATCACCCATTTGGATCACCTGCGGCGAAGCGGCCGCGCGTCGGGGGGAATGGCCCTTTTGGGAAGCGCCCTGAACATTAAACCCATTCTACTTATGAACGACGACGGGGACCTGATCGTCTCCGACAAGGCGCGGGGCACAAAGCAGGCGGCAAAGCGCTTGGTGCAAACCCTTCAGGGAAGCATGGACCCCGATGAAACCACGGTGCTTTTGTCCCACGGCGACGACGAAAAATTGGCCCTTACGGTCAAAGAAACCATTTTGGAAAAAACGCCCGCCACGGACGTTTACGTGGACGTGTTGACGCCGGTGGTAAGCGCCCACATCGGTCAAGGTGCCTTGGGCATGAGTTTTATACAGAAAATTGCCCACTAACTTCGTTAAAACGTGGAAATGGCGGCCCGTTTCAGGTATAATATATTGTTGAGTAAACAAAGGAGGACACAATGAACACGATTAAATTAAATTTAGTAAAACGCGAAGACTTAGGTACTTCCGGCGCTAAAAAGACCCGCGCCGAAGGTATGGTCCCCGGCATCTTCTATGCCAAGGATTCCGAACCCGTTGCCGTTGCGGCAAAGGCCAATGAATTGCAAAAAGTCGTCGACGAAGCCGGTACGTCCGCTTTGGTCGATGTCAATGTAAACGGGGAAGATCACAAGATTCTCTTTAAGGAAATCCAACAACACCCCTTCAAGAACCAATTGCTCCACTTCGACGCTTATGGCGTAAACTTGAAAGAAAAAATCAAGCTGTCCATTCCCGTCGTCTTGGAAGGTCGCGACGACATTCGCGTCCAACCGTCCGTCTTGTTGCAACTTCTAGAAGAAGTCGAAGTCGAATGCTTGCCGACCAGCCTTCCCTCCGAAGGTGTTGTCAATGTCGCTGACATGCAAATCGGCGATACCTTAACCGTCGCCGACTTAGACGTGGCATCCATTGCCGACATCGAAGTCTTAACCGACTTGGACGAAGCGGTCTGCGCATTGCAAGAACCCCGCGAAGAATCCGTTGAAGACGAAGAAGAAGCAAGCGCCGATGCAGCTGACGTACCCACCGTCGGTGAAACCGAAGCGAGCGAAGAAGAAGCTGAAGAAGAATAATCGGACCGCCCCTGCGGTTTGCGAAAGAATAAGATCGGGTCGCCGGTCTTATTTTTTTGCGCGCTTTTCCTTTTGCGGGCACGGAAAAAGCGCCGACGGTTTCGTCGACGCCTCTGTTAAATCGCGATTATTGAACTTGCGGCATATCCTTTTCGAAATCCCATTTGTCTTTGGGATCGGCGAAGCGGATGAAAATCGAAGCCAGGGCAAAGAGAGCCAGCAGGCCTTGGTACCAGAGGAAGGGAATGATTTCCACGGGAGAGACGGCTGCCGCGCCCAGTTCCTTGGTGAGGCCGGCGGCGATTAAAATTTGTGCGCCGTAGGGAATCACCCCTTGCATGACGCAGGAAAAGGCGTCGAGCAGAGACGCCGAGCGCCTGGGGTCCACCTTAAAGTCTTTGGAGATTTCCTTTGCCACGGGGCCGTCGATAATAATGGCCACCGTATTGTTGGCCGTGGCGGCGTCCGTTACAAGGGTCAAGAGGGCGATGGAAACTTCCGCCGACTTCACGTCCTTGGCAAAGCTGCGGATCTTTTGGACCAACCATTCGATGCCGCCGTTTTGCGAAACCATGTAGGACAGGCCGCCGGTTAACATGGACAGGAGGAAGATCTCGAACATGCCGCTAAAGCCGTCGAATATGTTTTGAGCGAAGGTCATCATGGTGAGCCCGCCGGTGGCGATGCCGATCACACCTGAAAGCACGATGCCGCTGGCGAGAACCAAAAAGACATTCATGCCGGCCAGTGCCGAAATCAGCACGAACAAGTAGGGGATGATCAAGACAAAGCTGTAGCTTAAGTCGTCGAGCACCACTTTGCCCGTAGGCTTGCCTACAAAGAGAAAGATCACGAAGGTGATAATCGCCGCGGGAAGGGCGATTTTAATATTCGCCCGGAACTTGTCTTTCATTTCCACATTTTGCGTCCTGGTGGCGGCGATGGTGGTATCGGAAATGACGGAGAGGTTGTCGCCGAACATGGCGCCGCCCACCAAAGCGCCGAGAACCAGGGCCAGGGACAGATTTCCCTTTTGGGCTACGCCCACGGCAATGGGGCCTACCGCCGAAATGGTGCCCACGGATGTACCGGTAGAGAGAGAAATAAAGCAGCTGATGAGAAAAATCCCGGCGGTAATGTATTGAACGGGGATCATGGACAGGGCGAAGTTGACCACGGAATCCACGCCGCCGGATGTTTTCGACACGGTGGCAAAGGCGCCGGCCAATATGTAAATCAAACACATGATGATGATGTTTTCGTCGCCGCAGCCCCGAACAAAGGAATTGAATTTGTCGTCGATCGTGCCTTCAAACATAATAAAAGCGAGCACGATGGCCGGTAAGATGCACACCGGTGCCGCCACTTGGTAAAAGGCCATTTCCACGCCTCTTGCATTTAAGATCATGCCCGTGGCAAGGTAAACCAATACAAAAAGAATAAAGGGCAAAAGCGCCGCCCCGTTGGCTTTTACTTTTAATTTGCCGTCTTCCATGACTTCCTCCTTACGAATGATAAAAAATAGTGCGGAATACTCCCCTATTTTTCGAAGAGCAATCGTTTTTCCTTTAAATTATTATAGTGTTTGCGCCCGCGTTTGTAAAGAAAGCTTGACTACCCTTCAGGGCATGAAAAAACCCGCTTCGAAAAGCGGGTTTTTCGATCAGTCGTGCAGGAAATGGGAGACGCGCTTGTACAAGGCCAAGGTCGCCGCCGAGACGATGAGCCCCTTCACCAAATTAAATGGCACGATGCAGTAGACCATAAGGTCCCACAGGGATTTCACCCGAGGCGTTACGGCCCGGCCCATGTTGATGATGGCTTCCATGGGCATGATCTTGCCGTAGAGGGGAAAGACCACGAAGTAATTGCTCAAGGTGGCCACGAGGGTCATGCCGATGACGCCCATCAACAAACCGACGACGGCGCCGCGATAGGTTCTGCGCTCGCTGTAAAATTTCGCCGAGAGGCCGACGAAGAGGGCGCCGACGATAAAGTTCGACAACTCGCCGACCCCGCCGGTGGTGGTGCCCCGAACGAAAAAGGTGAGGATGCACTTCACCAGCTCGATGGTAATCCCCGCCACGGGACCCATGGCGAAACCGCCGATTAAGGCCGGCATATCGGACAGGTCGATTTTTATAAAAGGCGGCGCAATAAAGGCCAAGGGAAATTCGACGTACATAAGTAAAAATGCGATGACGGATAAGAGGGACAGACGCGTCAGATTTCGCGTGGAATAGCGCGCCTTTGTCCGCTGAATTTGATTCATGGTACCTCCTTGTCGGGCACAAAAAAAGCCCGCGTCCTCGGGCATAAAAACATGAAAAAAAAGATCTTCTTTCATCCGGACTTTTACCGTCGGTATTGGAATTGCACCAATTCAGTCTTTCGACACGTGGACTTTACCACCGATGAGGAATTCCACCTCGCCCTGAAGATTTGTTAATCTTTGATTTGCCCTTATTATACCACGTTTATAGATAAATGAAAACCTTTTTCATAAAATGCGGGCAACAAAAAAAGCCCCGCAGGGCTCTTTTGCGCAACAATGCTTTTTACTTGCCGACGATCATTTCGGAAAGACGCAAGGGTTCGATGTATTCGTCCCCTTTATAGACGCGCATGTTGCCGCCGGAGACTTCGTCGATTAACACGACTTCGTCGCTGCCTTCCAAGCGGCCAAATTCCAATTTAATGTCGTACATTTCAAGGCCCCGCGCCTTTAAGTCGTCGTAGATCACTTGAGAAATGGAGCGGGTGAGTTCCTTGATGCGGTCGTATTCCCCTTCTTTTAAAATGCCCAAAAGAACCAGGGCGTCTTCGTTGATCAGGGGATCTTGGCGTTCGTCGTCTTTTAAGGTAAATTCCACGTAACGATTTAAATCGTCGCCGTCCTTGGCGTATTTGCCGTAGCGGCGGATGAAGCTGCCCGTGGCTTTAAAGCGGCAGATCACTTCCAGGCCCTTGCCGAATACTTTGGCGGGCTTGATTTCCATGAGACGATTGTCTACGTCGGCGGAAATGTAGTGCGTAGGGATTATATCTGCTTCGAATTTTTCAAAAAAGTATTTGCTCATGGCGATGCATGCGCGGCCGGAACCTTCGATGGAAAGGCCTACTTGGTTTTCACCGGGATCGAAGACGCCGTCTTTGCCCGTGACGTCATCTTTAAAGTAGAAATAGGTCTTGCCGTCTTCTTGTCGAATGTCCTTCGTCTTTCCTTCGTAAATGGTTTTCAAAATACCCTCCTGTCATACAAGCAAATCGTACAACTTATTTTACAACAAATGGCCGCGGGAAAACAGGGTTCGGGCAAAATTTTCCTCTATTTTCACCGTAATTTTTCAATGGATGAATAAAGCGCCCCGCGGCGCTTTCATCAGATGGCGTGTTTATTGGAATTATAGATGACGACGGGCATGCCCATAAAGGCATTTTCATAGAATTTCGGCGCTTTCGACGGAGGTGTGTTGACGCAGCCGTGGCTGCCGCCGCCTAAATAAATTCTGCCGCCGTAGCTTCCCCGCCAGTTGGAGTCGTGAATGCCGCAGCCCGTCCAGTTAAAGGGCATCCAGTATTTCACAAAGCTCTTCCAGGTTTCCCCGGTGAGGTAGCGGTTGCGCTCTTTCGCCCAGATTTCCTGGGTGCCGGTGGGCGTGCCGTTTCCGGCGTAGGGATTGCCGGTGACGATGGGCGCGTCCACGACGAGATTGCCTTCTTTGTAGAGCCACATGTGTTGGCGGGCGATGTCGATTTCGATGTAGCTGTTGCCCAAGTCGTTGACGTTTCGGCTCACGGCTTTTCGCTTGTACACCGGCTCCATGCTTTGAACTTTTTTATCCTTCATGGCCGTCATGAGCTGCTCGCGGGTCTTGGGCGGGTCGATTTGCCAACCGTAAATGCCCCCTTCGACGCGCATCATGGCGCCGCCTGTGGCTTGAAAATCTCGCGTGCCTCTAAAAGTGTCGTACTTTTCGCCAAGACCTGCCACGTATTTTTTGACTTTTTCTTCGTCCGGTTCCAGGCTGCCGTCGTCGGCGGATTTGTAAAGATTAATTAAATTTTCCCCGGCCAACACTTCTTCCCGATCGGAGAAGGTGTAGGTGAGCTTGTATTCCTCGATGGCGTTTAAGCTGGCCACGTGGTTTTTCATGTGGTCCAAATCTTCCGCAGGCACAGGCTTCAAATAGAGATCCGCTTTCTTCGCGTCCAGTTTTTTATCCTGTTTGTGCAGAGATTTTAACACGGCCTCTTTGAGCTTCGGTCCGTCAAGGCGCGTGCCTTCCTTGGCTTCGGTAATGACATAGCCCTTGCCCTCTTCGTAGGCGATCATTTCCGGTATCGGGTCCGTAATGTCTGCATCCGCCACCATGTGCATGCTTGCCAATGCCTTTTCAAGCTTTTCGTCGTCGTAGATGATGGCGGTATTTACTTTGTAATCCTTCTTTGTAAAGGCATAGACCGGCCAGGCCCAGGGGCTGTATTCCTTCATTTGAAAATCGGGCATGGTTTCTTTGTAGTCGATGGCCGATGCCTTAATCGTGTCGGTTTTCTCGTCTTTTCCCACAACGGTTAAGGCGTAATCCTTCCAGGACGCTTCGAAATTTCCTCTTAAGTCGGCTCGCGGCTGAAGGGAAATATCTGCGCCGTTTACCGAGGTATTCGGCATATAGACTTGCGTAAAGGCCAAAGCCCCGATCACGTAGATGAGGGCCAACACGCCGAGGACAATGGCCGCTATTTTTCCGGTTCTGTTGCTCAAGATCCTTCTCCTTTTCTATTTAGTCGCTCTAATAGTGTATCATAAAATTTTCACTGTTCAAGATGATTTTTCCCTTTCTCTTCGCGTTAATGTGGTGTAATCTTATTATAGGAAACGATATAGACAATGAGGAGAATGTTATGGACAAGACGCCCCGAACCATTCAGTCCCTTGCACGGGCATTTGCCATTTTGGATTGCTTCGATGCCGTGCATCCGAAACTGAGTTTGTCGGAAATTTCTAAATTAGTAAAATTAAATGTGAACACCACCCGCGGTTTGGTCAATACCCTGGTTCACTTTCAATACTTAAGCCGCGACGAAGCGGAAAATGACTACCACTTGGGCCTGGCTTTTATTCCCAAGGCCAATCTCGTGGAAGACCAATACTTATTTCACGTAAAAAATAAGATTCAGCCCATGCTCCGCGTGTGGGCCAATGCATTTGAACTGAGCGCCCGCTTAAATATGGTGGAAGACGGCCAGCTTCTCACCGTGTTTACGGAAGTGCCGGACAACACCCGCTACTTGATTATGACCCGCTCGCGCACGCCCTTTCCCCTCCACGCCACGGCATCGGGCAAGGCCTATTTGGCCAGTTTGCCGGAGACGGTGGTGGACAAGTACATTAAGGACACGCGCCTGGTGGCCTACACGGACAAGACCATTACGAAAGATTCCGTCTTAAAAGATGAGATGCAGGCCACGAGGAACAGGGGCTACGCCCTGGAAATCGGCGAAATCAACGACGGCATCGGCTCCATCGCCATTCCCATTTTCGACAAGCGAAGGGAATGCATCGGCACCATCTCTCTTTCCGGCGCCAACGAAGAAATTCTGGAGAATGAACCCCAAGCCTTCGCCACGGTGCGGGATTTTCTCGACGAATTAAATCCCCTATGGTAGAGAAAACGCTATTGCCTTTAATCGGGCAATAGCTTTATTTTTATGCGTCGAAGACGGCGGTGACTTCGGCGGGAAAGGCCACGGCACCTTTGATGTGAAGGACATTGATCATGATGATGCCCCCTGTGGCGGGCACGCGATCCAAATTGGCCATAACTTCCACCTGGAATTTGTTTTCGTTGAGCCAAAAGCGTTGGGCCACCAAATCGCCCGCTTCGGCGGCTTCAGGGCCGGCGTCGGTGTTCAATGTTTCGTGGCCGATCGCGGCGATCTTCCGCGTGCGGCTCAAGTACTCGAGAGCCGCCACAGACCAGCCCGGCGTCACTTCCACGCCGTCGTGGGTGTTGGTGAAGTCTTCTTGGGAATAAATCCGCTTGTACCAGCCCGAGGAGAAGGCCACGAAGGCCCCTTTCGGAATTTCGCCGTATTCTGCTTCGAAGGCCAAAATATCGTCCACGGTGACGGCGTAGCCGGGATCTTCCTTGACCTTGTCTTCCAAGTGGAGGACGTAGAGAGGCAGGTAGCGCTCCTTCGGCGAAATATCCGATAAAATCTTTCCCCCGGCCATAAAATGGGCCGGCGCGTCCACGTGGGTACCGTGGGAGGTGCCCAAGGTGTATTCCCGATTGTCCGAGCCCGTTTCCTCCAAGGTGGTAAGCACCCGCTCGCCCAAGGGATTAAATGCCTGGTAAATGGCCATGTCTTTCGTCACTTCGTGGGTTAAACTCACCCAGGTCTTTTCTTTTAATGCATGGAGTAAATCCTGTGTCTTCATAAGCTCCCCTTTCGTCGTTTCTGTTCTGTCGTAGTTGTATTATACCCTACGCCCTCATTTTCTGCATTTTTCCGCGGTACAAAAAAAGAGGCCGAAGCCTCTTTTCTCCTACATGGCCAGGTAGGCCATAAGGGCGTAATTGATGATAAATAAAATCGAGGAGCCCACGATAATCGGGTGCAGCTCTTTGGCTTTTCCCTTTAAGATCATGACGACGCAGTAGAAAATAAAGCCTGCGGCGATGCCGTTGCTGATGGAGTAGCTCAGGCCCATGAAAATCGAGGCGAAGAAGGCCGGTACGGCGCATTCCAAATCCGTCCACTCGATTTCCGCAAAGCTTGCGCACATCATAATCCCGACGATGATCAGTACGGGAGCCGTGGCCTGTGCCGGAACCATGCCCGCCACCGGCGCGATGACGATGGCCAACAAGAACATGGCCGCCGTGACGACGGAGGTGAGGCCGGTGCGACCGCCGGCACCGATGCCCGCGGCACTTTCCACGAAGGTGGTGGTGTTGCTGGTGCCGATAAAGGCGCCGATGACCGTGCCGATGGAGTCGGCGAAAAGGGCCTTGTCCAGTTTCGATTTAAAGCCGGAGCTGGATTGCATGTTACGAATGTCTTCTTCGCTGAAAATCCCGGAGCGACGGCCGGTGCCGATAAAGGTGCCCAAGGTGTCGAAGGTGTCACTCAGCGAAAAGGCGAAGATGGTCATGAGGACCAGGGGAATCCGCGCCGGATCGGAAAAGAGGCCGAGGAGTCCTTCTTTACCCAGAGCCACGCCGAAGACCGTGGAAAGGTCTTGGAAGGAGCTGGCCACGGAGGGGCTTTCCGAAAGTTTCGACAGATCCACGACGCCCATGGGGATGCCGATGACGGTCGTGGCCAAAATGCTGATTAAGATGGCGCCCTTCACATTTTTAATCACCAAGACCACGGTGATCAAAAGGCCGATTAAGGCGAGGAGCACGCCGGCATTGTTGAAATTCACCAAGGCGGGCACGGCGGCGGAAGAGCCGATAATGGTGCCCCCGTCCAGGGCCTGATAAGTGCCGGGATCCAAGGTAAAGTTCAAAAGGCCGCAGTTTTTAATGCCGATGTAGCCGATAAATACGCCGATGCCGCCGCTGATGGCGTGTTGCAACGATTCGGGGATGGACGTAATAATCATCTTCCGAACCTTCGTGACGGTAATCAACACATTGATCACGCCGCACAAGAAGACCATGCCCAGGGCTTCTTTCCACGTAAAGCCCAAGCCGAAGACGACGGTGTAAGTAAAGAAGGCATTAAGTCCCATGCCCGGTGCCAAGGCGTAGGGCACATTGGCGAAAAGCCCCATGACCAAGGTGGAGACCACCGAGGCGATAATCGTCGCCAAGAAGACGGCGCCCCAGGGAATGCCCGTTTGGGAAAGAATCGCCGGATTGACGAAAATAATGTAGCTCATGGCAAAGAACGTGGTCATGCCGGCTAAAATTTCCGTGGAAAAATCCGTGTTATTTTCCCGTAATTTAAAGAATGATTCCATAAACTTCCTCCTTAAAAATAGTTCGGAAACAGTATATCACGAAATTATCCGACGAACACTTGCTGAATTAAAAACATGTAAACCGCCGTGCCCAGGACAATGGAAAGAATGGATTTGCGCTTCCACAGATAACTTCCCGCCGTCACGAGACTCGCCACGGTCAGGGGAACGAAGCCTGCCGGGGAATCGAAGCGCATGGATCTGAGGCAGTAGATAATTAAAAGCCCCATCATGGAGTAGGGCAAGAGCACGCCCAGATCCTTTACGATTTTCGGAATGGTGTCTCGATTGGAAAAGAAAAACAAGGGGAACATGCGAATGAAAAAGGTAATGGCCACGGCGATGGCGATGGCGATATAGACTTCTTTAGTTGACATGTTTCCTCCTATAATACAGATTTCCGATTAAAATGCAGGCCATGGCGGGCAAGAGAAAGGCGTCGCGGCCGAAAAGAAGGACGGCGAGAAGGGACGCGCCCAGGCCCAAAAGTGCCGGGAAGTGGTGATCCGTTCCCTTCCACTGCTCGATAAAGGCGGTGATGAAAATGGCGGTCATCATAAAGTCGATGCCTTCCACACTGAAAGGAAGCACGGTGCCTAAAAGAGCGCCTAGTAGGGTGCCCGTCATCCAATACAGGCAATTTAAAAGCCCGATGCGAAACATATCCTCGGCTGAAGCCATGCCCCCGTCTTCCCCCGCCGTAATGTAGAGGGAGAAGGTTTCGTCGCTGCAGAAATGGGTGGTGAGTATTTTCTTCCACATGGGCTGCCCGCTTAGGGGATTTAAGAGAGAAATCGTGTAGAACAAATACCTTAAATTAATGGAAAAGGCCAAAATCACCAGCTCGAGCACGGCGAGGTGCTGGGCGAACAAACTGACCATGGCAAATTGCATGGCGCCGGCGTAAATGCCGAAACTCATCAGGAGGCTCACCAAAGTGGAACGACCCACGGAGCGAATCAATACACCGAAGCCCATGCCCAGTAGCAAATAACTGATCAATAGAGGAATGGTCTTGGGAAAAACCCGTTTAAATTCTTTCATACTATTTTTTCACACTGCCCTTCTTCTGTTTTCCTACCTATTGATTATACACGGTCCCATGGGAAAAGTGTAAAAAAATCGCTAAATTTCAACGCTTTAGTGAGGTGTCACAGTTACGCTGATCCCGTTTAAAGAGAAAATTTACTGAAAATAAATCCGGTTTTCCCGGAAAAAACCGGTCCGGTTTTCACAGGCTTTCCGAGGATTGACAGAATACAGAAAAAGCGCAATAAAAAAATCCCCACTCCGAAGAGTGAGGACTTTTCGTAAGACGATCTTACTTAACTTCGACAGTTGCGCCGACTTCTTCCAATTTAGCTTTGATTTCGTCAGCTTCTTCTTTGTTAGCGCCTTCTTTAACGGGCTTCGGAGCACCGTCAACGAGAGCTTTTGCGTCTTTTAAGCCGAGGCCGGTAATGTCTTTAACGACTTTGATGACCTTAACTTTTTCTTGACCTGCGGATTCGAGGATAACGTCGAATTCGGATTTTTCTTCAGCGGCTGCGCCTGCTGCTGCGGCTGCCGGTGCGCCTGCTGCTGCTACTGCGACGGGAGCTTGTGCGCTAACGCCGAATTCTTCTTCTAAAGCGCTAACTAAGTCAGCGAGTTCGATAACGGTTAATTCTTTGATCTCTTCAATAAGAGCGGTTACTTTTTCAGATGCCATAATGTATATACCTCCGTAAATGATTTGTGCCCTTAGGCAGTTTCTTCTTCTTTCTTTTCGCGGATTTGGTTAAGCGCAACGGCGAGACCGCGGATGTTTCCGGACAGGACAGTTGCCAGTCCTTGAATCGGTGCGTTTAAGCTGCCGAGCAATTGTGCAACAAGCACTTCGCGACTCGGTAATTTTGCCAATGCCTTGACTTCGTCGATGGAAACGACGCGGCCGTCTAAGATACCGCCTTTAATTTCTAAGCGGTCGTTGTCTTCGGCGAAATCGTTTAAGATCTTTGCCGGTTGAACGGCATCTTCAATACCGAAAGCGGCGACGGTGGGGCCCACGAGCAATTCGTTGACGTCTTCGTTGCCGGTAGCGTCAAAAGCACGTTTCAACATGGTGTTTTTGTACACCTTGTAGTCCACGCCGTGTTCGCGCAATTCCTTTCTCAATTTGGTTACTTCTTCCACCGTTAAACCGTGGTTGTTAACCAAAATAATGGATTGAGACTTTTCGATCTTTTCCTTGATCTCATCGACTAAGGCAATTTTCGATTGGAGTAGCTCTTCTTTCACAGATTCACCTCCTCGTTTTCTACATAAAAAAATCACATTGCAGACACAATGCGAGTACTAAAATCAAATTCAGTCACCTCGGCAGGAAATTAAGGCGAACCACCTGCTGTCTGCGGTTTCAACTCATTCATAATACCAAAGAAAAGCCCCTGTGTAAAGGGACTTTTTCATTATTTATCATTTTTTTTGATGGCCCGGGCGATGCGATGGGCCGAGGCCACGGCCCAGTGAATGTTGTAGCCGCCGCAGTCCCCGTCCACATCCAGCACTTCCCCGGCGGCGTAAAGACCCGGGGCGTAGACGGATTCCAAATTATCACTGAAGCCCGAAAGGGCCATGCCGCCGCAGGTGACCTGGGCGTAGTCGAAGCCCCGCACGCCGGTAACGGGCAAGGGAAAGGAAAAAAGCAGATTCAAGAGGCGGTTTCTCTCGTCCCAGCTCAGCTGATCCATGGGCTCTTCCCCTTTCAGGCCGCATTCCTTTAAGACCACGTGCGCCCATTTGTTGGAGAGAATGCCGTCGAGAAAATCCTTCGCCGCCACGGGAAGGTAGCTGCGCCCTTCAAGGATGTTTCGGTAATCCGGGAGTTGTTCCAAATGATTCAGCATGGGAAAGGAGACGGCGTAGTCTCCTTTTCTCTCTCCCACGGCGCGGGCGAGATCCAAAACCGGCGGCCCGCTGATGCCGTCTTTGGCGAGAAGAATTTCCCCTTCTTCCGATGCAATCGCCTCCCCGTTTCTGTAAAGGGTGATTCTACCCTGCACTTTCGTGCCGTTTAAGTGTTTTAAATAGGGGCTTTCGCAGAGAAGGGCGGAGATTCCCGGAAAGGTGCGGGTTTTCTTGTGGCCGAAGGCTTTCATGAGGCCGTAGCCCTTGCCGTCGGAACCCGATTGAGGCATGGCCATGCCGCCGGTTGCCACGATGACTTTGTCGGCGAAAAAAGAATTTTCCCCGCTCGCGAGCAGAAAGCCGCCTTTTGATTGTTCGATTGTGTCGATGCAGGTCTCCACCACCTCTTCGCCGCCTGCTACAAAAAAGCGGCGCCTGAGGGCGTTTAACACGGTGCGGGCCTGAAGGGTGGAGGGGTAGAGCTTGCCCCGATCCTCCTCGACCAAGTCGATTCCCAGGGCGTCGAAAAATTCCCGCCGCGCCTCGGCTGAAAAATAGGTGCCGGGATCGAAGGGCAGGGGCGATTCGCTGTGCCAATGGCACGCGCTGAGATCCTCGTTGCTCACATTGGCGCGGCCGTTTCCCGTGGCCAGTAATTTTTTCCCACCCGATTTTTTCGCTCGTAGATCCTTACGGCACATCCCGCCTCGGCCAGGAGACAGCCCGCCGTAAGACCGCTCACGCCGCCGCCGATGATGGCGATTTTCATAGCAAAACCCCTTTCTTTTTCCCCGAGTATAGCACGCCCATGTGCTACAATACAAGTTAGGAAAAACGAAAGGAGATTCCATGAACATTACCGAACGACTGAAAAAATACGTACAAGTTTACACCACCAGCGACGAAAGCTCCACGACCTATCCGTCCACGGCGCGCCAATTCGACTTGGCCCACATTCTCGTGGACGAGCTCAAGGAACTGGGCCTTTCCGACGCCAAGGTCGACGACTACGGCTACGTCACCGCCCATCTGAAAAGCAATGTAGACAAAGACCTTCCCACCTTGGGCCTCTTGTCCCACATGGACACGGCGCCCGCCGCAAAAGGCGAAGGCGTAAAGCCCCGCGTGGTTCGCTACGAAGGCGGCGACATCCTTTTAAATAAAGAAAAAAACATCGTCCTCTCCGACAAAGACTTCCCCGCATTAAAAGATGTGGTGGGCCTGGATCTCATGGTCACCGACGGCACCACCCTTTTAGGCGCCGACGACAAGGCGGGCATCGCCATTATTATGGACAGCCTCCGAACCCTCATCGAAGAAGATTTGCCCCACGGCGATTTGGCCATCGCCTTTACTCCCGACGAAGAGGTGGGCCGCGGCGTGGATCACTTCGACGTAGAGGCCTTCGGTGCCGATGTGGCCTTTACCGTCGACGGATCCCGCCTGGGCGAAGTGCAATACGAATGCTTTCACGCCACGAGCGCCAAGGTTGACATTCAGGGCGTAAGCGTTCACCCGGGCTCGGCGAAAAATCACATGATCAACGCCATCAGCCTGGGCATGGAGCTTGACCGCATGCTACCGGAACAAATGCGCCCCCAATACACGGAAGGCTACGAAGGCTTTTTCCACTTGGATCAATTCCGCGGCAATGTGGAGGCGGCGGAAATGGACTACATCCTCCGCGACTTCGACGCCGATAAAGTAGAGAACATGAGCGCAATCATACAAGCCGCCGTGGACTTCTTAAACAGAAAATACGGCGAGCGCATCACTTTGACCCTGGAAGAAAGCTACCGCAACATGCGTGAAAAAATCGAGCCTCACATGGATCTTATCGACCTCTGTGTCGAGGTCATGGAAGAAGAGGGCATCGAGCCGATTATCGAGCCCATTCGCGGCGGCACCGACGGCAGCCGACTCTCCTGGATGGGCCTGCCCACGCCGAATTTATTTACCGGCGGCATGAACTTCCACGGCCCCTACGAATACATTCCCATTCAACACATGGAAAAAAGCCGAGACGTGGTCGTCGGGCTCATTCAAAAAATGGCGACGAGGGCGTAAATGCAAGTCCTCTGTGCTGCAGCCGGTGGCGCCCTGGGCGCGGCGAGTCGCTTCTTGATCTCCCGGCTGCCCCTTTCAGGTTACGGCCTGCCCCTTCCCACCCTTCTCGCCAATCTCATCGGCTGCTTTCTCATGGGCCTTATCGCCGCCAAGGCCGAGGCCCGCGGCATGGATCCAAATGTGCAGATTTTTCTGAAGACCGGCTTTTGCGGCGGCCTTACCACCTTCTCCGCCTTCAGTGCAGAAACCGTGGCCATGATGGAAAAAGGCCACATGGCAACTGCCGCGATCTATGTCATCGCCACGGTGGCGGCGGGCTTCATCGCTCTCTACGCCGGCGGCCAATTGTTTAAATAAAAAAGAGCTTCCGGCTCGGATTCATTCCAAGCTCGGAAGCTTTTTTATTAAGAAACGCGGTCTGTCTCTAAATGGATGATGCGATCCGCCACAGTTAAAGAGGAGGGGCGATGACTCACCATGAGCACCGTCTTCTCCCCTGCCGTCTCCTTCAGAGACCGCAAAATCATGGCTTCGTTTAAGCTGTCCAAATTCGACGTGGGCTCGTCCAGGAGCAAAAAGGGGGCGTCGTGCAAGAAGGCGCGGGCAAGGCCCAGGCGTTGTCGCTCCCCCGAGGAGAGGCGGCTTCCCATTTCGCCGATTTTCGTGTCGTAACCTTCCGGGAGGGAAAGGACGAAATCGTGCACGGCGGCGCGTCGACAGGCCGTCTCTATTTCCTCATCCGTGGCATCCAAGCGGGCCAAACGCAAATTCGACGCAATGCTATCGTTAAACAAATAGGTATCCTGGGTCATAAACCCCTCCGCCTTTCTTAAAGACGCCGTGTCGACGGTTCGAATATCGTAGCCGCCGATCTTCACGCGGCCGTCGTCCACGTCCCAAAAACGCATAAAGAGTCGAAGAATCGTCGACTTCCCCGAGCCGGACTTGCCCTGAAGAGCGAGGATTTCGCCTTTTTTCACTTCCAAATTCATGGCTTGCAGAATCGCCGTGTTTTCGTAGGAAAAGTCCACCTTTTCAAGCGCCGCCCCCGTGAAATTCACGGCGTCGCCATGTTCGACTTCTTCCACTTTCGGGCTCTCGTCTAAAATATCCAATACCCGATTGCCGGCGGCAAAGGTGGGCTGCAGGGTATTTCCCAAGGCGGCCAGGGCGAGCACGGGACCGTAAGAGGAAAGAATGTATGCCACCGCCGTAAGAAGCGTGACGGGATCTTTTGTGCCTCTCAGGTAGATCGTGCCCGCCAAGATCACAAGACCCATGTGCAAAAGACTTAATACCATGCCCGTCATCGCCATGCCGAAAGCCGTTTCGTCTTTTAAGCGGCCGTTGGCCTCGATGCTTTCTCGGCTCATGGCATTTAAATTCTTTAAATAGCTGTCCTCGAAACGGTACTGAAGAATTTCTCTTAGTCCCCGCAAGCCGTCTAAGACGAAGCCGCTTAAGCGGCCGCTCGCATTTCGCGCATCGAGACCCAGATTTTTATTTCGCCCGGAAAGGTACAGGGGCAGCCCCACGCCGACGACGGTGTAGCCGAAGGCGGCATAAATCGCCAAGAGCGGCTCCGCCTTTGCGAGAAAGACCACGGATATGAGGGAAAAGATCAATGCAATGGCCGCCGGGGAGATGGTGTGGGCGTAAAATACTTCCAACAATTCGATATCCGAGGTGATCAGGGTAATGAGATTACCCTTGTCTCTTCCCTCTAATTTCGCCGGAGCCAATTTCCGCAAAGAAGCAAAGACCTTACTCCGCAAAATGGCGAGAATTTTAAAAGCGATGTGGTGATTGCACAACTGCTCGCCGTAGCGCAGGGGGCCGCGCAAAAAGCCTGCGATGAGAATGGCCGCCACGAGGAAAGAAGGTATCTGCCCGCCCATATAGGCCGATGCCAGTCCGTAGGCCGTAAGGGCGGAAATAGCCGTGGCGGAAAAAAAGCCCAGTACGCCCAGGGCTATGGCCAGTGCCATCACCGGAGCCAGGGGCTTCACCAATCCGACGAGACGCCTCATCACTTCAAATGGTTTACGCATAAGTTTCGCCTCCCCGGTATCGCTCAAGTTCCGCCTGTGTCTTCCACAGGGTACTGTACATGCCACCCTTTTCGATCAATTCGTCGTGGGTGCCCTCTTCCGCCAGGCGCCCCTTATCCAGCACCATCAGCCGCCCGGCATCTTTCACATTGGCCAGGCGATGGCTGATAAATAAAACCAGGCGGGTTTCGGCCAAGGCGCGGATTTCGCCGACGATTCTTTCTTCGCTTTCCACGTCGATATTCGACGTCACTTCGTCGAAGATGTAAACGGGCGTATCGTGTAAAAGGGCCATAGCGAGGCTGAGTCGCTGCCGTTGACCGCCGGAAAGATTGCTGCCACCGCTTTGGATGATTGTCTTCAGTCCATCTTCCGCGGCAAAATATTCCTTTAGATTTACACGCTCCAAGCTGTCCCACATGGCCGCTACCGAGGCCTTTGGATTGGCCATGGCCAAAAGTTCTCTTACACTTCCGCCCATTAAATAGCTTTCGGCACCTAAGTAAGTCACGTGATCCAAAAGGCTTTTTTCCTTCGTTTGGGAAAGTTCCACATCGCAGAACGCCAAGGATCCGCCGTAACCTTTCAGCTGTTTCGATAACACGGCGGCTAAAGTGGATTTCCCCGAGCCCGACGGCCCGACAATGCCCACAAGTTGCGGTCCTTTTACGTCGAAAGACAATTGATCCAAGGCATTTTTCTCACCGTCGTAAGACAAACTCAGACCCTGTGCCGTCAAGTGATCGATCCCGGGCGCCATAGCCAGAGTACCGTCTTCTTCCTCCTCCAAGTCGAGAAGATCAAACATTCTGTCTGCAGCCGCCATGCCGTTCATGGCGATGTGGAAAAAAGATCCCAATTGCCGCATGGGCAAAAAATAATCTGCGGACAAAAGCAAGATAAACAAGGCATCGAAAAAAACTAAGCGGCCGCTCATGCAGGCCTTTAAACAAACCACCAAAGCAATGGCCGCACCGCCATAGGCGACGAAGTCCATGACGATAATGGAATTAAGCTGCATGGTCAAGACCCGCATGGTTTGCACGCGAAAAGCTTCCGCGGATTTTTCCATTTGCCTGTGGCGATAAGGATCGGTGCCGTAGATCTTCAAGGTGGTGAGGCCCTGAAGGTTTTCTAAAAACTCGTCCCCGACATCGGTGTATTCCGTCCAATACTTGGCGAAGGTTCTTTTCGCAAAGGTCTGAATCAAGGCGATGGCCAAGGGAATCAGGGGCACACCGATTAGAAGAACGATGGCCACGGTCCAGGACATGGAGCCGATGAGAAAAAACAGAAAAACCGGCGCAATCATGCTGTAAAAAAACTGGGGCAGATAGGCGGAAAAATAGATTTCCAATTGATCGATCCCCTCGCCGATCATCTGCACCGCCTCCGCCGAGCGCAGACGCTCTTTGTAGCGGACGCCAAAGTTCATAAGCTTTCGAAAGAGTGCACTGCGCATTTTTTCTTTTACAGATGCCGATGCGGCGTAGGCCAGGCGCACTTCTTTTTTTGCCACGACAAAGCGCAAGAGATAAATTATAAAACTGCCGATTACGGCAAAGGATAAGGACCTTTGCCAAGCACTTTCCGTAAAAAACAGGCGCAAAGCATAAACCAAAAGCCCCGTCGCCAAACTATTTAACACCAGGAGCAGGCATTTAAGCCCCACGACCTGAGCGATGGCTTTTTTCGATTCGCTGAAATAGCGAAGTAATCGCTTGTCGATCAATCCTTTCCCTCCTTTCTTTCAGAAAATAAAAGTGCCGGCGAAGGCGCCGGCTCCCTTCTATTTTTGAATGATGACTTCGCGATTGGCTGCGTTCCAGTCCACTTTGGCGCCGGAAAGTTCGCCGATGGCGCGAATGGGCACCATGGTGCGGCCGCCCTTAATCATGGCGGGCACGTCGATGGCCGTTTCCTTGCCGTCGGCGCGAACAATTTTCTTCGAGCCGATGGTAAGTTTCATGGCCTTTGCGCCTTCGTCGACGGTGACCGTGCGGGTTTTTTGATCCCAACCCACTTTCAGCCCCAGGGCTTCAGAGATAAAGCGGACAGGCACCATGGTGCGACCGTCTTTGATAAATGCAGGGCTGTCTGTTTTGACTTCCTTGCCGTTGACCAAAATGGTGATGGCGTTTTTGTCACCTTTGGCTTCGGGGGTTTTGTTCGATTCCGCCGCTTTGGTCATTTTTGCTTGAGACCAGTCGAAAACCAGGCGCGCCTTTTGTTCACCGGCACCGGGCGTGCCGCCTCGCATTTGGTCCATGACATCTACCCATACGGCGACGTCCACCATGTTTTCTTTTGCTCCGCTTTCAAAAGTGAAGCATTTCGTGTATTCGCCTTTGCCTGCGAGGCCGGTAGCTTCTCTACGGCCTCCCGTGAGGACAAAGAGATTGGTTAAATTTCCTTGTTGATTCATGAAATTCAGGGGCTTTACATAGACTTTGTAGGTGAACTTGCCCCCTTCTTCCTTCACTTCTGCAACGGGAGAAAGGGCCTTGTTGGCCATGGATTCTTTTTCGGCTGTGGCATGTTTTAATGCCACGGGAACGTCGTAGGTTTTGCTCGATTCGGCGCGGGCCACATTGGGTGCCAGTAAGCATACAAGGGCCAGGGCCAAGGTTAGGAATTTTTTCATCGTCGCTCTCCTTATTTCATATCTTTGGTATCAATGGTGTACAACACTTGTGCGGCTTGGGCACGGGTAAAGCTGCCTTTCGGCACGAAATTTCCGTTTCCGACGCCGGACAAGAGGCCTTGATTGGTCATTTTTTCGACGGATTCTTTTGCCCAGGATGATACCTTGAGGCCGTCATTAAACTGACCTTTGTTTGTCGAAGAATAGGTTTTGTTCTGATCGGCGAGGAATTTGTCCAAAATCACGGCCATTTCTTCTCGCGTAATGGTGCGGTTCGGTTCAAATTTTCCGAAGCCTGTGCCCTTGACGATGCCTTTGGACTCGGCCCAAGCCACGTAGGGGGCGTAGTAGGCATCGGCTTTCACATCCCCGAAAGCGGTGGATGCGCCGGTTGGGGTGATGCCCGCTTTTCTTCCGAGAATCGTGACAAATTCTGCACGGGTTATGGCGCGGTTCGGTGCGAAACGGCCTTCCCCTTCTCCTTTAAAATAGCCGCGGGCCACGCTGTGGGCGATGGCATTAAGGGCCCAGTGATCGGCGCCGATATCCTTGAATTGCGTCAAAACAGCGTTGCGTTCTCTTTCGCTTTTCGCCTTGAGGGCTTCCTTTTTCTTTTCTTCAGCGGACTTCTGCTCTTCTTTTTTCTTGTCTTCCGTTTTCTTCTCTTCTGTTTGCTTTTCAGGCGTCTTCACTTCGCCGTCGATGCGACGCGTTTCCCTTGCGCTGTTCCAGTCAAATTGCAGGTAAGCGTCTTGTTCGCCGGCTCCGGGCTTGCCCCCTTGCAGCTCGTCCATAATATCCACCCAAAGGGCAATTTTTTGGGATTGGACTTTCTCCTGTAAAGTGAAGGACCACAGGCCGTCGCCGTGATAAGAGGCTCGGCGTTTCGCGCCGCCGTCATAATAGAAGAGATTGGTCAGACGACCTTCCATATTGTTCATCTTCAAGGGTTTAAATTGAACATAATAGGTGTAGCGGCCGTTGTAGAAATCCACCGTGGCAGAGGTGCTCAAGGCCGAGGCGGCCATGGACTTTCCGCCACCGACTTTGGTCAATGCCACAGGGAGTTCGTAGCGAACGGTTTGAGCCTTTTTCTTTTCGTCCTTTTTGTCGAGGGGATTTTCACCCTTCGACTTGTCTTTGTTTTCATCCTTAGGCTTGGTCTCGTTGCCGTCTTTCGGCTTTTCTTTATTTCCATCCTTCGGCTTGGTTTCGTTGCCGTCTTTCGGCTTGTCTTTATTTCCATCTTCGGGCTTGGTCTCGTTGCCGTCCTTCGGCTTCTCGGGCGTTTTTCCGCCATCGTCTGGTTTTTGTCCTTCACCGCCCGGTTTCTTATCGCCGTTTTCAGGTTTGTCTTCCTTAATGCCGGAAAAATCGAATTTCAAGCAGGCGTCTTGTTCACCGGCTCCGGGATTGCCGCCTGCTAACTCGTCCATGATATCTACCCAAATGGCGATCTTTTGCGATTCCACTTTCTCGTTCAATGTGAAAGACCACAATCCGTTGCCACGGTTCGTCGCTTGGCGCTTTTCCTTGCCGTCGTAGTAGAAGAGATTGGTCAGGTGACCTTCCTTGTCCATCACCTTCATGGGAATGAATTGAACGTAGTAGGTGTAGCGGCCATTGGCGACTTCCACCTTCGCCGTCTTATTTATCGCCGAGGCGGCCATGGATTTTCCGCCGCCGACTCTTACTAATTTCACGGGGAGTTCGTAGCTTCGGGATTGATCGTTATTTTTGTCTTGAGGCTTGTCTGGGGTCTTACCGCTCTCCTCGGGCGTTTGTCCTTCCCCGCCCGGTTTCTTATCGCCGTCTTCAGGTTTGTCTTCCTTAATGCCGGAAAAATCGAATTTCAAGCAGGCGTCTTGTTCACCGGCTCCGGGATTGCCGCCTGCTAACTCGTCCATGATATCTACCCAAATGGCGATCTTTTGCGATTCCACTTTCTCGTTCAATGTGAAAGACCACAATCCATTGCCATGGTTCGTCGCTTGGCGCTTTTCCGTGCCGTCGTAGTAGAAGAGATTGGTCAGGTGACCTTCCTTGTCCATCACCTTCATGGGAATGAATTGAACGTAGTAGGTGTAGCGGCCATTGGCGACTTCCACCTTCGCCGTCTTATTTATCGCCGAGGCGGCCATGGATTTTCCGCCGCCGACTCTTACTAATTTCACGGGGAGTTCGTAGCTTCGGGATTGATCGTTATTTTTGTCTTGAGGCTTGTCCGGGGTCTTACCGCTCTCCTCGGGCGTTTGTCCTTCCCCGCCCGGTTTCTTTTCGCCATTGCTTTCATTTGCCGACAGACTATTTTCTGACAAAGGCCTTGTCTGCGCCACTTCCCTTGCGACCATCGGCGCTCCGTAAGCCTGAACCTGAGTCGAAAAAATGGGCTGAGCCACGGCAGGGAGCACCATTAATGCCGCCAAGGCTAAACTCGTCTTTTGTTTTTTCATCGAATTCCTCCTTTTTCCAATTGTTCTGTAAAATACACGGCCGCTTCCTTCAATTCATCCTCCGTCGCCTCTCTGGATTTTTCGGAAGCCTCTTTCATCTGCTCCCGCGCATCCTTCGGCACGAAGACGAGCAAATCGATGCGGGCGGCCAATTTTTCGTCCACTTTCCCGGGGCACAGGTAGGTGCCCAAGCTTTCTTTTTCGTGATCGGCGAGGCATTTTTTAAGGCCTTCCATGGCCCGCGCCCCGTGTTCGGAATCGGGCATGGCGCCCAAGGTCAGAAAAAGACCCAGTTTTTTCGGCGCGCGCTCCAAAGCTTTCATCACCGCCTTGTCGGGCAAGGCCCGATCGCACCAGCCGCCGAGAAGGCCGTAGTCGTATCCCGACAGATCCGGCTTGTCCTTTAAATCCAAAAGGACCAAATCCCGATTTTCTTTCAGCGCGTCGTACAGGTACTGTGCCATGCGCTTTGTGTTTCCCGTCTTCGACGAGTAGGCTATAAATCCTTTCATCTAATCCTCCTTGGGTTTTACAATGGACGCGCCGCCGACCTCGATCAGCTCCAGCTCCGTGTCGTAGAGTTTGCTGATCACGCGGCTGTTCAGCACCTCCTTGGGATCGCCTTGGTAGACGATTTTGCCGTGGTACATGCCGATGACTTCATCGGAGTAATTAATGGCTTGCATAATATCGTGGAGCACCATGACGATGGTGGTGTTGCGCTCTTCGTTGATCTTCTTTACCAGACGCAATATTTCCAGCTGATACTTAATGTCCAAATAGGTAGTGGGCTCGTCCAGCAGAAGAATATCGGAGCACTGCGCCAAAGCCATGGCGATAAACACCCGCTGCTTCTGCCCGCCGGACAGGGTTCTGATTTCCCTTTGCCCCAATTCCGTGATGCCGGTCATTTCCATGGCCCGCTCGATTTCTTCCATGTCCTCCGCCGAATACTTCTGCAGGGGCTTTAAGTAGGGGTTTCTGCCGTAGGAAACGTAGTCTTTCACCTTTAAATCGCCGATGATGCGATTTTGTTGATGCACGATGCCAAGCTCGCGGGCGTAGTCTTTCGGCGGATAGGAGAAGATATCTTTTCCGTGCAAAAGCACCCGGCCGCGGCTCGGCTTCATTTGGCGGCTCATAATTTTTAAAAGGGTGGATTTTCCCGAGCCGTTGGCGCCCATAAGGGTGGTAATGGCGCCGGGTGTCACTTTTAAATTGAGCTTGTTTAAAATCAAATGGCCCTTGGTGTAGGCGTAGCTTAGGTTTTTAATCTCCATAGTTTTCGCCTCCCAGCTTCAACAATGCGATAAAGAAGGGCCCACCGAAGACGGCCATAATCACCGCCGCCGGTATTTCGTAGGGATAGGCCGCGATGCGCCCCACCGTGTCCGACAGAAGCAAGATCAAACTGCCGAGGAGCATATTAAAGGGCAAGAGGTATTTGTGATCGCCCCCGACGAGAACCCGGCCGATGTGGGGCACGATAAGGCCCAAAAAGCCGATGACCCCCGCCACCGATGTGGTGACCGACGCCAAAATAATGGCGATGAGGGCCACGATAAAGCGGTCGCGATCCACGCGCACGCCCAGGGCCCGCGCGGTTTTATCTTCCAGGCTCAATAGATTCAGGGAGCGGATGGTAAACAGGGACACGATCAAAAAGACAATTACGTATAGGCACAGAATATGCACATCGCTCCAGGTTTTTTGCGCCACATTCCCTTCGATAATGGCCTGGGTAGCGCTTAAATTTCGTCCCATGACGGATTTTATGCCTTCGCCGATGCCGATAAAGGTCATGTTCAGCGCCACGCCCACGAGAATCAATCGCGTGGGCCGCACGCCGCCGTCCCATGCCAGGGTGTAGATCAAAAAGTAGGCGAAAAGGCCGCCGGCGATGGAAAACAGGGGCGAGAAGCCCAAAAGGGCAGGGGATAAAGCCAGAACCATGGAATTCACGAAGTTTGCCGCCGCGGAAATGCCGATGATCCCGGGATCCGTTAAGGGATTTTTCATCACTGCCTGCAAAAGGGTTCCCGATGTGGCCAGGGCCGCACCGGCCAAGATGGCGATAAACACACGCGGGAAGCGCAAATCGTAAATCCGCGCCACGTCTCCGTCGTAGGAGACGAAAAGCCCCCGCAGGATTTGACCCACGCCTAATTTTAAAGAGCCTGCCGTCAGGGAGAAGAAAAAGACCACGATGAGGAGGACGGCCACTGCGGCGAAGGAAATCCATCGCCTGCGTACTTTTTGTTTTAATTCGTCAATTCCCTTGTCCATAGAACACCTTTTCTAAATCTCCCAGCGCCTCTTTGTAGGAAAAATTGGCGCTCATACCAAATAGCTTCGTGTTAAGGTCAAACACCTTGTCCTCCTTTACGGCGCGGAAGTGTTTCCACACATCGTTGGTTTTAAATTCGTCTTGAAACATTTCGTGCACCTTCTCGGGCATGGCGTGGGCCGTTCGGAGGATGATGTCCGGATCTTTTTCCAACATATCTTCCGTGTTCACCGTTAAAAACTGCTGATCTTCATCGGGATAGACATTTTCGCCCCCGGCCAGCTTGACCAAGCTGCCCACATAGGATTTGTCCGTCGCCACCACATAGGATCCGGGAAGGCCCATGAGGATCAAGACGCGGGGGGCGGGCCCTTTGTTTCGCGATTTGAAATCCTTCATGAAGTCTTCGTAATCTTTTACGAGAACCTCCGCTTCTTTTTCTCGATTTAAAAGACGGCCCAAGTCCTCGATGGAGCGATACATCCCCGGCACATTGGATAAATTCACGAAGCCGAAGTGGATGCCCGCCGCCTGATACTTTGGCAAGAGGTCGGGCATGAGGCTCGCCGGGGAAAAAACGTAGTCCGGATTCATGGAGGAAATTTTTTCCATATCCGGGCTCATGGCCATTCCGATGGTGGGAAGGTTTTTGTAACGCTCCGGCGGCGGTTGCAATTGCGATTCCGCAATGGCGACGAGGTCCACATCCAGCTTGTCCATGATGTCGGCACAAGCCGCCGATGTGGTGATGATGCGGGCGTGATCGCCGTCGATTCGCTTTTGTTGCTTTTCTTTTTGGTTCACGCAGCCGGTAAGCAGAACGAGGATGAAAGCGATGCTAAAAATCTTCAAAACTGAAGTCTTCATCGTCATCTTCCTCTCTTAATTCATTGAGCAGGCGCTTTTTCTGTGCCAAAACATAGAACAGGCCGCCGGCCGCCAGGGCGCCGCAAGTCACAAAGACCAAAATCGCCATCATGGATGCAAAAACAATTCGCGTCGCAGGCCCCCAAGGGGCTTTTTTCTTTGGCGCTTCGGTTTTGTCGCCCTCGACGGTTGCGCCGCCTTCAAGGGATTTTATCTCCGGCGAATCTTCCGTTAAAAGACCGTGTTCGTAACCGATGTCGCTTTCCGTATCGCCGAGGCCCGAGGCACCGCCGTGGGTTGGGGCAGCTTTTTCGGAACCGGCTGCCTCTGCCGTCGGACTTTTTGCCACAGGGGACGGGGTTTGGGCCGCCGCAGCAGCCGGAGATGCGCCGTCGACTTTCGCTTTGGCGCCGACTGCACTTTTTGCCGGTGGCGATTGTTCCGTTGGGGGCTTTTGGGCCGCGCCTTGCGACAAGACGAAATCCGTATTCCCCGGCGTCCTATTTCCCATGTCGCCGTAGAAAACCACTTCCCGCCCCATGGCGTCGATAAACAGACTCAGGCGAATCACACAATCCTTCGCCGGCAGCTGAAAGCGAAAATCTTTCCACTCCCCGCCGCCTTGAGGCGAGTCGTAAGACACATTGCTGAATCCGCTCGCGCCGCGTTTTTGCGCGGCAATGCTTACTTTAGACACATTGTCCATCATGTGGAGGCGAATGGTTAAAAGGTGTTTTTCGCCCACTTCCTCGTAAAGGGCTTGTGGGTCAAGTACGCCCTCCGCCATGCCTTGGCCGATGCCTTCGTTTTTCCCCGCATCTTCAATGGCCCCGGTAACCGGGTGGCTGTAAGCGGCATGCATTTCTACAATGGAAGGACTTTCGGCAAAGCCGATGCCCGGAACGAAGAGCAGCAAGGCCAGAAGAAGAGAAAATAACTTTTTCATCGGCTCTCCCTCTCTCTTTCCGCTTCATAGATCAATTCGTCCATATACATGCGGTAATACTTTCTCGTCATGTATGCGCCACCTCCCAGGGCGGCGAAGATAATCGTCAAACAAAAAATAATCAGACCCGGCCTCTCTTTCTCTTGCATGTCTTCTTCGTCCAAGGGCGCCTTTTGGGTGCTTTCCTCGGCCACAGCCTCCTCGCCTACATCATAGGCGCCTTCTGCAAAAGCCGGTGCGTCCCCATCCGCCGTTGAATACTCAGGTGTCGACGAACTTGCAGCCGTGGGCGCACTCGTCGATGTTGCAGGGGGCGGGGCAGTCGATTTTACATGCTTCGGCCCCTGTCCCTTCGGCGGCTTCACGGCCTTCTGCTTTGCCTGTGGCTTCATCTTCAGGCCACTGCTTGTGACGGGCTTTGAAGGGGTTTTCGCCGTTTTGATGAAGAATGTGCCCAAGCTTTTCGTCGTGAAATGAATGCTTCCCTCTTTTATTTTTGACGGAAGCTTCTCCCCTTTTTCGTTGTAAATCTCCGCCACGGCCCCTTGAAAGGGAATGGCTGCCGCCACGGGCTTTTGCGGCGAAAGATTGGTTCCCAAGGCTTGAACCGAGCCGGTGTAATCTTTCGGAATCCTTTCAACGGGCTTTCGGCAGGCCAGATTGTACGCCTTGGTTCCCGCAGGAAGATTGAGCTTTCCGAGTGCGGTTTGAAGGTCACGCCCGTTAAGGGCGTTGGCGTAAAATTCAAATCCTTCGCTAAAGGCGCCCTCAGGCACAGAGAGCACCACGCCTTTGTCCGCGTAGCGATGGGCTTGGGCAAAAGAAGGCTTCTTCGGTCCCACCTCCGCCCGATGGGCCAAGGTGTTTTCGTCGGCCTCGATTTTTTTCACGCTTTGAAAATCCAATTTTAATCGCGCGTTTAAAGGCTCATCTCCCATCGGGGCCACTTTCGGATCCACCTTCAGTCGAATCATGGCCTTCTTTTCCTCGAGGGGCAGGGCAAAGATTCGCGGACGAGGGAGCGGCTCATTCTCCGGCTTCAGATCGAAGCAGAGAGGGGCTGCCGCGGAAAATCCCTCGTCGGTTTCATAAAACACGCGACTCAACGAGGCCTGTATATTCGAAACTTTTAACGTCTTCGTGCCTAAAAACAAGGTTCCTTTTCCGTCTTTAACGAAAAGCTCCGCCTTCGGATCCAGGGCGCCATTGCCCATGGAAGGCTTATCTTCCGTTTCGTGCCACAGAGCCACATCGAGGGCATACAAACCATCTTCGAAATCAAGTGGCGCCGACGGGGTCAAAGGGGGCGTGTTTTTATTCGCCGCAGGCTCCGTCTTTTCGCCGCCCTTGTGCGGCCAGTCGATTTTTAAACGGGCCTCCTGCTCGCCAAAACCCATTTCTCCCATAACCGGCACATAAAACTTCAAGTCGTAAATGGCGCGATTGGGATCCACGGAAAAGGTGACGGTCTTCGGGTAAAACTTGCCCTTCACTCGGGGATCGCTTCCCTTTTGCGGGTCGTTGTAGCCGTCGTAATCCTTGTAGTAATCCGCCACCTGAACGCTTTGACCCTCTACGGTGACTTCGCCTAAATAGCCGCGGGTACCCATAAAGTCCAAGGGCAAAAATTCCAGGGTGAGCAGATGTTCATTGCCTTTTTCAATCCATTTCGCCTCCGGCTTTAACGCCTTTTGCGCCATGGAAGGGACGTCTTCCGTCTTCTTTAAAAGCATCACTTTCACTGTGCTCCCGCTCGCCCATGCGCCGCCGGGAATAAGTAAAATGGCGAGGACAAGCAGAAGTATGAATTTATATCGTTTCATGTCCCCATCCTTTAAAATCCTATTCCTCTGCAGTTGCCGCCGACTGCGTAGGGATGCGCTTCAAAAAAATGTAGTAGTGAAGCACCAGCACCAGGGCCAGGGCCATGCGGGCGTGTTTTACGGGAACCACCACGAAACAAACAGCGAGAAGAAAAGTAATCAGCGCCAGAAATTTGCACTTCTTCTCCTTCGTCATGCCCTTTCCCTCAAGCAAGGGCTCGACATTTTCTCGATAGAGGGGCAATTCCGTGAGCCATCTGTGAAATTTTTCCGAGCCCCGCGCGAAACACGCCGCCGCCAAAATCAAAAAGGGCGTCGTGGGAAGCACCGGCAGATACACGCCGATGAGGCCGATTCCCGTAAAGAGAAAGCCCAGAATCATAAATAGTATTTTCAACAATCCACTCCTTTCATTAACACTGTGCAAGATTTAAGACCAAGAGATAATTCGCTTCGGCTCGGTGGCCGGAAAAATTCACCGCCGCATAGGAGCGGAACCAAGTGTAGGCGATCAGCACGCCGCCGCCTAAATAGGTCCACTGGCCGAAAACATCCAAGGGAATTTCCGCCCGTCGGTCTTTAAAGGCAATGGCGTGGCTCTCTCCGTCTTTTTGGTAGACCAACTCTTTGACCGCACCGTGTTTCATATGCCCTTTGTGCTCTTTTTTTAGAGGACGGGTGGTGAATACCACGTGGGGCGAGTCGCCGATGACGAGCTCCGCCGTGTTTTCGAAAACCTTATTGGCCATGGACGGGCGAATCGCCGATTCCGCCTCGTCCACATGTTGCTGAAAAATCGTCAGGTGCACGGGATAGGTTTTCTTATCCAAAATCTCGAGAAGAAAATCTCCGTCCACCTTTTCTCCGGGATCCGGCAAATGCTCGAAGAGCTTCGATTTTTGCGACAGGAAACAGGCGATGCAATTCTCTCCCTTACCGATCAGCTGCGAGGAGAAGATCGTGGCCCGATCTTCTTCAATGCCGAAAATACCCTGCATGGTTAGGGCAAGCAATTGCTTTTCCCGCTCCAATTTGTCTTTAATCAACGTGCCGATTTCGGTGACGTAGTAGTCATTTTTCTGCTTATACAAAATCCCCGCCTTCACCATGCGGTCCAGCATTTTCTTTGCATTGGGCCTGGAACACGCAAAGATTTGACTTAAGTCAATAATCGTGCGACTGGGATGCTCGTCGGTAAAGCAAAGCAAATAATTTTGTTGTTGTTCTGTTAAACGTAAATCCGTCATTGCGTCATCCTTCCAATGAAATCATTGATATGTTTTATCATTTCATACACCTTTTCATTGTAAGTTTTTCTTGCCCTGCGTTCAATCATTTTTTAATCATGGAAAGGAATGCGGAATCATCCGCACCCCTCCATGGTTAATTGGCTGCCTTTTGAATTTCTTTATAGGCCCAGTGATTGGCGTCAACATCATTAAATTGCATCGTTCCGGGTCTTCCGACGACCTTAAAGGCGCGATTTACAATGACGACCAACTCCGCGCGGGTGACCGTGCGCTCGCCGCCAAAGGTGCCGTCGGGGTAGCCTTGAATGATTCCAGCATTTTGCACGGCGCCGACGTAGCCGTTGTACCATGCACTGCCTTTCACGTCGTTAAAGCGGGCGTTGTCCACCTTTAGATTTAAGACGCGGGTCATGATGGCCGCAAGTTCCGCGCGGGTCATGCTTCCTTCCGGTCGCAAATTGCCGTCGTTGTAGCCGTTTAAAATGGACAGGCCGTAGAGTCGAGCCACGCTATTTCCGTACCATTCACTGCCGCTTACATCTTTCGGCAGGCGATAGGCGTCGCTGTTTTGAATGAATTGATTCAAAATTTGAGCCACTTCCCCGCGGGTCACTTCCTTGTTCGGCTTAAAGCTGCCATCGGGGAAGCCTTTTACATACGCTTTTTCAGGCGCTTTCACCGTAAAGCTGTGGGCTTTTTGCTCCGTAAGCTTCGGCGCTTCCTTCTTTGCCTCCGCTTGTTTTACCTCAGGCGCCGATGCTTGATGGCTCGGGCGATAAGAAGGCGCGGGCGATTCGCCTCTCGGCTCTTGGCGAGGCCAAGGATTCGGTTTCGGAACGGGATTCGGCTTCGGTGTCGGCACATTGGGCTGAGGATTCGGCCTCGGTGTCGGCACATCAGGCGTCGGCTTCGGCGTCGGCACATCCGGTGTCGGCTCAGGCTTCGGCGTTTCTTTTACCAATTGATCCATGGCGTTGTAAACAGACGTTACTGCCAGGTCCATGGCCGATGCATCGTCGCCTTCTAATGCTACCTTGGCCGAATGAATGGCCTCTTCAAGCTTGGCTTTCGATTCCGCCGTGTACGATGGGGCGGCAAGTTTTGCTTCCGCTTTTTCAATGGCCTCCTTCAAAGCCGTTTTTGCTTTTTCAAGGCCGTCGTCCACCTTCGGCGGTTTTTCTTCCGATTCTTCGATCTTCTTCATGTTAGCGATATCATAGCTTAAACGCATGATATCTTCGTTAAAGCCCGGTCCGTTACCGATGACGTATTTTACTTTTACGAAATGTTCCGGACGAGGGTCTTTGTCCATGTCGATGGTGAACGAGCTTAAGTCGCCCATGGCATCGGTCACTTTGTCGATGACGGGCATGGCGTCCACTTTGCCTTCCCCGTCGGAGGAAGCAAAGAGAATGTCTTTTAAATGACCTTCCGTGTTCCCAAATGGAAGAACTTTGCAGTTGACGACGACACGGTAATGAACCTTGCCTTCTTTGTCCGTTGTCTTAATCACCTTCGCAGGGGATTTGAAGACGCCGGCGGCCATCGATTCCTGATCCTTGCTTGCGTGAAGGGCTCTAAAGGGAAGTTCGTAGATTTCCGTTTTTTCCACTTCTTGCGAGGGTTTTTCCAAAAGATCGATGGCTTCTTTTAAGGTCTTCCGTCCGTGTTTCAAACTGTCCAAACTGGAATTTTCGTCATCGGCAATCTTTTGTACGAAGACGATGCGCTCTTGCAATTGCAACCAGGTTTTTGGCGTATAATCGCTTTTTTTCAGCTCGCGCGCCGCCAAAAGTTCTTGTTTCAACGCTTCGCGTTCAGCTTCCCGCTCCTTCTTGCCCGTAACGGAGTGAAGTTTCGCCATGGCATCGGTTAATTCCTGTGCCGCGGCATTGACATCTTCTTGGGCGGGGAAGGGGCGATTGAAGATTTCTTCTGCCGCTTCCACTGCCAATTCCAAGCGGTCGAAGGATTCCGGCGTATAATCCTCTGCCTTGTATTGGGCCTCTCTGTAAGCTTTCAACGCGTCTTCCAATACTTTTTTGTCTACTAAAGCCGCATCGTCTTTTCGTTTCAATCCGTCAAGGGCCTCATTCAGATCCATGGCGGCAATATCCACCACGTCTTGATTCTTTTTCCCGTCGGGTTTTTGAAGGATGACTTTCGCATCTTTTAGGGCTTTCTCAACTTCTTTCCAGGATTCATCGGTATAGTCATTGGCCTTTAAGCCTTCCGTCCGTTTAATGGCCTTCTCTAATTTCGATTGATCGAAGCGAGATTCGCCTTTTTTGCGCAGCTTGCTGAGGCCATCTCTTAAATTGTTGCACACCTTGTCTACGTCGTCTTGACTTGCCTTGTCGTTGGCTAAAGTTTGTTCCGCCATAGGCAGGTAGAGGTCGATGTACTTCCAATTGCGAATATCTTCTTCCGTCTCCATGGCGTATTCCGACTTGTTGGCCACGACTTCACGAGTCTTGGCCAATAGTGCGCGAAGTGCGTTCTTATCGACGTAATTGGGATCTTTTTCCTCAAGGGGCGTAAGGGTGACGCTCCAAGCACTTGCATTCGCATTGGCAGCCCATGTTTTGGAACGCTTCGCCAATCCGTAATAGCCGTCTTCCATATCTTGGAGCTCTACATTGGAGGGGATGAAATCAAGACGCACGTTCTTTTCAGTTTGTCCCGGTGCAAATTCAATGTTTTGCTCCGTTCGGTACACGTCTTGACCGATTAACTTTAAGCGTAGGGCACCCTCATAGCCATTGCGTTTTAAGCGAACATTTAGTTCTTTGCTTTCGATGCTGCGAACGTTCACGTTCTTCGTCAGCAGCTTTTGACTGTCGACGGTAAAATCTTCGCCGCCGTCGACCATAGCGTAATAGCCTTTCTGAATGCCGCTAACATCGATGGTGTAGTTGCCTAAGGGCAACTTGATGGTTTGAAGGCCGGGGTTGACAATGGTCGGTACATATTCCTGACCTTCCACGTCTTTACTTTTTACCAGTAGGGAGACATTCGCATTGTCCGGATTCGTCAAACTGATATGAACTTCTGCCGTGTCCACGGATTCGAAACGTACTTCCAGCTCTTTAACAAGTTCGTCTTGTCGGATTTCAAATTCCCGGGTTTTCTCGCCGATTAATTTGTAGTTTCCGTCTTTTACATTGACCACAAGTACGTGTTTGCCGGGAGAAAGATTGTTGGGGTCTTCGATTTTTCCCTCCGGACTTTGTACCGTCCAGGTAAAGGCTTCTGCCGGCACGGGATCGTTGCCCGTCAATGCCTTGATGCGCACGCTTCGTTCGCCACCGGTACGTTCGCCGCTCGCCAGGGGATAGTGCAAATCGTTGCGAGCTTGGTCGTTGATTTCCACTTCGTAATCGTCGATCTTTATATTTTTTAAGTCGAAAACATATTTTCCGTTTTCCACCTTGGGCTCGATGCTGTCTTTGCCTTTTTTCAAAAGCACGGATAAAATGCCGGAGCCGTTTTCCTCGATGGATTCGACGGTGTAGGTGCTCTTGTCTCCGTTAAAGTATGCCTTCTTCACGCGGGGATACACTCTGTCCATGGTAATGGGAAATTCCATGACTTGGCTGTCTGCGCCGATGGATTTTCCAGCGGCGGCGACTTTTACCGTCATGTAGTATTTTCCGTCGGGAAGGGGCGTGCCCGATAAATCGTTGCCGCTCCATTGCCAGTGGGGCTTGGTGGTCATCATATTATTGGCAAACATATTTCCAACTCTCGGATCCACGAAGAAGTTTTTCACACCGTGGTCTTCCGGATTTTTGCTGTAATAAACGAGCTTGCCTTGATGATCTCTAATGGCGATTTCGACGCCGCCGAAATTTCTCAGGAAGGTCGCCATGAAAATAGCTTTGTCCACGCGTCCGTCGCCGTTGGGCGAGAAGGCGATCTTTTCTTTATCAAAAATCGGATTTGCCTTCGTCGATTTTGCTTGCGCACCCAATACGATGAGGTTTTTGTCGATTTCGCCGCCGATATTGGTGCCGTAGTAATCGTCTTCGCCGCCTTTGTCGTAGTAGTAGGAGCGCTTCCCTGCCTTCACTAAATCGTAAAGGGGCGTTTCCGCCACTTCCAGCTTGTCGAAATTGCCGTGGAATCCCACAAAGGGAGCCGACAAATTCACGCCGCCTTGTTCTTCGCAGAAGACAAAACCTTCCAGGAAGAAGCCGTTAGGCATGGTTTGCTCCAGCTTATCCAGCCCCCTTACGGGAAGTTCCACCGTTAATTCCATGGCTTCGTGTGCACCTACGGTGACGGTTTTCTTTTCGCTTTCGGAAATTTTTTCGGGACGCAAGAGAATCTTGCCGCCTTCGACTTTGTCCGTATTTAACACGCCGTAATAGGTGTAGGTCTTCGCCTCATCGGACAAATTGACGATTTTAAAAGGCACGGTGACCTTGTCTCCGCTTAAGTTTTTGCCTAAGTTTATGGAGGTTAAACCGTGGGATCCTTCGATAAAGGCGGTGGCCGTAATCGCTTTATCCACTTGCATAAGCCCGGAGCCTTGTTGGCGGGGCGATGCATAGGCGCCGGAGTCCTTGTATTTGTAAGGTTGCGCCGTAGACATTAAAAGTTTTTTAATGAGATCATACTTCTTATCACCGTGAATATCGGGGAAGTCTTTCTCTACCCGTCGTTTCACAAGGGCCACGCCGCCGGCGACGTGGGGTGCCGCCATGGAAGTACCGTCCATGACGCCGTATTGATTGTCATTTAATGAAGAAAGAATGCCGCCGCCCGGTGCCGCAATGTCCGGCTTCAAATTGCCATTGGGCGTCAAGCCCCAGGAGGAAAATTCCGACGGTTGGCCGCCGTCTTCGCTTAGGCTGTAGATATATTCGTCGTTAAAACGAATTTGCGCTTGGGAATTTCTTGCGACGACGTCCTTTAAATAGAGGCCGTCTTTACGCGTAACGAAGGCCGCGGGAATCGTCGTCCCCGGCGCTTCCACTTGAATCAAAGGCATATTCGGCTCGTTATCGTAAATAATAACGCCTGCATAGCCCTTGTCCCTGGCGTTGTTGATCTTATCCGTAAAGGAAAGGGGATCGCCGGCAACAGGGCCCGGCTCGCCGCGCTCGATTAGAGCGTAGGTGCTTTTATCGCCCTGTTCTTTAAAATCATCGGGCCGCCCGTAACCGCAATCTTTTAGGGAAACCCATTGATCCGTTACCTTCCCATTGGTCGTCGGTTGGAAACTTAACACGCGGTCGTCGCCCTTAATTTGAATGCCTTTTTTAGCCACCTGCATGTTTTGAATGGAGGCTACGGAAAGAGAATTGGGGCTGACAGAGGGGTCGGCCAACATGCCGATATCCGGATTTTCCGCTTTCGGCTTGGCATTTGAGCCGGGGGAATAACCGAAGAATCCATTGTTCCCCGCCGCAATGGCCACGAGAATCCCCGCTTGCTTCGCTTTTTCAAGGGCGAGCACGGTGTTGGGGAAGACGTAATCTTCCGTACCTGCAGGGGAGCCGATGCTGATGTTCATGGAATCCACGCCCAGTTTAATGGCGTCGTCAATGGCCTTGGTATAAATTTCCGCCGTGGTGCCGCCACCGAAGACGCCGCCGCCGAAAACGCGCATAAAGACGATTTGTGCTTCCGGCGCCACCCCTTGAATTTTTTTGCTGTTCCCTGCCACAATGCCGGAGACGTGCATGCCGTGGCTCATGGGATCAAATTCTTTGATGGAGGTGGATTTGTTGGCGTAGTTATAGCCGAAAGGAATCTTCGAGCTGAAATACTCGCCGCGAGCGATATCCAAGTCGTCGATCAACTTCTTCACTTCGCCTTGGCTTTTGATTCGACCACTGCCCGGGTCGCTGAGCTTCATGGCTTCGTGGTAAGGATCCACGCCGGAGTCGATGACGGCGATGACACTGCCTTTTCCGGCGTAGCTTTTTTTCCACGCCTTGTCTGCTTCCACCATATTATTGGACGAGGTGTCCGTCTTCCCGAAGGAGCGGGGCATGATGGGTTTTTTCGGCGCCTTAAACTGTTGGGAAATTTCCACAGAGGCGACGTCCGCCATTTTTTCAATGGCGGGAATTTCTTTCCGCTGCACTTCCAGAGCGACGCCGGTATAGGCCACGTCGTAGGTTTCCACCACTTCGTAATGGATTTTGGCCGACTTTAAGTTATTGTAAAAAGTTTCTCGTGCCGCGCGGGCATAGGCCACTTGTGCGCGAATATTTTCTCTTGTATTTAAATCTTCGGCATCCACCGACGGTAATCCCGTTCTTTTTTCTCGCTTGCGCTCTTTCAGCGCCACGAGTAAGGTGATTTTTTCCGATGGATCTTTGTCGCCAAAGGAGGCAGCTTTGGCCGCCCCCTCGGGAGCGGCTGCAAAGCTGGGACTTATCATCGCTGTAAAGAGCATTAAGAAACTTAATACCACAGGTATGACAAATCGTCTGATACGAACTCCTTGTTTACTCATTGGATGAGCATCCTCTCTTTCTTACTTTCTCCGTATTTAGTTTGCAGCTTTTTGAATGTCCTCGTAAGCCCAGTGGTTTTGTGGCAAATCGCTGAACGCCTTCCGGGATTGTTTCTTGGGAATATTGAACGCGCGGTTGATTATGGCGATAATTTCCGCACGGGTAATGACGCGGTCTCCGCCAAAGGATCCGTCTTCGTAGCCGACGACGATGCCCGCTTCTTGAGCGGCTCCGGCATAACCTGCATACCATGCGTTTGCGGGAACATCTTTAAATCCGCCTTGTTTCGGTTGAAGACCTTTTAATCTGGCGATCATAGTAACCGCTTGGGCCCTGGTTACACCTTCATTGGGACGGTAAGTGCCGTCGCCGTAGCCGGTGATAATGCCTGCATTGATTAAGGTTTTAAAGCTGTCGAAATACCAGTCCGTGGTGCGAATGTCTGCGAGGGCTTTTTGCAAATCGCCGCTTACACTTATAAAACGCGCCAGCATGGTGGCGATTTCCGAACGAATCACTTTTTGATTCGGTTTAAAGCTTCCGTCGGGATAACCTTTGACATAGGCTTCTTGGAGCACGTGAACCGTAAAACCGGGTTTTGTTTCCGTCGTCTTCGGTTTTTCAACCGATTTGCTTTCCTGAGCTTTCGTCGGAGCGGATTGAGAATTTCCGCCAGGTCTGTGCCCGATCCAAACGGAAGAGGAACCACTAGACTTGTCTTTCTTATCTTGTGATGGCTTCGGTTGAGGCGTCGGTTGCGGTTGCGGCGTCGGCTGCGGCGTCGGCTTTTGTGCTTCTTTTAAGCCTGCCACCGCTTTTTCAAGATCGGCTTTCGCCTTGTTCATGGCCGCTGTGTCCCTTCCCGCTACATCTTTTTCCGCTTGGTTAATGGCCTTTTCCACAGCCGTTTTCGTTTCAGCCGTGTAGGTCTTGCCGTCCTTCAATTTAGCTTTTGCCACTTCAATAGCCTTGGTTAAAGCCGCTTTCGCTTCTTTAAGCTTCGCATCTTCTTGTGGAACAACTTCCTTTTCTTTAAGAGCCTTCACAGCATTTTCAAGATTAGCTTTCGCCGCGTTCATGGCTTCGGCATCGTTTCCTTTTAATGCTTCTTTAGCAGCTGCCACTTTTTCTTCTACCGCTTTCTTACTGTCAGCAGTATAGTCTTTGCCGTCTTTCAGCTTGGCTTCTGCGGCTTCAATGGCCTTGGTTAAAGCCCCTTTCGCTTCTTTAAGTTTTTCGTCTTCTTGGCTTGCTTTCGGCTTTTCTTTAAGGGCCTTCACGGCATGTTCAAGATCAATTTTCGCCTTGTTCATGGCCGCTGCATCACTGCCTTTTAAAGCTTCTTTCCCTGCCGCTATCTTTTCCCTTGCTGCTTGCTCGGTTTCCTCGGTGTACTCTTTGCCGTCGTTGAGCTTCGCTTCTGCCGCTTCAATGGCTGCCCTTAAGGCATCCTTTACCTTGGCGAGACCATCGTGGGCAGCCGCTTCAGGGGTTTTAAACTCCAGGGTGTAGCTAAATTCCGTTTCGAAATTATTCTTCGAAAGCAATAGGCGACGGGTCAGTTTGTAGTTTGCTCCGGGATCCAATTGAGCTTCAATGACGGGGTTTAAGCTGTCCACCGGATCAATTTCCGATTCAACATCGTTGTGCCCCTTGTTCTTTACAAAACCGTTATAGACGACTGTGGCCTTCTCTCCGTCGACCGTTTCGATGATGTTTTGGATCTTCCAATCCCATCCGTCTTTATCTAAGACTTGTGCAATGCCTAATTGGTCGTTGCCTGTGCGAATACCGTACTTCTTATAAATGGTGTTTTCAACAAAGGCCTTGTATTCACCGGGACTCTTGAAGAATTTCCAATCGTTAATGTCGCCGCTATTCCAGTAGAACATTTGAAGTAAATCCAAGTCTTGGCTTACCTTTACTTTGCCCTCTGCATAGCTTACTTGCGCATTGATGGCGCTACGTTGCGGTTGATAATAATTGTCGTGGGTGTCTTTAATGATGACGCCTGCTTTTCTAATGATGGCCAATTCGTCGCCTGTCAACGTGGATTTCAAGTAGTTGCAGGATACGTCGAATTTGTTGAAGCGCACCCGTTGACCGCTGGCTTTTTCCGCAATCTTTTCGAAGGGAATGTCTTTCAACAGATTGCCCTTGACGATTAAATTCGGATATTTCGTGGCGTATTTGTTGGCATTGTCCGCAAGTCTCAACCATAGACTTTCCGGTAATGATTCAATCGCATTGTTTTCCAAATCGAGGATGACCAATCGGTTTAGTTTATCCATGGTCTTGGGAAGAGCCTTCAGCTTGTTGTTGTTGGCTCGAAGTTCTTCCAAGGAATGATAGCTTCCGAATGCTTCCGGCAAGGACGTCAATTGATTGCCATTAACATTAATGACTCTTAAACGTCGATAGTTGTCTGCCAAAACGCCGTTTAGGGTGGTCAATTCGTTTTCGGAAGCATAGAAGGTTTCCAAACGACTTGCATCTTTCAAGAAGCCCTCCGGTATTTTTTCAATGCCGTTATTGGACAGGTCGACCTCTTTGATTCTCTTGTTTTTCGCCAGTAAATCTTTGTCTAAGTCTTTCAACTTATTCCCGGACATCCATAAGGTGGAGAGATTTTCGTTGTTATCGAAAATGCCCTTGGGAAGGGATTCGAGCTTGTTTCCGTAAATATTTATATGGGTAATGCCCGTCATCTTGTCGAAAAGCCCTACGGGAATTTCGGTAATGTCGTTGCTTGAAAGCTCGATGCCCGTAACGCCGGGGCCGAGATCCTTCAACATGGAAATATCCGGCGTCTTGGCAATTTTTTCTCCGGAAAGATCCAGATGGCCCGTCGCCTTACTCAATTCTTCAGGGGAAAGCTTGCCGTCATTGTTCAAGTCCTTTACGCCGGCATCTAAAAGCTTCAAAGTGAGATTGTCGGCGTTTCTCTTCTTTTGTGCTTCGGGATCCGTGGGATCGTCGTAGCCTGTAAAGCCTTTTTTAATGGGGGCTTTAAAGTGGAGGTCGGCCTTCGTGTACTTATCGAACTGACCGAATTGATCTTTTTTGCCGCCCATAATATCGACGAGAGCTGCCAGTTTTTGTGCTTTATCCAAGTCCTTAATTTCGAAAGTGAAAATAGCTTGGCCTTGATCTAATCCTTCGGTTTTTCTCGTGCCGGATTTAAATGTGTCACCTAATTTCATGGCTAAATCCAACATATTTTTTTCGCTGGATTTTGCACGTAGTGATAAGAACATTTTTCCGTCTTCGACTTTTAATAAACCGCGATCGCCGAAGAAACCGGTAATCATGGTAAATTCTTCCGTGCTTCCTTCTCGGGTCGGTGTGAAGTGAATCGTATATTCGCCGTTGGGAAGCTTGTCCGTCAAATCGAAATTATCGGTCTTGGGAGGCGCTTCGTCGGCTTTTCTATTTTCCCACTCGCTTCTGTCGGAGAAGACCACTTTGATGTGGGGATTTTCTCCCGCCTTTTCCATGGCTTCTTGTAAGCTGTCGCTAATGACGTCAAAACCATTGACGCTGCCGTAAGAGCAGTAGCCTTCCACATTCTTAACGGACTCGCTGCCGTTGACGATAAACGTGGCTTCCTTTATGGCCTTGGCTAAAGCCTTTTGTGCTTCTCTTTCCCCTTGCTTCGGATAGTTTTTAAAGTAGATCTTTAGTGATTTCGAGCCGTAGCTGGAGGTTTCAAGTTTCACCGCTTCAATGGCGAAGCGTTCATTAAGCTTTCGCGTATCCCCGGCCTCTTCCCTTACGCCGGAAGTTACAAAGTAATAGCTGAATTTATCCGCTTCAAAGACGATGTTGTTTCCTTGGATCTTTACATCGTTTACAAGCTCCGGTGCTGCTGCGCCCTCTTTATCGAAATGGTAAACTTTCACGCTGTCTTTGTCGTGGGCCCCGAGAGGAAGAGTCACTTTGACTTTACGTGCAGGTTGTTGTTTCTCGCCGTTGAGTAAGAAGCTGATGTCAAAAGCCGTGACGTTCTTCGCTTTTTCAGCAACGGCTTTTACCGCCTCATTATCTTTTACAAATTGATCGCCTGCGACACCCACGACCTTCAGTTCAGTGCCGTCTTTGAAGGCGCCCTTGGGGTATTCAACGGATACCTTCGCAGCGTCGTCGGTTTTTTTGATCATCTTGTCGCTTGTTATGGCGTAGGTGATAAAGGAGTTGGTGGAGTAGGTAATAAAGTCGCCTTCCACTTCCGGTTTCACTTTGTCGGTTCCCGTTTGCATTTGATCGTCGTCGTCTTCATAAGTATAGGCTTGGTACAACGCGACGCTTGTTTTGTTGTGCTCGCCTACGGGGAAGAAAAGCTTCACATTCTTAATGGTGCCTTGCTTTACTCCGTTCTTTACGAAGGACACGTCGTAGGCGGTAAAGTTCCCTGCTTTGTCGATTTCCTTGTCCGCGTTTTTATAGGTTTCAAAGAATTTCGCCTTATCGACTTTTTTTACTTTTAATTCCGTTCCCTCTTCAAAGACATCGGACATATATTCCGCTTTAACACCTGTGGCTGCATCCACTTTGGTGACGAGCTTGGGCGTTTCCGGTTGCGGTTTCGGCGCATTGGGATCTTCCACCGGCGTAATGGTCACGGTTTTGGTCGCCGTGGTGCCGTCATTGTAGGTAATTTCCACTTTGATTTCGCTCTTGCCGTAAAGGGCTTTGGCAATGGCTTCGTCGTTGGAAATGTAGTGATCGGTGACCCTGCTGTAACCGAAGGTCGATTTATCGTAAGCTTTTCCGTTGATTTTAATGGTCTTAATTTCGTTACCGACTTCGTTTGCCTTTTGAGCCGAACCGAAATCCAATTCCAATTGAGGCGAGGTTCCATTGATTTTAAAGATGATGTTTTGAATGGGGTACTCGTCTTTCTTTCCGGTTTCAGGCGCCGGCGTTTCCTTTCCACTTTCGCCGGGTTTGTTGTCCCAGACGGAACCGTCGGAGAAGGTGACCACAATATGGGGATCTTCCCCTGCTTGTTTTAACGCCTCTCCTAAAGCCGGTCCGCCATACTCACTAGTCGAGTAGGCTTCAAAACATTCGGTCATACCTCGTGTGATCCAGCCTTGAACATTGGTAATTTTTTCTCCACCATTAACTTGGAAGCTGGCTTCCTTCATGGCTTCTTCCAATGCCGTACTTTCCGCCGTATCTGATTTAGGCGGAAGGTTTTTAAAGAAAATTTTAGGCGTACTGTAGTCGTATTCCTTTTTCCAGTTTTTAGAGAAACCGATGCGATCGATTTGGAAGCGCTTAGCCAATGTGTTTTCATTGCCCGTTTCCGGTTTTTGCGTTTTGTCTTCCTTTTCGATGTATTTCCTCACATCGAATTTAATGTCTTTCGGCGCTACATAGCCCGCTTGGGTGTAGGTAATGGTGTTTCCGTCTTTAAAGCCGATGACGATTTTGTGAGGCTTGTTGTCCAATAATTTTAAGCCCGTCATGGCAAATTCAAGCTTCCCGTTAAGCAACGTAAGGTCTCTCGTGTCTTTCTTTGCATCGACAAAGAAGTTTGAATAACCCGGTCTTAACTCATTGCCTTGGTTGTCGTCGACGAGAATGTAGCGAATGTTTTGGAAGTATTTGCCATGCCATTCTTCTTGTGGCGTATCGCTGGAAAGAATCAGAGCGTTGCCTAATTTTTCAGGCGTTCCCACGCCGTCGATTTCCAAACCGGCTGCCATGCCCCCGGTATTCACTTGGCTGAGTTTTTCATTGGGCGCAGGTTCATTGTTCTCGTCCACATAACCTTCTTCCGTCTTCACGACTTCCGAGCCGTCTTTCATGATGATTTTAAATTCGTGAGCGGCGTTGTTACCGAAGTTCTCGACAATGGCCGTCGCATCTTTCATCTTATCCCATGTGCGGAAGACGCCGCCTTGCCAAAGAAGATTGGGATAATTGTCGCTGCCTGTAAAGTTCAGCGTCTTGCCGTCGATGACGGCTCGCTCCACATTGTTTTTTAATAAGTAAGTTAATGCGCCGCCGTTGGAGTCATGATCGTATTTTAATCGAACACCGACGTAAGTTCCTATGGGATCTGTGGCGGATTTTCCTGTTTCAATGGATGTGATCGTCAGGCCATCTGCCATCTGCTTTATGTTTTCGTTTTTGATCACACCTCGATAGAATGTATAACCTTGCGCCGTGATCTCAATGGGATTCTCCGGCAAGACGAGGACGTGGTTGTCGATGATGATCTTTCCTTCGTCTTCATCAAAGTCAAAGGTGTAATTCATTTCGCCTGCCGACGCGCCCTCTAAGTAATAGAATTGCTTGTTTATTTTAATCGACGTGATGCTTCGCATCCAATCGCTTTGCGCTTCGCTGGGCTCGCTGCCTGCAAATCCGATTTTCAAGGCCCCTTCTGATGTATCGAAGACGATGCCCTGAGGCACTTCCTTCGCCCCATTGGCGTGGACGCTCCTTACAGGAAAACTTGTCAGCAACATACAAAAAGCCAACAAGAGTGCGATAGGTCGTTTCATTCATGTTCCTCCTTCTGTCTATGGTTAAATAGAAACTAACTGATTTTTCCTATCATTATGTTAATTAAGCCGATATAATTTATCAATGGATTCGGTGTATTTTTTTGCGTTAACCTTCGTTAACGGAGAAGGAATGATATATCCTCTCATTGCCAATTTATCCCCATGATTACAAGGTTTTTCCCACCGTAAACAGGGGGTTATTCTAATTTCAATCTTTACTTTTCAACGGCACAAAAAAAGCACCTCCGTAGAGATGCTTTTTCGGTCTTTATCATAGATTTTTTTACATTTTTACCGAGGTCAATAGGGACATAATGCTGTCGATGGCATAGGAGCGACGGCTCGGCACCTCGCCCTGTTTTCGCGGTTCTTTTTCTTTCACAGTGGCCACCAAATAGTTTCCCTCTTTCGCGCCTAAGAGGAGCTGATCTTTTTTCGGAAAGTTCTCGGGATTTTCTTCAATGGTGCCTAAAATTTCGCCGGTGGCTTTAAACTTAAAGGCGATGCTGCCCTTGCCCTTTACCACTTCCACCCCTTCGATGCCGTCTACCGGCCAATCCCAGGTAATGGCGGGACCGGTGAGGGTTTCTTTTTGCGTGATGTCGCTGTATGCCAAATCCTTCCGGTCGAAGGTTCCCAGGACGAGAAGATGTTTCTCTTCATCGTAGCAGACGGTCTTTTTCTGCGATTCAAAGACCTCTTCCATGTTCACGTAGCGCTTGTCGCCTTGACGGAGGACGGTATCTTTTCGAATGGGTATTTGAATGATTTTTTCCGATATGGTTTTAAAGGACACATTTTTATCGTCTTTCACGGGCAGGTAGCAGGCCTTTTCCATGACCACCTCTTCGTCGATAAATGCCTTGCCGTCTTTTTCTATGTAATCCGACGCGTCCAAGAGCTGACCGCAAAAGATCACATGATCGATCGTTCGCGACGCCGGCGCCGTGCAACCCACCAAAAAAAGCAAGAGAAGCGCGGCGAATAATCCTTTTTTCATTTCATCTCCCCCTTTTTTCTCATTATAGCAGAGGCCGCTAAAGAAAAAGAGTCGGCGCATCTAAGCTTTTGCAAAGATTTCAGTTCTTTTGGCAAAAGAAAAGCGCCCGCCGAGGCGAGCGCGATCTTTTATTTTGTTAATCCATTAATTTAGAGCCGTTTACGCGGATCCCGGGGCCCATGGTGGAAGCCACGGTGACGGAGCGCAAGTAGCGACCTTTGGCTGCTGCCGGTTTCGAACGAATAATGGCAGACATTAAGGTTTTGAAGTTTTCGGTAAGTTTTTCGGTACCGAAGGATTTCTTGCCGATGGGTACGTTGATGATGGCCGCTTTGTCGACGCGGTATTCAACTTTACCTGCTTTGATTTCTTGCACGGCTTGTGCTACTTCAAAAGTAACGGTGCCGGCCTTCGGGTTCGGCATGAGGCCCTTGGGACCTAAAATACGACCGATGCGACCGACGACGCCCATCATGTCGGGTGTTGCCACGACGACATCGAATTCGAACCAGTTTTCGTCTTGGATCTTCTTCATGAGCTCTTCGCCGCCGACGTAATCTGCGCCGGCTTCTTCGGCTTCTTTTGCCTTTTCGCCTTTAGCGAAGACCAAGATGCGTTCCGTACGGCCGGTGCCGTGGGGCAGGACGACGGTGCCGCGAACTTGTTGGTCGGCGTGACGGGGATCGACGCCGAGACGAACGGCGAGCTCGATGGTTTCATCGAAATTAGCGACGGCGGTCTTTTGTACCAATTCAATGGCTTCGTTCACATCGTAGAGATTGGAACGATCGACGAGTTTAAGACTGTCTTGATATTTTTTACCTCTCTTAGGCATGTTTAACCTCCTTGTGGTTCAAACGAAATGGAATTTCTCCCACTAACCTTCTACTTCGACGCCCATGCTGCGTGCCGTACCGGCGATCATGCGCATGGCCGCTTCGACATCGGCTGCGTTTAAGTCGGGCATTTTCGTTTCGGCGATTTGGCGGCATTGATCTTTGGTGATCTTGGCCACTTTGTTCTTGTTGGGTTCGCCGCTTGCCTTGTCGATGCCTGCCGCTTTTTTAATTAAGACGGCTGCCGGCGGGGTCTTGGTAATAAAGGTAAAGGAACGATCTTGGTAGACGGTCATGACAACCGGAATGATCATACCGGCTTGGTCTTGCGTCTTGGCGTTAAATGCTTTGGTAAATTCCATAATGTTAACGCCGTGGGGCCCGAGGGCGGTACCGACCGGCGGTGCCGGCGTTGCCTTGCCTGCGGGGATTTGTAATTTAACGATTGCTATGACTTTCTTTGCCATAGTACACCTCCTAATGTGGTTTTGCGGGGTTTCCCTCCCACTCTTAATGTGCTTACGTTTATGCCTCGGTTAATTGGTTGACATCCAATTCTACCAATGTGTCGCGGCCGAACATGGAAATGGTGACTTTCACCTTGCGATTTTCCTCGTCCAGCTCTTTGACAATGCCGACGAAATCTTCGAAGGGTCCCGTCAGAACTTTGACGCGATCGCCCACGGCATAGGTATCTGACAGGGCTTCTTTTTTCGTCACGCCTAAGTGCTTGACTTCTTCGTCGGACAGGGGAATGGGTTTGCTCCCCGGGCCGACAAAGCCGGTAACGCCTCTGGTATTTCTGACGACGTACCAGGATTTATCGTTCATGATCATTTTTACCAGGACGTAGGAAGGGAACATTTTGCGTTCCTTTAATTTCTTTACGCCGTCTTTTTCTTCGACGTAATCTTCCATGGGAACCTGGACATCAAAGATCATGTCGCCGAGATCCTGATTTTTCACCATGGATTCCATATTGTCTTTGACTTTGTTTTCGTGGCCGGAATAGGTATGGATCACATACCAATGGGCTTCTTCCTGAGAGTTTTCACCCTGGGTGCGATTTAAATCATCTGTCAATTGAAATCCTCCATACCTCTTACAGGCCGAAAATCAGGCCCATAATGTGGCTAAAGACAAAGTCAACGGCGTAAAGAAACAGGGCGGTGACGATGCTTACGAAAATAACGATTAAGCTATATTGGAATAATTGTTTTTTCGTCGGCCATACGACCCGTTTAAATTCCCTTTTGACACCGCGAAAATATTTCGTCAAGGATTGTTTTTCCTCAACTTTCGGCGTAGTGGATTTTTGCGCCATCGTATCTCTCCTTACTTCGTCTCCTTGTGGACCGTATGAGTCTTGCAGAATTTGCAATACTTCTTGATTTCCATACGTTCAGGCGTATTTTTCTTGTTCTTGTACGTGACATAGTTTCTTTGCTTGCACTCTGTGCATTCTAATGTGACGCGATCTGCCATCACACACCTCCTCTGACTAAATTAATGGAAATAAACTCAATAAAAAAGGGGCTTGTATCAAGCCGCTTTTTCCGGTTTTCCGGATTTGGTTTACGGAGTAATCCTATCAAATATCCGGCTTCCTGTCAATTGTTTAGGCCTTTTTATTTTCCAAAAGCCCTTCCCAACGGTCCAGTTCCTTCAGGTAGTTTTCCCTGCGCGCCGCGTGTTCGGTTTCAAATGCTTTCGTCTCCCGATCCACGGCCTCTAAACGCTCGGCGCTTAAATTTCTTTCGGCAAAGGGATAGACCACGGCGTTTTCACGCTCGGCGTGGGCCTCGAGCAAAAAGGCGTAGTTGTACATGAGCCCGAAGACATCAAGTAAATGTTCTTCCGTTGGATCAGCTTCCCACACTTGCCGCGCCTCGTCTAAATTTCTCACGATGTTTCGCGCCTGATCGTGTTCGACAAACATGCCTTGGCGCACGATATATTCCGCCACATCGCCTAAATCCGACAGCATATAGCGAAAGAGAATGTCCTCTTCTTTTCCGTGGTGATGAGCGTCGGAGTAATTGCGAATAAATTCGATCATGGGAAGCACTTCATCTTGAAACAAAACCTCCCCTTCCAATGCCTTGACTAAATAGCGGCGAATGATCCCGGTAAAGCGCAGGATCTGTTCGTGTTCGTTCATGAGTACATCAATTCCGTACATGGTCTTTCTCCTTTTCGATGATTTTTTCCGCCACGCGCATGCCGTCCATGGCGGAGGAGACGATGCCCCCGGCATAGCCCGCCCCTTCCCCTGAGGGGTAGAGGTTTTCGTGGCTTATGGATTCCAATGTCGTCGCATCCCTCGTGATGCGCACCGGCGAGGAGGAGCGTGTCTCCGGCGCCGTGAGCATTGCCTTTTCGATAAGGGCCGGGAAGCGGCGGCCCATGTCTTTAAGTCCTTCCGTCAAGGCGCGGTCCAGTTCCTCGGGATAAATTTCGTGCAGATTCGCCTCGAAGGTTCCGGGCTTGTAGGTCGGCGTAACGGCCGCCGTTTCCTCGCCGTAAAGGTAGCTGCTCGCGCTTTCAACCGGCGCCTTGTAGCTCTTTGTCATGGCGAAGACCTTCTGCTCGATTTCGCGCTGAAATTCCACGCCGGCGAGGACGCCTTCGCCGTAGGTGGTGTGATCCACGGTGACGAGGACGGCGGCGTTGGCATTTTCCCCGTCGCGAGCCTTGTAGCTCATGCCGTTGGTGACCACGCCGCCTGCTTCCGATGCGGCGGCCACCACTTTGCCACCGGGGCACATGCAGAAGGTGTAGACGCCCTTCTCTTCCACCTTGGCGGTGAGGCTGTAATCGGCGGCGGGGAGAAAGCGGCACATGTCCCCGTACTGGCTTTCATTAATGGCGGCCTGTGGCTCTTCGATGCGAAAGCCCACGGCGAAGGGCTTCTGCTCCATAAAAACGCCTTTTTCGTAAAGCATAGTAAAGCTGTCCCGGGCCGAGTGGCCGAGAGTCAGCACCAGGTATTTGGCGCGAAAATCCCCGCTGTTTGTCGTGAGAAGATAGCCCTCTTCATCTTTTGTAATGGATTTTAACGCCGTGCGGAAGTGAATCTCCGCCCCCATGTCCTCCAGTTCTTTTCTTAAAAGAACTAAAACCTTTCTCAAGGCATCGGTGCCTACGTGAGGCTTCTTCTTGTAGAGAATGCTCTCGTCCTCCGCCAGACGACTGAACAACTCCAGCACCGTGCGACCACGGGGATCTTTGGAGCGGCTGGTGAGTTTGCCGTCGGAGAAAGTGCCGGCGCCTCCTTCGCCGAACTGCACATTGCTCTCGGGATCCAGCTCGCCGGTTTCCCAAAAGGCCTCTACTTTTTTCACGCGATCTTCCACGGCGTCGCCTCGCTCGATCAAGATCGGCGCCATGCCCCGCTTGGCCAGCACCCAGGCGCAGAAGAGCCCGGCCGGTCCCGCGCCGACGACGACGGGCCGCTCCGCCGTTTCGATGGGCGTTAAATCGTAGGGCTTTTCTTTCACGGGAAGGATCTGTTTGTTTTTGCGCACTTTTTTGTCCGTGCTTATGTCCACGGCGGCGGTGAAGCGCATGGTGCGCCCTTTCCGTGCGTCGATGGATTCCCGGTGGCGGTGCCAGGTGTAGTCGCCTGCCTTTAATCCGGTGATTTTTTCGATTTCGGCCTCGTAGGCCTCGGGTTTCGAGTCGATGGACCGATGTAAATTGTTGATTCGATAGTTCATAGGCTCAATTATCCTTTGTCTTTTTCAAAAGGTCAAGTTCAGTATACGTCTTTTCCCGGGAAAATTCCGTAACTTATGTAACGAAAAAGCCTCCCCGCAGGAAGGCCTTTCGACTTATTTATTTTTCTTTCCCAAAATGTAGTCCACGCCCGCTTGAATCACCGGCATGATCTTCATATTCGGAATGTTTTTAAAGAGATTGTCTTCGACCCGTTCGATGTGGCCCATCTTTCCTAAGATGTGGCCGTCGGGGCTGATAAGCCCTTCGATGTTGAATTCGCTGCCGTTGGGATTATCCACATAGGTGAAGGCCACTTGATTGTTTTCGACCAGTGCCTTCGCCTGTTCTTCGGAAAGAACCAGTCGACCTTCCCCGTGACTGATGGGCACGGCGTATTCGTCGCCGGGATTCAGGTACATGAGCCAGGGCGAATCGTTGGTCATGACTTGGGTGGTGACCATGCGGGCCACGTGGCGGGAATTGTCGTTGAAGGTCAAGGTGGGGGATGCGGCTTCTTGCACTCGGGCTTCGCCGTAGGGCAGGTAGCCGGATTTAATCAATGCTTGGAAGCCGTTGCAAATGCCGAGCACCAGGCCTTGCTTTTCCTTCACCAGGTGATCCACGGCGGATTTCACCTCGTCGGTGCGAAGAATATTGGCGATGAATTTCGCCGAGCCGTCCGGTTCGTCGCTGAAGCTGAAGCCGCCGGGAATGGCGAAGATGTCCGCTTCTTTAATCTTTTCGGCGAGTTCAGAGATGCTCTTCACCGTTTCTTCCGCCGTTTGATTCTTGAAGATAAAGACTTCCGCTTCGGCGCCGGCCTTGGTGAACACGTCTTTCGTGTCGTATTCGCTGTTGGTTCCCGGGAAGCAGGCGATGAGCACGCGACAGCTGTCTTTTACGGCGATGTTTTCCCCGCGGGTGCTTGCCGATTGTACCGTGGCCAAAGCTTTCTTTTGATCGTGGATTTCCGGCGGGAAGACTTTGTCCAGTCCCGTCATGTAGGCGTTTTTAATTGCTTCTTCGTCGAGCTTTTCGCCGTTTACCACATAGCCGGATTCTGTCAGACTGCCCACGGCTTCTACGCCGTCGAAGGCATCTTTGTATTCCACGATGATGTCGCCGTAGCGGGCGTTGTAAAGGTCGTCTAATTCGACGTCGAAGCCGAGGTCGTTGCCGAGGGCCGAGATAATCATCCCCGGCAAGGTGCCCTTGTGGGTAATGGCGGCGGCGGAAAGAATATTCCCGGAAGCCATTTCTTTTTTCAGCACCTTGGCCGATGCCTTAAAGGCGTCGATATCGATTCTGCCGTCGCCTAAGCGTTTTGCTTCCACGATGCCCAGCTTGTTCCCTGCCGCCGTGAAGGCATTGCCGATGACATCTTTCGCCGCCATGGGGGCGATGGCAAAGGAGACCAAGGTGGGCGGAACGTCTTTGTCGCGGAAGGTGCCACTCATGGAGTCTTTTCCGCCGATGGGAGGAATTTCAAAATCCATGCAGGCGTCGAAGGCGCCTAAGAGGGCCTTCAAGGGCTTTTGCCAACGGCTTTCGTCTTCCGCGAGTTTTTCGAAATACTCTTGGAAGGTGAAGTACATATCTTCGATTTCCGCGCCGGTGGCCACGAGTTTTGCCACGGATTCAACCACGGCGTAGTAGGCGCCCAGGTATTGATTTTCCGAAAGAAATTCGGGATTGCAGCCATAGCTCATGACGCTGGCCGTTTGGCTCTTCTTCCCTTCCACGGGGATCAGACCCGCCATGGCTTGGGTGGGGGTGAGCTGCATCTTGCCGCCTAAAGGCATAAGCACCGTGCCGCGGCCGACGCTGTTGTCGAATTTTTCGATTAAATTCTTTTGGCTCACCACATTTAAATCGCCCATGCGTTTCAAAATGTCTTCCGCCTTGTAATCGTCGTAGCGATTCAAATAGCCGCACGCAGGGTCTTTTTCCACCTTCACCTTTTGGCTGCGGTCCACACCGGCCGTGTCGATAAAGGCGCGGTCCAAATCCACGATGAGCGTGTCTTCGTAGTAGAGGCGCATGGCGGCTTCTTTTGTCACTTCCGCCACGACGGTCATTTCGAGGTTTTCTTCCCGACTCATTTCTTCTAAAAGGGGCAAATCTTCTTTTTCGATGACTACGGCCATGCGTTCTTGGGATTCGGAGATGGCGATTTCTTTCGGCTTGAGGCCCGTGTATTTCAAGGGCACTTTTTCCAATTGCACGCGGATTCCCGGAGCCAATTCGCCGATGGCCACGGAGACGCCGCCGGCGCCGAAGTCGTTGCAGCGCTTAATGCGGGAGGCGATTTCCGGGCGGCGGAACAGGCGCAGGAGTTTGCGCTCTTGCGGGGCATTGCCCTTTTGCACTTCCGCACCGGCCGTGGCCAGGGAGGCCGCCGTGTGTTTCTTGCTGCTTCCCGTGGCGCCGCCGATGCCGTCGCGGCCCGTGCGACCGCCCATTAATAGGATCAAATCCCCGGGCTTCGGTTCGCCCCGCCAGACATTGCTTTCCGGAGCGGCACCGACTACGGCGCCCACTTCCATACGCTTGGCCATGTAGCCGTCGTGGTAAAGTTCTTCCACGAGGCCGGCGGGAATGCCGATTTGATTGCCGTAGGAGGCGTAGCCGTTGGCGGCTTCCGTGGTGATTTTCTTTTGAGGCAGCTTGCTTTCCCATGTGTCTTCAATGGGCATGGTGGGATCGCCGCTTCCCGTGAGGCGCATGGCCTGATAGACAAAGGCTCTGCCGGAGAGGGGATCGCGAATGCAGCCGCCCAAGCAGGTGGAAGCGCCGCCGTAGGGTTCGATTTCCGTCGGGTGGTTGTGGGTTTCGTTTTTAAACATGAGAAGATAGGGAATGGTTTCTTCATCGCCTGTGCGGAGATCTTCGGCCACGACGTTCACGCGAATGGAGCAGGCGTTGATTTCTTCCGACTCTTCCATATTTGTCTTTACGCCTTCGGCCTTTAAGTGTTTCGCCACCAAAGTGCCGAGGTCCATGAGGCTTACGGGCTTTTTGCGGTTTAATTCTTCACGCATCTTCATGTAGCGATCGTAGGCGGCGGTGATTTTTTCGTCTACGCCTTCGTCGAATTCGATTTCCAGGGCCGTGTTAAAGGTGGTGTGGCGGCAGTGGTCGGACCAATAGGTATCCAAAATCGCCAGTTCCGTTTCGTTAATGTCTCGGCCCACGTCTTTAAAGTGGTCTTGAATAAAGGCGAAGTCTTCGAAGCTCATGGCCAGATCCATGGCATCGAAGCGGCGCTTTAATTCCTCTTCGTTCCAGGCAATAAAGCCTTCGATCACGGCGTTGTCCGTATTCTTTTCCGACTCTTTTTTAATGGTGGTGGGCACGCCGAAGAGATTTCCGATCTTTTGATCCACCGGATTCACCAGGTGTTTCACGATGGCGGCGTAGTCCTCTTCGTCGATGTCGCCGATAAAGTCGTAGACCGTGGCGCAGGTGGCTTCCAGGTGAGTGTGACCGAAGATGGCCGTGGCCGTATCCAGGACGCCGGCTTGGCGCTGATCGTATTGACCCGGTTGGTATTCCACCACGAGGCCGTGATCCATTTCAGACTGAAGCTTGAAGGCGTCGGCATCGGCGAAAACCACATCGCTGGGCGCTTCGGAAAGCACTTCTTTTGTGAGGCGATCCACTTCCGCAGCCGTCAGGCCTTCCAAATCGTAGCGGGCGTAAATCTTCACGTCGTCCAGATGAATGCCCAGCTCTTCGTTTAATTGAGCGGCAAGGCCCTTGGCCGCATTGTCGAAGCCGGGCTTTCTGCCCACGTAGACGCGGCTGATCATGGGGCCGATGTCGCGGCGGATTTGTTTATGTTCGAATTGAATTTTTTCCGCGCCGGCATAGGCTGCGGCAATGGCTTCTTCGAAGGTATCGCCCACGGCGGTGACGGTGAGCACCCGTCCCCCGTCGGTGACGAGCTTGCCGTCTTCCATCTTCGTGCCGGCGTGGAAGACGGTGACACCTTTTAAGTCCTCGGGAATGGTGATTTCAACGCCCTTTTCCGAGGATTCGGGGTAGCCGCCGCTGGCCAAGGTCAGGGACACGACTTTCTTGTCGTTTTCTTTTACGGACACCTTGTCCAGTTCGCCCTTGGCCGTGGCCATCATAATGTCCAATAGATCGCCGTCGAGGCGTTCCAAGACCGATTGGGTTTCCGGATCGCCGAAGCGGCAATTGTATTCGAGAATTTCCGGGCCGGCGTCGGTAATCATAATGCCCATGAAAATCAGGCCGCGGAAATCCATGCCGTCTTTTTTCAAGCCCTCCATAAAGGGGCGCACCAATTTTTCGTCGATGGCATCCAACAGGGGCAAGGCTTCCACATTGGGAGCGTAGCTGCCCATGCCGCCGGTGTTCGGTCCCCGGCCGCCTTCGTAAATAGATTTGTGGTCCTTGGCCGTTGAAAGGGGCACGATGGTTTTGCCGTCGCAGAAGGCGAGAAGGCTCATTTCAAAACCTACCAAAAATTCTTCCACGACGACGCGGTCCGTATGGAAGCGGTCTTTTTCATAGACGTCGATCAAAAAGGCCTCGATCTCCGCTTCCGAATAGGCGATTGCCACGCCTTTTCCCGCGGCCAGGCCGTCGGCTTTTAAGACGCAGACGCCTTTATCCGCGAGAAGGTTCATGGCCGCTTGGCGCACCGTATCGGGATCCGTGGATTCGGAATAGGCCGCCGTGGGAATGTTGTGGCGCACACAAAATTCCTTCGTAAAGAGCTTGGAGCCTTCCAGCTGAGCCGCTTCTTTTCGCGGGCCGAAAATCGTAAGGCCCGCATCTTCAAAATCATCGACGATGCCGTCGACTAAAGGCGCTTCAGGGCCGACGACGGTTAAGTCCACGGCCATGTCTTTGGCGAATTTCAACAGGCTTTGAATGTCGTCAGCGGAAATGGCGATGTTTTCGCCTACATCTTCCGTGCCGCCGTTGCCCGGTGCAAAGTAAATTTTTTCTACCTCTTTGTTTTTGGCGATGGCATGGCCGATTGCGTGCTCGCGACCGCCGCCGCCGACAATTAATACCTTCACAATGCCTCCTTAATGTTTAAAGTGACGGACGCCCGTAAATACCATGGACAGTCCTTTTTCGTTACATGCCTTAATGGAATCCTCGTCGCGAATGGAGCCGCCCGGTTGAATAATGGCGCTCACGCCTTTTTCCGCTGCCGCCGTGACGCAGTCGTCGAAGGGGAAGAAGGCGTCGCTGGCCATGACGGTGCCTGTGAAATCGCGATCGGGATTGTGGTTAAAGATATTTTCAAGGGCCCAGATGCGGCTGGTTTCGCCGCCGCCGACGCCTAAGGTCATGCCGTCTTTAATGAGGACCACGGCGTTGGAGCGCACGTATTTTACCACCTTCATGCCGAAGAGGAGGTCCCGCTTTTCAGCTTCCGTGGGCGCCTTGTCCGTGACCACTTTGTAGTCTTCCGCCGCGTCGAGATCCGTATCTTGAACCAAGACCTTGCCGCTTGCGAAACGCATTTCTTTTTTCATGGCACCGGCAGCGTAGTTCACTTGAATGACCCGCAGGTTTTTCTTTTGTTTGAAGACTTCCAGGGCCTCGTCGGTAAAGTCTTTTGCCGCGACCACTTCCAGGAAGATCTTCACCATTTCTTCGGCGCAGGCCTTGTCTACCGTGGTGTTTAAGGCTACGATGCCACCGAAAATGGAGAGGCTGTCGGCTTCAAACATCTTCTTGTACGCGTCCACATCGGTTTCGCCTAAGGCCACGCCGCAGGGGGTGGCGTGTTTCAAGCCCACGCAGATGATGCCGTCTTTTTCTTCGTCGAATTCCCCGGCGAGGCTGACCGCCGTGTTAAAGTCGTTGTAATTATTGTAGGAAAGTTCCTTGCCTTGGAACTGTTTCAAGTGGCTGAAATAGCTGTTCACCATGGGATCGGAATAGACCGCGGCCTTTTGATGGGGATTTTCCCCGTAGCGCAGATCCGCATCTTTCTTCAGGCCGATGGTTAAGAGATCGTCCTCTTCCCCGGTGACTTCCTTGAAGTAGCGGGCGATCATAGAATCGTAGTAGGCGGTTTTGCTGAAGGCCTTCATGGCGAGCTTCCGGCGGAAGGCGAGGTCGTCTTTTCCTTCTTTTAATACGTCGAGCACGTCGTCGTAATCGGAGGGATCGGTGACGATAAGCACGTCTTTGTGATTTTTCGCCGCGGAACGCACCATGGAGGGGCCGCCGATGTCGATGTTTTCGATCATGTCGGCTTCGGATTTATGTTGCTTGTAGCTTTCTTCAAAGGCGTAGAGATTGACGCAGACCAAGTCGATGGCGCCGATGCCGTGTTCCTTCACCGTGTCCACGTGGCTCTTTTCGTGGCGTTTAAATAAAATGCCGCCGTGTACTTTCGGGTGCAGGGTCTTTACCCGGCCGTCCAGCATTTCGGGAAAGTCCGTGTAGGCATCAATGGGGGTGACCTCCACGCCGCCTTCTTTAATGGCTCTCAGGGTGCCGCCGGTGGACAACAGTGTGAAGCCCAGGTCCACCAGGCCCTTGGCGAAGCTCACAATATTTGTCTTGTCCGTAACGGACAGCAGTGCGTATTTCATAGTATGCCCTCCTCGCAAAATCGAATGGCTGTTTTAAGTAATTGATGCTCCAAGACGAGCACCGTTTTTTGAATGGCTTCCGGCGACGTTAATTTCTCGATGTCCACGGAAGATTGAAGCAGGATGGCGCCGCCGTCGACGGTTTCGGTGACGTAGTGCACCGTGGCGCCGCTTCTCTTTTCCCCGTGGGCAAAGACGGCCTCGTGGACGTGGAGGCCGTACATGCCCTTGCCGCCGTACTTCGGCAGAAGGGCCGGATGGATGTTGATGATGCGCCCGGCGTAGCGCGTCAAAAGATCCTTCCCGAGGATTTTTAAATAGCCGGCGAGGACGATAAAGTCGATGCCATTGGCTTCCAAGACGGCCATGAGGTCGCCGTCTTCTTCAACGAAGGTGGCCTTCCCCGCCTCCTTCGCCCGCACGAGGCCGTAGGCGTCGCGGCGATTGGAGACGACCAGGGCGATTTCCGATTTGAAAAATCCCTCCGCCTCGGCATCTAAGAGGGACTGCAAATTGGTCCCGGATCCGGAAATAAATACGGCGATTTTCATTTCAGTACGGTTTTGCCTTCGCCCGCGGTGATTTCGCCGATCACCGTGGCTTTTTCGTCGGTCTTTTCATTTAAATAGGCCAGGGCTTTTTCCGCCTCGTCCTTGCCCACGATGATTACCATGCCGATGCCCATATTAAAGGAGCGATAGAGCTCTTCTTCGGCGATGGCGCCGGTGTTTTCGATAAAGGTAAAGAGATCGCCCTTATCCCAGCTGCCCTTTTCGATGGTGCAGTTTAAATCGTCAGACAGAATGCGGGGGATGTTTTCGATGAATCCGCCGCCGGTAATGTTGGAGACGCCCTTCACTTCCACCTCGTCCATCAGGCCCAAGACGGGCTTCACATAGAGGCGGGTGGGGCGAAGAAGCACCTCGCCCACCGTGCCGTCAAGGCCTTCCGCGGTGCTGTCGATGTCCAATTTCAAGTGATCGAAGAACAGCTTCCGCGCCAGGCTGTAGCCGTTGGAATGAAGGCCGCTGGATGCGAGGCCGATGACCACGTCCCCTTCTTTTACTTTGCTGCCGTCGATGATTTTGTTTTTATCGCAAAGACCCACGGCAAAGCCGGCGAGATCGTATTCGTCTTCCGCATACATGCCGGGCATTTCCGCCGTTTCGCCGCCGATGAGAGCGCAGCCCGATTGGCGGCAGCCTTCGGCCACGCCTTCCACGATCTTTTGCATCTTTTCGGCGGACACATGACCCGTGGCCACGTAATCCAAAAAGAACAGGGGCTTCGCGCCTTGGCAGATCAAATCGTTTACGCTCATGGCCACGAGGTCGATGCCCACGGTGTCGTGGATGTCCATCATTTGTGCCACCATGAGCTTCGTGCCCACGCCGTCCGTGGCGCCTAAAAGCACGGGGTGTTCCATGTCCTTGGCGGCGGAAAGGTCGTAGCCGCCACTGAACAGACCGATGTCACCTAATACATTCTTGTCGTAGGTGGATGCGACGGCTTTTTTCATGAGTTCGACGGCGCGATTGCCTTCGGTAATGTCGACGCCGGCGTCTTTGTACGATAAAGTCATAATGCCTCCTAAATAACCGTGGGGTCTACCGGGTAGTCCCCGTTAAAACAAGCGATGCAGTAATTGTCGATGCTCTTCTTTCCGGCGCGGGCCAAGCCGTCCATGGAGATAAAGGCCAGGGAATCGGCGCCGATGTTTTCTTCGATTTCCTTAATGCTTTGATTGGCAGCGATTAAATGTTTTCTGTTCGGCGTGTCGATGCCGTAGTAGCAGGAATATTTTACCGGCGGCGAGGTGATGCGCATGTGTACTTCCTTGGCACCGGCCTCCCGCAGGCGGTGGATCAAATTGCGGCTCGTCGTGCCCCGCACGATGGAGTCGTCCAACAAGACGATGGATTTTCCCTTTACCACGTCGCCTAAGGGATTGAGCTTGAGTTTTACCGCCATGTCCCGTTCCTTTTGGGTGGGCTTAATAAAGGTGCGGCCCATGTAGCGGTTCTTGACCAGGCCTTCGCCGTAGGGAATTTTTGCCGCTTGGGCGTAGCCGATGGCCGAGGGAATGCCGCTGTCCGGCACGGGAACGACCAAGTCCACATCACAGGGCGCTTCTTCCCACAAAATTTCGCCGCAGCGTCTTCTGAAAGTGTAGGCGTTAATGGCGTCCAAGGTGGCGTCGTTTCTCGCGAAATAGACGTATTCGAAAATGCAGTTTTTCGGCGTATCTTCCGATTCAAAGTGATCGGAATGGATGCCCGTTTCGTCGATGACGAGAATTTCCCCGGCGCCGATGTCTCGGGTCATTTGACCGCCAATAATTTCAATGGCGGCATTTTCACTGGCCACGATGACGTCGTCTTCGTCGCGACCTAAAACCAAGGGGCGGAAGCCGTTGGGATCTCTGAAGGCCACCACCTTGCCCTTGAGCAGGGCCGTGACGGAATAGGCGCCCTTAATGACGCTCATGGTCTTTTTAATGGCGGCCACAATGTCGCCGTCGTAGTAGCGGGTAATTAAGTACAAAATCACTTCCGTGTCGTTGGTGGTTTGGAACATCATCCCTTCTTCTTCCAACCGTTCACGAAGCACTTGGTAGTTGACCAAATTGCCGTCGTTGGCGATGGCGATGGTTTCCCCGCCGACAAAACCCATAATGGGCTGAATATTGTAATCGTGGGAACCTTCCGCCGTGGAATAGCGCACATGGCCGATGCCGATGTGTCCCGCCAGGTCCCGTAAGCTTTCTTCCGTGTAGGCGTCGATGACCAAACCCATGGCCCGTTTTCTCAAAATCTCTTCCCCATTGTCGATGGCCATACCCGTAGCTTCCTGTCCCCGGTGCTGCAGCGAATTCATGCCGTAAAAAAGACTGGTTGCTACATTCGATTTGCTATAAATTCCAATTACTCCACACATACTTTGTGTTTGATCCTTTCTATCTAACGATACCTTCTCTGTTCGTGCTACTTGATTGTTTTAAAAGGATACTTCTTCATCGGCTCCTCTCGAGGAGCCACGCACAAAACCTCCTAAAAGTGAAAAAAGAGATACGAGTGCCGTATCTCTTTAAATGCCTACACTAAGGCCGTGGAGTGATCGAATTTTTCGCGTAAAAAAGCAAGCTCGCGAAAAGCCAAGTGCTTTAAATGCAATTGAATGAAATCAAATCGGATCAACCCCACGCCCCCCTTTTTCAGAATTATTGTACCATATTTTTTTAGGCGGAACAATCGACCGGGAAAAAAACGGGACGTGTCGGGAAAATCCATCTTGTCAGTTTCGATCAATCGTGAAATAATGAAAACAAAACAAGAATTCGTCAACGAAAAGAGGGATACATGCTTGGAATTATTGATGTAGGCGGCGGCATGCGCGACGTGTTCGGCGCCGGCGTATTGGACTACTGTTTGGACCACCGCATTCAATTCGACTACTGCCTCGGCGTCTCCGCCGGTGCCAGCAATTTAATCGGCTACCTGGCACAGCAGCCGGGCCGCTCCAAAACCTTTTACACGGACTACGCCTTTCGCGACGACTACATGGGCGTGAAGCACTACAAGGAAACAGGGGATTTCATTAATCTGGATTACATCTACGGCACCCTTTCCAATCACGACGGGGAATACCCTCTGGATCTGGATCGGGTAATGGCCTCTTCCGCGCAATTTGTCGTCGTGGCCACCGATGCCTTCACAGGCGAGGCCACCTATTTTACAAAAGACGATTTGGCTCAAGACCGCTACGGCGCCATCGCCGCCTCGGCCTGCGTACCGGTGGTCAATCACCCCATGGCCTTTCAGGGCGGCTACTACGTGGACGGCGGCGTCTCCGATCCCATTCCCATGGAGAAGGCGCAAGCCGACGGCGTGACAAAGACGGTGGTCATCTTGACGCGGCCGAAGGATTACTTCAGGCGCTCGCGGCGGGATCTCTACTTCGTTCTGCGCCTTCGAAGGGAGTATCCCGCCCTGGCCCGGGCCCTTTCCAAGCGGGCCGAAACCTACAACCGTCAGCTGCGCCGCATTTTGGCCGACGACAATACCCTCGTCATCGCCCCCAAATCCACCCTTCACATGAAGACCTTGAAATTGGATCTGGAGAAAATGAACATTCTTTACGAAGAAGGCTACGAAAAAGGCGCCCGGATTTCCGAATGGATTTGATCTTATAGGCTCCGTCATGCGAGACAAGTGTGACGGCCGATAAAAACAGAAAAAATTTTTTCGTCAGAAGCTCTCTCTTTAATATTCATCAAAATAAAGCAGTCGGCTTCGTGTCGATAGTAAAGGCCGCTTTTCTTCGAGTCGCCAACACGCTCGTCTCATGACTTATCGCCATGATTACGATCCGGTTTAAAAAACGATGGGAAAAGATCGATCGAAGCCACCGTTAAGCTACATAAGTCCGAAATATACTTCGTCAGATTATGGCGAAGTATTTTTCTTGGAACTCAATACCCATCTCTTCATCTATGTCCCAATTCTTTAGATTCTTTCAGCCGTTTTATGCAAAGGAGAGGATGAACGTGGTATTATAAGTATGAAAAGTATGACATATTGCAGAAACGGAGAGGGCTTCTATGGAAACAAACAGTTCTAATCACACTCACTTGACCTACAAAGACAAAATCGAAAAAAACAAACAGGGACTTTATGCCTGGACGGCAAAAGTCGGCAGCAAAGGGCAGATTGTCATTCCTAAAGAGGCGAGAGATCTTTTTCATATTCAAAGTGGTGATACGGTTCTTCTTCTGGGTGATCAAACGCAGGGCATCGCACTGGTAAGCGGAGATCAAATGACCGCCATGCTTCATGCGATTAAGGGGAAAATACTATGACCTTTTTCAAAAGAATTGCGATTATTTTAACCGTGATCATCGTCCTGCTCGGTGTCTTTGCTTATCGCACACTCAGCTTTGACTACGGCAATGATCGATTTATGAAAAAGAAAGGTGAACGCTTAGGCTTTGAGGAAAAGGTATATAAGACGTCGGATGGCTATGAAATTTCATACATTGAAGGGCCTGACAACGGGGAACCTCTCTTGCTGATTCACGGTCAAATGGTCTCGAAAGAAGATTACGCCAACGTTCTTCCCGAATTGTCCAAGTACTTTCACATCTATGCAGTGGACTGTTATGGGCACGGCAAGTCGTCGAAGGTACCGGCAAAGTATAATATTACTTCAATTCGCGACGACCTTATTTCCTTCATGCACCAAGTCATTCGGAAAAAATCTTTTCTGACGGGACATTCCTCCGGCGCTTTAATTAGCGCGGCTATTGCGGCAAAGGATAAGGAACAGGTGAAGGGACTTCTTCTCGAAGACGGCCCCTTTTTCTCAACGGAACCGGGGCGAGCGAAAAAAACTTTCTCCTATCTTGAATTTAAAATGATTCACGATTTTCTTTCCCGGAATATGGAGAAAAACTACACGGCGTATTACCTTGACCACACCTATATGAAAGAATTCTTCAACAAGGACGGAAAAGATCATTGGAGCGCCCTCGTAAAAGATCCTTTTACAAAACGTATGAAGAATAACGCGGCCAGGATGCCTATCGTCTGGTATTATCCACCTGAAATCGGCTTGAACGGATTGGTCTTTATGACGAGAAATATGCAAGACGGGACGGGAGATTACGATTTGCGCTTCGGCAACGCGTTTTACGATTTTTCCTGGTTTAAAGACTTCAATCAAAAAGAAGCGCTCAGGCAAATTACATGCCCTACGATTATTCTCCACGTCGCACCTCCCAAGGAGACCGCGCCGAGCTATTACGACTATAACGACATCCTCCTTTCCGCTATGGACGAAAAAGACGCCGATGAAGTACACGCTCTAATTAAGAATAGTGTATTGAAATCCGGGTATCCGTCGAGTCACGATATTCATGCGGACTTGCCTAAGCAGTTTATTGAAGCCATGACGGAAATGAGGCTAATGAATAAGCAGAAAATTTAATCACAACATTCAATTTTCTTTAATATCTTTCATCCCTTTTCCTGACCTGTTTCATAAATCAACCCCCCGGCGCGCAGCCGGGGGTTTTCTAATGCAAAAGGCATCAAGCGAAGGAAATAAACTGAAAGCCTTATTATTCGGGATCCAAAGGCGATTCCAACTCTTCGTTTTCGAAAAAACTCGAGCCGTCATCCACATTGCCTTGGAATGCGCCGAAGGTGGAGATGTAGTTTTCTCCGTCGATCGTGTAATGGACTTCCACCTGTAGGTATTCCAGAAAGTCTTTTTCGTATTGGCGGCCGTAGCGCTTGGTGGTGTAGCTGTAGCCCAAGTCCCCTTCATCTTTTAGTACGTCGGTGATGATCCGCGTCTTCTCGGGATCGTCGTAATGGGAGGCGTGGGCGATGATTTTAATGCTTATCTTTTCAGGCTTTACGGGCTTTTCATTTTTCTCGAATTGGAAAAAGATCCGGGGCTTCTTGTTTAATTTGATACAGGGGATATCCCCTTCGATCTTTCCGCCGATTGTATCCCGCACCTTCGCCAATTGATTTTCCGTTAAAGCCAAATAGTCTTTTTCTTTAAAGGTGCGGATGATGGGCTTGCGCTCGTCCCACGCCACGACGACGTCCATGCGCACGCCGTCCACGGTTTCGTTGCGCCGAAAATCCGGCGTCGGCGAGAAGGCATAAGACAAAAAGGCCGCAAAAGCCACCCCCGCTGCAAAGAGAATCCCCAAGGCGATCAAAATTTTCTTTCTCATACCATACCTCCTTTCCCTTTATTTACCCTTTTCCCGCAATAAAGAACCGGCCCGAGGCCGGCGTTTTACAGATTGATTAAGTGGGTGGCCACTTCGAAGTAAATTAAAAGAGCGAAGGTGTCCACCAAGGTCGTAATAATGGGCCCGGCCATGACCGTCGGGTCCACGTGGATTTTCTCCGCGATCAAAGGCAGCATGCCCCCGACCATTTTCGATAACATGACGGTGATTAAAAGGGTCAGAGAGACGGTGAGCTTCACAGGCAGCGTCTCCGGTCCTAAAAGAGTCATGCGGATAAAGTTTACGATCACCAGAATGATACCCGTAATAAAGCCGACGCGCACCTCTTTCCACATGACCTGAAGGGTGTCGGAAAATCCGATGTCGCCGGTGTAGAGGAAGCGAATCACCGTGGTGGAGGATTGGCTCCCCGCGTTTCCCCCGCTGTCCATGAGCATGGGAATGTAGGCGGTAAGGGCCACACTGGCCGCCAAAAGGGATTCATAGCGCTGAATGATAAAGCCCGTCATGGTGGCGGTGATCAAACAGATGATGAGCCAGGTGGTGCGATCTTTTGCGATGGCGAAGATGGAGCGATCCAAATAGACGTCGTCGGAAGATTCTTGAATCCCGTGAATGTTCGACAAGTCTTCTTCGTACTCTTCGTGCATAATATCGACGGCATCTTCCAAAGGAACCGTCCCGATGAGGCGCCCTTCGGAGTCGGTGACGGGAATCTCCGACAAGTCGTAGCGGTAGGCGAGCTTTGCGACAATTTCCTGGTCGTCCGTGGCCTGAACCGTGCGAGGTAGGGGCCGGAGCATCTCTTCCACCGGCTGATCCATGTAGCGCAACACGTCGGCCAAAAACACGTAGCCCAAAAGAATCAAAGAATCGTCGGTGATCCAAATTTGCTCCAGCTTGTCCCCGTCCAAATTGGACGTCATAACCCGCTGATAAATATGTTCCATGCCCGCGGAGGCCTTGGCGGAGACAAACTCCACAGTCATAATGGCGCCGACGCTGTCTTCCGGATAGCCTAATAATTTATTGACGATCACCCGACGGTCGCCGGTGACGAATTCATCCATGAGCCTGCGCACCATGTTGGCGGGCAACTCTTGCAAGGTATCCACCAGCTCGTCCTCGTCGAGCTCCTGAATCAGGGTTCGTATGGCATCGTCGGTGTAGCTGTCGATTAATTGACGCTTCGTTTCCCTGTCCAATTCCGCGAAAGTATCCGCCGCCTTGTCCTTATCCAAAAGCTTCAGCCACAAGGCCACGGATACGGGATCCATGTCCTGCAAACGATCCGCCAAATCCACCGGATCCATTTGATTGATTTCCACTTTCAGAGACTTAATTGCGTCCACATCGTAATTACGCGTCATATCGTCCCCCCTTTTCTAAAGAAAAAGGATCGAGCGCACTCAATCCTTTTTCTTTGTTTCCAATGAATAGCCAAATTATATCATAGGCCGTGGAAAGAAGATAGTTTTCACATATTTGTACAAAAAAGACAGACCGGTCTTTCCGATCTGTCTTTTGATTTTAGTGGCCGAATTGATAGATGACTTTTGCCAGTTGCGCGCGGGTGAAGTTTCCTTTCGGAGCGAAAGTTTTGTCTTCGTTTCCTTGTAGGATTTCGTAGCGGCTCATGTGCATTACCGCTTCTTGTGCCCACGAGGGAATGGTATCGAAGTCGGTGTATTGCGGCACTTGTTCTGTTTCTTTCAATTGAATTTTTAGGGTGTTGGTGTATCGATAGAGGATGGTCGCCATTTCGGCGCGATCCAGTGTTTTGTTCGGTGCAAAGCGATTGTCGCCTACGCCCAGGACGATTTTGTTTTCTGCCGCCCACGCGATGTAGGGGGCGGTGAAGTCGCCTGCGTCCACGTCTTTGTATGGCGCAAATTGGTATTTGCTTGTGTCCACATTGGCGTAGCGTGCCAGGACGGTGACAAATTGTGCCCGTGTAACTGGGAGATCGGGCATGAAGGCGATGTCGCCCGCAATGTTGTTGAAGTAGCCTTTTGCCAAGGCATCTCGTATAACGGTTTCCGCCCAGTGGCCGGTGAAATCGTCTTTAATTTGCGATGCTTTGTTTCCATCGGCAGGATCTTGGGAAGCGGATCCGCGGTTCGGTGTAGAGGGGTACCAATTATGACTCGATCCGCCACTGCCGGGCTTGGTGCCGGGGTTGGGCTTGGTGCCGGGATCGGGCTTAGTTCCGGGATTGGGATTGGTGCCGGGATTGGGTTCCGTTCCGGGATCGGGCTTTGTTCCCGGATCGGGTTTCGTTCCCGGATCAGGATTGATTACTGTTTCTTTCCATTGCGCCGTAATGGTCATGGGGTCGTCAATGGTGACTTGTTCATTGGGTTGCTTCAGTTTGCCCGATACGAGCCAGCCGGCAAATTCCTTTCCTGCCGGTGCTTTAAAGCCGTTTTCCGGCAAGATAATGCTAGAGCCTTTTTCTACATCCTTGGATTGTGCCGTACCTTGTCCGCCTGCTCCTTCGAAGTTTACAGTTATTTTTTCTTTAGGTTTGGCGTTTTTGAATACGGCGGTAATGTCGAGATTTTTTGTTGCGTTAAGGACTTCGCCCGGTTGACGTAAACCTTTAAGGTCTTCCTTTTCCGCCGAAGGTGCACTGCCCTGTGTTCTCGATACGCCATCCATAAAGGCGTTGGCTTCTTCTACGCGCCATCCTGCAAAGACTTTGCCTTTCGGCGCCGTCAAAGTGCATTCCGGTAAGGCGAAATCTTCCCCTTGGGCGACTTTAATGGACTTCATCGCGCCTTCGCCTTCGCCACCATGGAATTGAACGGTGACCTTTGCGTTTGTTTTTTCGTTAAGTTTGTCTTTATCGGGATCGAAGGATACGATTTTCACCGTCGTATTCCGCGCGTAGTCTTTTGCCACGACTTTGATTTCATAAGGAGCGTAGCCGTATTCATCTAAGTTCGTGCCGGCGATATAAGATTTGCCGTTAATGAAGATCTTCTTTTCTTGGATTTTTCCTTCTTTTCCATTGGTACGCTTATCCGTTACGTTCACGTAAAGTTTTTTGTCGTTGCCATAGGGGATGGCCTGTGCATTGTCTTTGGCTTCTTTTGTAATGGTAACCGCCGGTTTTACATCGTCTAAATAGAGATGGTATTGGGTGGTGAGGGCACGTTGAATGATGTTGCCTTCGCTGTCTTTAATGTCGCCGGGCATGCCGTTTCCGGAGTAATCTTTTGCCGCCCAGTCCATGCGGTCTCCGTCTTCGAAGGGGATTTTTACTTCAAAGGGTCGGCTGTTGTCGCTCTTTAGATCGCCGTAGATCAAGTATTCGTCGACAATGCTTTCGTTAATACGCAGGTGCCAGTTAAAGCCGCCTTTATCGCCGACGACGCCTTTCATTACCAAGGGGCTCTTGCGAACGTAAAGTTTGCTGTCGGCGGTGGGGTTAAAGAAGTTTTTATCCATATCCAATTGCACAGCTTCTTTGTCGAAGTATACGCATTTGCCTTTTTCGGAAATGAGATTTTTCTCATTCAGTTCCACCTTGCCGTCCTTTGTAATCGCGTTGCCCTTGTCATCTAAGGCGATTTTGTAAACCTTGTAGTTTATGTGGTTAAAGCCTTGGAGAATATTGAAGCGGACATTTTCGTCTTTTCCAAAGTCCTCGCCCTGTTCGCAACGGGATGCGTCGCAGTAATACACGTCGGAGCTTAAGGGCTTTAAGCCGTTTTTGCCCGGGTTGAAGGATGTGATCTTTACGGCGTAGCCTTTGTAGATCTTCAACGCTTCCCGCATTTTAAAGACGGTGTTGCCGTTAACGTCTTTATCGGCTTGTACTTTGCCGTTTAAATCGCCGTTATCGAGTTCTTCGATATCGCCGACCTGGGATTCGACGGGATGGAATACTTTCTCGTCTTTTTTCTTCGTTTTGGGCATTCTAAAGAAAATGGGTTTGCTGTCGCCCTGTTGATCGACGACGAAGAGTTTAATATCCCGTTCGTAGTTGGTTCCCTTATCGTTATTGACGTCGTCTTTGTTGCCGTAGAAATCGAAGGAAAGGGTATTGTTTTTGTCATTGTAATCGAAGGTCATGACTTCGGCCCGTTTGCCGGTTTTTATCATGGTCGCCGATTGATAGTAAAGCTTCGCCTTCTTCGATACATTTTTCAAGGTGCCGGATACGCGGAAGCCGCCGTCTGCATCGGGTGTGATTTTGCCGACATAGCCCTTTGCCTTTAAATCCTCCATGGTTTCCTTGGTGTATTCCATCTTCGTTCCGTCTTCATAGAAGAGGGGATTGCCGTCGGCATCGAGTTCTCCATAGAAATTGCCGTAATCGGTATAGGGCTTTTCTTCGCCGCTAATAAAATCGTATTTATTATAGGTCTTGGGTTTCGGCATGCTTCGTAAATCGGCAGCTTCTAATTGTCCTGTAGTGGAATGTTTTTCATTCAAGACGATTTCAGGTTTGCCCTCAATCTTTTTATCGTTCTCTTGTTTTTCTTCTTCCGGTTTATTTTCAAGGGGCGCGGCGGTTTTAAGTTTGCTGCCGTCGATGACGTACTTATCATCTGCCTTGTAGCCGTCTTCGTCCTCGTTCGCCTTTGCGTTTACTTCATATTTCAGCTTGCCGCCGGTAAGGCTTTGATCGAATTTCACGCGGAAGGTATCGGAGAAGTTGGTGGCGCCGTCAAGTGCCGCCAGTTCCAAGGTCTTGCCTTGAAGATCGCTGTTGGCGCCTTTAATGACGTAGTGTGTTTCGCCGGTATTGGCATCGTAGCCTTTGTTGAGAACTTTTAAGTTCGGCTCTTTGATTAAATCGCCGTAGTCATCGACAAAGGATGCGCCAAGGAACCAAAGTTTGTTGGAAACTTCTTTAAAGGCCTCGGGATGTTGTTTTTGATCGTAATTAAACCACGTCTTCGATTTGTCCGGGTTTTGGTGATAGGTGTCCTTCGCCACGACCTTAATTTCGTCGGGATTGGAACAATCCACGGAAAGAATCTTCGGCGCCGTATTGTCGACCTTTACGGGAACATAGGACACTTGATAGGGGTAATCCGGCGTGAGACGGTATTGGAATTTGTAGTAATATTGTCCTTCCGCCAAGGGTGTCAGACCCGGTTCGATGTAGTTTCCATCGAGTTGCAGTTCTTTCGGCGAGTATACTTTGCCGTCCCATTGCATTTCGGGGAATACTTTCATCTTGGATTTTTTCAATCCCTTTGCCGTGTTGCTCTTACAGTTTAAAATGCCCTTTACAAATTGTTGTACGGAAAGCACTTTAAGGTTCCGTTGGCCCGCTTCTTCCTGTTGGTTGACAATGGCCACTTTCGCGTCGTAGGCGGAACGTAAAATAAGGGGCGTCGGCGTCACCATTTTATCGGTGGTGTAGCCGTCGACTATTTTACTGTCGCCGGTGGTTTTTTGCGTAAAGTCCATGCTGTTATTCAAGGAGAAGAAAGCGGGGTCTTGTTCAAAGTTCGGGTTGCCGTCTTCGGTGTTTTGAATGACGCCTGCCGGGTTAAAGAGGTCGATGCCGTGTTCACCGCCGCGTCCGCGGTTCATGGTGCCGGGGCGTTTTAAGTTGCCTTCGTCGTCGTAGCCGACGATGCCCTTGGATTTAGAGCCCTCTTCCCAAGCCCATTTGTCGATAATGGTTTCTTTGTTCCAGTCCCCTGCAAAGCCCATAACCGGCATAGATAGGGAAGGTTGTGCGTTTTCGTTTTTACCGTCGGCTGCTTCTTTCGATTCAAAACTCAAGAAGCTTTCCACAAATTGATTGTTCGCCTTGCCCGTTTCCATTTTTGCCGCTAAATTATAGCTGCTGTGCGCGGGGACGGTAATGGTTTCGGAACCAAGGCTTAAGCGGGCACCTTCTACTTTTTTCGGGTGAATTTCCGCTACGATCTTTTGTCCGTCTTGGCTCTTTTCGTCTTTGTATTCTTCGTCCAGTTTTTTCACCGGCGTTTCCCCGTCGGTGGTGACCGGGCTTGCGGACACATTAAATGTCAGGTCGCGGTCGGAAATGTTGCGAAGAGTAATGGTGAAATCTTTCGATCCGTCTTTAATTTCCCGCAAGGAAGCGGAACCGTAATCGTTGGATTGCCCGTCGCCGCCTTTGGCTTTTACGGACACGATGACGTTGTTCTTCAATGCTTTGTCAACGTCGATAATGCCTGCCCCTTGTTGACGAGGCGATGCAAACAGGGTTTGGTTCTTTTCATCTTTCGTCGTCGGGTCTTTCATGGGCCGCGCCGTATTTTGAAGCATAATCTTCGTCAAGGTTACGAGGTCGATGCCCGATCCTTTAATGAGAGGATCTTTTTCGATTTGTTTTAAGCGGGGACGAATCAATACAGTGGACGCGGAGACCACGGGAGTCGCCATGGAAGTACCGCTCATGTATTGATAGGTGCTTTCGCCGTTGATGACGTTAAGCGTAGAGTAAATGTTTTTACCGGGAGCGGAAACATCGGGTTTTAGAAGAAGGTCTGTACGGGGACCCCAGGATGTGGAACCTGCCGGCACTTCTTCGTCGCCCCATTTGATTTTATCGTTTAAAAATTCGACAGAGAGACGCTTTTCCTGTCCGACGGCGGGTTTGTGGGCGTCGAATGCCTTCATGTCGATGCGGTAATCGCCTTTTTTACTTTGCTTTTCATCGGCAGTCGTTTGTTTGCCGGTGATCATGTCCCAAAGATCCCTGCCGTCGTAACCGGAAAGGGAGAAGACTTGCACTTGTGTGCGTTCGTCTTGTTCGTAACCCATAGCAGGTACATTTTCCCAGTCGTCACGGTTGTAATAGTTCACGGTGTTGACGACGATAACGCCGACGGCGCCTTTGTTTTTAACTTTTTGGAAGGCGTATTTCATGTCGGTTGAGAAAATACGGTCCATGACGACGATTTTGCCTTTGACGTCTTTTCCGGCGATGTCTGCGTCTTGGCATTTGCCTAAGTAAATAAAGTCGTAATCTTTTTGGGTGAAGTGTTTTTTGTCGAAGAAAGCGCCGATTTGAGAATAGCGCATATCTTTTCCGCCAATCTTCACACCGTTAAATTCCACGACGGTGTTTCTCGACGATGCGACGGCGATGGCATCTTCGTGGGCCGCCGTACGGGTGACGTTCCCCGTGTCGGTCATGTTAAGGGCATTGTTGCTGTAGCGGTCCCACGAGGAATCCGACGCGGATGTGGCGTAGTTCCCCGTGGCGACGCAAACGGGAATATCGGCTTTCCTCAGGCCGCGAATGGCTTGCCAGTATTTTTCGCCTACGAGACCGGTTCCCGTAAAGCCCGATGAAATGGAAATAACGTCGGCGCCGTGGGTAATGCAGTCTTCAAAGGCGTGGAACATAGTTTCATCGCCGGCAAAGCCGTCGCTGGCATCGGAATACATCTTGTACGCCATTAACTGGGCGTTGGGAGCAATGCCGCGAATCCCGTTTTTAGCCTGAAGATCTTGATCCGTGGCGTTGGCGGCTAATATCCCGGAAATGTGCATGCCGTGGGGATCGTGATAATCGCTTCCGTCGTCATACATTTCCTTCGTAATCGTTCCGCCGCTTAAGTAGTTGAAGCTGCGAGGCACTTTCGGCGACAAGTAAAAGGGCTTGTCTTCGGGTTTTAAATTCTTTTCCTGGATTTTGGCGGCAGACAAGGCGTCGTTATCTAAACGCATATCCTTGTGCTTATAGTCCATCCCCGTGTCGATGTTGGCGATGAGCATGCCTCGGCCGTCGTAATGTTTTCCGATTTCGGGATTGGTCGCATTAATGGCCTTTAAGTAATCAGTGGCTTTATCCACTTTGACAACTTTCCGCGCATTTTCCATTAAAGGCTCGAGGGTTCCGCAACGCTCCACGCTCTTGACCCCCTGCAAGGTTCGGATAACTTCCGCCTGTTCGGGATAGGTCTCCACGGAAACCGCATTAAAAAGAATGTGATAATCGTATAGAATTTTCACATCTTTCATCTTTTTTAATTTTTCCTTCACCGAAGCACGCATCGCTTCTTGTGAAAACTCTACGATATAGGCGAATTTTTCGTTTTGCACTACCACATTTTTCTGTGACGCTTCAAAATTTTTTACAATGGCACTGGCTTGCGGCGCTTTATTATGTACCGTCGCCTTTTTGGTGACGTCAACAGCTGCTGCAAGCGCACTTTCAGCCGATGAAAAAATCATCGTCGCCGCCAAAAGCAAGCTAATCGTCTTCTTCTGCATCCAAAACCTCCTTCATTGGATCGCTAAACTATTCTTGGGAACGATAACCATTATCGCCCGATAGAGATTATAAGTTTCTAACTATTTCACGTCAAGAGACTTTTTACTTAATTGAAAACAAAGCATGTCTTTTCACCGAAAGCGAATCGTCATGCTCTATTTTTTCGCGCGAACGCTCTAACTGATAAAATAAATCGAAATTGTTTTATTCCTTTCCGGAAAATGAGTCGATCATTTTCTCTTCCCTGAAAATGAAAAATACCTTCTCAAGAATAAAGCGTAAAAAACGACCGATGCTTACTGTTCTCCATGAAGTTAGCAGGAAACTTTTCGACCGGTCCTCTTTTAATCCTTGCTTTTAGACCGAATACTTCGTTACTTCTTTTTATGGCAGGCAGGTTTTTTCCTCCCGATGCAAATCAGAACCACCGGCTTAGCCGGTGGTTTGTTTTGCCCCTATAAGGGGCTGTTACCGGCAGCACTTTCGTGCTCTGAATTTCTTCCTCTTGCAACAATTCCCCAGTTGGCGCTAAAGCGCCTATTCTCATACT
>NZ_OPYI01000016.1 GCF_900343085.1 Aedoeadaptatus coli | reverse complement strand
GACCGCGTGCACACAAGCCTTGAAAACATGACCCCGCTCGCATACAGGGCAAAGAAAGCAGCGGAAGACAAAGGCAGTTTACAGTTGACACCTTAAGAAAAGTGTCCAAAAAAGTGTTGCCATTCCACCCTCTGCCCCTTCCCCGGGGCCCCATCCCCATCCACCCACAAACGCCTTTTAGCAGTGCAAATGCCTGACGGCATTTGATTCCTGTTGGGCTGTGTCGCGGAAAGAAGAATGTGAGTCGGGCGCAGCAACTTCGTTTTCGAAACAATATTTTTGCCTTAATAAAATCACTCAAAAAAAGTGTATTGGCCGCTGCTCCGTTCATGTGTTACAATGTATTCAGAGGTGAGGAGTATGAAAACTGTATCTGTACGCCTGAATGAGGAAGAGGAAAAGGCCTTTTCCGCTTACGCCACGATCATGGGCATGCCTTTGTCTACTTTGTTTAAAAAGCTCATGGAAGAGCGCCTTGAAGATGAATTTGATTTGAAAATTGCGGAAGATTTTCTCGATAGAGATGCAAAGGGCGACGTAACAACGCGGCCCATCGACGCGTTGTTTCAAGAGCTCGACTTATGACCTATACGTTAAGGACGGACAAGGGATTCGATAAGGCCTTTAAAAAGCTCGACCGGCCGGTTCAGATGATGCTTAAAGATTGGATTGAGAAGAATTTAATGGATTGTGACGACCCGCGGCGCATCGGCAAGGCTTTAACCGGCAATATGGCGGATATTTGGCGGTATCGCGTCGGAAATTATCGGCTGCTGTGCAAAATCGACGACGGCGCACTCATTATTTTTGCACTGAATGTCGGGCACAGAAAAGACATCTATAAATAGAAGAAATCAGATCGAAGACAAATCTCGAATAACCTGGGTTTGTCTTTTTTGTTTAACATCGCCTTTTTCCCTCCCCCGAGGAGTAGCGGTCGAAGATAAGGGCGATAGAAAAAACCGGGCACTAAATAACCATGATCATTTAGAGCACCCCCATAAAGTCGGACTTCTCGAGTAAGCATTATGTTGCTGAGATTTGATGATTTGTCTTTCCGTTCAAGCATTCCTCGACGATTTTCTTCTTCAATTCATAACTGTTTTTTGCCATTAAAAGACCCCCAAAGGTCGGATTTCTCGGTCCGACTTTTGGGGGTCAGTGCATTTATGGCGTTTTTTAAATTCGGTCTATTTGATTAGTCTCTTTTTCTTCTCTTTAAGCGTTCCAAACCGACGAGGAGGCCCGATGCCAATGCGGCCAGTCCCGTGGGGGCGGCGATGCCGGGATCGAAGGTTTGCGGCGCTTTCCCGTCGTCCTTTGCCCTTCCGCTGACTGCGGGGGATGCTTTCATACCGCCGACGGCATTGTTCCAACTCGGATTCGAATTTTCCCGCGTATCCGAGGTGCTCGGATTGGAGTTTGCCGGATTGTTCGACGTGCTCGGATTCGGATTTACCGGATTGTTCGGCGTACTCGGGTTCGGGTTCGCCGGATTGTTCGGCGTACTCGGATTCGGGTTTGCCGGATTACTCGGCGTGCTCGGATTCGGATTCACCGGATTATTCGGCGTACTCGGATTCGGATTTACCGGATTGTTCGGCGTACTCGGATTCGGATTCACCGGATTATTCGGCGTACTCGGATCCGGATTTACCGGATTGTTCGGCGTGCTCGGGTTCGGATTCACCGGATTGTTCGGCGTGCTCGGGTTCGGATTCACCGGGTTATTCGGATTGTCTCCACCGGGATTGCTCGGGTTGCCCGGATTCAGCCCCGGAACCGGACACATGTTTTCTGTCGGTTTCGTACCGACTCGGACAATTTTTTTGACAGGTTTCTTAATGATGTTTTCAGTAGTCTTGCCTTCGACCTCTTTACTATTTTCGATGACGACAGTCGTTTCTTTTTGACCGACTTCGCCTTCCTGAACAATCTCATAGGTTCCCGCATCAAGTTTATTATCTTTAATAATCTCTACTTCAAACGGGATTTCAGACTTGTACTTAAACTCACCTTCCGTCTTCGAGCCGTATTCATACTTCGCATTGGTCGGTTCCGTTCGTTCGACCTTGGTCTCCAGTTCGCCCGTTTCCTTGTTAAAGGTCGTGGTGATCGTGACCTTGCCCGGCGTGCCGTCAGAAATCTTCTTCACGTCTCCGGCCTTAAGTTCCGGATTGTGGGTGTAAGTTGTGTCGTGGGGAATTTCTTCTACCTTCGTCACAGGTTTGATGCCGACTCGGACGACCCTGTCTTCTTTTTCTTCAATTACTTTCCCTGCAGAATCAACCTGAATATCGCCATCTTTCGAGGTGATGGTCGTGGTCACTCTTTCCTTGCCGTCCTTGCCTTCGTTATCCACGACACGCGTCCCTGCGTCCAGGTTTTCGTCGTAGATGACTTTTGTTTCGTAGGGAATGGCTTTATCGACAACTTTTTCGTTAGTTCCCGTAAGTGATTTGGTGCCTACGCGAACAATGTGCTTCGTCGGCTGTTCGGTTACCTCTTCACCGGTCTTCCTGGCTTCACCGACTGCCTCGCCATTTTTGATGTCTTGTTCATAGCTCGTGGTCTTGGACCCGGCCTTACCTTCTTGGTCCACGACCTTTTCGCCTTTGGACAAGGTATCGTCTTCGATCACTTCCACTTCAAAGGGAATGGGGCAGGTCTTCTTGTATTCGTAAGTTCCCGTAAAGTCTTTGGTACCGACGATGACTTTTTGCTTCGCCTTGGTTACTACTTCTTCAGTGGTTTGTTCCACCTTGCCGGTTTCCGGATTGTACTTGTCGACGACCTTGGTTTCCACTTTGCCGGGGGTCAGCTCGCCGGTTTCGACGAGGTCCTTGTCCTTGGTATTGTCGTAAACGTATTCGATTTCGACTTCGACATTTTTAGAGTAGTTGTTTTCCGGTGTTTCGACCTTGGTTCCGATTTCGATAATGTGTTTTACAGAATCTTTTTTATTGGATTCCGTCTTCGTCATTTCACCAACAAGTTCGCCGTTCTTAAAGTCTTGTTTGTACTCTACATCGTAGGAGCCCTTGACACCCTTTTGGATTTCATTGCTCGTTCCCGCAGGAAGCTCATTGTTGTATCTGACTTCCACTTCAAAGGGAATTTCGAAGTGTTCGGTGTGTTTTACTTCGCCTGTGAAGTCCTTGTTTCCAACCCGTATTTTGGCTTTGGTCGGTTGTTTCTGATCAATTACACTTGCAGAGCCTTCAACAACCTTAGAGTTTTCGATGGTCCATTTGGTTGTTTTAGACCCTTCCTCACCTCTAACATCAACCACATATTCCCCGGCCTTTAAGTTTGGATCATAAGTGATCTCATAGTCGAATGGAATCTTTTCAGTGTAGGTGTGGTCACCATTGGTCATGGTACCGACTCTGATGATTTGTTTTACGGCTTTTTTATTTACTTCTGTAACCGGGTCGCCACTTTCTACAACTTTGCCGTTTACTATCTTATGCAAAGTTGTCGTGGTTTTTAAACCATTTTCTCCGGCTTGATTAACTACTTTTTCACCGGCCTTAAGGGTATTGTCAAAGACAATTTCTGTTTCATAAGGAATTACATCCTTGTTTACTTCTTCAAATTCTCCATTATAGGCCCTTGTGCCGGCGACAACTTTTCTCTTGCCTTTTTCTACAACTGTCTCTTGGGTGGTTTCAATTTCGCCTGTTTCAGGATTGTATTTGTTGACGGTTTTAGTAGTTACCTTACCGGGGATCAGGTCGCCGACTTCGATAACGCCGATGTCTTTGTTAGGATCAAATTCCCATTCAACATCGACGCCGACGATGCTTTCAACTGATTTTTCATTTTCAACGGGCTTTGTGCCGATTTCGATGATGTGTTCCGTCGGTTCCACATACTTGTCGGTGAGTTCTTTTTCAGTAAAGTTGGTACCGTCTTTTAATTTTCCGTTGACGATGTCGCCGCTGTATTCATAGGTTCTGGATCCGGCCTTGCCCTCTTGCTTCACATTGGTTTTGCCTGCATCCAGGTTCGGGTTTTGAACGACTTTTACGGTGTAGGGCACTTCTTTCGTTACGGTGTTGGTCACCGTTCCGGTGTAGTCTTTTTGGCCGACTTTGATCACCGCATTGATCGGCTCGGTTTTTTCAAGTGCGTAATCTCCCACGATTTGAGAGTTCACGATGGTCCACGTCTTTTTATTGGTACCGACTTTTCCTTCGGTGACGACCTTGTAATTGTCTTTTGCGTCGGGATAGTTCTTGTAGAAGTCTGGATCGAATTCCACGGTGTAGCCAAAGGGAATCTCGTCTGTATCGACAACGGTGCCTTCTGTTTTTGCCGGAATCTTGATCTTCTTGTTTTTGGCTTCTGTCGTTACAGTCTTCGTGACTTTGATTTCGCCTGTTTCAGGATCTCTGGTCGTCGTAATGGTTACAAGGCCGTCGTTTCCTTCTTCAACTACTTCCGGATCCCCGTCTTTTCTCGTGTAGTCCAGTTCGTATTCCAGGCCTCTCGGGATATCGACGGTGGTTTCCGCCGGCTTGGTGCCGATTCTTATCACGGCGTCTTGTTTTTCCGTTACGGTAGTCACTTCAGCGGATTCTTTACCTGCTACGAAGTTGCCCTTTTCGTCAATAATTCCCTTTTCGCCGTTGATTACGACTTGCTTGAAGGTAGTCTTCGTTTCGCCGACGACGCCTTCCGTTTTTACGACCTTACCGGCCTCCAAGTTCTCATCATAGATAACCTTGGTCTCGAAGGGAACCTTGCTCGTAAATTCTTTCGTGACCTCTTGTTTGTATTTCGGACGGGCGATAAACTGCGCTTTTACGGTTTCTTCTTTCTCGATGCCGAATTCGTCCTTGTAATTGACCTTGACGTCGACGTAAAGATTTTCTCCGCCTTTGATGTCGGCACTTTCAGGGACGACTGCGGTAACTACGCCCGTGTCCTTATCTACCGTAATATTGTCCCAAACATTTCCTGCACTGTCCTTGTAAGTTCCCGGGATAAGTTCATAGGTCTTTGGTTGGTTCTTCTTTTGGCTGGCTTCGTCATCCGGAATCGTCGGAGTACTTGTTAATGTATCCCCCTTGAAACCAATTTTTGCGAAGTATTCCGGTCTGTTGTTGTCCGACTCTTGGACGACGAAGTGGAACCAGTGAGTGTCCTTGGATCCGTTGGTGTAGGTGTATTCTACCGGCACGGCTACAAAGTCCCCGGCCTTGGCGGATTTCGGCGGCGTGATGGTAAATCTACCGATATCTCCGTCGGTTAAGGTGACCTTCCATTGATCCTTGTCTTCCTTGCCTTCATTTGCCTTGTTAATAAAGTCTAAGATGACCTGTCCGGAAGCCTCACCATTTTTATTGGCCTTATTCATGTCGTCGGCGGATTTGATATAAGGGCTGAGGCTGTCTTTCGGTTCATAGATTTTTACTTCGAAGGGCTTACCGGGCTTAACTCCTGATGAAGTGTTCTTGGAAGTATCTTCATTATTTCCGTCAATGAAAGATTGGTCGTAGTAACGGGTGTCGTCGAGGTTCAGCTTAAAGTCGCCGATGAGGTTGTAGTGGTCGTAGCGGTCGATGCCTTGCTTGTCGATTGTGACATCATTTCCCTTGTGACTGATGGTTGCAGATCCTGCCCCTGTTTCCACATAGGTACCTTTGTCCCATTCTCCACCCATATTAGCTACATTTTCAAATTCAGCCTTGGTTCTCGGACGGGCAAAAAATTTGACGTCCAGGTTTTGGATGCCCTTGTAGTTAGAGTCCTTATAGAAGATAGAGTCTTTGTTGATAGTGCCATCTTTGTTAATAGCCCCATCCGGCATTTTGATGAAGATATTGCCATTATCTCCTATATAGGCGCCGGCTCCGGGCACGATGCCGCCTGTAATCGGATTGTAAACTTGACCTACGAGTCTTTCTTTAGCGCTGTCGTCAATATTATCTACCTTGATCCCCGTGTCGATGTCTTGACCTTGGACAAAGTATTTAGCATTTGAGTTGTAGTTATTTTTATTAAGCTTAAGTTCTTCAAGCGCATCATTTTCATTTGGCCATGGGTTAACCTTGTAGGTTATACCAAAGTTACCTCTGAAAAACTTATTATTAGGATTATCTTGAGTATACTTATCCTTAAAACCAAAGGAAGTGGAGTCATTATCCTTGTTATTTATATGCTTTAAGGTTTCTTCACTAGCTACATAGTTTAAGTTTAATTGTCGCCCACTTTTTGTTATCTCTGTATCTTCTTCTGGTTTGTAGGTTACATCAGGAGATTCAGCAGTTAACTTATCTCCCTGATTTATCATTGGCTTATCTCCGGGATTTACAGGAATAAGACCGGAATCAGTTACAGTAACCTTGGTATAGGTTCTTTGGCCGGTTTTCTTGTCGATGGTAATTTCGTAACCATATTCAGTCTTGCTGGGAGAATCTGCTCCCGGGTTTTTAAGTTCAAATTTAAAGCCGTCTTTTTCTGCCTTTTCATCAGTTTTATCTAAAGTCTGATTGGTATCTCCCGGTTGGAGATCCGTTTCCTTATAACGGTTATTGCCGTCATAGTCTTTAATGATCTTTTCATCCTCGGCATAATTCGGCTCAGTAACTTCTCCCGGAACTTTTTGAGCTTCCGGAGGTTGTTCTTTGCCGATTTCTAAGCCTTCTTTCGGCGTAGTAGCGGTCTCGGCCGGTGCAGCCTCCGGTGCTTTTGCAACTTGTGCTTCCGGTGCAGCGTCCGATACACTTGCGCTGTTGTCGACTGCGGCCTCTGCAGCCTCATCTTTCTTTTCGCCGGTAGCCGTAGTTTGTGCCCCGGCATCGGCGGCCTTTTCCGTTGCAGGGGCTTCCGATGCATTCGAAGAAGCCTCCGATGTGCTTGCGGTGCTCGCTTCCGGTGCGCTCGAAGAAGCCTCCGTTGTGCTTGCAGACGTCGCTTCCGTTGTGCTCGAAGAAGAAACCTCCGATGCGCTTGCAGAGCTCGTTTCCGACGCGCTTGCAGAGGTCGTTTCCGACGCGCTTGCGGTGCTCGCTTCCGTTGCGCTTGCGGAGGGCGCGGCTACAGCTTCTCTCTGCACGATGGCCGGCGGTTGTTCCGTGCCTTGGGCGAATGTCGCTTGGGGCATCATAACGAGGCCGGTGGCGATCACCGATGCGCCGACCATGGATTTCAGCAAGTGATTTCTCTTTTTCTTGACACTCTCGTTGGACAAGGGCAGAGCCACGCGGTCCGGGACCTCCCGATTTGTTTTGTTGTTTACCAAAATTACATTCCTCCCTTTCGATTTATCTATTCCTTTTCCTCATATAGACTACCACACTTGTATTGCTTATACATGCTCAATTGTATCCTGAAGCAGAATCGTTGTCAAAATCATTTCTTCTCTCTGCAAGAAGTAAATAAAAGTTCTGTCATTCTGCCTATTTCTGCTTATCTCTGCTTATCTCAACAAAAAACGCCACTCATGGTGACGTTTCGCTTTCTATTCTTTTTCTCTTCCCTTTCCGCAGAGAAGAGCCATGTAGGCGGCCTCTTCCTTGTCCCACGCTTTTTCCGCCCGCCGCCGCTCTTTTATGAGTTCGTTTCGGCGGGAATCTCGCCCCTCGGCATCAAAGGCCCCGGCAAAGGGCGGCCGCTCTCTTATGGCGGCGACTTTTTTTGTATACCCGTGAAGTAGATGATTTAATCGTTTCTCCTCTTCCAAAAGCCCCGTGGACGGAAGGGCTTTTTCTTCACGGCAGATCTCGACCGCCATATGCCTCAGGGCCTTTTCATCCCCCGCCCGAAAGGCCGCCATGGCTTTTTCCATGAGCGTCTCGTCACCGGATGCCGAATTCAGATCGGGATGCAGGGCCTTTATCAGCGAAATCATAAGGGCGCATAATTCTTCATCCTTCGCCGCGGGCCGGGGCTTCCACGCCCGGGCCTCGGCCAGCAGGCTCTTTTTTCGGGCCAGCTCTCCTTCCCATCGGGCCAAGACTTCGTCCATTTGGGCTTCGGCGATCTTTCCCGCCGGGGTATGGCCCGCCAGGAGCCTCTCTCTTTCCCGGGCGAGGACGAGGGCGCGGCAGCGGGCTTCGAGGATGGCGATTTCCTGATCGTAAAAAGCCAGGCAATAGTTCATCTCTATGGCTCGCCCCTTCACGTGGACGAGGTATTCTTTTGTGCAAATGGCTTCGGCCACGGATTGCCTCAATCTTTCGATGGACGCTTTTAATTCTTTCACCCGCGGCAATTCGATCATATCTCCCACGGCGCACCCCCTTTCGCGCCCATTATAACAGGAAGGTCCTAAGGATACAAAAACGAGGCACCCCACGGCGCCTCGCACATAATTTTTATTCGAAATCCTTTAGCCAGTCTTTCAAGACCTTGAAGTAGCGTTCCTCCTCTTCCACAAAGGCCATGTGGCGGGAGTCGCGGAAGAGTTCCCAGCGGGAATTCGGCAGCTCATCGGCCATGCTCTTGGCGATGTAGGGGCTGCACAGATCCATTTGGCCGCTGGTCACCAGGGTGGGCACGGTGATTTTTCCCAATTGCCCCCGGTAGTCGTAGTCGGCCAAGGTGCCCGTGGGGCCGAATTCGTTGGCGCCCCAGGCGGTGATGTAGACTTCCCCGGCGTTTTTCTTTTTGCGCTTCAAATATTCGGGGCTGTTCTCATCCACCGTGGGACCGCAGTACAGATCCATAAAGCGGTCCAAGGCCTTCAGATAATCGGGATCGTCGTATTTGTCCGATGCTTCAGCCCGACGAAATGCCGCCCGCTCTTTTTCGGTCATGACGCGGTCGATTCTCCGCCACTGCTCTTCTCGCCACAGGGCGGCGGAGTGGAGGGTGGAGGCCAAAATCAGGGAGAGGACGCCTCTCGGATCCCGCTCCATCATGTAGGAAATGGCGAGCATCCCGCCCCAGGATTGACCGAGAATATGCACCTTCGCAAGATCCAAATGATCCCTGATGGCCTCCAGCTCCTCCATCCACACCTCGGCATTGTAGAGCTCGGTGTGGCCCGGGGTGGCGGATTCGCCGCAGCCGATTTGATCGTACATAATGATGGGCCGATCCAGCGCCTCGGCGAGCTTGTCGAAGCCTTCGAAGTAATTGTGGGTGCTTCCCGGTCCGCCGTGAAGGAGGAGGAGGGGCGCTTTTTTCCCCTCGGGGTGGGCGATGCGGTAATAGGTTTCGAAGCCTTTAAAGGCCATGCGCCCTTCTTTAATGGCGACCATGTTCTTCCTCCTCTACGACGATGAGATCCTTCGTCACTTGATTTAACACCTCGCAGCCCTCTTCGGTAATGAGGACCAAATCTTCGATGCGCACGCCGATGCCTTCATCGAGAAGATAGATCCCCGGTTCCACGGAAAAGACCTGTCCCGGCTGAATCACGGCGTCGTTGGCCGAGGACACGTCCCCCACTTCGTGATCTTCCAGGCCGATGGAGTGGCCGGTGCGGTGGGTGAAGTACGCGCCGTAGCCTTTGGATTCGATGTAGTCGCGGCAAGCTCTGTCCACGTCGCACATGCGGTTACCGGGCTTGGCGGCGGCGATGCCACGCATATTGGCTTCCTTCACGATTTCGTAGACTTCCCTCGCCTTCTCGGAGACCTCGCCGATAAAGACCGTGCGGGTCATATCGCTGGCGTAGTTTTTATACATGCCGCCGATGTCCAGGACCACGGAGTCGCCCCGCTTGCCTTTGGAATCGTCGGTGGCGTGGTGGGGATCGGCGCCGCCCCGCCCGTAAGCCGTAATGGGATCGAAGGAAAGCTCCACTACGCCTCGCTCGGCGAAAAGCTCACGCACTTTGGCGTCCAGCTCTTTTTCCGTAAGACCCTTTACCACCCAGGGAATCAGCGCTTCCATGACCTCGTCGCAAATTTTCGAGGATTCACGCATGATCTCCTGTTCTTCCTCGTCTTTAATGCGGCGCACGTCGTCGACGAGGACGGAACCGTTCAGGTAGCGCTTCTCGGGAAAAATTTCCTGCAGACGCAAGAGGAAGTGGGCGGGCCAGTTTTTGTCGATGCCGATGGTATCGCCCTCTTCCATAATATCGGCAAGAATCTTCACGCCGTCGTCCACATCGTTGTACCAAATTAAATCTGCGCCTACATCTCCCTCTTGGGGAAAGAGCTCGTTGATCACGAGCTTCGCCCCACCTTTTGCGTGGAGGTAGAGGACGAGCATGCGCTCGCCGGGAGCGATCTTCCGCCCGAGGAGATAGAAAATGGCCACGGGATCGGAAATAAGCAGGTGGTCCATGCCCCGTTCGTTCATGCCCTGTACGATTCGGTCGATTCGTTCTTGATTCATGGATGGCTCCTTTCAGTTTGACTCATTCTCATCCTCCACCAATCGGTTCAGTTTCGGGCTAAAGGCCGCGAGGAGGATGCCGCCGAAGGTGATGATGGCGGCGATAATGAAGTAGGTTTTTGCGAAGGGAAATTGCAAAGTAAATGCGTAGAGGTAGCCGTAGGTTTTCGCGGAGATAAAGATGGCGAAGACCCACACGCTCATCAAGGTGGAGAGGAGGTGGGCCGGGGCGTATTTTGAGATAAAGGCATTGCCCAAGGGCGCGAAGACCATTTCGCCGAGGGACAAAATAATCCCGAAGGCCACGATCCACGCGAGACCTGCTTGGCTTTCTCCTCGTGCCACGTCGGCCACGGCGAAGATTGTGTAGGCTGCGCCCAGAAGCAGCAGGCCGAAGGCGGTTTTTTGAAACATGTTAAAGTCGCCTTTTTCGCTCCGCGCCCGCTTCGCCCAGTACATGCCGAGAGCCGGCCCCATAATAATGCAGCACAGGGAGTTCAGGGCGTCGAACCAGGAGGAGGGGACGGTGAAGCTTCCCACCATCCAATTGGCGGCGGGATTCTCCCCGGCCCAGTGGAAGTACACGGGCAAATAGGCCAGGTGCCAAAATACCCGAAACAGAATGGAGAAGAATGAGACGAGGACGATGGCCCCCACCCGCTTCTTTTCCGCCGGCGTGAGGGGCCGCTTGACTTTCTCTTCTTTTTCTTTCTTCTCGTCGTATTTAAAGGGCTCCTTTCCCGTGTCCCCGAGGAAGTTTCCCCCGAGGATAAAGATTATGGCCGCCGCAAACAAGACCAGGGCGCAGACCAAAAAGCCGAAGGCGTAGCCCCGGCCCATGACCAAGACGCCGATGATGGCCGTGCCTAAAAAGGAGCCGATGTTGGCGATGGCGTATTGGGTGGAAAAGGCCTTGTCGAGAAGCTTTTGGTCTTTGAAAAGCCGGCCGGTGACGGCGTGGATTTGGGATTTAAAGAGGCCGTTTCCCAAAGACACCACGAGGATCATGGCGTTGATCACGGCCATGGAATCGGCCTTGTAGCCGAGAAAATAGCCCGCTCCCATGGTCGCCATGCCCACGGGAATCAAATACCGCGCGCCGATGAAGCGATCGGAGAGGACGGAGCCGAAGAGGGGCGTAATGTAGGTCATGGCCACTAAATTGGCGCTGACTTTCGCCGCGTCGGCCTTGCCCATGCCCAGGCCCCCTTTCGCCACGGCGGCGGCCACCATAATGGTCATGAGCCACTTCACGGCGTAAAAGGCGAAGCGCTCCACGGCGAGGGTGGCGGAGGCCAGGTAAAAACCCCCGCCCATGGTGTTTTTCTCGCCTCTTAAATTTCTCTCGTGTATTTTTTCAGCCATTGAGCCTCCTCGCTCGTTAAGTGGGGGGAAATGGTGTCGTAAACGCGGCGATTGTAGGCGTTCAGGTAGGCGATTTCTTTTTCATCCAATAGGGAGAAGTCCACGGCGTCCAGATCGTAGGGCACCAAGGTAATGGATTCGAAACAGAGCCATTTGCCGTGTTCGTTTTCGCCGTCTTCTTTGACCACCAAACAGTTTTCCGTGCGAATGCCGTGTTTGCCGGCGATGTAGAGGCCGGGCTCGTCGGTAATAATCATGCCGGGCTCGATTTGGTGGTGTTCGTTCTTCGCCACATTCACCCGATGGCGAATGCCCGCCGGTCCTTCGTGCACGTTTAAGAGCTGGCCGATGCCGTGGCCCGTGCCGTGATTGAAGTTCAGATGGGCGTCCCAGAAGGGCTTTCTCGCCGCGTAATCCAGTCCGTAGCCACAGGTGCCGTAGGGGAATTTTGCCATGGCCAGATCCAAATGGCTCTTTAAGACCAGGGTAAAGTGGTACACTTCTTCTTCCGTCAATTCGCCTAAGGCGATGGTGCGGGTAATATCCGTGGAGCCTTCGGCGAAATTGCTCCCCGTGTCGGAGAGGTAGAGACCCTTGGGCTCGAGGGGAATGTCGCTCTCTTCATCGGCGGCGTAGTGGACGATGGCGGCGTGTTTGCCGTAGCCGCTGATGGGTGCGAAGGAGGGCCACATATAGCCTTCCTGCGCCTTGCGGAAGGATTCCAATTTATCCGAGGCGCCGATTTCGGTGATTTCTTCCTTGCCGATGGCGTGTTTCAGCCAATACATGAATTTCACCCAGGCGACGCCGTCTTTCACGTGGGCGATGGCCATGTTCTTTACTTCCACGGGGTTTTTCACGGACTTCATAAGGATGGAGGGATTGGCCCCTTCCACCAAGGTGTTGTCCCCGGGAATGCTTTCGTAAAGGGCGTAGTTCATCTTTGTGGGATCGAGAAGAACGGTCTTTCCCGACAATGCCTTCACGTCCTCGTAAATGGTGTTGTAAGGCCGAAGGCGCACATTCAGTTCCTTCAATTCGGCCTTGATTTCGTCGCTCAGCTTGTTCTCGTCTATATAGAGCACCATCTCGTCCATGGTAATCACGGCGTAGCAGAGAAGAATCGGCGAGTACATAATGTCGTCGCCCCTGAGATTCAGCGTCCAGCACACGTCGTCTAAAGAGGCGACGATGTGGGTATCTGCGCCTTTTTTCTTCATGGCGTCGCGAATGCGGGAAAGCTTCGATGCCGCGCTCTCCCCGGTAATGGATTCGTCCAATTTAAAGGCGGGCTTTTCCGAAAGAGCCGGGCGATGGGGCCAAATTTCGCCCACGAGATCCATGTTGTAGGTAATGGAGGCGCATTTCTTTTCGCAAATGGCCTCGTAATCGGCGCCGTCGGCCACGGATACCGTACGCCCGTCGAAGCCCAGGGTGCCCCCGACCGGCAATTTGTCTTCAATGTATTCTTTTATCGTGGGGACCTTGGGCTCGCCCATCTTCATAAGACGAATGCCCGTGCTCTTTAATTGTGCCTCGCCTTGGAGGAAGTAGCGGCCGTCGGTCCAGAGGCAGACCTCGTCCGCCGTGGCTACCAAGGTGCCGGCGCTTCCCGTAAAGCCCGACACATAGGCCCGGGCCTTAAAGTATTCGCCCACGTATTCACTTTGGTGAAAATCTTCCGAGGGCACGACGTACAAATCTATGTCTCTCTCCCGCATCAGGGAAAGTAATTCTTCTACTTGTTTTCGCAACTGTATCTCCTTTCATACACCTCTCTATAACAGACCTATTATATAGCTTGCCCCGGGCCTTGTAAACGAAGGGCAGGCGGCGGCGAAGGGCGCGATTTCCTGTTTTTTATCATGAAAAAAACGCGGATCGCTCCGCGTTTTCATGTTTCATCAGGGCTTTTTAAACACCACCACCGGCCGGCCCTCCGCCTCATGCAAGCTGCAGGGCGTGGAATAAAGGGACTCGATCATGGCCGTGGTCACGTCTTCCGGGGCTTCGTCGAAGAGCAGCTTTCCTTCTTTTAACGCCACGATGCGGTCCCCGTAGGCCAGGGCCAGATTCATGTCGTGCAACGCCGCCACCACGGTGTGCTTTCTGTCCTGCACCATGGAGAGCAGCTTCAGCTGATAGTAAATGTCCAAATGATTGGTGGCTTCGTCGAGAAGCAGGTGGTCGGTCTCTTGCACCAGGGCCCGGGCCAGCACGGCACGCTGCCTTTCTCCCCCGGAGAGGGCGCGAAGGGAGCGGGCGGCGTAGCTTTCCATGCCCACGGCGGCGAGGGCATCCATGGCCATGGCGCGGTCTTCCTCCGTGTCCCTTTCCAAAAGGCCCTTGTAGGGCGTGCGGCCCATAAGCACCATGTCTATCACCGTCATGTCGAAGGCCATGTCGTTAAACTGACCCACGACGGCCAGGCGCTTGGCGTAATCTTTTCGGCTCATATCCCGAGCTTCGATGTCGTCGAGAAAAATTTTTCCCTCGTAAGGCAAAATCCGGGCCACGGCTTTTAAAAGACTGCTCTTGCCGGAACCGTTGGGCCCGATTAAGGCCACCAGCTCTTTGTCGCCGATGGTAAGGGAAAAGTCCCGAAGCACCTGTTTTTTTCCGTAGGCGACCGAAAGGTGTTCTATGCGAATCACATCTGCACCTCCCGCGCGTTTTTTACGATTAAATAGACGAATAGTGGTGCCCCCACCACGGACACCACGACGCCGGTGGGCAGTTCCCCGGCGGGCAGGGCGTTTCTCGCCGCCACGTCCGCCCAGAGGAGCAGGCTCGCCCCCAGAAGAATCACGCCGGGAATGAGATGGCGGTGATTGGTGCCCAAGAGAAAGCGGGCCATGTGGGGCACGATGAGGCCCACGAAGCCGATGGTGCCCGAAGTGTAGACCACGAGGCCCACGAGAAGGGACACCACTACGATGTAGGCGCTCCGAAGCTTGGCGAGATCCTTGCCCAGGGTGTAGGCCACCTCGTCGCCTAAAAGCAACAGATTTAAATTACGGCTTTGGATGGCGAGAAAAATGCAGAGGGCGAGGATCACCGGCCCGATAAAGAGGATTTGGCTCATCTTCGCCCCGGACAGGGAGCCCATAAGCCAGAAATTCACTTCCCGAATGGCGTCGCGGTTTTTCGCCGTGTAGACCAAAAGGGTGGCGACGCTGGATGTGGCGGCGGAAAGGGCCAGGCCCGAGAGAATGAGCCGCTCCGAGGTGGCGCGGCCGCCGATCGTGGAGAGAATCATCACCCCCATGGAAGTTAAGAGGGCGAAGAGAAAGGCGCTAAGGCCCACGGCCACATTGCCCAAGGCGCTCATAAGGCCTGTAACGATGGCCAAGGTGGCGCCTAAAGATGCCCCGGAGGAGATGCCCAAAATGTAGGGATCGGCGATGGGATTTGCCACCACCGCCTGCATCACAAGGCCGGAGACGGCGAGGGCCACGCCGGTCAAGATGGCGAGGAGCACGCGGGGCAGGCGAATGTCCATAACGATGGCATAGGCCACATCGTCGCCGCCCGTGCCTGAAAGGCCGCGGGACAAGGCGTGGAGAATCTCCCCGAGGCTCAAATCCGCATAGCCCAGATACAATCCGCCGATCACCGATGCGATGAATAGAAGAAGAAGCCCCGCGAAAATCACCGAGCGCTTCATGATTCGGGATAAAGGCCCTTAATCATGGTTTCGATGCCGTCGGCGGTGCGCACGCCGGAGGCGTAAACTTCCGATAAGCTAATGGGATAGACCCGGTCGTTTTTAATGGCGGAAAGGCCCTTTAATGCGGGCATGGATTTAAAGCGTTCCAATTCCTGATCCTCGACCTTGTTTTCGCCGAAGTAGACGATGAAAATCACGTCGGGATCTTTCGTAAGAAGTGCTTCGGAGCCGAAGCGATCTTCTTCCATGACCAGCTTTGCGCCGGCCTTTTCGGCAATTTCGCCGCCCACGGTTTTCGCGCCGTAGTTTCTGAAGAGATTGTCGTCAACGATTTCCAAAATCGCCGCCTTCACCGGCTCCTTGCCTTCCCGGAGTTTTTCCGTCTCGGCCAGGCGATCCTTCATGGACTGCACGATGGCTTCCGCTTCTTTTTCTTTATTAAAAATCTTACCTAAATTAAGAAGATCGTCGTATTCATTTTCCAAGCTGTCCACCTTCACGGCGCCGCTGTTTTTCAAAATAAAGGTGTTCACGCCCTTATCCTGCCATTCCTTTACATCTCCCAGGGTTTTGTCCCCGAAGTAAGAAGCCCAGGAAATAATGAAGTCCGGCTTGGCGGCCAGCACCGCTTCCTTCGACGGCGCGTCCTTTACATATTCCACCTTGCTGAAGGCATCTTTGTATTCGTCTTTGACGTCGATATCCAATTGGCCGGCGAGGACCATTTTGTCCTCGAGACCGAGGGCCAGCATGTTTTCAATGGCCGATTGATACACGGCCACGACGCGCTCCGGTTCCTTTTCAAAGGTTTCCTCGACGGGATTGCCTTGGGCGTCCACCGTCTCGATGGTCACCGGATAATAAGCGTCCTTCGTTTCCGCCACGGCGTTTGCATTGGCCGCAGCCTGATTGTTTTCATTCGTGGCGACTTTATCTCCTCCACCGCAGGCGGTTAAGAAGAGCAAAGACGCGAGCAACAAGACGTTCAGAATCTTTTTCATAAAGACCTCCTATCTTGTATGGACAACTCCATACCTCGTGAAGAAATTTTTTCCATAGGCAGGTATCCTGACTTCTGACCTCAGGCGACGTTCCATCCTTCCCGTTAAGTGAATGGGCGTCTCGGCCGTTACAGTGGCGGGACCGCGTGCCGCAAGCAACTTCCCTTTTAATCCGAAGAACCTATGCCTCTATTATACCTATGAGGGGAGAAAAAAAGGAATTTTTAAGGAAAAATAAAAAATCCCAAGACGGGCTTGGGATGGTGGTAGTATTAAGCGGATACATTAAATTTTCAGTGCCACGCGGAGAAGGCCCAAGATCAACAGATGCACCGGGTAAAAGGCGTAGTTGAGCCACTTATACTGCTTTCCCCGCTCGCCGTTGTAGGTAAGGGTGGCGGCAAAACCCAGGACGGAATAAAGCTCCTTGATAATGGAGAGATAGCCCAGGGCCGCGCCGTAGAGGGGCTTTTCGTAAAAGAGGTAGAACAAATAGGCCACGACGATGGCGTGGTAATCGTAGTCCAGGCTGAAAAACATGGATGCAGCGGACATCACCGCCACCACGACGATGGACGCCCCGTACCACAGGGCCGCGGACTTTTTCGACAGCCGCGCCTTCAAACTGTCCACGATCCAGATCGTGACGAGAGACAAAGCAAGAGTGAACATCATATTGTTCCAGTTGTTATTGAAAAGCTCCCGAGAGGTAAAGAGATCGAAGGGCACTTCCGAAATAATCGCAAAGAGCAAGAGGTTCATGAGATACTTTTTCCGGGAGCGGGTCTTGAAAAAGCCCTCCACGAGAAAAAACATAAAGAGAGGAAAGGCCACTCGCCCCAAGATACTCAAAAGATTGCTGACATGGAGCAATGGACCCGCCCCGTCTAAATAAGGCGTAATCAAGGCGTTGTTTATATGGTCCAAAAGCATGGACAAAAAGGCAATGTACTTTAATTGGGCGCCGTTTAGTACCCGCCAAGACCTCAGCGGCCGGCCCGTTTTTATGGCTTCCATAGGCATCCTCCTTTTCGAAGTTTCAAGAAGGCTCTATTTTACCGCACCCATCAAAATCTGTCCACGATCTTTTGCCCGGCCTATTCTTTGTTTATTCTCTGTGCCAAGGCGCTTAGTGCTTCTACTGTCTCATTAAAACTGATTTCGCCAATATACCGGTTCTCACGAAGATAGGCGGTCCACAAGTTTTGCAGATAAGCATCTTCCCGTATCATTTCGATGATTTCCTCATAATCACCCAAGATTTCCAAACTGTTTCGCCGGGCGGCCGTCCTCTCAACGGCCTTTTTTAATGCCTCTTCGTCGATTTCCCTTTCTTTCAAGCGATAGAGAGTATACAGGTCGTAAAAATCGCGCATGCGCGTCGTGGCAATGTTTCTTTTTATAATGCTCTCATACTTTTCCGCCAAAATAGTTTCCAAAGGATAGGCGAGGACATTTATTTTCTCTTCGCTGAACATACAGGGATAGGCGTATTCGATCGCTCTCGGCGTAATCGCATCGCCCGTCGTAATATCCAGTTTCATGGGATTTTTCGTTCTGCCAATGACGGCATAGAGGGAGACTCGGAAATTCTCGTAATCGTCGTCTTCCCGAATATAGTCGATGCCGGCAATGTGGAAGTTTATATCGTCTCGAACATCCACCTCCACAATGGAGGTAAGAATCTCTTTGATGGTTTCTTCCCTTAGAGGAATTCCTTTCACCGTCGTATCCATATCCATGGTCGTTCGGTTTTGAATCCCGATTAACGAAGCGATTAAAAAACCGCCCTTAATAACAAAGTTTTCTTTGTATTCCGATTTCGCCAGCCTGTCCAAAAATCGCTCGAAGAAATACATCTGCAAGACTTCTTGTGCACTTAAATGGGCTTGCCCGGAGAAATTTCTTATTTTCCCCTTCATACTTTCTATATTTGTCACAGAAGGACCTCCATGTATTTCCTCAATTCTTCCTCAATAATAAATGCCCGGCTGTATTTTATCAGCCGAATCACGTTTTTATTCGATGCCTTAAAATAGCGCTGCATGGCGTCGATAAAAATCTGCTTATCCGTCTTTTCCCGATCCATGATCAGATCGCAAATGGTTCTTTCCATATCGTAGACCGCCACCCGATTCCCCGGCGGCGTTCTGATTTCCGATCGCCCCAGTTCGTGGCGTTCTTTTTTTACATAGTGCACCTGCAGGTTTTCGTAGCGTTTCTTAATGTGCGCGGCATTATAGCCCTGGGGAACCGTAATGTGGAAGGTGCCTGGCGCCCGATCGGAAAGATCGTGGAGGTAAAGGGCCGTCTGATGGGAAAAAATGATGCGCTCGCTATTGGAGGCGATATAGGCGAAATCGTCCCGAGCGGCGTCTTTGTCTTGATACACGCCCGGGCGCAGTCGCTTCAGCTCGCCTTTTTTTACCAGCTCCGATAATGTGTGTCTGTCGTAGCCCAGCCCTTGAGCCTGTCTATTTGTAATGATTCCGTGATCGTTTAAATAGGCTTTTAAAGAATCCATTTCGCAACACCTCACTTTCGCTTTAATTATAGCGTATAAAAGCGAAGATGGAAACACTATGCGTCTTTCGCAATTAAAAAACACAGGCCGCTTCAGTCGCAGCACTGTGTTTTCTTTTTATACTCCCGAGATCATCCTCGGGTTTTCTTTTTTCCGACTATTGACGGCGCAAGATTTCGGGAATTTGGCCGTTGCCTTTGTTTTTGTCCGTGTTGTAGCGGACGAATTCTTTGTTGAAGCGGCGGCCGATTTCGCGGTTCATTTCCCTGCAGTCGCCGACAAAGATGCCGTTTTTCAGCGTGGCGTGGACGTAGATGTCCCGTCCGTTGTTTTTGCCCATGTACAGGCCCACGTGGTTGTAGCCTAAATAGAAGTTCGGGCTGTAATTGAAGATAATGTCGCCGGGCCATGCGTTGGCAAAGTTGGCCGCATAGCGCATGCCGCCGAATTTGTAGGCGGCTTCGTATTGCACGCGGGGCAATTCGTAGCCTCTGTGCAGGCGAATGTTGGCGTCGTTGGGGCCGGGGATGTGGATGCCGAAGGCCTTGTGGGTGGCGTAGGTGAGGCCGACGCAGTAGACGCCTTTGCCGCTGTCGAATTCAAAGCCGTACCAACGGAAGGGTTGGCCTTCGAAGGCGGCGGCGTAGTTGGCCATTTCCTGTCCTCTGAATCGAAGTTCCTGATCGGGGCCGGTGAGCCAGCCGTTTTCCAGTTCCTTGGCCGAGGGGCCTGCCCAGTAAACGAGGCGGCCGTGTTGCCCGCCGGGGCGCTTGCCGATCTTGAGCTTCCCGTCTTGGCCGAACCAGTACACGCCTTCGCCGGTGGAGAACATGCCGTTTTTGTACATGCGGTAGTTGGCCGGAGAGAAGTAGTAGAGTCCGTCGCCGATTTGTTTCCAGCCGCGGACCTTTCCCTTTTCGCGGTCGATGTAGTAGGTCTTGTTGTCTCTGCGGATGAAGCCCGAGGTGAGGGCGTCGTCCGTGCCGAGCAGGTAGGCCTGATCGCCGATGGTGACGTAGCCGTCTTTAAAGGCGTTGCGGCTGAAACGGGCGCCGTTTTCTACATTAACGATGTAGTACTTCCCGTCTTCCTGTACGACTTTGCCCACGAGTTCCGTCGCCGGCTTCGGTGCCGGGGTCGGTTGCGGCGCGGGTTGCGGCGCAGGTTTTTCAACCGGTGCCGGCACCTCGCCCGTGGCGCGGAGAATCAAGGTCATGGCCTCGGCGCGGGTCAGCTTGCCTTGGGGCTTAAAGGCGTTGTTTTCGTAGCCCGTGATGATTTTTCCGTCGGTTAATTGGCCGACAGCCCACACGTAGCGCGGCGTCACATCGGCCTTGTCCGAATAGCTCAGGGCGTCGGGGTTGTTGTTTCTTTCCGTCAGCGTGGCGGCGAAATTATGAATGGTCTCTACATTCTCTTTCGTCAAGCCGGATTGTGCATCCATATTTTTGAGCATGGTGCCCAAATTCAGAACGGCCGCCGCTTCTTCACGGGTGATGGGGTCGTTGGGACGCAGGTTCGGTCCCATGAAGACCAAATCCAAGAGCTGCGCCTCTTCCGCTTGGCGAATGGTCCCGTCGGCCCAAGCTGCCTGATTCAAATCGTCGTAGGCCGATTGCTCTTTCGCGCCTACTTTTTCCAAGCCCGCCATGCGGTGGACCATGGCGATGTATTCCGCCCGGGTCACCGATTGATTCGGGCGCATGGTGCCGTCGTCGTAACCTTTGATCCAGCCGAGATCCGCGGCCTTAATCATGGTGCCTTCCGACCAGTGCCCCGCCAGGTCCGGGTAGCTCGCGGCGAATACGCCGAAGCCCGTGGCCAGGGTCATGACCAGGGCCAGGAGAAGCACGGTCCATTGTCTCTTCATGTGTCCTTTCATTATTGCCTCCTTTGTGTTTATATAAATGAATTATACCATTCTTTTAATAAAATATGTTTTTATTTAGGTGAACTCTTTCTTATTTCCCTTTTTTGCGGCTCTCCCCCTTTTTCCCACGAAAAAAGCCAAGGCCCCGAAGTGAGGCTTTGGCTTTTCAATGGATTTATTTTTTCAAAAAGGGTAGATTTTTCGCCCAGGTTCCGTTGTAGATCATGTGGAAGGCGTTGCCGCGATTGGCGGCATCCGCGGGATTCTGATCTTTCAGGGGCTTTTCATCCTCTTCATTGACCTTGGGTTTTTCTTCATTGGCCTTGGGTTTTTCCGCCGGCGCCGCGGGCTTCACCTTGGCATTGTAGACCATGACGAAAACGTCGCCGCGGGTGGCGGATTTGTCGGGATCCAATCCGTCGACGCCTGCACCGGGGCCCACGATGTTCATCTCCCGCGCCCAATTGATCCAGCTTGCGGGCCAATCGGCTTTGGCTTCGTCGGCGAGGGTAAGATCGGCTTTGGCGCCTGCCACGAGAATTTTCATCATTTCCGCGTTGGAGATATTTTTTTCCGGGCGGAAGGTACCGTCGAGGTAGCCGATAATGGCGCTGACGCCGCCGGGATTTTTCATTTGGCTCGCCACGCGAATAAAGCCGTTGGCCCAGTGGCTCGTGGGCACGTCTTTAAAAACAGCGGCTTTTTCGGCGGCTTCAGCTTGCTTGCCGTCGATTTTTACGAGCAATGTGGCGATTTCCGAACGCTTAATGGGCGCATCCAGGCCCAAAGTGCCGTCGGGATAGCCGGTCACCACGCCGGCTTTTTGTAAGTAGGCGATTTTTTCGTCTCGACTTGCGGCAAAGGCCGAACGAGCCGGCAAAATCAGCCCCGTGGCGAGAAAAAGCACCGCCAACAATCGACAAATTCGTTTCATGATATCCTCCATTCATTTTTTCTTTGTTTTAGCCTAACACAGGCCGGGGAAAAGCACAATGTTCAAGGGCGCCCTACGCCTTCCGCCGACCTTCTCTGTCGAAGGTGCGGCGCAGATCCATTTCCGTGGCGGCCACGGAGGCCAAGAGAAAGGCGGTTTCAAAGGCGGTGTAGAAGCCCAACACATCGGCAAAGGCCGGGCGGCGAAGGGCGAAAATCAACACGACGAGGGTGATAAGGGCGAGGACGCGGCCCCATGTTCGCCACCGTTTGGCGCAGGCGGCCTGTGCGTAGTCCCAGGTGTCCTGATTAAGCATGGACATGGATGTGCGGTAGCCGTAAGCTGCGTTAATTGTTTTCGGCGGATGATCCAGCATAAGGCCGCCGAAAAAGATCATGATTCCCGGAATGACATAGACGGCAAGCGCCATGGCCACTTTAAATCCCATAGGCCCTCCTTTTTTCTCCAATGTGTTTTACAAAACTATTTTATCAACAATGAGGGCAAAATAAAACGAGGCCCGAAAGCCTCGCTCGTTACATTTTTATGACACGGAAAGTTTCTTGTCGTGGCTGTGGACACTTCTGAGAAAGAGCACCACGGCGGCGATAAGCATAAGCCCGCTCAACACGAGAGACGTTCTGAAAAACAGTTGGGAAGCGACCTGATTAAAATATTCTTCGCTTACAATCTGTCTTTGGCTTCCCATGGTATCGATCACCACTTTCGTTACCACATTTATGGCCACTTGCAGGCCGATGTAGAGCATAATGGGCCCGCCGATGCCGAAGCGGCGGAAGGTTTTTTCGCTCCCCACGCTTGTGACGAATAGCCAAACGGCCGCTGAAAATAGCATTCCGACGATGACCAAAAGTATAAAGCCATGCAAATAGGTGACGGCCGGCTTCTCGAGTAACTCACTGAGAAACTCCCCTATCCCCGGATCATTCCCCGTTATGAGAACGAAAAAGGGTCCGAAAAAGACCACAGAGGAGAGGACCTCCACGAGTTCCACGATAATCAGCCAAATGGCCCGGCCGCCCATGACTTCTTTTCCCGTCAGGGGAAGGGCGGCGAAGAAACTGCCGTAGGCGCCGTACATGCGCTTGTAATCCCTAATGCAAAGCCACAAGGGAATGATGCTTACGCCGATGAAAAAAGCCGCGACGCCGACAAAGATGGTGACGGCGCCGATCGCGCTCTCTTCTCCCGTGTAGCTCCACAAGAGGAAACTACCGAGAAGCCCTAATCCCAACATGGCGAGAAGAATCCATTTGTCTCGCTTGAAATAATAGCTAATGAGTTTAGACATCGTACACCTCCCTGAAAATCGCTTCAAGATCCTTGCCGTAGCGGCCGCGAAGGCCTTCCACATCTTCGTTTAAAAGCACCTTGCCGTCTCTTAAGAACACCGCCGTGTCGATAATGGGCTCGATAGCTTCCACCATGTGGGTGGAGATGATCAAGGTCGCCTCCGTGTCGAAGCCGTCTAAAATTCCATCGATGACGTTTTTCCGCGCCAGGGGATCCACGCCACCGATGGGCTCATCCATTAAATAAAGCCTCGCCTTTCGAGATAGGGTCAGCGCCACCTGCAGCTTGTCCTGCATGCCCTTGCTCATTTCGCGAATGCGGCGGGAAGGCTCGAGATCAAAAGATTTCAGCATGTAAAAGGCCTTTTGCCGATCGAAGTCGTCGAAGAAATGGCCATAGAGATCCACGCAGGCCTCGGCGGTTAAGTCCTTCGGGAGAGGCAGGTGGTCCGGCTGGTAGCTCACCATGTTTTTCGTGGCCTTGCCGATTTTTTCGCCGAAGATTTTTACCTCGCCCTTGTAGCTCATCTCGAGGCCAGCCAAAATGCGAAGGAGCGTCGTCTTCCCCACGCCGTTGGACCCCATGAGCCCCACGATGTGCCCCGGCTCCAATGCTAAATCCAGTTTGTCCAAGACGTATTTGCCTCGGTAGTCGATGTCGATTTGTTTGCACTCAACGGCCTTCATGAGACCCTCCTTTCTCCCAACGCTTGTTCAGTAATTTTACCGCTGTCTCCTGTGTCATGGACAGATCCGCCGCCACGTCGATCAATTGATCGCAGGCGTCGAAAAAGGCGTCCTTGCCCAAAGTGTCGATGGTGTCTTTATTTTCCGTCACAAATTTCCCCCGCGTTCGATCCGTTTCAATGAGCGCTTCCCGCTCCAGTTCCTGTAATGCCCGCTGCACGGTGTTTGGATTCACACCGTAGATCTTCGCCAAATTTCGTACCGATTCCAATTTCTCTCCGGGCAAAAGCTCCCCGGCGGCAATTTGCTTTCGAATGGTTTCGTAAAGCTGCAGATAAATCGGTCGATTGCCGTCAAATTCCATGGGCCCTCCTTTCATCTGTGCTACTTCTTTTACAAATCACTTCGTTCAAACTTCCTAATGCCTATAAGGTTTAATAAATAAACCAATCCCCAGTTAAGTGCCATAAACCGAATAAAATCAATTCCCTTCCCGCTATCGATCAATTGCTCCAGATGATACATGGGAGATGCCAATTGTATGCCCGGGAATGATTTTATATACATGAGTACGACAAACAAAACAATAAACACACCAATCGAAACATGAGATTTAACATACATACTGAGACTTTGTACCAAGCTGATCGCCAGTATGTACAATGAACCGGTCGCAACGATCGTCATCAGATCGGAAAGATAGCGGCTGCCAAAAAGCTTTCCGTCGGCTATCGGAAGCTTCGCCACCAGTAAATAGTAGCATCCAATCGAGAAGACAACGAATAAAGCCGTCACGACCCACCAATAAATGGATTGCGCATAAAACTTCGATCGATAAATCCTGCGCCGATTATTGACGCGATTCAACATCATGGAGAGGCTTCCGTTTTCAATTTCCCCTTTTAGTATATTCGCACTGTTGATGGCGAGAATGAGAAAAATAACGAAGACCATATAGACCAAGGTGTATATGTTGTCGGCAAAAGTCAGCCCATTGATTAGCTCCTTGCTGTTATACGTTACGATCGACGAATGATTGTGTACGCCCAAACCGTAAAACAAGGGCAATAGGAACATGAAGAATACAAGCAGATTCTCTTTTCGCTTTAACTGCTTAAATAGCTCGAACCGAACAAGCGTCTTCATCATTCCCCTCCTCCAGCAACTTTTCCAGTGGATTAATTACCTTTTCAATGTTCAATATGGTAGCGACCGAGCTAATGGAATGTAGCTTCTCGTTCATATTTTCCTCTGTGATGACCAGCCTATGCCGATCTAATTTTCTTGCGTAACGACTATCGATCTTATCCGTGTCGTCAACATTCAACATGACGGCGCTTTGAATATGAATGTCACCATCATAGTGCTTGACTCCGTCTCTTATCACAATGAGACGATTGCATAGAGACTTTACTTCGTCTAAGTTGTGGTCCGAAAAAATCACCGCCATTTTCTGCTTCTTTGCCATCTCCTGAATGAGGCTTTTTACCATCCCGCGGCCGTGAATATCCAAGCCTACAAAAGGCTCATCTAAAAGCAGCACGGTTTGGGCATTGAGCAAGGCTTGGGCAAACCCGAGCCTCTGCTTCATTCCGAAAGAAAATTCCTTAATCTTCTTTTTCTCCACCCCTTCCAAACCAACCGTGTTTAGCACGCCCTTGATTTCAGTGTTTATTCTTTCTGCATCCGTTATTCCGTTTAGGTACAGAATGGATTCCAAATTTTCATAAGCGGTCAAATACTCATAAAAATTCGGGTCGACGGAAACGCCGAATTTTTTCCGGCGAGGCGAATCCATGGCGACCTCTTCGCCTTCGTAGCATATTTTGCCGGAATCGGCGTGAATGCAGCCGGCCAACATGTTCAATAAAGTTGTTTTACCGGCGCCGTTTACGCCGATGAGGCCGACAATGTCGCCCGCATTTAATTGCATCGAGAAGTCGAAAAGTCCTCTTCCGTTTCCATAGTCTTTGGTTAAAGACGCCACATCAAGTAAATCCATCATTCCCTCCTTTCGTTTGTACTGCTTCCTTAATACAGCCATATTGTATCATCGTCTTAATACAGCGTCAATGCTTTTTTTGAAATTTTTTTCGACCTACGGATTTTCTCGCACAAAAAAAGATGCCGGCACGCGCCGACATCTCCTGTGACCAAATTATTCCTATGCTTTTGCCTTCATCATAATCGCCCAGGGGGATTCCGTAATCAAAAGGCCGTCTTGATTGACCAGGCGGGCTTCGAAATTCACGACGCCCCGCCCCGGTTTGGAAGAGCGCTTCACTTCCACCGGCTCCAACTCCAGGTGCACGGTGTCGCCGATCCGTAGGGGATTTTTGTAGCGAATGGTGAGTTCCAAAAAGGCGACGGTGGTGCCGTCAAAAATGCCGATCATATTGGAAAGCCCCGTCATAATCGACGCACCCAACATGCCGTGGGCCACCCGCTCTTTAAAGGGGCCTTTTTTGGCGTATTCGTCGTTGGTGTGAAGGACGTTAAAGTCGCCGGAGACGCCGGCGAAGGTGGCGACGTCGGCCTCGGTGATGGTCCGTCCTTGGGAGACGTAGACTTTTCCTATTTCAAACTCTTCTAAATACAATCCTTTGGGCTCGTAGTTCATTTTTTCCTCCTTATCTGTGGGCGGGTTTCAGGCCCATGGGTTCGTCTTTGAAAATAATCGGGTCCATGGGCTTTACATCATCGGCGACGATGGGTTCAAATTCCATTTGATCGATAATGTCTTTTTGGATATCCACCCCCGGCGCCACTTCCGTAATGACCAGGCCGTTTTTTGAGGGCTTCATGACGCAGCGATCCGTAATAAAGGTGACGTTTTGGCCCATTTCCAAGCCGTGCTCGGCGCTGTAAGTGATTTGATCCAACTCCTTCAAAAACTTCTTGCGCTTGCCTTCCTGCTCGATGATGAGCTTGCCGTCTTCCACGCGCTCTTTCAATCCTCCGGCGGTCATGGTGCCGCAGAAGTAGATGTCTTGAGTCGATTGGGAAATGTCGATAAATCCGCCGGCCCCGGCAATGCGCTTGCCGAAGCGGCTCACATTAATGTCGCCCTCGGCGTTGACTTCCGCAAAGCCCAGGAAGGCGCAGTCCAGGCCGCCGCCGTTGTAGAAATCGAATTGCTGATTCATGGGCAGGCCCACCATGGCGTTGACCGCCGCACCGAAATTGGCGCCGCCGAGGGGAATGCCGCCGATCATGCCGTCTTCCAAGGTGAGGGTGATGTCGTGTCCGAAGCCCTCTTCGTTGGCGACGATGCCCACGACTTCGGGAATGCCGATGCCCAGATTCACCACGTCGCCCGGGGCCAATTCCATGGCCGCCCGACGGGCGATGATTTTGCGCTCGTTTAAGGGGTAGCTCGCCACTTCTTCCATGATCACGCGAGACTGTCCTGCAATGGCGGGATCGTAGAAATTCGCCGGCGTCTGGCGATGTTTTGTCTCCGGTTTTTCGCTGACGACCACGTAGTCCACGAAAATCCCGGGGATGATCACGTCGTTGCGATTGACGGAGCGGGAATCGGCCATGTACTTCACCTGCACGATGACCTTGCCGCCGGAGGCTTTTGCCGCCATGGCGATTTCCCGCGCATCCACCACCGAGGCTTCTTCCTCGAAGGTAATGTTGCCCAACTCGTCGGCGGTGGTGCCGCGAATCAAGGCCACGTCGATTTTCGGCGCCTTGTAGTACAAATACTCTTCGTTATCCAAGGTGACCAGTTCCACCAAGTCTTCTTTTGCCGCGTCGTTGATCTTGGCCCCTTCCACCCGGGGATCGCAGAAGGTCTTCAGGCCCACTTTCGTGAGTTCCCCGTGAAAGCCCGAGGCGATGTTGCGATACATTTTCGAAACGACGCCTTGGGGGAAGTTGTAGGCCTCGATTTCGTTGGCGTTGGCTTGGTCGATGAGGCGCTGATTGTTTGCGAAGTGGCCGGTAATGTAGCGCTTGATCATGCCCGGGTGGGAAATTTCGTAAATGCCCTCGTCGGTGTTGTTGCCCACGCCCGCCGCCTGAAGCACGGTCATTTCCTTGGGCGCGCCTTCTTCTTCGAAGCGCTCGCCGATGGCCGTTAATATTTCAGAAGGGGTGGTTTGGAGCAAAAAGCCCGAGACGATTAAGCCGTCGCCGTCCTTAATAAGTGCTGCGGCTTCTTTTGCATTGATTCGTTTCATAGACTGTCCTTTCTTTTCACAAGGGGATTAGCATACGCCCATAAAGGCCAGGAGCAGGGCACAAATCAGCCCGATCAACGGCACGATGCAGGTGGCGAAGAAAATGCCCGGGTAGCCTTCTTTAAAGGTAAGCCCCGTCACCATAAGGAAGGTGACGTTGGGGCCTGCGTGAGGCAGGGAGTCCAAGACCCCGGCGGCCATGGCCGCGATTCGGTGGAGCAATTGGGGCTCGATGCCCATGCTTAAAAAGTTTTGCGCCATGCTGTCCATAAAGATCGTGATCCCGGCGGAAGAGGATCCCGTAATGCCGGCGATGATGTTTACGGCAAGGGCCGCGGAAATCAGGGGGTGGAAGGACAGGCCCGTGGCAAAGGCGACGAATTGTTGAAAGGCCGGTACCAATCGAATGGCGCCGCCGAAGCCTACGATGGAGGAGGTGTTCATAATGGCGCTGATGGAGCCTTCGCTGGCCGTGCGCAGGGCCTCTTTCGGCTCCGTTAAGCGCTTTCTGAACAGAAGGAAGGTTAAAACCGATCCCAAGAGAAGGGCAATGACCACGGAGTAGACGGAGTCGATGTCGATGCCGGAGAAGCGAATCCCGAGAATCGTGCCGACGATGGGGATGATGGGGATGACGGAAAGGCCGAAGGGCGGCAGATCGTCCATATTGACGTCGCTTAAGCCGATGGCTTTGTCTTTTTCTCCCAGAGCGAACACTTCGCCGTTGGCCTTTAACTTTTTAATGTAGGCCGTAAAAATAAGCATGCCCGCCGTAAACATAATGAGGGCGCAAATCGCACCGAGCATCGGCGCCGCCGTGGTGGTGGTGCCCAGATACTTCGTGGGAATAATGTTCGTCAGCGCCGGGGTGCCGGGCAGGGTCGTCATCGTAAAGGAGCCGGCGCCCAGCATAATGGCCCCGGGGATGACCCGCTTGGGAATGTTTGCCTCTTGGAAGAGCACCAGGGCAATGGGATAGATGGAGAAAATAATCACGAACACCGACACGCCGCCGTAGGATAAAATCACCGACGAGAGGACGACGATCAGCAATGCGTGTTTGGCTCCGAAGACTTGGGTGAACTTTTGGTTCTATGTCAACCATTGGGGAGTCTAGTGAAAACTAGGCTCCTTTTTGTTTTCCCAAATGCCATCTATCACCGATCTTTTGAACAGACAAAAAGCAGTTTTGTTCGGAAATGATGAAAGTTTTGC
>NZ_OPYI01000034.1 GCF_900343085.1 Aedoeadaptatus coli | reverse complement strand
GCAAAACTTTCATCATTTCCGAACAAAACTGCTTTTTGTCTGTTCAAAAGATCGGTGATAGATGGCATTTGGGAAAACAAAAAGGAGCCTAGTTTTCACTAGACTCCCCAATGGTTGACATAGAACCAAAAATAACCCTTTCCCCCGACACCATTCGTCGGGGGATTTTTTTGTTCGCGGAAAATTTTAAGAGAGTCAAACATTTTTAAAAAAATCACATCGGCCTTTCTTTTCGAATTTCTTAAATCTCACGCCCCGTTTTAAGAATAAAACAAAAGTCAAAAACCCTTTTGGCGCACGTTTTTTCTATGGGCCGATTTCCATTCTTTTTCTCCGGGAATCTATTTGATTTCAGGGCTTACAACATCATTGACTTTCAACAATGTACGATATACAATAAACTCATAAAACGTTACCACGCAATTTTTTTATGATGAAAGGAGTTCTTAATGCCTAAATTTGCAAAAAGAATGGACAATCTGAAAGCGTCTGAAATCCGTGAGCTACTCGCTTTAACGGCTGACCCGAGCATTATTTCTTTCGCCGGCGGTCTTCCCGCAGCTGAATTATTCCCCATTGACAAATGGATCGAAGCTGAAAACAAAGTCATGAAAGAAAACGGTGCCGCTGCCCTTCAATACGGCCCCACCGACGGCTACAAACGCTTAAGAGAACACTGCATTACCCGCATGAATAAAGTCGGCGTTAAAAACGTCGAAGCTGATGACATTCAAGTTCTGTCCGGTTCCCAACAAGGTTTGGACTTCATGGCCAGAATCTTTATCGATCCGGGCGACTACATCGTCGTTGAAAGTCCTACTTACTTAGGCGCATTGAACGCCTTCAAAGCTTACGAACCTAAGTTCCTGCAAGTGCCCCTCGACGAAGACGGCATGGTTCTCGAAGACCTCGAAAATGCATTAAAGAACCACGACAACGTTAAGTTCATCTATGTCATTTCCGACTTCCAAAACCCCTCCGGCAAAACCTGGACCATGGAACGCCGCAAAGGCTTAATCGAATTGGCCAACAAATACGACGTTATGATTCTTGAAGACAACCCCTACGGCGAACTCCGTTTCGAAGGCGAAATTCAACCGTCTCTTCGCAGCTTAGACACCGAAGACCGCGTTATCTTCATGGGTACCTTCTCCAAGATCTTCAGCCCCGGTATCCGCGTCGGTTGGTTCAACGCAGCTAAAGAAGTTCTCGAAAAATTCAACATGGTTAAACAAGGTGCTGACCTTCAAACCTCGACCACGACTCAAATGATTCTGGCTCAATTCCTCGACGACAACGACTTGGAAGCACACATTGACAGCATCATCGAAGTTTACGGCAAACGTAAAAACATCATGGTCGAAGCCATGAAGAAATACTTCCCGAAAGAAGTTTCCTTCACCAATCCCGAAGGCGGCCTCTTCCTGTGGGTAACCCTTCCCGAACACTTAAATGCTCGCGACATCGCTGTTAAAGCCATCGAAAAGAAAGTTGCTTTCGTACCCGGCGGCGCTTTCTATCCCGACAGCCCGGAAGAAAACCACTTCCGCTTGAACTACAGCTGCATGTCCGAAGAAAAAATCGAAGAAGGCATTAAGCGCTTAGGTGAAGTTTTAACCGAAGCTGTTAAATAAGCCCGATACAAAATCCGTTGGCGGCCATCCCGTCGACGGATTTTTTTATTGCAACAAACGCGCTACCGGCGTTTTATCTCACTGCTAAATATCCTGAGCTATTTTCATCGAATGCTCAGCACCTCCTTTTCTTCTCCCTTTGAATTCATAGCGATGACCGCCTCTTCTTGCATCCCTCGGCATCCGCTTCCCCTTGCCCTATGAATTCCCTGAAACGGCCTCAGCTTTTGAACCGACTGCCGTCTTTTTATCCTTGAATCGAATGCTCGCCTCCCTCGAATCGAATTTTCGGGCATAAGAAAAAGCCTCCCGCGGGAGGCTTTCAGACTGCAGACAAACTCCGAACAAAACTCGGGGTTTGTCTCTTTTTTGTGTATTTTTTCCATAAATCAGCAAAAGAAGGGCCGTCGCCTCCTCCGTCCCGCTCTTTTCGATCCATCATTAGTGCCAGTTTTTTCATGTTCATGCATGCAAAGGTCAGCACCGCTTTCAGGTCCAT
>NZ_OPYI01000015.1 GCF_900343085.1 Aedoeadaptatus coli | reverse complement strand
TGCACTTGTTTGCCCTCCTTTATTATTTTGTGGTGATTTAATTTTAGGTGATAGGGAAAACAAGTGCTATCTTTTTGCACAAAAATATCCATTGAGGAGGTTACTCCCCAACGGATATTATAGAGCCTTATTTTTCCATAAAGGCCAGGGCCGATGCCACTTCGGCGAGGATGCCGTATTTCAAGGCCGCCTCGTCGGGGAAAAACTGCGGCGTGTGAATGGCGTTGCGTTCGTCTCCGGGATTTTTTACGCCGAGATTGATAAAGGTGCCCGGCGCTTTTTGCAGGTAGTAGGCGAAGTCTTCCGCGCCCATGGTGGGGGTGGGAAGGAAGGTGACGGCGTCTTCGCCGCATGTGGCGCGAAGGGCCTGAGCCACGATTTCCGTGGCCTTTTCATCGTTAATAAGGGGAACATAGCCCTTGATGATTTCCACGGTACAGTCGCAGCCGTGGGCCTTTGCCGTAGCGGCGGAAATGTCGGTGAGAAGGCCGCGGAGCTTGTCCCGATTGGCCAAGTTGTCCGAGCGAATGGTCCCTTCAAGAATCATTTCATCGGGAATGATGTTGTGCTTGTTGCCGCCGCGGGCGGCGCCGATGGTGACCACCGCCGGGGTAAAGGGTGAGACGTGGCGGGCCACGATGCTTTGCAAGGCCACGATGACGTGGCCGCCGCAGACGATGGGATCCGTGCAGAGCTCGGGATTGGCCGCATGGCCCCCCTTGCCCGTCAAGGTGATTTTAAAATCTTCCACGCCGGCGTACATAAAGCCGGGTCGCAGGCCGAAGGTGCCCACGTCCAAATAGGGGGACACGTGGAGGCCCATGCAGTGGCTCACGCCGTCCATGACGCCTTCGGCGACCATGACTTCGGCGCCGCCGTCTTTTTCCTCGTTGGGCTGAAAGATCAGGCGCACGGTGCCGGGAAAGTCCCGGTGTTCGGCGAAGTAGATGGCCGTGCCGAGAAGGGAGGCCATGTGCATGTCGTGGCCGCAGGCGTGCATGACGCCGTCATTTTCGGAGGCGAAGGATAGGCCCGTGTCTTCTTTAAGGGGCAGGGCGTCCATGTCGGCGCGAAGGGCCACCAGGGGGCCGTCTTTCGTGCCTTTGATGTCGCCGTGAAAGCCGCCGTTGGAGTAGTCGTGTACGGGAAGGTCAAGCTCCGCCAGCACGCGTTTAATGTAGCGGGCGGTTTCAAACTCTTCGCCGCTCAGTTCCGGATGGGTGTGGAGGTGGCGGTAGTGGGCCTTCGCCACCTCCGCCGCCGATAGAATGTCTTGTTTTTGCATGTTACTTCACCAAACCGCCATAGAGCGCCGGTCGTCGCTCTTTATAGAGATCGAACATGGCCTTGGCTTCGTCCACCTTGTTCAAATCCAAATCCACCGTGTGGACGCAGGCTTCCGTGCCCGTCATGAGCACTTCCTCGCCCATGGGGTCGTAGATGCAGCTTCCGCCGCCGCCCATGGCCGGGTAATCGGCGAGCTTCGTGCAGTTGACCGCCACGACGAAGCATTGATTTTCCACGGCCCGCGCCCGGGCGAAGAGATGCATGTGGGGCACCCGGGAAAGGCCCCATGCCATGGGAACGAAGAGAATCTTCGCCCGCCCCATGACGGCGAGGCGCACCCACTCGAGCATCCGCAAATCGAAACAGGTGACGATGCCTGCCCCTACGCCGTCCAGTTCGAAGGCGAGGCTTTTATCTCCCGGGGTGAAGCATTCTTTTTCCGCCCCCATGGGAAAGAGGTGGGCCTTGTCGTAGGTGCCTAGGAGCGCGCCTGTGCGGTCGTAGATAAAGGCGCGGTTCGCCCGATGGCCCTTATCCCACACGGTAAGGCTGCCGGCCACGAGGTTGACGGCGTGGGCTTTGGCAAAGGAGGAAAGGTCTCGGCACAGGGCTTCTTCCATATAATCGTCCTCGGCGGAAAATTTCTCCGGATAAAAGCCTGAGTTCCACATTTCGGGGAGCACGATCACATCGGGATCGTCGTTTAAGGCCGCTTCCATGGCGCCGAAAATCGTCTTTCGATTTTCATCGAGGAGCATGGGGCCGATGGGGGCCTGGATGACGGAAACTCTCATGCCCGTGCGTTTAAGTGTTTTTCAAGAATTTGAATGGCGTTTAGTGCGGCGCCCTTGCGAATGTTGTCGGCGACGACCCAAAGGTTTAAGCTGTTTTCGCAGGAATCGTCTTTGCGAATGCGGCCCACGAAGACTTCGTCTTTGCCTTCGGCATTGATTTGCAAGGGATAAACCAGATTCTTCACGTCGTCTTGAAGCACTACGTCGTCCATGGCTTCGTATGCGGCGCGGAGTTTGTCGAGGTCGACGGGTTTTTCGCAGGTGACGTTTACGGAAATGGCGTGGGCGCCCTTCACCGGCACGCGAACGGCGGTGGCGGTGACGGCCAGATCCGGCCGGTGGAAAATCTTTCTGGATTCGTTCACCATCTTCATTTCTTCCTTGGTGTAGCCGTCGTCCAGGAAGTCGTCGATGTGGGGAAGGCAGTTAAATGCGATGGGGTAGGGGTAAAATTCCGGGGCTTCGCCCTTGACGCCGTTTTCCAAATCGGCGATGCCTCGAACGCCGGAGCCGCTGACGGCTTGGAAGGTAGTAAAGACGATCCGCTTCATCTTAAAGAGGTCTTCAATTGGCTTTAAGGCCACCACGGATTGAATCGTGGAGCAGTTGGGATTGGCGATAATGCCCGCCTTGTCGGAAATATCTTCCGGATTGATTTCGGGGACCACCAAGGGAATGCCGTCGACCATGCGGAAGTGGGAGCTGTTGTCGATGACAATGGCGCCCGCTTCGGCGGCCACGGGGCAATATTTGGCGGCCAAATCGCCGTCTAAAGCACTGAGTACATAGTCGAATTTGCCTTCACGCAAGGCATCTTCCGTAAGCTCTTCGATGACGTGTTCTTCACCGTTAAAAGTAAAGGTCTTGCCCGCACTGTTTTTCGATGCAAACATGGAAAGTTCCAGAGGGAGATTCCTTTCTTCCAAAATGCTGCGCATGGTTTGGCCCACAAGGCCCGTTGCGCCTAAAATAGCTGTGCGATAGATCGTCATAATAAACCTTCTTTCTTATATGTGAGCAATGTTTTTCTTGACTATAACAAAAACACTCTAGTATAGTCAATTCATAATGGACTGAATGCAGCGAAGTGAAAAAGAAAGGGGAAAACATGAAACTGGCATTAATCGGATTCGGCACCGTGGGTCGCGGCGCCTACGACATTTTAAAGGATCGACAAGAGATTTTCGAAAAAACGATCGGCCCCATGGAGATCGCCTACGTGGTCGCATCGGACCGGAGCAGAAATACCCTGGAGCTTGAAATCGACGAGCCCGTGGTCACGGCCAAGGAATACGATCAGGTCCTCGAAGAAGTGGACTGCATCGCCGAAGCCACCGGCGCCATGGACATGGCCTACGACTACATGCGCCGGGCCCTGGAAAAAGGCGTGGGCGTGGTTACCGCCAACAAGGCCTGCGTTAGCGCCCACTACGAAGAGCTCGTGGCCTTATCGGAAAAAACCGGCGCGCCCTTCTTGTTTGAAGCGGCCGTGGGCGGCGGCATTCCCGTCCTGACGCCCCTTCGGGCTCTTTGCCTGCAAAACGACATTTTGGATGTGAAGGGCATTTTAAACGGCACCTGCAACTACCTTTTAAACGCCATGTTTAAAGAAGGCGCCGATTACAAAGACACCCTGGCCCTGTGCCAAAAGCTGGGCTACGCCGAACAAGACCCCACCGACGACGTGGAAGGCTACGACACCCGCAGAAAACTGCACCTCTTAATCGAAATGGCCTTCGGCCACGTGGACGGCGACGCCATTCCCACTCGAGGCATCGCTCAAATCGATCAATCCGTGGTGGCCTATCTGAAAGGGCAAAATAAGAAGGTGAAACTCGTTGCCTCGGCGAAACCGGTAGAAGGCGGCATCGAAGCCGTGGTGGAACCGGTGCTCTTAGACGGGGCGGACAGCTTGGCTATTTTGCCCGATGCCATTAATCAGGTGAATGTAAAGGGCAGCTGGGTCGGCGATTTGGCCTTCACCGGCCCCGGCGCCGGCAAAGAGCCCACGGGTAACGCCGTGGTGGCCGATCTCGTGGCCGCCGCCACAAAAAGCGCCATGCCCCTCTTGAAGCGGGGCGATGTGGCCCTCGCTCCCATTCGCGGCCGCTACTTCGTGGCAAAAGAACTGGAAGGGGATTTCGTGGATCGGGTGGAAGAAGGATTCACCTACACCAAGGACATGGCCCGAGACGAATTATTGAAGCAACTGGACGAAAAAACCTTCTTCGCCCGCATGGAAGACTAAAGATTGAAAGGCAAGCCCCGCGGCTTGTCTTTTTTTCTTCCATATAAAAAAACGAGCGCCGAAGCGCCCGCTTTTACTTTTCCTGAATCCGAATGGCATTGTGTTCGCGAATGTCCTTTCCCTTGACCTGATTCAAGGCGCCGATGGTGTTGGTCCGCTTAATGGAAATGGATTCCCTGAGGCGCATTAAAAAATCGTCTAAAGCTTTCGACGAGGTGGATTTAATGCGAATTAAAAACTGGTATTCCCCCATAAGCTTCCAGCAGTCGGTGACCTGATCGGACGTTTGGATGTAGTTAATAAATTCTTCCAAGGTATTGTCTTCCTCGGAGATGTCGATGAGACAGAAGGAGTGGATGTAGGAATCGTCCTCTTCTCCGCCGAGGAGAATGGTGTAGCCGGCAATGACGCCCGCATCTTCCAAGCGATGGATCCGATTGCGCGTGGCCGATACGGAAAGGCTCACTTTTTTCGCGATGTCGCTTAAGGACATGCGGCTGTTTTCGTTGAGCAGGGACAAGATATATGTGTCGATGGAATCACCGGTAAAGCGATTGATGTGCATCTTATGCACCTCCTTTAATCAAAACAAATAGGTTAATGAGATTATACCAAAAAACTGGCGCAAATTCACCGAAAAATGGAAAAAATTTGCAAAAACACAATTATTTTTACCTGTCAGAGGCTCAAAAAGAAACGGCTTTGAGAATGGATCGTATTTTCGAAAAATTGTCGTTTTATTTGATGTAAAAACGCCGTTTTTAAATAGATTTTCCCGAGGCGATTTTTCCCTATTTTAAATTTAAATCGCGGCAACCTTCTTTTCACAAATAAAACGGTGCAAATCTGAAAAAACTGCCGATTCTGCAGTGTTGTTTTTTTGCTTTACGAAGGGGCAAGTGCTAAAATGATCATACCTGTAAGTCCTCTTTTCGGGGGATTTACCGAATATTTAATGGAAAGGGGAGTACGTTGGAACACTTGATTCGAAGCGTCATAGAATTGGACGAACGAACCGACGCCATGGTTCGAGAAGAAGAAAAGGCCATCGACGACGAAAAAGCGGATCTGCAAAAGCATTTCACGGAAATGGAAGTGGACGAGCGGGAAGCGTCGAAGGCTTCGGCGAAGGACAGTTACGATGCGATTTACAACGAGGCCATGGACGTGGTCGAGGGAATCAAAGAAAACAACCGCAAGAAGCTGGAATCGGTGGATGCGGTGTATAAAGCCCACAAAGCGGAATTGGTGGAAGAAGCGTTTCAACTCCTGGACATTTGATGGGAGGCGAGTATGAGTTACGCTGCAGTCAACACCAAAGCCGTGGCCGTCTACGCCCGTTTTCTTAAACCGGAAGTGCCTTTAAAGATTCTGGAAGCGGGAAACATTAAAGACGGTCTGGCGATTTTAGAAAGCACGTGGGGCTTGGAGCTTACCGAAAACCCTCATCTGTTGGAAGTGAATGTAAAGATGGCACAAAAGGTCTACGATACCTTAAACGGCTTTCACTACTACTTACAGGGATCGGCCCGGAGCTTTTACAACGCCCTTTTAACGCGCTATGAAATTCAGGATTTAAAGCGGATCTTCCGGGCGGTCTATCACGACGAAGACGTGGGCCTCGTGCGGAAAAGCCTCTTGGCCCTGGATCCCATGCTCTTGCCCAAGGATCAAACCGTCGGTCCCGACGAATTGTTCAAGGTCTTGGAGGCCACGCCCTACGGCCGGATGCTTTCCGCCTACAAAGGGGTCGCCCGCGATAAGATTCTTTTTTACATCGAAATGGAGCTGGACAGAAGCTACTACGAGCGCCTGATCAAGGAAGCGCGAGAGCTGCCGAAAAAAGACCGCAAGGAAATTATGGCCATGTTGAATCGCCATGTGGATCTGTTGAACATTCGCTACATTTACCGGGGCAAAAAGACCTACGACATATTAAAGTCGGAAATGGAAAACTTCGTCATTCACGGCGGAAACATTCCCCCGAAGCTTTTAAAATCCTGGATCTATGCGGAAGATGTGAACGCCCTGGTGCGCTCGGTAAGGAACTCGTCTTTTTCCTTCCTCTTCCAGGAAAAGCGAAACAACCAAATGGCCGACATTTTGGCCACGAGGGATTTGGCCGCCGTCTATGAAAAACATTACCAACAGGCGGGTTTAAGCCTGGGTCGAATCGTCGCCCTGTCCATTTTGCTGGAAAACGCCATAAAAGACGTCTCCACCACTTTGGAAGGGCTGAGGCTCGGCTTCGGAAAAGATTTAATCAGGAGTCTCTTGACGATTCCTATGAAAGAAGGTGAAGTATGGCAGTAGAGAGAATGGTCATGCTCAGTGTCGTCGGCCGGATCGAGAATCTGAAGGATATTTTGTTCCAGGTCCTGGCTTCGGGAGCGCTGGATATGGTCGACGCCATGACCCAATTGGCGGAGAACAGCAATATTTACTCTCTCGAAGACAATGTGGACATGGTCGTGGATTTAAACAATCTGGCGCCCTTTCCCATTAACACGGATATCAGACAAAAGGCCCAAGAGGCGCAAAAATTGGTGGACTACTTCCATATTAAGGACTTAAAGATCACCGGTTTCGAAGACGCGGAAAGCCTAAACCGCAGGTATCAGGCCCTCCTGGATCGGGTCGAGCCCATGCGCACGGAATACGAGGCGATTCACAAGCGCCTGGAGGCCATCGAAAACTTCAAGCAAAACATGGCCCTCTTTGAAAACGTGGACGTGGACTTAAACCAAATCCGGGACATGAAGTATTTCACGGCCCGCTTCGGCCGCCTGGAAAAATCCGCCCGGGTGCGCTTGAAAAACAGCTACGAAAACCTCCTGGCCATTGTCTTTCACACGGGCTCCTTCGAAGACGAAGAAGTCTACATGATCGTCTACCCCAACGAGGTGGCCGATGAAATCGACCGGGTATTGAAATCCCTCCACTGGATTGACGTGCCGGTCATGGACAACGCCATGGGCACGGCGAAGGAAACCTTGGCCAAGCTCGAAAAAGAAGAAACGGATCTCTACACCCGCCTGGCGGAGCTGGACGAGGAACGCAAGACCCTCTACCGCGACGACCGGGACAAGGTGCGGGAGATTTTAGGCCACATGCTCTTTTTGGGCCGGATCGAAGAGGCCAAGCAACAAATGGCCACGGCCAAGGAGTATTTCCTGATCACGGGCTGGACCGACGAGGCCGGCGTGGAAGAAATAAAACGCCGCACGGCGAAGTTCGACGACGTGGTGATCACCACCCAAAGCGAGGAGGAAGCGGCTCGGGGCATTACCCCGCCGACGAAGCTGAAAAACCCAAAGTTCTTTAAGCCCTTCGAGCTCTTGGTTCGCATGTACGGCATTCCCCATTACAACGAAATCGACCCGACGATCTTCGTCGGCATTACCTACATGCTGCTCTTCGGCGCCATGTTCGGCGACGTGGGGCAAGGGGCGATCTTTATGCTTATCGGCTGGCTCGTCTCGAAAAAGAAACAAAAAGACATGGGCGGCCTCTTAATGCGCATGGGCGCATCCTCCGTGGTCTTCGGCTTCTTGTACGGTTCGGTCTTCGGAAACGAAGAAATCATCGACGCCCTCTGGCTCAGACCCTTCCAAAACATCGACCAAGTGCTTATGGCCGCCATCGGCTTCGGCATCGTGCTTTTGGTCCTGGCCTACGGCATGAACTTTGCCAACGCCATTAAAAACAGAGACTTGGCCCGCGGGCTTTTCGGCGAACACGGCCTCTTCGGCTTTTTGGTCTTCGCCATGCTCCTCGCCATGATTTTGGATGTGGCCGGCGTCGTATCCTTTATTCCCATGCCCGTGGCTTTGGGAATCCTCATCGTCTCCATCGTGCTTATGATCTTCAAAAAGCCCCTCATGGCGAAGATCTCAAAGACCGATGTGGATTACGGCGGAAACAAGAGCGGCTACTTTATCGAAAGCTCGTTCTCCATGATCGAGCTGTTGATCTCCACCTTGTCGGGGATCGTGTCCTTTATTCGTGTCGGCGCCTTTGCCATTAACCACGTGGGGCTCTTTATGGCCTTCCACGTCATGAGCGAAATGGCACCCCACACCGCAGGCGGTTACGTGATTTTGGTTTTAGGAAACATTTTAATCATCGGCCTGGAAGGGCTCATCGTCTTTATCCAAGGCCTGCGCCTGGAATACTACGAATTGTTCAGCCGCTACTACGACGGCAGCGGACGGGAATTCCGCTCCGACAATCTGAAATTAACCCAAAACAAGCACTGAGAAGGAGATTGATTATGGAAAAAATATTATTTTTAGCATCCCTCGTGGTCTTATCCACCATTGCAGCCGGCTTCGTCTTTTTGGAACGGGGCGTGTCCTCCGACCGCGTAAAACTTAAGAAAGCCATGCGCACCAATCTGCTCGCCTTTATCCCCACGGTTCTCGCCGCCTACGTGCTCCTCGCCCCCGGCGTCGTCCACGCAGCCACCGGTGCGACGGAAGTAAACGGCCTGGGCCTTTTGGCCGCAGCCCTCTCCACGGGCCTCGCCACCATCGGTACGGGTTATGCCGTCGGCATCGTCGGAAGCGCCGCATTGGGTGCCGTCAGTGAAGACGACTCCATCTTAGGGAAGACCCTGATCTTCGTCGGCTTGGCCGAAGGGATCGCCATTTACGGCTTGATCATTTCCATCATGATCCTGGGCAAACTGTAATGATCTCCAGGGTCATCTCTCGCGACGACGAATTTCTCGTCGCCCTTCGTATGAGCGGATTCGAAGGGGTGTACTGCGCCGATACTGAGGCGCTGAATGCCGCCTTCGACGCCGCCTTGGAAGATAAAAACATCGGCATGATTATCTTAAACGAAAAGGACTTTCGCACGTTGGAAGAGAAGGTTCTGGCTGTCAAAGAGAAAAAGCGCAGTCCCTTTATCTGCACATTGCCCGGAAGAGATGGCTACACGGAAGATGATTTCATTATGAAATACGTTCGCGACGCCATCGGGGTGAAACTGGATTAGTAGGTGAGAAAATGCTGCAAGTCGAAAGCAAATTGGAATTATTCGAAAACGTCGTCTACAAGCGGCGTTTAACGGATTTACAGAAGCGCAAAGAGGCCTGGGAACAGGAAAAAAACAACCTTTTGGAGCGCAAGGAAAAACAACTGAACGAAGAAAAAGACAACATCGTTCGTCGCCGCGCCGATCTCGCCCGGGTCATGGGCAATGAAAAGATCGCCAAGGCCAAGGAAAACGAGCGCGTCTTGGAACTTAAAAAGATCAACGAACTGAAAAAAGACTTTATCGAAGCCATTCGTGCCCGGGCCGTGGAATACACCCACACCCCGCAATACGGCGAAGACCTCGCCGTTCGCGTGGAGGAGTCCCTGAATGAATTAAAGCCCGGGGAGTACCGCTTCCACATGGTGGCGGCGGACATGGATCGGTTTTTCGATACATTTAAGACCATGGCCGAGGAAAAGGGCATCGTCCTTCACGGAGAGACCTTAGAGGATGCGCGCATCGGTGGGCACACCATCAGCGACATGGACAGGACGTACAGTTTAAACTACGACCTTTACACCATGATCGAAGACAAGCGCTACGCCATCGGCAAGCTGCTCTACCGCCTGTTCCAAGAGGAGATGGACCATGAGTAAAGAAGCAAAAATCATAAAGATCAACGGGCCCGTCGTCGTGGGCAAGCCCATGGGGGATTTCTCCATGCGGGAAATGGTGCAGGTCGGCGATAAAAAGCTGATCGGCGAAGTGATCGCCATTCACGGCGACGAAGGCATCGTGCAGGTCTACGAAGAAACCGAAGGCCTTATGCGGGACGAGGGCATCGTCTCCACCGGCGGGCCGCTCTCCGTGCGTTTAGGCCCGGGCCTTCTCGGAAACATGTTCGACGGCATCGAGCGGCCTCTTAACCGCATCAACGAAAAATACGGCAGCTTTATCCCCGAAGGCATCGGCATGATGAATTTGGATCTGGAAAAGCTCTGGGCCTTTGAGCCCGTAGTCAAGGCGGGGGATGTGCTTCACCGCGGCGCCGTCGTGGGCACCGTGGAAGAAACGGAAATCATTACCCACCGCATCATCCTCCCCCCGAACGTCTCCGGGGAAGTGGTGTGGGTCGCCGAGGCCGGCGATTACAACATTGTGGAACCCGTCTGCAAAATCAAAGACGAAGCCGGCGAGGAACACGAGGTGGCCATGAGTCATCCCTGGCCCGTGCGTATCCCGAGGCCCGTCGACGAATTTTTAGACGCCGATCAACTCCTGGTCACCGGCCAGCGGGTGCTTGACGTATTCTTTCCCATTGCCAAAGGCGGCACCGTGGCCATTCCCGGCGGCTTCGGTACGGGCAAGACCATGACCCAACACTCCATCGCCAAATTCTGCGACGCGGACATCATCGTCTACATCGGCTGCGGCGAGCGGGGCAACGAAATGACGGAAGTATTGGAAGACTTTCCGAAGCTCATCGACCCGAACTCCGGCAAGCCCCTGATGCAGCGCACCATCTTAATCGCCAACACGTCGAACATGCCCGTAGCGGCCCGTGAAGCCTCCATCTACACCGGCATCACCATCGCCGAATACTTTAGGGATCAGGGCTACGACGTGGCCATGATGGCCGACTCCACCTCCCGCTGGGCGGAAGCCTTACGTGAAATTTCCGGTCGCTTGGAAGAAATGCCCGCCGAAGAAGGCTACCCGGCTTACCTGCCCAGTCGCATCGCCTCCTTCTACGAGCGCAGCGGCTCCGCCAAAACCTTATGCGGCGAGGAAGGCTCCGTCACCACCATCGGCGCCGTCTCCCCGGCCGGGGGCGACTTCTCCGAGCCCGTCACGGAAAACACCCGCCGCTTCGTCAATGTGTTCTTGGCCCTGGATAAAGACCTGGCCTACTCCAGGCACTACCCGGCCATTCACTGGCTCCATTCCTACTCCGGCTACATCGGCGCCCTGTCCAACTACTACGACAATCGCCTGGACGGGGACCTTCCGGGCCTGCGGAAGAAATTCATGAACATCTTAAACGAAGAGGCCCGGCTCCAGGAAATCGTCATGCTCGTCGGCGAGGACGTGCTTCCCGACAAGGAACGCTTCCTATTAATTATCGCCCGTATGATCAAAGACGCCTTCCTGCAACAAAACGCCTTTAACGACATCGACCAGTCCGTGCCCCTGGAAAAACAATTTGCCATGATGGAAGTCATCGACACCTTGTACGAAGAGGGCAAAGTGGTGCTGGATCAGGGCATCTCCATTGAAGAAGTAAAAGACGACGCCCTGCATAACAAAATCGTGAACATGAAGTACAACATTGCCAACGACGACATGAAGGCCTTCACCCACTTAATCAACGATATTCAAGAGCATTACAGAGAAATCCGCATCGAATACGGCATCGCCGAAAACGAAATGGAAGCTTACGAAATCCAAGAGAAAAAGCAAGAGGCGGAGGAAAACAATCAAAGCGAAGCGGATAAAACCGCCCGAGAACCGCAAGAAGAGGAGGTGTAGGCCATGAAGAAAGAGTATTTGCGCTTAGATAATGTCGACGGCTCCCTGATTCAGCTCTCCGGCCTGCACCGGGTGCGCTACGGCGAGATCGTCTCCATTACCAATCGGGACACGAAGGAAATCCTCGTGGGCCGGGTCATCGGCATCAACGACGATGCCGCCACGGTTCAGGTCTTCGGCGAATCCATGGGGGTTTCCACGGAAAATTTAAACGTGGTCTTCGAAGGGCGTCCCTTTGAAATCCCCCTGTCCCCGGAAATCTTAGGCCGCCGCTTCAGTGGCATCGGCCGCGCCATCGACAAAGGCGGCCCGGTCTATTCCGATAAATTTTACAATGTCAACGGCCAGCCCATGAACCCGGTGGCCCGGGAATACCCGAGAAACTTCATCCAAACGGGGATTCGCGGCATCGACTCCGTCATGACCCTGATTCGCGGGCAAAAGCTCCCGATCTTCTCCGGCGCAGGGCTGCCCCACAACGAGCTCGCCGCCCAAATCGTTCGCCAAGCCAACGTTTCCGACGCGGGCGAAAGCGGCGATTTCGCCGTGGTCTTCTGCGGCATGGGCCTGAAGCGGGAAGTGGCGTCCTTCTTTACGGACAGCTTTATGGAAGCCGGCGTTATGGACAAAGTCGTCATCTACATGAACTACGCCGACGACCCGATTATGGAGCGGATCATCGCGCCGAAATGCGCCCTGACCGCGGCGGAATACCTGGCATTCGAACAACACAAACACGTCCTGGTCATTATGACCGACATGACCAGCTACGGGGAAAGCTTGCGGGAAGTGTCTTCCCAACAACAAGAAGTGCCTTCCAGAAAAGGCTACCCGGGCTATTTGTACTCGGACCTCGCCGCCATCTACGAGCGCGCGGGAATGATCAAAGGCGTGAAGGGCTCGGTCACCTTGATTCCCATACTGACCATGCCCTCCGACGACATTACCCACCCGATTCCCGACTTGACCGGCTACATCACCGAAGGCCAAATCGTGCTTTCCCGTGACTTGCACGGCCAGGGCATTTATCCCCCCATTAACATTCTGGACTCCCTGTCCCGTTTGATGAAAGACGGCATCGGGGCGGACTACACCCGGGAAGACCATTCCGACGTCTCCGCCCAGCTCTTCGCCTCCTATTCCCGATGCATCGAAGTGCGCTCTTTGGCGCAAATCATCGGGGAAGAGGAACTTTCCGAAGGGGATCAAAAGCTTTTGGAATTCGGCCGCCGATTCGAAAACGAATTTATCGGCCAGGACTTTAACGAGTCCTCCGCCATCGGCCAAACCCTGGACAAGGCCTGGGAACTCCTCCGGACCCTGCCCAAGGACAGTTTGGTGCGCGTCGATCCCAAGATTCTCGAGAAATATTATTAGAGGTGAGCCATGGCGAAACGCGTAACGGCGACGAAAGCCAATTTAATCAAAGTAAAAAACGCTTTGGATTTTGCCAAGCGGGGCTACAGCCTGCTGGATAAAAAGCGGGCCGTGCTCATGCGCGAGATCATGCGCTTAAACGCCCGGGCGCAAACCATTCAACAAGAGGTGGAAAAGCACTTCAGCCAATCCTACGACGCCCTCACCATGGCCTCGGTGACCATGGGATGGGAGTCCGTGGTGGGAATGAGCAAATCCATGCCCACGGAAGAGCCCTACCACATCGGCTACCGCTCCGTCATGGGCGTGGAGATCCCCGAAATCCACTACAAGGCCTTTAAGCCCCAAACCACCTTCAGTATGTTTGAATCCAACTTCGCCTTCGACGAAGCCTACATTCGCATGCACGACATGCGGGCGAGGATTTACGAGCTGGCTGAAATCGAAACGGATCTCTACCGTCTGGCCAAGGAAATCAAAAAAACCGTGAAGCGGGCCAATGCCCTGGAAAAAATCCAAATTCCCAAGTACGAAGCCGCGAAAAAAGAAATCGAAGAAATTTTGGCGGAAAAAGAGCGGGAAGATTTCTTCCGCTTGAAGCGCGTCAAAAACAATGTCAGCAAATAAAGGAGGCCGCCGTGGAACTGAGGCGCATGTACGACGAAGATTTTAACTACCTGGGCTATTTAAAAGACCGAAAAGAGCCGCTGGAGGCCACGGAGTATTTCGTCGTCTCGGGCGTCATGGTCATCTCCCGGGGGAAACTCCTGGTGACGAAGCGGGCCAAGAACAAAACCTTCCCCCATCAATGGGAATTTACCATGGGAAGCGTCGTGGATAAGGAAAGCCCACTGGAGGGCGCCCTGCGCGAGCTCAAAGAAGAAGTGGGCATTCGGGCCACGGACAGAGACCTCACCTTCCTCGGCACCATGAAAGAAAATCAGAAATTTTCCAAAATCTTTCTCCTCGTAAGAGACGTGGACAAGATCAAAATGCAAAAAAGCGAAGTGGAAGATTACAAATTCGTGGGCAAAGAGGAGCTCGGCGCCATGCTAAACGCCGGCGACTTCGCCCCGCCCATGGCCGCGCGCATCGAAACCTACATGGAAAAAATCGCGCCGAAGCTTAACGACTAATTTAACAAGGGCCTTTGCAGAGATTACCTGCGCTTTATGATCGAAGGAAGCAAATGGACGTTTTCGTAGAAGCCATTATTTAGGAGGTATTTTATGGAATCTGCTTTGTTTGGAGGTATATATTCCGGCATAACCATCGTTGTAAAGCTCGTCTTTATGGTACTCGTCGTATACTATCTGGCGAAGATCGCCAATAAAAAATAAAACGCGCCTCACTTTCTGAAGGTATGAAAAGCCTCTCCGTCGCGGCTTGCAATGGAGAGGTTTTTTGCGTCAATTGCCGATTGATGTAAAGAACAAAGAGGCCGCTTTTTCAGAGCAGAGCGGAAAAATCCGTGTCAATGCAAAATATTCTTTTACAATGTAGTTGGTTGTGATAGAATGTGAACAACCATGAATGTTGTACGTATCGTTAAGAAACTGAGGTGAACAATGGATCTGTTACTGAAAGTAAACGGGTATTTGTACTACCCCATACTTATTATTATTTTAATCGGCGCCGGCCTTTACTTCACCGTGCGCACGGGATTTTTACAAATTTCGATGTTCGGCGAATCCCTACGGGTGTTGCGTGAAAAGCCCCACGAAGGGGAAGTGTCTTCCTTCCAGGCCCTCATGGTCTCAACGGCATCCCGCGTCGGCACGGGCAACATCGTCGGCGTGGCACAGGCCATTTGCCTCGGCGGCTACGGTGCCGTGTTCTGGATGTGGATCATCGCCTTAATCGGCGGCGCATCGGCCTTTATCGAGTCCACCTTGGCGCAAATTTATAAGCGCCGGGGCGAGCACGGCAACAGCTACGGCGGCCCGAGCTACTACATCGAAGTGGCCTTAGGCTCCCGAAAATTAGGCGTGCTCTTCGCCGTCTTCTTGATTTTAACCTACGCCGTGGGCTTTAATATGCTGGCGTCCTTCAACATGACCGACTCTTTCCGCGTCTACGATTTCTTCGTGGAAGGAAAGACCACCTGGATCATCGGCGGCATCCTCGCCGTCGTCGCAGGCTTCTGCATCTTGGGCGGCGGCAAGCGCATCATCAAGGCCACCTCCACATTGGTTCCCTTTATGGGGATTATCTTCGTGGCCATGGCCCTGTTTATGATCGTGAAAAACATTACCTACATGCCCACGGTCTTCAAAAACATCTTCTCCGACGCCTTTAACTTCCAAGCCATCTTCGGCGGCTTGGCCGGCTCCGCTTTGGTCCAAGGGGTCAAGCGTGGGCTGTACTCCAACGAAGCCGGTATGGGTTCCGCGCCCAACGCCGCTGCCTCGGCGGACGTGTCCCACCCGGTAAAACAAGGCCTCGTTCAAATGTTTTCCGTCTTTTTAGATACCCTGGTGATCTGCTCCGCCACGGCATTTATGGCCATGGCATCGGGCGTGGAAGCCACGGAAGAATTGGCCGGCGCCGCCTATGTACAGGAATCACTGGCCACGGTCTTCGGTCACTACGGCTACGTCTTTATCTCCCTGTCGTTGACCCTCTTTGCCTTCACCACCCTTTTGGGCAATCTCTACTACGTGGACAGCTGCCTGAACTACCTCCACAAAAAGGCGCCCTCCAAAACCTTTATGTTGTGCTACCGCCTCGTGGCGATTCTGCTCATCTTCCTGGGCAGCAGCATGGAAATGGAACTGGCGTGGAATGTGGCGGACTTTTTAATGGCCATGATGGTTCTCGTGAACATTCCCTCGATTTTGCTCTTGAGCAATCAGGCTCTGGCCGCCTTAAAAGACTACAAAGAACAGGCCCACGCCGGCAAAGATCCCCACTTTATCGGCAGAAACATCGGCCTGGACGAAAGCAAATTGGATTATTGGAAGTAAACATTCACAGAAAATCGAAGCGCCTCTCGCAGGCGCTTTTTTTCTGCCGAATCGGGGAAAGAAATAAAAAGAGAGATTTTATAACATAAGCCTTACCCGGACTTTACTTTTTGATATAATAAGATCGACTATGTATGAAACATTGTGACGGAAGGAGAATCTATGGGCGAGGTAAGTTCATGGTCTCAAATTGACTGGCATTTTATTGCCGGCGGTCTGGGCCTGTTTCTTTTCGGCGTCAAACTCATGGGCGACAGCCTGACGAAGTTTGCCGGCACGAAAATTCGAGACTATATAGAAAAATATACGTCCAATCCCCTGATGGCGGTCCTCGTCGGGATCGTCATGACCGGCTTGATCCAATCCTCATCGGCGGCGACGGTTATCGCCATTTCCCTCGTACGAAGCGGACTCATGGGCATGAGTCAAGCCATTGCCATTATCCTCGGCGCCAACATCGGTACCACGGTGACGTCGATCTTAATCGGTTTTCAACTGGATTACTTGGCCTACTTTATACTGCTCGTAGGCGTATTTTTGGCCCTGATGGCATCGAAGAAAAAAACCATCTACCTGGGCGAAATCATCATCGGCTTCGGCCTCTTGTTTATCGGCTTAAACACCATGGGCGATGCATTAAAAGAACTGCAGTACATCCCGGGCTTTTCCGACATGGTCGTTCGTCTCAGTCGCCAACCGATCCTGGCCGCCTTAATCGGCGCCGTGGTCACCGGCGTGATCCAATCGTCCTCGGCCATCGTCGGGATCGTGCAAACCCTCTACGCCACTAAATCCATTACCTTGGTGGCGGCTTTGGGCCTGGTCTTCGGCGCAAACATCGGCACCACCGTCACCGCGGCCTTGGCCTCCGTCGGCGGCAGCCTGGCCGCGCGGCGCACGTCCCTGTTCCACTTTTTATTTAACGTGTCCGTGTCTATTTTCTTCCTGGCCATTATCGGCCCCTACGAACGCTTCGTCGTCTACATGTCGGAGGCGCTTCATCTTAACGACATGATGACCATCGCCGTGGCCCACTTCACCTTTAACTTCGTGGGCATGCTCATCTTCCTGCCCCTGATTCCCAAATGCGTCCTGCTCCTGAAAAAAATCATGCCGGGGCGCGACGACCTCACCTTGGAGCTCGGGAAAATTCAGCTGGACGAAGCCATGGTCCAGACCTTCCCGGCCGGGGCCCTTTCCCAGGCCAAGGCGGCGATCCTGCAGGTGTCCGACATTGTGCTTGAATCCCTTCAAGACAGCAAGCAGTACCTCTTGACCAAAGACAAAAAATACTTCCACGAAGTCAATCAGCTGGAAGACATGGTCAATTCCCTGGATACGAAAATCGAAAGTTACCTCTTGAAGATTTCCAAGCAGTCCCTCTCTGAAGAACTGGCCGACGAATACTCGGCGAGCCTTCAGGTGCAGAAAAACTTTGAGCGCATCGGCGACTTGGTGCAAAACCTCGTGGAATACTTCGAAATGATCTACGATTCCGGCGAGGAATTCCATAAAGAAGCCATGGATGAGCTCATATCCATCTACGAACTGTTGATCCACATGTACGTTAACGGGGTGGACGTCTATAAAGGCGGGGACCACCACCTCTACGATGTCATGAAGGAAGACGAAAACAATCTCAACTACCTGGAATACGAACTTCGTGCCTCCCACTTCAGGCGCATGACCTCTCAACACGAAGAAGCCACGGTCACGACCTCCCTCTTCGTGGACATCCTGGGTACCTTGGAACGTATCGGCGACCACGCCTTTAACATCGCGCGCCTCACCTTCGATCCCATTAAAACCCACGGGGAAAAATCCCTGGTGGCGGAAGACGTCCGACGCGCCACGGCGGGTTGATAAAAAATTGAAATGAAGCGGCACTCCAAAAGGGGGTGCTGTTTTTTGTTGCACTTAGATTGTAAATTCAAGACAAAAATATCCATTGAGGAGGCTACTCCCAATGGACATTTTAGAACCAATCTTTTATGTCTCAAGTTCATTTCTTGATCAAAAGGCCTAAGTTGCTACATCTTTTTAACATTCGACTTCCGTTTATGAAGCCCCTTGTGCAGGATCCGGTCACTTAACGATGGTGGAAAAATGAGGGTCATTCGATTGGTATCGGGTCAGGTTAAGGGTCACGCTGTCGACAGACAAGGTAAAGTCTGTCTCCAAGCCGGCAGAGGAATATAATTTCATCCGGCAAGTCCAGCCGTCGCGGTCTGAAAATTCTGCCTTATGAAACCGGAAGCTGTTGAGGAGCTTTACCAGCTTGGCGACTTGGTCCCTTTCCCTAATGACCTTTACATCTCCGGTAGTTCCATCTTGGATTTCAATAGAATCTACCTGGGCCGGGTCCAATAAAAAGAGCTTGTCCAGCCTAATATCTGAAAAAAGCTCTCGCCCATTGTAGAGAATTTGGACCAGCTGGCAGACAAGCAGGGGCTCATTTCCTCCGAAGTGCCCGTCAGCATGGCCCTTCATCAGTCCATTGGCCTTTACAAAGAGGACAGCTTCCCGGTCGGCCCGGGGAATGTCGGAAAAATCCGAAAGGCCGGTGCGACTCAAAGGGACTTGGCTTTTGGCGCAGGATTTCTTTAGGAAAGTAGCAAGCGCTCTAGCTCCATCTAGTCGGGTGACTGCATCATTCCCTTCTAAATTTCGGTCCATTATGGCAAGGTCCTTGGCCCAAGCCACCGGACCTGAAGATAAGTCGGTTTGGTAGTTGGCATCAGAATAATTCTTGTCCAGCTTGGACAAGGTCCCGGCCAGGTCAGACCAGGTCACCCGCTTTTGCAAGCTGTTTAGGTCCTCAACCCACTCCTCTTCCAAGCAGCCCTTATGAGACCAGTAGTTCACTGCAGGGGCATACCATGGCTCTTTCATAGGGTCACGGCCTCCCCCATAAGCCAATACGGGATCTGATAGAATAAGACATAGTGCGGCAACATATAGGGCTAAGCGAATCATTTTGCTTTTCATGTCTAATCTCCTTTTCTGATTTGAATTGCTCGTAACTCAGCTTGGTGAGATTCATTCAATGATGTGATACCCAAACATCGACCATAATTTGCCCATCCATCAGCAATCTTTAAAAAACTTAGATAATAGCCGGTCGTTTTGCTTTGGAGCGATGTGTAGGCATACCATGCAACGCCATGGTTTTCATACCGGGATGGGATCTTCGTGTCAAATAAAAAGGCCGATGATTTTTAAATTCCATCTTTATGTTATTAAAAGTAGCATTTTTGCTTGCTCGATAAAGTCTAACTTTATGGGTCGCTCTAAGGAGTTACTCCCCAATGGATATTTTAGAGCCGTTTTTTTGCGGAAAGAATTGTAAGAGGGGCGCGGGTTTTGATAAAATGTATTAAATAAAAAAGGAGGCGCGTATGTCATTAGGCGAACGCATGGCGAATTTACGAAAAGAGAAGGGCATGTCCTTGGAAACCTTGGCGGAAGCCTTGGAGGTGTCCGTAGACGATTTACGGGAATGGGAACAGGACAAAGCCCTGCCCGCCTACGGCGACCGCCTGAAGCTCTGCGGCTACTTTCATACGACCATGGCCTACCTCGAGGGCAGGGAAGCGGAAGGCCGCGTGCGGCACGGCCGTTTCTCAAAGGCGGAAATAATTTTGATTCTGGACGCCGCCCTGTTTCTCCTGTGCCTTCTTTTAGCGCCCCTGTTTCAATGGATAGACTCGTCTCTTTATGGCCAATACCTTACGGATTCGAGGGAATACTTACAACACTTCCCCCTAAACATTCTCCTCGCCTTCGCCTGCATCATTTTCGTGGTGCAAGCGGGAAAGATTATTTACGACAAGGCAAAGAGATCCGGATAAAACGAAATCAGGCGAAGAACAAGCGCCTGCGGAAGGACCCTTCCTGTGTGAAGTGAACATAGGATAAAAATCGTTCCGTTCAGGGAAAAACACTGAATTGGAAGCTTTGGTTGCTCCATTGCCACCCGAAATAGATAGAAAATGGGCGGCGAAAAAGATAAAATAACGGCAAAATAGAAGGGAAAAGAAAGGAGGAACCATGACAATAGGTGAAAGGATCCACTCCCTTAGAAAAGAGCGGGGCATTTCCCAAGAAGAATTGGCAGGTTCCATTCACGTGTCCCGTCAAGCCATATCGAAATGGGAACAGGATTTAGCCGTGCCCGACACGAGCAATCTGCTAAAGCTTTGCGCATTTTTCGGTGTGACCATGGATGATTTGACGGGAGAAGGAACCGTGGATCATGGACGCAGAGGACAGAAAAAACTTTTTACGAGGCGCGAGATTATCCTCGCCATGGATGTCCTCTTGTTTCTAATCTGTTTTCTCTTAACGCCGGTTTATCAAGAGCTGGCTTTTCGTCATGACGGAAGTTGTTTCGCCAATCCCATCTACTATGTAAAAATCTATCCGCTGAATCTGTTGTTTTACCTCGCCTGCGCCATCCTCGTCGTGCAAGTGGGAAAGATTATTTACGACAAGACAAAGGGATTTTGGTAATTCCATACAAATCAATTTGCCCAATAAAAAAGGCCCCGCGAGGGGTCTTTTCTATTGATTGTTTTGGGGAAGCAGGCGGTGCTTCAGATCCGCTTCCAGGGCTTCCAGCTCGCGCTTGGCCTTTTCTCTGTTTTCGTGGCCTTCGATTTGAATCTTTCTGACCTCATCCAATGCGGAGATGAGCTGTTCGTTGGTGTAGCGAATGGTATCCACATCCACGATGCCCCGTTCGCTTTCTCTGGCCACATTCACCGTGCTTTGGCGCAGAGTTTCGGCGTTTTTCTTCAGGAGCTGATTGGTGAGATCCGCCACCTTCTTTTGGGCTTCGGCGGCCTGCTCGCTGTGGTGCACGCCGAGGGCTAAAACCATTTGGTTTTTCCAGATGGGAATGGTGTTTACCACCGTGGACTGAATCTTTTCCGCCATGACCGTGTTCGACGCCTGCACCATGCGAATTTGCGGCGCCATTTGCAGGCTCACCATGCGGGTCAGTTCCAAATCGTGGATCTTTTTTTCGAAGCGATTGGCCATGTTTTGCAGGTCGTTGGCCTTTTGCGCCTCCAGGCTTCCCTCCGTGGCCGAGGCCATAAGAGCGGGGAGCTCGCGGTTACGCACGTCCTCCAGCTTTTTATTGCCGGCGAGGATGTACATGGACAGTTCTTTAAAATACTTTTCGTTGAGATCGTACATTTGATCCAACATGGAAATGTCTTTCATCAAGGTGATTTGATGGCCTTCCAGAACCCGGGCGATGTCGTCTACATTTTTTTCCGCCTTGTCGTACTTGGCCTTCATGGCCGTCACCTTGTTGGTGGAGCGCTTCAAAAAGCCCTTCAGGCCCTTTTCGTCTTCGTCTTCAAAGCTCTTCAGCTCCGTCACCACCTCGGCGAGGAGACCTCCCACTTCGCCGAGGTCCTTTGTGCGCACGGAGTTTAAGGTTTTTTCTGAAAAGTTCGAGATCTTTTTCTGTGCCCCCACGCCGTACTGCAGGATCACCGAGGAATTGGTCAGGTCGATGGTCTTGGCAAATTCATCCACCTGCTTTTGCTCCGCCGGCGTCAGCTTCACTTGGGCGTCCACTTCCTTGGGTTCCAAGGTCAGTTCCGATTCGATGTCCGCGTCCGCGGCGCCGTCCAGGGTCAATTTGATTTCATCACTCATGGAATTCGTCTCCTTCCGATTCTTCGATGAGTCCGTCTTGCTTCATCACCGTTTCCATGACGTCCATCTCGGCGTTGAGATCCAAGAGGTCGTCTTTATACAAAGTGTCCAATAATTTTTCGTAGCCGTCGATGACTTTGTCCAGGGAGCGCAAAATATCGTCCATGGTCTTTTTTATGGAATCCGTAATCACCGAGGAGGATTCAAACTGCAGATACCGCTCGATGAGCTTGATGGTGGTGGGGGTGTAGTAGTCTACGAACTTGTTTAAGCTTTCCACCCGGCCGGGATCCGTGTTCACCGCATGGCGAATGGCATCCAAAAGCTTTAAGAGAGCGGAAATTTTATCCTTCAGGACGCCGTCGTGGGCACGATCCCGCTGTTCTTTTAATGTCTTTTCGTAATCCTCCATGGCGGTGGCCCGATCGTCATCCGTAGGCGCCTCCGTTTCTTCGATTTCCGGCACATTTTCCTTCACGGGAATGGTGCGGCCCATGTAATTATCCTTGTAGGCCTTGTAGGCGGCGTGATCGATGAGGAGCAGATCGCCTCCTTCCACCAGGCGGGCCTGGGGCAGGTAGTCTTTTCGGATCATGTGATTGATCTCTGCAGCCACCGTTTGTTGGGGCTTATTCAGCGCCGTGACCAGGTCTTCTGTGGCCAGCACCGATTGGTCCTGAATCTCCCGGCGAATGCGGAAGAAGTCCCGTGCCAAAATCATATTGCGCTGGCTGATGACGGTGCCTGCGGCGAATACCGCGGCGGAGATCAAAAGAAAGAGGAACGCGGCAATGGTGTCGGAGGAGAAGACACCATAGGCGATGTCGTCGATAAAGACCATGAGGGCGCAAACAAAGGAGCCCAAGGCCGAAAGCCCGGCTGCATTTCTCAGCCAGAACCAAGTGTTCGGTGATGTCACCTTCTGCTTCACCTTGGCGGGATCCCGGTTTACAGGAAGGCGCACGGGCTCTTTCGGCCCGAAGCCCTTTTTCACCCCCCGCATCAGGGCGCCGGCGCCCATCTTCGAGTACTGAATCGCGCTTTCCACGCTTTTTTCTATGACATCGGCCACGTCCTGAAAGTCGTCGTCTTCCATGGCGCGGTCCACAAATTTTTCAATGGCATTTTTATCTTTCAATCCCGAAACTCCTTTCACGCCTTGTTTTTATCCAAAGCAGTCTACTTTAAGTTTAGCATAAGGCAAAAAATTGCGGGGAGTTTTTTCGCCTTTTAAAAAATCTTTACCGATACTTAAACATTAATTCTTTTGCCGAAAGCCTTGCAATTGTCCGCCCCATCTCCCATAATGGAAAGAAGTGAAATAATCAGATAAGCAAACTGAGTGGTCCGCGGGACTGCTTTTTTTTTGAAACGAGGAGGAACGTTTGAAATTTAATGAATTTAATCTGTCGGAAGCCATTTTAAAAGGCATCGAGGCCATGGGCTTTGAGGAAGCATCCCCCATTCAGGCCGAGAGCATGGCGCCTCTTTTAGAAGGCAAAGATGTGATCGCCCAGGCCCAAACGGGCACGGGCAAAACCGCCGCCTACGGCATTCCCATGTTGGAACGGGTAGAAAAAAAGGGGCCGCTCCAAGGCCTGGTGCTCTGCCCCACCCGGGAACTGTGTCTGCAAGTGGCCAACGAGCTGGCCAATTTAGGCGCCTACAAAAAAGGCGTGAGGATTCTCCCCGTCTACGGCGGCACCAGCATCGAGCGGCAAATCCGCGCCTTAAAAGGCGGCGTGCAAATCGTGGTGGGCACCCCGGGGCGGGTCATGGACCACATGCGCCGAAAAACCCTGCGCTTCGACGACCTCGCCGTGGCCATTTTGGATGAGGCCGACGAAATGTTCGACATGGGCTTTCGCGACGATATGCGCACCATTTTAGATGAGACGCCGGAAACGCGCCAGACCTGTTTCTTCTCCGCCACCATGGAAAAAGACATTATGGATTTCTCCCGTAAATTCCAGCGGGACCCGGAGATTATTCGCATCAAGCACAAACAGCTCACCGTGGAAAACATCGAGCAATACTATTTGGAAATGAAGGCCTCCATGAAGCCGGAAATCTTAAGCCGCCTCGTGGACATCTACGACCCCACCCTGGCCATCGTCTTCTGCAACACGAAAAAGCGGGTGGACGCCCTGGTCAGCGAAATGGCATCCCGCGGCTACGCTGTCGACGGCCTTCATGGGGATTTAAAGCAAAACCAGCGGGACGCCGTCATGAAGCGCTTCAGAAATTCCTCCATCGACATGCTCGTGGCTACGGACGTGGCGGCGCGGGGGATCGACGTAGGCGACGTGGACATGGTGGTCAACTACGACCTGCCCCAAGACGAGGAATACTATGTGCACCGCATCGGCCGCACGGCGCGGGCCGGGCGCAAGGGCCTCTCCTTCTCCTTTATCGTGGGACGGGACATTTACAAGCTGGAAGACATCGTCCGCTACACCAAGGCCGACCTCGCCTACATGGAACTGCCTACCATGGAGCAAATGGACGTGAACAAGCGGGAGAATCTGGAAGGCAAAGTGGCCGAGATTCTGGACGCCGATGCGGATCTTTCCAAATACAAGCCCATGGTGGAAAGCATGCTTCGCCTGGAATACGGCGCCGTGGAAATTTCCGCCGCCCTCTTGAAGCTTTTAGACGACAGCACCCAGTCGAAAAAACACGACGCATTGGATGAGGTGGACTACGGCAAGAAATTCCGCGCACGGGGCCTGAGAAAAGACCGCAAGGGCAAAGAGAAAAAGGGCAAGGGCAACAAAAAGCGCTTCTCCAATAACGCCAAACTCTACATGGACAAAGGCAGAAAAGACGGCATCACTCCCAAAGCCATCCTCGCCATCTTTAAAAAAGAAACGGATCTTGGCCGCGACGTGGTGGGCAATATCTTAATCCGCGACCGGCACACGGTCATCGAAGTGCCGAAGAAGGCCGCCAAAAGCGCCATCGAGCAATTAGACGGCATGAAGAGCCGGGGAAAAACCTACCACGTGCGGGTGTACAGAGATTAAATTGAATTTACGCGCAAGAAAATAAGGCCTCGCGGGGCCTTATTTTTGTGTCTTGATTTCGCCTGTTTCGTAAAGTTTTGCCAGGGTAGTGAGTTCTTTTATGGTTTCCAACCCTTTTTTGCCGCCGTCGGTGTCTTTTACCAGTCGCCGGTGGTCGTATTCCGTGACGAAGGCCAAGGAAGAGGTAACATCGATGTCGTCGGCGATGCGGCGCTCTTCGTCTTTCATGGGGCTGTGGGTGGCGAGGAGAATGCCGTAGGAATTGGAGATCAGGGTGTAGCCCGCCGTGCCCGTGGTCTTTCGGTAGGCGTGGGCGAAGCCGCCGTCGATGACGAGGACTTTCCCCTCGGCCTTCACGGGTTCTTCACCCTTCATGCGCTTCACCGGGGTGTGGCCGTTAATGATTTTGCCTCGGGCCGGGTCGATGTGAAAGGCCCGGAGGATTTTTTCCGCGAAATCCGCCTCCTCCCTCAGGCGGTAATAGGGATTCTTTTCCTCCTTGTGTGTGGCTTCATCGGCAATAAAGTAGCGCTCGAAGGTGGTGATCCGCTCTTTGCCGAAAAGAGGCGAGGCTTCGCCGCACCACAAGTAAAACATGAGGTCCGCCGCCTCTTTTTGCTTTTCGCCCCGGGCAAAGAAGCTGTCCCGCACGGCGGCATCGAAGGCATCTAATAGCTCTCGGCCGGCGAGAGGCTCTCCTAAAACGGATGTGGGGGCGAAGTTGCCTTCATCGTCCGTGGGCAGACAGCCGTGGAAGAGGAGATTGTCGTTTCGAATCAAGTACATGCTTCCCGACTCGATCAGAAAGCGAATGTGCTTCCGCAGCCGCTCCCCGGAGGTGAAGCTTTCCGTGAGGCGATCCACCACCGCTTGTTCTTCCTCCGTAAAGGCGTAGGGATCGGCGGGATCCACCGTGGGAAAGTCCGTGTCCAAAAGGGGATAGGTCTTTCCGCCTACCTCCACCGTGCCCGACTCGAGGTCCATGCGGTGCAAGAGGGCCATGGCGTCCATGCCGTATTCCGGATGTTTAGCGATGAGCTGCCCTTCCGCCTTAAACTGCAACACGGCCACGGCCTTGTGGAGCTTCGCCAAGCTTTCGTTTTGGGCCTCGTGGGGATCGGGATTTTTCGGATAAAAGGGCGCCGAGGCCTTGTACTTCCTGGCGTAGCGCACCAGGGGCATGAGATTGATGCCGTAGCCGTCTTCAATGGTGTGAAGCACATTGTAGCGCAGGGCGATGCGGATCACATTGGCGATGAGGGCGAAATTCCCGGCGCAGGCGCCGATCCAGGCGATGTCGTGATTGCCCCATTGAATATCCACCTTCGGCGAATCCATGAGGTAGTCCATGATCTTTTCCGCTTCCTCGCCCCGGTCGTAAATGTCGCCGATGACGTGAAGGGTGTCCACGGCGTAGCGCACGGAAAGATCCGCCAAATCGCGAATGTAGATTTCCCCTTCGCCGTAGGCCACGATTTTATCGTGGAGCGTCTTCACATAGCCCGCCTTGTGGCGCAGACCCGCCTCTTCCAGCAAGAGCAGGTTCAAAATCTTCTTTCGGTCGACCGGGAAGGTGGCCTCGATCTGATCGTGGTCGTACTTCGCCGCCACCCGCTTCGCCACGAGAATGAGGTCGGCCAAAGTGGTCTTTAACAGGGCGTCGTATTCCTCAGGCGCCATGGCTTCTTTTAAAAGCTTCAGTTTTTCTTCCGGGTAATACAAAATCGTGGCCAATCGCTTTCTGTCTGCCTCGGATTTTTCCGGGAAGAGTTCGTCGATGTAGCGGCGCAGCACCCCCGACGCGTTTCGAATCACGTGGGTAAAGGCTCGGTACTCCCCGTGGAGATCGCTGACGAAATGCTCCGTGGGCTTCGGCAGATTCAGGCCGCTTTCGAGTAATAGTGCCTCGGCCAGGGCCCGGTCACGAGACGGGTATTTCTCGGCCAAGAGGCGGTAGTAGTTTTTCTGTAATTGGGATAATTGCTCCATAGTCCCCTCCTTACTTGTCCTATACCCAGTTTTGGGGTATAAATGAATAGAAAAGAAAGAGAGGCGACTATGGATTTTAAAGAGAAAATCAGAAGCATCAAAGACTACCCGAAAGAAGGCATCACCTTTCGGGACATTACCACCCTTTTAAAAGACGGCGAGGCCTTCCGCGAGGCCATCGACGCCATGAAGGATTTAGTAAAAGATGAAGCCATCGACAAAGTGGTGGGCATCGAAGCCCGGGGATTTATCTTGGGCGCGCCACTGGCCTACGATCTCGGCGTGGGCTTTGTGCCCATCCGAAAGCCCGGCAAGCTCCCCGCGGACACCCACTCCGCCGAATACGAATTGGAATACGGCTCCGACACGGTGGAAATGCACGTGGATGCCATCGAAAAAGGGGAGAAGGTACTCATCGTCGACGATCTCTTGGCCACCGGCGGCACGGGAAGCGCGGCGGTGGAAATATGTAAAAACGCCGGCGCCGATGTCATCGGCTGCTTGGTACTGATCGAGCTCGACGGATTAAACGGCCGGGACAAAATGCCCGTGCCCGTCTACTCCCTCATGGAATTTCCCGCTTAGGCAATAAAAAAACGGCCATAAGGCCGTGGAGCGGGTGAAGGGAATCGAACCCTCGCGATCGGCTTGGGAAGCCGAGGCTCTGCCACTGAGCTACACCCGCATAAGTAAACAGTATTTTACTCCTTCCGCGAAAGCCTGTCAAGATCGGCGGAGGGGAACAGCGCTTTTCGAAAAGGCGCTATAAAAAGGACGCGCGAAGGCCGCGGATTTGAAGAGAAGAGAGAGCATCGGCGCCTCTCTCTTTTTTTTTCGGATGAATCACCATGAAAGCGGTGCAAATCATTTTCCCGCAAGCCCGAAGATATGTAAAAAACATAACGAGTCGCCGTTAAGAAGGGGTAAAAGTCCCGTTTCTGATTGTATAAAAAATAATTATCCCTAATTCATGGGACTTGCCCGAATATTTTCTTGAAAGATAATTAACAAATTTTCCCCAAATCTATTGACGCGCCTGTATTTATATTTTATAATGCAGATAGAAGTTGGAAAACAATTGCAAGACAACCGAGCAAGCAGAACATATTTATAAGGGAGGCTATATAATGAAAAATGTCGTCATCGTAAGTGCAGCAAGAACACCCGTGGGTTCCTTCGGGGGCGCATTCAAAAGCGTAAGCGCCGTCGACTTAGGCGTTGTTGCAGCAAAAGAAGCCATCGCACGCGCAGGCATCAAACCGGAAGATGTCGATGAAGCCATCATCGGCAACGTACTTCAAGCAGGTCTTGGCCAAAACGTGGCTCGTCAAGTCATCCTTCACGCAGGTCTGCCCGAAACCACGCCGGCAATGACCATCAACAAGGTTTGCGGTTCCGGTTTACGTGCCGTATCCCTCGCAGCACAAATCATTAAAGCAGGCGACGCCGACGTCGTATTGGCCGGCGGTACCGAATCCATGAGCTGCGCACCCTTCCTCTTAAACGACGCTCGCTGGGGCGCTCGCATGGGCGAAAAGAAACTCGTCGACGAAATGATTAAAGACGGTCTGTGGGACGCATTCAACGACTACCACATGGGCGTTACCGCTGAAAACGTAGCAAAAGAATACGACGTCACCAGAGACGATCAAGACGAAATCGCCGCAGTCAGCCAACAACGTGCAAGCAAGGCGCGCGCAGAAGGCATCTTCGACGAAGAAATCGTTCCGGTAGAAGTTAAAGGCCGCAAAGGTAAAGTCACCATCGTCGACAAAGACGAATACATCCGCGACGGCGTAACCAAAGAAAGCATCAGCGGCATGAAACCCGCATTCATTAAAGACGGTACCGTTACCGCAGCTAACGCATCCGGTATCAACGACGGCGCCGCCATGGTTATCGTTATGAGCGAAGAAAAAGCCAAAGAATTAGGCGTTGAGCCCATGGCTAAGATCGCAAGCTACGCATCCGCAGGCGTCGATCCCAAGATCATGGGTACGGGTCCGATCCCCTCTTCCAGAAAAGCTATGGAAAAAGCCGGCTGGGAATTCTCCGAACTCGACCTCGTGGAAGCAAACGAAGCCTTCGCAGCACAAGCAGGCGCAGTTGCCAAGACCTTAGGTCTCGACATGGAAAAAACCAATGTTAACGGCGGGGCTATCGCCATCGGTCACCCCATCGGAGCTTCCGGTGCACGTATCCTCACCACCCTCTTATACGAAATGAAACGTCGCGACGCCAAGAAGGGTCTCGCTACCCTCTGTATCGGCGGAGGTATGGGTACCGCACTTACCGTCGAACGCTAATCGGGATTAACTGAAAGGAAGTGCCATAGTGGACTTTCAATATCTGATTGTCGAAAAACAAAACGCCATTGCCACGGTCAAGGTCAATAAGCCTAAGAGCTTAAACGCGCTGAACACCGAGGTATTAACCGAATTAAACCGCTGCTTTACCGCTCTGGAAACGGACGACGAAGTAGCCGTCGTGATTCTCACCGGCGAAGGCAAGGCCTTTGTCGCCGGCGCCGATATTTCTGAAATGCAACCGCTCAATGCGGCAGAAGCCCACGCATTTGCAAAACTCGGCATGGATACCTTTATGTTAATCGAACGGCTTTCCAAGCCCGTTATCGCTGCAGTCAACGGCTTCGCCCTGGGCGGCGGCTGTGAGCTGTCCCTCGCATGCGACATTCGCATCGCTTCCGAAAAAGCCGTCTTCGGCCAACCGGAAGTGGGCCTCGGGATCACCCCGGGCTTCGGCGGCACCCAACGCCTGCCGAGAACCGTCGGCGTCGGCATCGCGAAAGAATTGATCTACACGGCCAAAAACATTAAGGCCGACCGCGCCTATGAAATCGGCTTGGTCAACGCCGTGGTCGCACCGGAAGAATTGATGAACGAAGCGATGAAACTCGCCGAAACCATCGCATCCAAGGGTGCTCGCGCCGTATCCTACGCCAAGGGCGCCATTGTAGACGGTCTGCAAGCGGACATTCAAACGGGTATGGACATTGAAAAATCGGCCTTTGCTCTCTGCTTCGCCACCGAAGATCAAAAAGAAGGCATGGGCGCATTCCTGGGCAAACGGGCTCCGGAATTTACAGGTAAATAAACAATCTTTAAATAGAGAACAGGAGGAGTTCTTATGAAAATCGGAGTTATCGGTTCGGGTACTATGGGTCTGGGCATCGTTCAAGTTGCCGCACCTTTCCACGACGTCATCATCAAGAGTAGAAACCTTACCGACGAAAAGATCGCCAAGATCATGGGCAAGGTAGAAAAAGCTTACGCCAAAAATGTTTCCAAAGAACGCATGACGCAAGAAGACATGGACGCTGCCATGAAACGCATCTCCATCGTGGAAGAATTTAAAGACCTTTCCGACTGCGACATCGTTATCGAAGCCGCTTCGGAAGATCCCGAAGTTAAAAAAGACTACTTCAAACAATGCGACGAACTTTGCGACGCAAAGACCATCCTCGCAACCAACACCTCTTCCTTGAGCATCACCGACATCGCTGCAGTGACCAACCGTCCCGCAAAAGTTATCGGCATGCACTTCTTCAACCCGGTTCCCGCAATGAAATTAGTTGAAATCATCTGCGGTCTGCACACTGACGAAGAAACCAAGAAGACCATCATCGACTTAACCAACGAAATCGGCAAGACTCCGGTCGAAGTCGAAGAAGCTCCCGGCTTCGTCGTCAACCGCATCCTGATCCCCATGATCAACGAAGGTATCGGCATCGTCGGCGACGGCGTCGCTTCCGTTGAAGACGTCGACACCGCCATGAAATTAGGCGCAAACCACCCCATGGGCCCCTTGGCTTTAGCTGACTTAATCGGCTTGGACGTTTGCCTCGCCATCATGGACGTTCTCTACAACGACTACCACGACAGCAAATACCGCGCACACGTTCTTCTGCGCAAAATGGTTCGCGGCGGCAAATTGGGTCGTAAGAGCGGCGAAGGCTTCTACAAATACGACTAATCTATTCAAATTGAGGCTTTCAAGAGCTTCTGTCATACAAAATCGGGTAGGCTTCGGCCTACCCTTTTTGCATTAGAAAACCCCCGGTTAGACCGGGGGTTCCGTTTAGCTTTAGCGATAATTACCTGATATTCCCAGAATGGTATGATAAGAAAGGTCTGCCAACCAATCACAATCAGGAGGGAATAATGACATCACTAAATCACACCCATAGTCTATCACACACAAAATGGAATTGTAAGTATCACGTAGTGTTTGCTCCGAAATACAGGCGAAAAGTATTTTATGGATCGAAGCGCTTAGAAATAGGCGCGATTCTGCGCGAGTTATGTAGCTGGAAAGGCGTAAACATAATCGAAGCGGAAGTATGTCCGGATCACGTTCATATGCTACTAGAGATCCCGCCCAAATTATCCGTATCTTCATTCATGGGATTTCTAAAAGGGAAGAGTAGCATCATGATCTATGAACGATGGGGAGACATGAAATTTAAATATAGGGGAAGGCAGTTTTGGTGTAGAGGCTATTATGTCGATACCGCGGGAAAAAACGCTAAAAAGATTCAGGAATACATTCAAAATCAACTGAAAGAGGATCAAATAAGTGAGCAACTAACCTTTGACACGACGAACCCCTTTAAGGGGTAGCCGAGTAACGATAGCACGGGCAGACCACCGACGCCCTTCAGGCGCAGCTAGTAATACAGGCCCTTTGGGCCGATAAAGGAAAACCCCCGGCTACGTGCACTGACCCCCAAAAGTTGGACCAAGAAATCCAACCTTTGGGGGTCTTTTAATGGCAAAATATAGTTATGAATTGAAGAAGAAAATCGTCGAAGAATACCTGTCCGGGAAGACAAGCTATTCCGTCTTAGAAGATAAATATCAAATTGATGAATCACTGATCAAGAACTGGGTGAATAATTACAAACATTTTGGTGATGAAGGTTTAATGCGCTCTAGAAATAATCGTGCGTACAGTGTAGAGTTTAAGTTAGAAGCCATTACACGCTACGAAACGAGCGAATGCAGCTACCAGCAATTGGCCCTTGAACTCGGCTTGACGAACCCATCCATGATCGTTAACTGGCGCAGGAAATACCGAGAGGAGGGCATTGAGGGTCTGCGACCACACAAGCGAGGGAGACCTGTGACGAAAAAAGACGACTCCAATCAAACACCGAAGTCTTCAACGAATGACGAGCCCCTTGATGCATCCACACGGGAGGCATTGGAAAATCGCATCAAAGAATTAGAAGCTGAGAATCGGAAACTTACCATTCAAAAGATGTACTTGGAACAGTTAAGGAGTTTGGCGAGGGAAGAAGCAATGAAGAAAAGGCGAAGATCGTCGCTAAACTCCGAGAACAATTCCAACTAAACGAGATCCTCGCCGCCATCAACTTTCCCAAATCCACATTTATGTACTGGCAGAAAAAGTGGAGTGAAGAAGATAAAGATCAATCCTTGAAAGATGAAATCTTGTCCATACGGCGCGAACACAAAGACTACGGCTATCGAAGGATCCACCTGGAGCTGAAGAACCGGGGTTGGGCGATCAACAAAAAGAAAGTTCAACGACTGGTTCAGGTCACGGGCCTTCAAGTCCGCTCCTATGGCAGGAAATACAAGAAGTACAACTCCTACAAAGGCGTTGTCGGTAAAATCAAGAAGAATCGAATCAACCGTCGCTTCAATACCTCTGTCCCTTACCAGAAAATTACCACCGACACCACGGAATTCAAATACTACATCGAAGACAAAGCGGGGAAACTTCAAACAAAGAAACTCTACCTCGATCCGTACATGGACATGTACAATCTGGAAATCATCAGCTACGTCCTCTCCGACCAACCCAACGGCGTCACCATGCTACAAGGCTTAGAGGAAGCTATCGAACGAACCAACGGCTGCCCCTACCGGCGCACCTTCCACTCCGACCGTGGGTGGGGCTACCAAATGACCGCCTATCAAGCCATGTTGGAAGAACACCACATCTTTCAAAGCATGTCCAGAAAAGGCAACTGCTACGACAACGCACCCATGGAAAACTTCTTCAGTGTTTTGAAAAGAGAAATCTACGACGGTTACGTCTACCGAAGCCGACAAGAACTCGTTCGGGCCATCGAAAATTTCATCCGCTACTACAACAACGATCGAATCAAAGAAAAGTTAGGAGGTCTAAGTCCGAAGCAATACCGTGAACGAATGAACGCAGCATAGAACGAATGTTATGTAAAACAAAATCGAGCAAGCGAAATGCTTACTCGATTAAGTCCAACTTTATGGGGTCACTCTAACGCCGGGGGATGTTTATTTTGCGGAAATTTTTGTGAAGGGGAAAACAACCGGCGATCGGACATAAAGCGGGCGGATTTCTTGCAATAAAAAAAGCGGGGGCTGCCCGCTTTTTCAGTGTTTTTGAAAAATATCGTTGGCCACGCGAATCATTTCCTTGGCCATTTCGTAATTGTCTCCGATTAAATCGTAGACGGCATCTTCCGTGAGCACGCCGCAGTCCACGGTGATCTCGCCCTTGTCGTAGGCGTCAACATCGTCGAACCAATCCTTGGAGCTGTAGTAGGCATCCAGCTTGTCGTAGGCGATCTGCGCCTCGTCGAAGGTGGCCAGGGCTTTTTTAAAAGCCTTTACGGCGTCCGTGTGTTTGTTTAAAATGGCCTCCATTTCGGCCACCCGTTCGTTTCGATCCATGGTATCTCCTTTCAAGAAAAAAGCACCGAAGCCGAGGCTCGGTGCTTGGTTTCCGGATTATTTTAATAGGTTTCCACGAAAAGTTCAAACCATTTTTGCGGGTGGAAGCAGGCGGGGCATTTTTCCGGTGCTTCTTTGCCTTCGTGAATGTAGCCGCAGTTGTTGCACTTCCAGAGGACGACTTCGTCGCGCTTAAAGAGCTTGCCTTCCTTTACATTTTCCAAAAGCTTCAGGTAGCGATCCCGGTGAGCTTCTTCCACTTCGGCGATTTCGATCCAGTTGTCGGCGATTTCATCGAAGCCTTCTTCGCGGGCAATTTCCGCAAATTTCGGATACATGTCGGTGGCTTCGCCGTCTTCCCCTTCGGCGGCGTTTTTCAGGTTCAATTCCGTGCTGCCTAAGGCCACAGGATAGTCCCATTTCACTTCGAGTTCGTCTTCGTTAAAGTCGTCGACTAAGTACTTGAAGAAGCGCTTGCCGTGTTCTTCTTCGTTGCGGGCCGTTTCCAAGAAGATGTTCTTAATTTGAACGGAAGCGTCTTTGTCCGCTTGCTTGGCGTACATGGTGTAGCGCGCCGTGGCTTGAGATTCCCCGGCGAAGGAGATTAACAGATTGTTTGCGGTCTTGGTTCCTTTTAATGACATGATTTCCTCCTATTTCTCATAGAATACGCGGTTGCAATCAGTATACCCCAATTTCCACCTACGTTCAACCGCCTCGGCCGTGTTATACTGGTAGTAAGAATGAGAAAATAGGAATGAAATAAAGGAGACGATCATGCGAATTTTATGTGCGGGCCCGACCACCCTTTTACCGGAAGTGGAAGCGGCCATGACCGAGGTAGTGACCAATCCGGACTTGGATCCGGCTTACGAAGCCTTTCACAGAAATGTGGAGAAGCGCCTTTCCGCCGTGGTAAAGACCGACCGCCCCACGGTGATTATGTTGGGCGAAGGGATGCTCGCCCTTGAGGCCGCCGTCTGCTCGTTGATGGAGCCGGGCGAGCGGGTGCTGGTCATGAGCAATGGCGTCTTCGGCGGCGGCTTTGCCGATTACGTGAATTTCTTCGGCGGGGAAGCCGTCCTTTACGAAAAGGACCATCGCCGGGGCTTCGATTTGGATGAATTAAAGGCCTACCTGGAAAAGGATTCCGACTTCGCCATGGCCACCATGGTCCATTGCGAAACCCCCTCGGGCCTCACCAACGACGTAAAGGCCATTTGCAATCTCTTAAAGGACTACGGTATTTTGTCCATCGTGGACTGCGTGTCTTCCTTCGGGGGCGAGGACATCGACTTCGACGCCTACGGTGTGGACATGATGCTTTCCGCTACGCAAAAATGCCTCTCCGCCCCCACGGGTCTTTCAATGATTACCATTTCCGAAGCGGCGGAAGAAAAGATGCGGAGCCGCAAGGAACCCATCCCGAGCTACTACATGAATGTCTTAAACTACATGAGCGGCCAAGAAGATTTCGCCTTCCCCTACACCATGAGCGAACACTTAACCGGCGCCCTGAACAAGGCCCTGGATCTTTGGGAGACGAAAGACAGCGTCGCCCTGCACAAGGCCTACGGCAAGATGACCCGGGCGCTTTTCGTGAAGGAAGGCTTTGAGCTCTACCCGAAGGATTCCTTCGCCGACACCGTCACCGCCGTGTGCCTGCCCGATGAAATCTCCGCCACGGAATTTCTCGCCAAGTGCCGGGAGAGGGGCGTATTTATCTCCAAAGGCGCCGGCAAGCTCCACGACCGCATCATCCGCATCGGCCACATGGGAGCCAATATTTCCGAGGAAAACTTCAGCGCTCTCTTTAAGGTGTTGGATGAAGTCTTCGCAAGCTACGGAATCGAAACCCGCTTCGCCGAAGGCTTCGACGCCTACGAGCTCCACTGAGCTATGTTATAATAAGGCCAAGGGGGTGTTTCCATGAAAGGATTGTTTGTCGTCATCGAAGGGCCGGACGGCTCGGGAAAATCCACCGTCGCCGAGGGCATTTGCCGCCACTTTAAGGAAAAGGGTGTGGACGTGATCCACACGAGAGAGCCCGGCGGCACGGCCATTTCAGAAGCCGTGCGGGAGATTCTTCTGGATCCCGAGAACAAGGCCATGGATCCGCGCTGCGAGGCGCTGCTTTACGCCGCCGCCCGGGCCCAACACGTGGAGGAAGTGATTCGTCCCGCCCTGGCCGAAGGGGCCTTGGTCCTGTCGGAACGCTTCGTCTTCTCGAGCCTGGTCTACCAGGGCCTGTGCCGTCAATTGGGCCTCGCGCCCGTCGAAGCAATCAACGCCTTCGCCACCGACGGCCTCGTCCCCGACATCACCCTGTATCTCGACGTGCCCGAAGGCACGGGCAAGGAACGCATGAAAGATCGCCTCGCCGATCGCCTGGAGTCCGACAAGAAGATCACGGACACGGTGGAGGCCTATTATAGAATCTTGGCTGAACGGCGCCGAGGAGAACTTTGCTTTATCGACGCGTCCATGGATGCGGAGCAGGTGCTTTCGGCCGCCGTGGAAGCCATCGAAAAGGAGTACCGGTAAAATGAAACTTATATTCGCCATTGTGCAGGATCAGGACGCACCGGGTTTAATCGACGCATTGACCGAAAAGCGCTTCCGCGTAACGAAATTATCGTCTTCCGGAGGCTTCTTAAAAGCGGGCAACACCACCCTCCTCATGGGCGTGGAAGAAAAAGACATGGACGAGCTCTTCGACATCATGGAAGCCAATTGCTCCGTGCGCGAAGAGCCCACCTCCATGGTCTCCATGTCGCCGGGGGAATCCTTTATGCCCTATCCCTTAAACGTGCGCGTCGGGGGCGCCACGATCTTTATTCTCGACGTAGCCGAATACAATCGGTATTAAGGGGGCCGCATCATGGATAAAATGGTGTTTGCTATTATCGCCGATCGCTTCGTCGGCGACGTCATCGACGAATTGCTGGAGGCGGAAATTTCCGTCACGGAAATGGCCTCCACCGGCGGCTTCCTGAAAGAGGGAAACACGACGGTGGTCGTCGGCGTCACCAACAGCCAGTACGAAAAATTAAAAGAAATATTTGAACGCATCGTCGGCAAAAACAGCGGCCGAGACGAAACCCACGCCGGGGCCCACGTCTTCGCCATCGACTTAATTAAGGGCATTCACATTTGACGGCGGATCTCTTACACTCCGGCCTTCACGCCTACATTTTAAAGGGAAGCGGCGAGGCGGCTCTCGAAGCGGCGCGCCACTTGGCCATGGGCTATTTGTGCGCGAGTGATGAGGCGCCCTGCGGCAGCTGCCCCTCCTGCAAGCTCTTTTTGTCGGGAGAAGGCCGGGGGGAAAATCATCCGGACTACGTGGAAATCGCCCCGTCCAAAAAGACCTCCAAGGCGTCCATAAAAAAGGAGCGCATCGAAGAAGTGCTGAAGGCGGCGGCCATGACGGACTACGCCGGCGGAGGCAAGGTCTTCGTCTTTGCGGACTTCGACACCACCACCGTCGAGGGACAAAACGCCCTCTTAAAAGTGCTGGAAGAGCCTCCGGCGAAGACCCGCTTTTTGCTTTTAAGCGAATCGCCGGAGAAGATTCTTCCCACGGTGCGCTCACGGGCGGGCTTTTTGGATTTAAAGAGCGAGGAGCCCGCCTACGATCCCGAGCGGCGCCACAAAAGCTATCGCCTCGTGGAAAAAGTGTTGTCCCGGCCCGAGGAAGTATTTTTGGCGCGCAGCTTTTTCGAAGAAGAAAAGGACCATCTGCCCGAGATCTTCGACCACTTCCTCGCCTACTTTCGGGACATGGCCGTGTATTACGAAACCGGCGACGAAAATAAAGTTGTAAACAAAGACTACCGCGTGCCCATTGCCCGTCAGTCGCAGATCGTGGGGATGCGGGTCTACGACATCATCGACGCCCTCTACCGGGCGCGGCGCTACGTGGAGATGAATGTAAACAAAAGCTTTGCCTTTGAGTGGCTGCTTTTAACGATGGGAGGCCAGGGAATTTGACAGAGACGAGAGATGTAGTCGGCGTGCGATTTAAGCGCCGCGGAAAAATTTATTACTTCGATCCGAAAGACGCCGAGCCTGCCTTAGACGGCGGCGTCATCGTGGAGACCTCCAGGGGCGTGGAATACGGCTACGTGGCCATGGAGCGCAAGGCCGTCGCGGCCGAGGACATCGTGGGCGAGCTGAAGCCCATTCTCCGCACGGCCTCAGAAGACGACGAGCGGCGCCACCTGTCCAATCGCAATTTGGCCCGGGAGGCCATGGTGGTCTGCGAGGAAAAAATAAAAGAACACGGCTTGAAAATGCGCCTGATCAGCGCGGAATATACCTTCGACAATTCCAAGCTCCTCTTTTACTTCACCGCCGACGGCCGGGTGGATTTCCGCCGCCTGGTTCGCGACTTGGCGGCGATTTTCCGCACCCGCATCGAGCTCAGACAAATCGGCGTTCGCGACGAAGCCAAGCTTTTGGGCGGCATCGGCATTTGCGGCCGGGAATGCTGCTGCGCGTCCTTTCTCGGGGATTTTTCTCCCGTGTCCATTAACATGGCCAAGGATCAGGGCCTTTCCCTGAATCCCGACGCCATCAGCGGCGTCTGCGGCAGGCTCTTGTGCTGCCTCCGGTACGAACAGCCGGGCTACGAGACCAATTTAAAAATCATGCCCCGCGTGGGACGCACGGTCTACACCGCCGAGGGAAAGGGCGTGGTGGTTTCCACCAACACCTTGCAGGCCTTGGTGAAGGTAAAGATCGAAACCGACGACGGAGTGGAATTTGTCGTGGTCTCCGCCGAAGATCTGGCGAGAAAGCCCTGCCGGGGAAAGGGGTGTGCCCATGAAGGGGATATGGAAGAAGCTGAATAGAGGCGCGTTCAACGGCGGGCGACTGGCGTGGCTCGCAGGCTTCTTGGCGCTCTTTTTCCTCGACGAATTCCCCGGCTTCTACTTTCAGACGAAGATTCCCCACGCCGCGGCCGACGTGGCCCTGTGGGGGATCTATTTTTGTGCCCTTTTAGGGATCCTCGTCCTCATAAGAAAATTCGCCTCGGCCATACTTACTCCGGCGGCGACGGAGCTCATCCTTCTCGGGCTTTTGATCTACGAGGTAAGCGATGTGCTTCGCGCCACTTCCTCTTTGGGCCCTTCCTCCGACGCCTACATCTACGGCGCCACCGCCGCCGTGGTGGCGATCATCTGGCTCTTCGCCCTGGACGTGGGGGCGCGGAAGCTCTATCCCATGGCGGCTGTTCTCGGCGGCCTACTTATGGCGGGGCTCATCTTTGTCTGCGCCTGGCCCGGCCCGAAGACTCGCCCGGACGTGGCCCGTGCAGAAAAGACGATTCCCGCCGCCTATAAGGTGGAAAAAATTACCTACGGCCCGAAGAGCGCCTACGACTACGGGGAGGAAAACTACGCCTCCTACCTGCGCCTGCCCAAGGGCCAGGACCGCTGGCGGAAGTTGTTTTTCGGCTACACCCCGGCCCACGTGCCCTACGAAGGGGATCTCTACCTGCCCGTAGGCGTAAAAAATGCCCCCCTCCTCGTCTTCGTTCACGGCAATCACAACATGATCGAAGACAACAAAGGGGGCTACGAGTATTTGGGCCGCTACCTGGCGGCGCGGGGCGTGGCCTTTCAATCCGTGGAGCAATCCCATTTTAACGCCTACTTCGGCAAGGGCCTTTCCGGCGAAAACGACGCCCGGGCCCTGAGCCTTTTGGATCACGCCGACAAAATTCTGAACGATCCCCGCTTCAAAGACCGCATCGATAAAGATCGCGTCTACCTCGGCGGCCACAGCCGCGGCGGCGAAGCGGCGGCCGTGGCGGCATCCTTCGCTGAACTCCCATACAACCCCGACACCGGCCGAGCCACGAAAGACATCGTGGTGGCCGGCGTCCTGGCCGTGGCCCCCACCGACGGCCAGTACAAGCCCGGGGATCGTGCGGTGGATTTAAATGTGCCCTACTTCCTCGTCACCGGGGCATGGGATCAGGACGTGTCCTCCCTGGAAGGCATGGATCAATACCTCCGCGCCGGCGCCTGGCGGGGCCAACTCTTCGTGGACTACGCCAATCACAGCCAATTCAATTCCAACTGGGGCCGCCTGGACCGGGAAGGCCTCGCCGCCCTGGCTCTTGCCACGGGAAACATATTGGACAAAGCCGATCAAGAGCACTTTTTGGAAGTGGCGGCCTACGCCTTTATCGAGGACCGCAATTTATTTAATGACCTGAAAGCCTACCTGCCTCAATCGGGCTTTGCCCTCGCCACCCAGCCGAAGAGCCGCGTCCTCGCTGATTTCGAAGAAGACGCGGACCTTACCACCGCCACAGACGCCGCGCCGGACATAAAAGGCGCCACCACCTATCAGGAAGGGGCCTTCATTCCCTCCGATCGCGGCGGCACCAACCACGTGGCCCGACTCATCGGCACCTACGCCCTCAACGTGAACGGCGGAGGGGACGGGGACTTCGCCCTGGACGTGGCGGCAAAAAGCGGTCGCGCCGATGTAAAAATCACCTTAATCGACGCCTCCGGCGAGGCCGTACACTTTACTCCGAAAAAAGACGCGCTCCACGCCGCCCACGAAACCGGCCTTTTAAAATGGCAGTACGCGGCGAAAAAGTGGGAATACAAGCGGGCCCTGGAGACGGTGCGCCTCACGAAAAGCGCCATGGCGAGCGAGAATCCCGCCTTTAACATGAAGGACCTGAGCCGCGTGGAAATCACCGTGGGGGGCCTTACGGAAATCGACAATATTCGTATCGAAAGCGATTAAAACCGAATCCCTCGGGTATAAGTAATGCGAACAGAGTTCGGGGGGTTACGTTCATGCACGATACACTTTTAATAAAAACAATCAACAGAGATCAAGCCGGTTTGCGGAACGTCTTTTTCCAAATCGGCGATATGGATGCGCACATCGGCGAGCTCATGGACCTATTAAACAAGCCCGACAGCCCCTATGCCGGGCGCTGTCTGTTTCGCTACAACGGCATTCGTCTCAAGTTGGAAGTCGATGAAATCCCCACTGTCCTGGCACTCCTCGTAAATAAAGGCGTGCCGGTGTATGGCGTTTATGAACCGTACTTTTAGGAGTAAGACTAGGAGGAAAACTATGTCCAATGAATTAAGCAAAAAGCTGAACGAACAATTTAACTTTGAAATCGAATCGGCCTACATCTACATGGCCATGGCCAACTACATGGACACCCAAGGCATGTCCGGTTTCGACCACTTCTTCGTGCATCAAGCCAAGGAAGAAATGGAACACGCCAAGGCATTCTACGATTTCCTTCAAGAAATGGACTGGGCTCCGGAATACGAAGCCATCGCCAAACCGCCGAAGGAATTCGGTAACTTCACCGACACCTTCCGTGCCGCTTACGAACACGAACAAGAAGTCACCAGCCGCATCAAGGCCATCTACAAAGAAGCCATCGAAGTGGGCTGCTTAGATACCCAAGAATTCCTGAACAAGTTCATCGAAGAACAACGGGAAGAAGAAGACACCTTCCGCGGAATCGTCGAACGTTTAGAACGCATCAACGAATCCTGGAACGGCCTCTACATCTTCGACCGCGAATTGGCTCAAAGATAAGCATAAAAATGTCCCTCACCAAGCGGTGGGGGATTTTTTATTGGGAAAATTTACGGGTTGAAGTAGGGAAGCCGGCTAGTCTTCGTCGAAGGCCCGAATGGACTCGGCGATGCTGCGGCAGATGACGTTGACCAGCGCCGCCCCGGGCCAAATAATCCACGTCCACTGCCACTTATTCGTGTAAAAGGACAGGGCCAAATAGATCAAGAGCACCGAAAGGTAGTAGGCCCGTTGAATAGGCACTGTGCGGCGACGGGCGATTTTTTTGCGGCGGGTATAATCCCCCTGTTCCAAAATTTTATCGAAGCCCGCCTCGATGACCGAAGTGCGCACGATGAAAAAGACGCCGGCCGCCACGATACATAATGTGGTCGCAAAGCCCGTGGTGGTGAAGGCATCGCCTCTTCCCGCCGCCGAGGAAAAGAGCATGGGCGCGGCGGAGAGAATACACAGAATGATCCCGGCGCTCAAGCGGCGGTTGTGAAGAGGGGCGTAGTTCTCCTTGCGTTTTTTTACGGCACCGTCCACGCCGTAGGCCGTATCCACGGGTTCGTCGAAGGATTCGAAATCGTCGGGCATTTTCGGACCGTAGACCAGAAGAAAGACGCCCACGGCCACCACGGCCAGGGTGGCGATGATGCCCAAGGTGGAGGCGGCGTCGGTATCGGCAATGTCGGCCAGGATCGGCGGAATGGCGGAGAGAATAAACAGACTCACGGCCAGGGCCACCTTCGGCGCGCGCTCGGCGAGGTAATTCATGTAGGCATCGGCATCTTCCAATGCAACGGACGAGAGGGCTTCTTCCGCCGGCTGATCCGCCCCATCCTCGGAGGGATCCATGGAATCCAAGAGCAAAAAGTCCGTGGACACGTGAAAGTACTTGCTGATTTCGATGATCTTTGCCATTTCTGGCATGGCGCCGGCTGCTTCCCACTTCGAAACGGATTGGCGGGACACGCCCAAGGCCTCGGCCAAAGCTTCCTGAGTGAGGCCGGATTTTTTCCTTAGGTAGACGAGCTTTTCAGAAAATAACATGAGACACTCCTTGTAAACATAGTCGGTTCGCTTTCTGAAAAAAGAATACGCCATGAGCCGGTTGCATGCCATACACAGGCCTTGGAATTTTCGCAACCACAGGTTGCAATGGCGAAATCAAGCCGTTTTCGGCTAAGGCGTTTTAAAGAAATCGTCGATGGCCTTCATCAAAGCCTCGTTGGATTCCGGATCCAAGAGGCAGAAGCGGAAGAAGCGTTCGTCCAAATTCTTAAAATTCGAACAGTCCCGGATCACCATTTTCTGCGCGAGAAGGGCTTCGCGAAGTTCCGCCGCCGTGCGACTTTTGTCCTTGATCTTCACCAAGACGAAATTTCCGTAGGAGGGAAACACCTTCAGGGCGCCCTTGGCCTCCAAAGCGGCGATGACCTTGGCCTTCTCCCGCTGAATTAGGCGAAAGCTTTCCTCGCGAAAAGCCACATCCTGAAACATGACCCGCCCCATGACATCGGCCATGGCGTTGATCCCCCACATGGAAAGATCCGCGGCAAGGGCCGCATGAAGGGCCTCATCTCCGGTCACGGCGTAGCCCAGGCGAATCCCCGGCGTGGCGAAAAATTTGCTCGTGCCCCGGATTACGATGAGCTTTTCGCGGCTTTTCACCAAAGACACGGCGGAGTAAATGGCGGGATCCGTAAACTCGATGTAGGTTTCATCCACCAGCACGTGGGCAGAGGTCTCGTCCAAAATCCGCGCCACGTCCGCCCGGGTTAAAATGGAGCCCGTGGGATTGTTGGGATTGGTAAGCACGTAAAGATCCACGGCTTCCTCGTTGATCCGCGCGATGATTTCGTTTACGTCGATGGAGAAATTTTTGTGGTAATCCAAGTGGTATTCAAAAATCTCTGCCCCGATCTTTTCCAGCTCCCGGGCGTATTCGCTGTAACAGGGGCTGTTGATCAAGGCCCGGGCGGGCTTAATAAAGGCGATGGCTTCCTGAATCAGTTGCGACGTGCCGCTTCCCAAGAGCACGGCCGCCTGATCCACATTCAGGTAATCACCAATGGCCGCCTTCAATTTCCGGTACTCGGGATCCGGATAGCGGCACAGAGCCCGAATGTTTTTCGCCGCCGCCTCCATGGCTTTCGGCGAAGGGCCCAGGGGATTGATGTTCGACGAAAAATCCCGTATGTCTTCCGGGCGGTAGTGGTATTTTGTTTCCAAGGCGTAGAGATCGGCGCCGTGGCGATTCTTTTTCATAGGATCCTTCCTTTCGGACCTATGATATAATGACAAAAACAAAAAGACAATGAAAAAGGGGTGCCTATGTTTAATTTCAGAAACGACTACCACGATTTATGCCATCCGAATGTATTGAAAGCACTGGCCGCCACCGACGGCGAGGGAAATATGGGCTACGGCTTCGATCCCCACACGGAGCGGGCCACGCGCCTGATTCAGGAAGCTGCAGGGGGCGACTACCCCGTACACTTCGTCCACGGCGGCACGGCGGCCAATGTCCTGGCCCTCACCTTCCACCTCCGCCCCCACGAAGCCATCGTAAGTGCTGATCTGGGCCACGTGGTGGGACACGAAGTGGGCGCCATGGAAGCGGCGGGCCACAAAGTGGTCACCGTGAAAACCGAAGCCGGCAAATACGATCCCCAGGCCCTCGACGAATTCATCGCCTCCTTCGGCGACTTCCACAATGTCCTCCCCGGCATCATCTACCTCTCAAACACCACGGAAACCGGCCTCGTCTACCGAAAAGAAGAGCTCGCCGCCATTAAAAAAGTGGCGGATAAATACAATCTCCCCGTCTATATCGACGGCGCCCGCATGGCCAGCGCCCTCACAAGCGAGGTCAACGACGTGAAGCTTTCCGAATACATGAACTACGCCGATATCTTTTCCGTCGGCGGCACGAAAAACGGCGCCCTCTTCGGCGAAGCCCTGGTCTTTAAAAGCGAAGACCTGGCCCGGGAATTTATCTACTTCCAAAAACAGCGTGCCCTCTTGATGGCCAAAGGCTTTACCCTGGGCGCCCAGTACGAAGCCCTCTTCACCGACGACCTCTTCTTCGAAAACGGCCGCGCCGCCAATCGGGCCGCGAGCTACCTCGCCCGAGAACTCGCCTACCTGGACGTGGAATTTATCTATCCCCCCGAGAGCAATCAGTTATTTATTCGCCTGCCGAAAGCTGTGGCCGACGAACTGGAAAAACACGGCCAATTCGACATTATGGGCCCGAAAGAAGACGGAACCGTGCCTGTGCGCTTCGTCACCGATTACAACACGACGAAAGATGAAATCGACGGGGCCATCCGGCTACTCGAAGGTCTTTTGAAAGAAACACTTTAGTCCGAAAAAGGACAAATCAGAGTAAATTGGTTTGACAAGGCAAGGGTGCCGTGTTATGATAAGAAAAAATCAAAAGGAGAAACCATGAACACCTTATTCCAAAGCATCTGCAAATGTGCTTGTTCCTGTACCTGTTGTTGTACGGGTTATTTGCCTGCGCAGATGTTGGGAAACGACATGGTTTTGTCCTGATTGTTATTTTCCATAGGCATCTTGAAGCGGGCTTCGGCTCGCTTTTTTATTTGCCTGAAAGGAGTTGTCATGAACCGAGAATTTCTCGTGGCCATGCTGCCGCAGTACGCCGCGGCGGCGAAGCTCACCCTGTCTATCGGGCTCATCGGAGTGGCGGGATCCGTCCTCTTGGGGCTCATCCTCGCCTTTATTCGGGTGGAAAAAGTCCCCGTCCTAAACGGCTTGGCCAAAGCCTACATAGAAATCTCCAGAAATACCCCCCTGTTGATTCAATTGTTTTTTCTCTACTTCGGCCTGCCGAAGATCGGCATCGTCCTCTCCTCGGAAGCCTGTGCCATCGTGGGCCTGATCTTTCTCGGGGCAAGCTACATGGCTGAGTCCTTCCGCTCCGGCATCGAAGCCGTGGATGTGCGGCAGATCGAAGCGGCCATGGCCATCGGCCTCACCAAGCACCAGCGCATCCGCCACGTCGTCCTGCCCCAGGCATTGGCCATCGCCATCCCCTCTTTGGGCGCCAACACCATCTTTCTCTTGAAAGAAACCTCCGTCTTCAGCGCCGTGGCCCTGGCGGATCTTATGTACGTGGCAAAAGACTTAATCGGCATCTACTACGAAACCGACGAAGCCCTCTTGCTCTTGGTCTTATCTTACCTGGTGATCCTGGTTCCCGTAGCCGTGATCTTCAGCCTGCTTGAAAGGAGGATGCGACGTGGCATCGGCACAAGCGCTATTGCTTAATCCACATACAATCACAAGACTCCTGAAAGGCCTCTCCGTTACCCTGCGCGTGTCTCTCATCTCCGTGGCCCTCTCCATCCTCTTCGGCCTCGTATTCGGCTGGACCATGACCAAAAAATCCCCGGTCATCAAAATCCTTTCGAAAATCTACTTGGAATTCATGCGCCTCATGCCCCAACTCGTGCTCCTCTTTATCGTCTACTTCGGCATGGCGCGGGCCCTGGGCGTGCATATCTCGGGATTTAACGCCGCCATCATCGTCTTCACCCTCTGGGGCACGGCGGAAATGGGCGATCTCGTCCGCGGCGCCATCTCATCCATTCCGAAACACCAATACGAAGCCGCCCAATCCATCGGCCTCACCCGCCTTCAGGTCATGGGCTACGTCGTGCTTCCACAAGCACTTCGCCGCCTCATACCCCAGGCCATGAACCTCGTGACCCGCATGATCAAAACCACCTCCCTCATCGCCCTCATCGGCGTCGTGGAAGTCATCAAAACCGGGCAACAAATCGTGGAAGCCGTGCGGCTGGAATTCGCCTCCGCGGCCCTTTGGATCTACCTCGTCATCTTGATTTTATACTTTTTGGTTTGCTATCCCCTGTCCAAATGGGCCGGGCACTTAGAAAAGAAATGGAAGGAGGCATAATGGCCATACTGGAAATAAAAGACATGGTAAAAGCCTACGACGGCGCCCCCATCTTCAGCGGCTTTTCCCTAAACGTTGAAAAAGGCGACGTCATCGCCGTTCTGGGCCCCTCGGGCTGCGGCAAAAGCACCATGCTTCGTTGCATCAACGGCCTGGAAAAAATTCAGGGAGGCGACATTCTCCTGAACGGCGAAAGCGTCGTAAAAGAAGAAAAAGACATGCCCGGCGTCAGGAAAAAAATCGGCATGGTCTTTCAGTCCTACGAACTCTTCGGCCACATGACGGTCCTCGACAACCTTACCCTCGGGCCCGTGAAGGCCAAAGGCGAAGACAAAGCCGAGGCCGAAAAGCGCGCCCTGGCCCTCTTGGATCGGGTGGGACTCAAAGACAAAGCCCAAAGCTTTCCGAGAAACCTCTCCGGCGGCCAGCAACAGCGCGTCGCCATCCTTCGGGCCATGCTCATGGACCCGGAAATATTCCTCTTCGACGAAGTCACCGCCGCCCTGGACCCGGAAATGGTGCAGGAAGTCTTATCCCTCGTCGGCGAATTGGCCAAAGAGGGAAAAACCATGCTCATCGTCACCCACGAGATGGAATTCGCGAGAAAAGTCGCGAATCGCATCTTGTTTATGGAAGAAGGCCACATCATCGAAGACACGGGGCCGGAAGAATTTTTCGAGCACCCGACCACCGAACGAAGCCGCCGATTTTTAGAAGGACTGCATTACAACTAAGGAGGACAAAATGAAAAAACTGCTTACCGTACTTATGATCGCCACACTCGCCCTGGGCCTCGTAGCCTGCGGCGGCGCGGAAGAAGAAGGCGCCCCGGCCGCCGACAAAGCCGGCGTACGCACCGTCGACGAAATCAAAAAATCCGGCGAAATCACCATCGGCGTCTTCGGCGACAAAAAACCCTTCGGCTACATGGACGAAAAAGGCCAATTTAAAGGCTACGACATCGCCCTCGGCGATCGCATCGGCGAAGAACTGGGCGTCAAAGTCAAATACATTCCCGTGGAAGCCGCAAGCCGCGTCGAATACCTGAACGCCAACAAAATCGACCTCTTGCTCGCCAACTTCACCGTCACCGACGAGCGAAAAGAACAAGTCGACTTCGCCCTGCCCTACATGAAAGTCTCCCTGGGCGTCGTTTCCCCGAAAGGCGAAATCACCGACGTTTCTCAACTGAAAGACAAAACCCTCATCATCTCCAAAGGCACCACGGCGGAAACCTACTTCACTGAAAAACACCCCGAAGTAAAACTGCAAAAATACGACCAATACGCCGAAGCCTACAGCGCCCTCTTAGACGGCCGCGGCGACGCCATGAGCACCGACAACACCGAGGTTTTGGCCTGGGCACTTGAAAACGACGGCTACGACGTGGGCATTAAAACCCTGGGAGATGTGGACTACATCGCCCCCGCCGTAAAAAAAGGCAACAAAGAAATGCTCGACTGCGTGAACGGAATTATCGAAAAACTCTACGGAGAAAAATTCTTCACCAAAGCATTTGAAGAAACCCTCGCCCCCACCTACGGCGATGCGGCTAAACCCGAAGACATGGTGGTTGAAGAGAAACCCGCAGACTTTTAAAAAATAAGGAAAGGATCGAGAGGAATCGATCCTTTCCTTATTTTTATTGCGCTCGGAATTTGTGAGGACATTTTCTTTTTTTCTTTACCTGGTTTTGTTTTCGCTTTCCAAGTGCTCAGTTTTTGTGATTCGCGATCCTCTTTTCTTTAACTCAAAAAATCCATTCTTCCATTGTTTTGAAACCCGGGGGCGGGGAAAAGAGCTCAGAGCGGAATAACCCGGTCCCCAAGATTTGGACATCCCCCCCACCTCAAATCGTGTATAATTCAATTAAGGAGGGAAACCATGGGACGAGGAAAACTAACCACTGAAGAGCAAGCCATCTTACGCGCCAATCCAAATGTCGAATCAGTCGATGATTATCGTGTCTTTTATACGGCCGAATTTAAAAAGCATTTCATCGATGCCCTTACCATGGGCAAACGACCAAAACAAATCTTTATCGAGGCCGGCTTCGATCCTGAAATCTTAGGCGACAAACGCATCGAACGGGCCACTGCACGTTGGAAAGAACGCCACATTCGGGACACCATTCTCGCATCAATTGACCAGGAAGCCGCGAATGAAGCCCTTCAGGCCATTGACGCCATCGACGACATGAGAAAAGCAAAAGACAAACTGGCAAAGCAAGAAAAAATCATTCAGCAACAAGCTGCGGAGATCGAAGCATTAAAAAAAGCTGGCTGGCTAGGAGGGAGGCGATGCGACAAGAAGGCCTATGGAAAGACTGATCTCTGCAAAATCGTAGAAGACACCGTCGAAACCTACGGAAAAGCCGTCAACATTAAAGCCCTTTGCAAAAACCTTCATCTGCCGCGAAGCACCTATTACTACTACAAAGCCAGCAAAGAAAACCGGCAACGAAGAGAAGACGCTGATCGAGAAGCCCTGTACTTCATACAAAAAGCCTTCGACCATAGCGGCAAATACTACCATAAAGGCAGCCGCTCCCTGCGCATGGTCCTGAAAAACGACTACGACATCATCTACAACCGCAAAAAAATCCAACGCATCATGCGGAAATACCAACTCATCTGCCCCGTGAAACAATCCCGACCCTACGGCAAACGAAAAAACGACGGCCAAGAAAACAAAATCGCGCCCAACCGCGTCAAACGCGCCTTCAAGCCGGGCGAAGCCAGAAAACTCTTCCTCACCGACATCACCTACATCAAACACCAAGGCCACTTCTCCTACGTCTCCGTCATCATCGATTCCCAAACCAACGAACCCGTCGCCTACAAAACCAGCACAAACTACAACCTCGATTTCGTCCTCGAGACCCTCGAACAACTCAAAACCTGCGGATACAGCCAAAACGCCATCATCCACTCCGATCAAGGCGTCCACTACACCGCGAAAAAATTCCGCGACACCATCCAATCCATGGGCCTCATTCAATCCATGTCGAGAAAAGGCAACTGTTGGGATAATGCACCCTGCGAATCCTTCTTCGGCAAAATGAAACAAGAAGCAACATTCGACGAAAACGCCAGCGACCAAGAGATCGAAGCTGCCGTCGCCGATTACATAAGCTACTACCGCTACCGCCGATACCAAGAAGGCCTCGGCGACATGACACCATACGAATACGGATCGACACTGCTCAACGCATAGGGGTTGACGTGTCCAAATCAAAGGGTCCACCTTAGAAGGCCGCATTTTCCCCGCCCCCGGGGCCCCCACCCCTTTTTTGGCCGCGCTTAAGNCTCCTTGATATTTTATTGCCGATAACACAATAATTTTATCATGGGAGGTTCTTTTTTTACTTAAAGCTAAAGCTTTTTACGCCTACCACCAGCATAGCTGGTGGTTTATTCATGCTAAAGCGCACAAAAAAGGGAGGGTGAATCGGGTGATTCTCCCTCCCTTTGTCATCACTCTGACAGTCTCTGAATGAGGCTGTTTTTTTCATACCCAGGGAAAGATGCGGTGGTTTTTTTATTGCATGGTGTTTTTTCATTCGCTCCTATTTTATCTAAGCCTTCAGATCGCGGACCGAATAATGACTCGCGGTATTTTCTTAGTCGTTAAAGTACCATTCCCGCACGGCTTTGAGACCCGGGGAAGGGGCCAGGGCGTTGCGATTCGCCCTCTGCCCCTTCCCCGGGGCCCCATCCCCATCCACCCACAAACGCCTTCTATATGTGCAAATGCCTGACGGCATTTGATTCCTGTTGGGCCGTGTCGCGGAAGAAAGAAAATGAGTTGGGCGCAGAATTCTTATTGGCGAAAGAAAAACTTCGCCCGACGCACATTCTTCTTTCCACGACACGGCCCAATTTGTAGAAAATGCCGCAGGCATTTTCTTACAACTTAAGCGCGGCCAAAAAAGGGGTGGGGGCCCCGGGGGCGGGGAAAATGCGGCCTTCTAAGGTGGACCCTTTGATTTGGACACGTCAACCCCTATGCGTTGAGCAGTGTCGATCCGTATTCGTATGGTGTCAT
>NZ_OPYI01000013.1 GCF_900343085.1 Aedoeadaptatus coli | reverse complement strand
CCATCGAACGGCAATTCGGCAGCGCCAAAGAATACCATGGCCTTCGCTACACCAACCAGCGTGGACGAAAGAAAATGGACCTGAAAGCGGTGCTGACCTTTGCATGCATGAACATGAAAAAACTGGCACTAATGATGGATCGAAAAGAGCGGGACGGAGGAGGCGACGGCCCTTCTTTTGCTGATTTATGGAAAAAATACACAAAAAAGAGACAAACCCCGAGTTTTGTTCGGAGTTTGTCTGCAGTCTGAAACTGAAAACAGCTGTTTTCAGCTTTTCTCTTAGTTGGCGCGATTTAACTTTTTGGTCAAACGGCTCATGCGACGATCGGCCGCGTTTTTATGAATAACATTCTTGGATGCCGCTCTCTTGAGTTTTTTGTCGACAGCGCGGAGGAGATCTCTCGCTTCGTCGATATCACCTTTGTCAAGCGCTTCTTCGAACTTGCGAATGGACGTCTTAATGCCGGTTTTAACGGATTTATTGCGCAAGGTTTCTTTCTTCGTTCTGTCGATACGCTTAATTGCGGATTTAATATTTGCCATGATTCACCTCCGACTGTGATTTTATCCCTTTGGATACCTTAACTTGTAGAATTTTACCACATGGTCCGGCCTTTTGCAAGAAAGGCTTCGGGGAAGTTTACAAAAGATGTAGAAAACTCGGGTTTGTGGTAAAATGAATAGTCAGATTCAAGAAAGGGGAACATTTTGAAGCGAAAAGGAAAATCGTCTTCCACGGCGGTAGAAATGATAAAAATAGTAATTATGGCGGTGGTATTGGCCGTAGTCATCCGCCACTTCATCTTTAACACAACCATGGTCATCGGCCAAAGCATGGAACCGACACTGCACGAAAGGGAACGCATGATCTGTTTGGTCTTTCCCAATTACTTCTCCGATCCGAAGCGAGGCGACATCGTGATTATCGACGCGCCGGACGAGTCGGGGAAAGAATACGTGAAGCGCGTCATCGGCCTGCCCGGGGATCACATTCAAATCGAAGAGGGCAAGGTCTTCGTCAACGGCGTGCCTTTAAAGGAAAACTACACCCATCCCGGCGTATCCACGGGGATTTATCAGGACAAGGCCTGGGATATAAAAGAAGGCGAATTTTTCGTCATGGGGGACAATCGCCAACAGGGCATGTCCATCGACAGCCGCTACTTCGGCCCGGTGGAAAAGAAGCACGTAAGGTCCCGGGCGGCGCTGCGCTACTATCCCTTTTCGAAATTTACTGTATTTAGCCATTAACGGACGCATAAAGGAGGTACTATGACCGATCGTCAAAAAAACATTCGTAATTTCTCCATTATCGCCCATATCGATCACGGAAAGAGCACCTTGGCCGACCGACTCATCGAAAAGACCGGCATGCTTACGGAGCGGGAAATGGACGCCCAAGTGCTGGACTCCATGGCGCTTGAAAAAGAGCGGGGCATTACCATTAAGCTCAAGGCCGTGCGCCTCGTCCACGAACGAGACGGCGAAGAGTATATTTTAAATCTCATCGATACCCCGGGCCACGTGGACTTTAACTACGAGGTGTCCCGCTCCCTTGCGGCCTGTGAAGGGGCGCTGTTGGTCGTGGACTCTACCCAAGGGGTGGAGGCACAGACCTTGGCCAATGTGTACTTAGCCATGGATCAGGATTTGGAAATGGTGCCGGTCATCAACAAGATCGACTTGCCCTCGGCCCGCGTGGACGAAGTGAAAAAAGAAATCGAAGACATCGTCGCTCTGGACACGGAGCATGCGCCTTTAATCAGCGCGAAAAACGGCGTGGGCATCGACGATGTGCTGGACGCCATTATCGACGAGATTCCCGCGCCGACCGGGGATGCGAGTGCGCCACTAAAGGCGTTGATCTTCGATTCCATTTACGACAGCTACCGAGGCGTGGTTTGCTACGTGCGGATTTTCGACGGCAAAGTAAAGGCCGGGGACCGCATTAAAATGTGGGCTACGGAAAAAGAATTCGAAGTGGTGGAAGTGGGCGTCAATGCCAACGGAAGCATTCCTCTCAAGGAACTTTCCGCAGGCGATGTCGGCTACATTACGGCGAGCATTAAAAACGTAAAAGAAGCTCGGGTCGGCGACACGATCTACGATCCGGCCAATCCGCCGAAGGAAGCCCTGCCCGGCTACAAAAAAGTCGTGCCCATGGTCTACTCCGGCATCTATCCCGCGGAAGGGGAATCCTATACCGACGTGCGTGACGCCTTGGAAAAGCTCCAGGTCAACGACGCGGCCCTGGTATTCGATGCGGAAACCTCCGTGGCTCTGGGCTTCGGCTTCCGCTGCGGCTTCCTGGGACTTCTTCACATGGAAATCATTCAAGAGCGGCTGGAGCGGGAATTCGATTTGGACATTATTACCACGGCGCCTTCGGTTATCTACCGTGTGCACACCGTGGACGGGGAAATGGAAGAGATTCAAAACCCGTCGAACCTTCCCGATCCCACGGCCATCGAATACATGGAAGAGCCCTTTGTGCGGGCTGAAATCATGTCGCCCACGGACTACGTCGGCACCATTATGGAGCTCTGCCAAGAGCGCCGCGGCCGCTACATCAGCATGGACTATTTGGAAGAGACTCGCGTGGTAATCACCTACGAGTTGCCCTTAAACGAGGTCATTTACGATTTCTTCGACGCCTTAAAGAGCAAGACCAGGGGCTACGCCTCCTACGACTACGAGCTCATCGGCTACGAACAGGGCGATTTGGTGAAAATGGATATTCTCATCAACGGGGAATTGGTGGATGCCTTCTCCCTGATCGTTCACAAGGATAAGGCCTACGAGCGGGGCAGAAAAATTTGCGAGCGCCTCACCGGCGTCATTCCCCGCCATCAATTTGCCGTGCCCATTCAGGCGGCCATCGGCTCCAAAATCATCGCCAGAGAAACTATTCGCGCCGTCAGAAAAGACGTACTGGCCAAGTGCTACGGCGGCGACATTTCTCGGAAGCGAAAACTCTTGGAAAAGCAAAAGGAAGGGAAGAAGCGCATGCGCTCCATCGGCAATGTGGAAGTGCCTCAAGAAGCCTTCCTCGCCGTCCTCAAATACGACGAAGACAAATAAGAAAGGCGGACCTGAAAGGGTCCGTTTTTTGGAGGTTTTATGAAAAAGTCCCCGGGCATCTACATTCACGTGCCCTTTTGCGAAAAAAAGTGCGACTATTGCGATTTCTACTCCCTGGCGAAAAAGGGCGAGGCGGATTTCGACGACTACGCGGAAAATCTTATGAAAGAAATCGCGCTCTATGAAGAGGCCATGAGCATCGGCGTAAGCACGGTGTTTTTCGGTGGCGGCACCCCCTCCCTTATCGGCACGGATCGCCTTGTTGGGATCGTGGAAAAGCTGCACCCCTTTCTAAATGAAGGGGCAGAGATCACCATGGAGGGAAATCCCGAAAGCGTCCTTCGCCTCGACGTGGCCGCCCTCATCGACGCGGGCTTCAATCGCTTCAGCATGGGGGTTCAGAGCGCGTCGGACAGGCTGCTCAACATCATGGGCCGCATTCACGATAAAACGACTGCCGAGGACGCCTTTCATCATTTACGAGAGGGCGGGGCGAGAAACATCAATCTGGACTTCATCTCCTCCGTCCCTTCGGAGACCATGGAGGACGTGGCGGCGAGCCTCGCCATGATCGAGGTCCTGGATCCGGAACACGTGAGCCTTTACAGCCTGATCGTGGAGCCGGACACGGCCTTTTACCGCCGCTACGCAAAGTCGATGGAGGAAAGAGACGAGGCGGATCGCATCCACGTCCACGCCTACGAAAAAGGCCTCGCCGCTCTGGGCTATAAACAGTACGAGATTTCCAATTTCGAAAAAGGCGGTCATAGGTGCGCCCACAATTTAAATTACTGGCACTTAGGCGAATACATCGGCTTAGGCCCCGGTGCGAGCGGCCACTTAAACGCTCGGCGGTACAGAAACGTGCAAAATCTTTCCGCTTACAAGGAGGCTCTGCGCGAAAATCGTGTGCCCATTGAAGAGGAAGAAGTGCTCTCGCCCGTGGATCGGGACAACGAGTACACCATGCTGGGCCTACGGCTCAACGAGGGCATTCCCTTGGATGCGCCTCTGCCCTCCGGGGAGCGGTTTAAAGACGTGCACAAAGAGGCCATGGAAAAAAACATCAAGGGCGGCCTGATCGTTGTGAAAGACGATCGCCTGGTCCTCACGGACAGGGGAAGGGATCTCGCTAATCGGGTGGAAGTGGATTTCTTTCGCCTGTAAAGACTGTCTATTAAAAGATGAAAATTAAAAAGACCCGGAAATAAATCACCGGAAAATGCGCGAAAAAGATTCTTCGAAAGGGGAATCTTTTTTATTTTTAGCAATCGCCCTTGACAAGTGCTAAAACCGTGGTATACTAAGACCATAAGCGATTGGCACTCAATTGATTCAAGTGCTAATATGGAAAGGAGGTTATGTTGGACAAGAGAAAGACAGATATTTTAAACCTAATTATCGAGTCCTACATCGCCTCCCCGGTGCCCGTAGGCAGTCGCACCATTTCGAAATCCCCGACCCTCGCCGTATCCTCGGCGACCATACGGAACGAAATGAGCGATTTGGAAGCCTTGGGCCTTTTAGAAAAGCCCCACACTTCCGCCGGGCGCATTCCGTCCGAAGGCGCTTATCGATTTTATGTAGACGAATTGATTCCCGAGATCGATTCTCCGAAATCCCTCGTAACCCATTTCGAGGAGGCCATGCCCATGGAGCTCTACGGCTCCGAGGTTTTTTATTCCACCGCCGTGGAAGCCCTGGCCGATCACACGGAAAACTTGGCGCTCATGATGGTGCCGAGAAAAAGCGATCGCAGGCTGAAGTATTTGGACTTGATTCCCGTGAACGATCACATGGTCATGCTTCTCATCGTCGGCGACCGCGGTGTCGTCGTCAAGCGCATGATCGACTTAGGTTTCGGCGTCGACGAAGAAGAGCTGCGCTACGTTGCAGGCGTCCTATCCGATGCCTTCGTGGGCACCCCCTTCGATGCCATCGACGGCGTGAAATTCGTTCTCTCCGGAGAACTCGTGCGCTACGAATCCTTCGTCCTTCAAATCACCGAAATCCTTTCCCGCGTCATTCACGCGGTGGAAGAGGTGGATGTGGTCATAAGCGGCGTGGGCCATTTGTTTCGCTACGAAGAATTTCAAGATCCGGGGCGCATGAAATCCATGATGGATTACGTCCGGGACAAGGCGAATCTATTACGGCTTTTTAATCCCCTGCCGAGCGACGAAGCCATTCGCTTTCGCATCGGCTCGGAAAACACGGAAAAAAGCATGCAGAACAACAGTTTAATTAGTCGTATCTATCCGATGAACGGCACAGATTGGGGCGCAATCGCCTTAATCGGTCCCGTGCGGATGAACTATAGAAAGTCGGCAAATTCCCTGATGGCATTTACCGACGCACTGTCGAGGCGACTTGGGAAAAGAACGTTGAGGTGAGAAGTGGTAGTAAATAATAACGATATGCCGAAGGACATGGATCCGACGGAAGAAGAAATGAAACAAACCGAAGAGACCGAAGCGACCGAAGCAACTGAAAATGAAGTGGCGGAAGATGCGTCGGAAAAAGACGAGCGCATCGCGGAGCTGGAAGAACGCTACCTGCGTCTGCAGGCGGATTACAGCAATTTCCGCCGGCGCAGCGGCGAAGAAAAGCAGCAAATGCATCTCTTGGGCATGGAAAAATTGGCCCTGGACATTCTGCCCATTCTGGACAATTTCGAACGGGCCCTGGCCACAGACGATGTGAAAGACGAAAAGTTTTACGAAGGTATGCGGATGATCGCCGATCAGTTCCGAGGCGAACTGGCGAAAAACGACATCGTGGAAATCGACGCGCTGAACGCGCCCTTTGACCCGAATCTGCATCACGCCGTCATGATCGAAGAAAAAGAAGGCGTCGAAGCCGATGTGGTCATCGACGTTTTGCAAAAGGGCTACAAGCTGAAAGACCGCGTCATTCGACCGGCCATGGTGAAGGTCTCAAAATAATATAGATTAACAAAGGTACACTCAGAAAACACGTACATTCAGGAGGAAATGAATATGGCAAAAATTATTGGTATTGACTTAGGTACAACGAACTCCGCCGTCGCAGTTATGGAAGGCGGCCAATCGACGATTATCCCCAACATCGAAGGCAACCGGACCACCCCGTCCATCGTGGCTTTCACCAAAGACGGCGAACGCCTCGTCGGCGAAACGGCGAAGCGCCAAGCCATCACGAACCCGGACAGAACCGTGGCATCCATTAAGCGCCATATGGGCAGCGACCACAAGGTCACCATCGACGGCAAGGATTACTCGCCGCAAGAAATCTCGGCCATGATTTTACAAAAATTAAAATCCGACGCCGAAAGCTATTTAGGCGAAACCATTACCGAAGCGGTCATCACCGTGCCCGCCTACTTTACCGACGCTCAACGTCAAGCGACGAAAGACGCCGGACGCATCGCCGGTCTCGACGTCAAGCGTATCGTAAACGAACCGACGGCAGCCGCCCTCGCCTACGGCGAAGATAAGGACACGGACTCCAGCATGGTTATGATTTACGACTTAGGCGGCGGCACCTTCGACGTGTCCATCTTGGAACTTTCCGACGGCGTCTTCGAAGTACAATCTACGCGCGGCAACAACAAATTAGGCGGCGACGACTTCGACGAAAAGATCATCGACTGGATCGCCGACAGCTTCAAGAAGGAAAACGGCGTCGACTTAAAGGCCGACCGCATGAGCTTGCAACGTTTGAAAGAAGCGGCAGAAAAGGCAAAGAAAGAACTTTCTTCCACCATGAGCACCAACATTAACCTGCCCTTCATTACCGCCACGGCCGAAGGTCCCTTGCACTTGAACATGGACCTTTCCCGCGCGAAATTCGACGAATTGACAGGAGACCTCGTCAAGAAAACCGAAGGCCCGGTAAAGGAAGCCTTAAAAGACGCCAACCTTTCCGCATCGGACATCGACAAAGTCCTCTTGGTCGGCGGCTCCACCCGTATCCCCGCCGTACAAAACTTGGTGAAGACCTTGATCGGCAAGGATCCCCAAAAAGACATCAACCCGGACGAATGTGTCGCCTTAGGCGCAGCCATTCAAGCCGGCGTATTGAGCGGCGATGTAAAAGACTTGCTCCTCTTAGACGTAACGCCCCTTTCCTTAGGGATCGAAACCATGGGCAATGTCACCACCCGCTTAATCGAACGCAACACCACCATCCCCACGAAGAAGAGCCAAACCTTCACCACGGCTGCCGACAATCAAACCAGCGTCGACATTCACGTGCTTCAAGGGGAACGTCAAATGGCACAAGACAATGTGACCTTGGGCCGCTTCCAATTAGACGGCATCGCACCGGCGCGTCGAGGCGTACCGCAAATCGAAGTCACCTTCGACATCGACGCCAACGGCATCGTCAACGTCAGCGCCAAGGACTTAGGCACGGGCAAGGAACAACACATTACCATTACCTCTTCCTCCAATCTGACGGAAGATGAAATCAAGGAAAAAGTTCGCGAAGCCGAAGTTCACGCCGAAGAAGACAAGAAGAAGAAAGAAGCCATCGAAATCAAAAACAACGCCGACTCCGTCATCTATGCGTCCGAAAACGCGCTCAAGGATGTGGACGGCAAGATTTCCGATGAAGACAAGAAGAAAGTTGAAGACGCCATCGAAGACTTGAAGAGCGTCAAAGATACGGACGATATCGACGCCATCAAGGCCAAGACCGAAGCCCTTCAAACGGCTTTCCAATCGGTATCGGAAGAACTTTATAAACAAGCCCAAGCGCAAGCAAACGAACAAGGTGAAGAAGCGAAAGCTGACGACGATGTAGTCGATGCCGATTATGAAGTAGTCGACGACGAAGACGATAAGTAATGACTTGGGTAAAAAGGGCACTTCGGTGCTCTTTTTTTGTTTAGAATCTTTTAAAGTCGCGGGAGATAGGATATGATAATACTATTTGAGCGAAGAGAAAGAGATGGTGTCTATGAGAGATTTTTACAAGATTTTAGAGATCGAGCGCACCGCCACGGCGGCGGAAATTAAAAAAGCATACAGAAAAAAAGCGAAGCAATACCACCCGGATTTGCACCCGGGAGACGAAGAGGCGGAGCACAAGTTTAAAGAAGTCAATCTCGCCTACGAAGTGTTAAGCGACGAAACCAAGCGCAGCACCTACGACGTCTACGGCGAAGAGGGCATTAAAAACGACTACGCCTCCGGCGGATTCTCCGGCGGCTTCGGCGATATTTTCGGCGACCTCTTCGACATGTTCGGCGGCGGCTTCGGCGCGAATTTTTCCGGCGGCAATCAAGCCAAGGCGCCCAGAGACGGCGCCCACATCCGCTACGATATTAATCTGACCTTTAAAGAAGCGGTATTCGGCACGGAAAAAGACATTCAGATCCGCCGCACGGAAAATTGTTCCCACTGCCACGGCACCGGCGCCGAAGACGAGACGAAGATCCACACCTGCGAAACCTGCGGCGGCAGCGGCCAAGTGCGCCAATCCACCGCCTCGGCCTTCGGCCGCTTTATGCGCGTGGTGCCCTGTGATACCTGCGGCGGCACGGGGACTGTCATTGAAGAGCCCTGCAAGCACTGCAAGGGCAGCGGCAAAGAGACGGTAAACAAAAAACTTCACTTGCGCATTCCCGCAGGCGTCGACGATCAAAGCATTATGACCATGGCCGGTGAAGGCCACGCCGGCGACAACGGCGGCCAGGCCGGCACGGTGTACGTGTACCTTCACGTGGAAGAAGACGACATCTTTACGCGAAGAGGCAATAATTTATACGTAGACATTCCCATTCGCTACGAAGACGCCGTCTTAGGCGGCACCATCAAAGTGCCTACCTTAAAAGAAATCATCGACTACGACATTCCAGCCGGCACCCAAAGCGGCAAAGACTTCCGCATCCAAGGGGAAGGCGTGCCCTTCCTGCGCAGAAAAGGTGCCGGGGATTTGATCTTTACGGTGAAAATCCTCGTTCCCACGAAAGTGTCCGCCGAAGAGCGGGAGCTTTTAGAACAGCTGCGCAGCGAGGTGGGCAACAAGAAGACCGAGCAGGAAAAGGGATTTTTACAAAAACTAAAGGACTTTTTTGAATGACAATGTACCACATGCTGAAACTCAGCGGCGAACGGTCGCGGCAAGAAGAAGGAGAGATCCTCCTTCAGTCCATGGGCGTGGACAGCTACGAAGTGATTTCCGCCGACGCCATCGACAATTTAAAGGACGGTGCCTTTATTTGGGACTGCATCGACGAGGACCTTGTTCAGGCTCCGGCGGACAGCTTTGAACTGAAGGCCTATTTCGATTCCGAAGAATCGGACGCCATGGAAAAAATCGCGGCGGAAGCAAAGGCGAAGGGCTTTTCCGTGGACACGGAAGCCGTGGCGGATCAGGACTGGGCCAACGACTGGAAGCGCTACTTCCATCCCATCGCCGTCGACGAGGGCCTCTCCATCGTGCCGACCTGGGAAGATTACGACGCCCGTGACGGCGAAAAAATCCTGTGGCTGGATCCTGGCATGGCTTTCGGAAGCGGCAATCACGCCACGAGCTTTCTCTGCGCCCGCTACCTGAGGCGCTACGTGAAGCCGGGGGATTCCGTCATCGACATCGGCTGCGGAAGCGGCATCTTGTCTCTCGTCGCCGCCATCTCCGGCGCAGAGAAGGTCATCGCCGGGGATTTGGATCCCCAGTGCATCGAAGCCACAAAGGAAAACGCGGCGAAGAATCAACTGGAAGATAAAATCGACGTGCGCCTCGGCGACCTCTTTCAGGTGGTGAACGAAGAGGCCGATGTGGTGGTGAGCAATATTTTCGCCGAAGTGATCATCGGCATGGCAAAGGACGTGTACCGCCACGTGAAGCCCGAGGGCATTTACATCGCCTCGGGAATATTAAAAGAAAAACTCGAGGACGTAAAGGCGGCCTTGGTGAAAGAAGGCTTTGCGATTCTCGAGAGCGAAACGAAGGGCGATTGGTCGGCTGTCGCGGCGAGGCGAATCAAATGAGGCATTTCTTTGTAGACGAGAAGCCCGTCGTGGGCGAGCGTGCGATTTTGCGGGATGAAGACAGGGATCACCTGCTTCGGGTCCTGCGGGCCAAGGAAGGGGACGTTCTTCAAATTGCATGGAACGAAAGCCTCTTTCGGGGAACCCTCGAGATCATCGGCGGCGAGGCCTTCGTGCGCGTAGAAGAAGCCGTAGAAGAAAAAGATGTGTCTACGCGGCTTTTCCTGGCTCAGGGCGTGGGAAAAAATCAAAAGACGGAGACCGTGTTGAAACACGCCACGGAATGCGGCATCGACGGCTTTATTCCCCTGCAAATGGATCGATCCGTTTCCAATCTCACAAAGAAGTATGATGGGAAGAAGGCCCGCTTCGAAAAAATTGCCGAAGAGGCGGCGAAGCAATCCAATCGGCGAAAGGTGCCCGTTGTCGGCGATTTGCTCACCGTGGACGGGCTTATCGCCGCGGCCGGTCCCGACGATTTGCTCCTCGTCTGCTACGAAGGGGAGGCGGCGGTAGAAATCGAAGATGCGGATCTCGACTCAGCGGAGAAAGTCTATGTGATCATCGGGCCGGAAGGGGGCTTTTCCGAAAGGGAAGTGGCCCTCTTGCATGATGCGAAGGCGCAGTTTATTACCATGGGCGAGCGAATCCTGCGCACGGAAACGGCGGGAATCGTGGCATCCTATGTCATCAAGCGAAAAATAGAAAGGGGCGTTCATGCGGCGATTTAAAACCTATACACTGGGCTGTAAAGTCAATCAATACGAAACGGAAGCCGTGGAAGAAATGCTCGAAAGAGAAGGCTATGCCCACGACGGTTCCATGGACGTGGATCTGGCGATCATCAACACCTGCACGGTGACCAACGAAAGCGACCGAAAGAGCCGCCAGATCATTCGCCGACACAAGCGGGAAAATCCCCAATGCAAAGTGGTGGTCATCGGCTGCTACGCCCAGGTTTCCGCCGAGGAAGTGGCGAAGATCGACGGCGTGGATTTGGTGCTGGGCACGAAAGATCGCGCCGCCCTGCCCGGCTATGTGGAGGCGCTCTTTCAGGGCGCGGATCAAATCGTTCACGTCGAGGCCCACGAGCAAGGGGATGGTTTCGAGCATTTAGAGATAAAAGAAATCGAAGACCATACCCGCGCCTACATGAAGGTGCAGGACGGCTGCAATCAATACTGCGCCTACTGCATTATTCCCTACGCCCGGGGCTTTATCCGCTCTCGGGACATGGACGACGCATTGATAGAAGCGAAGCGCCTGGCTGCAAGCGGCTTTAAAGAAATCGTCCTGACGGGGATCCACGTGGGCAGCTACGGAAAAGATCTTTCCGAAGACGTGGCCCTTGTGGATCTCATCGAGGCCATGGATGAAGTGGAAGGGATCGAGCGCATTCGCCTCTCCTCCATCGAGCCCATGACCATGACCGACGACTTTTTGAACCGCGTGGCCAAGCTGAAGCGTTTTATGCCCCATTTCCACCTGTCTCTGCAAAGCGGCGCAGAAAAAACCCTGCGGGAGATGAATCGCAACTACACCCCCGAAGAATATCGGGACACGGTGCGGCGCATCCGGCGCGTCTTTCCCGATGCCGGGCTCACCACCGATGTGATCGTGGGCTTTCCCGGCGAAAGTGAAGAAGATTTCGAGGAGAGCTTGGATTTCGTCGAGGAAATGGGCTTTTCCCGTCTCCACGTCTTTCCTTACAGCATGCGGAAAAACACACCGGCCGCCAACAGAAAGGATCAAATCCCCGGCCCGGTGAAAAAAGAGCGGGCCGCCCGCATGATCGCTCTCGGAGACAAACTCGCCGCGGATTTCGTAAAAGACAGAATCGGCAAGACCTATCCCGTGCTCTTTGAAGAGAAAAAAGACGACAAAAATTACGGCTACACCCCCAACTACATTTACCTGTCCGTAGAGGGAAAAGAAGATCTGAGAAACACCCTTGAATATGTTACAATTGAGGGAGAAAGAGGCGGTGAAATCACCGGCCGAATCAGAAAGGAGCATGCCAATGGATTGTCTATTTTGTAAGATCATCGAAGGCGAAATTCCTTCCCAATGCTTGTACGAAGACGACAAGGTCTACGTCTTTAAAGACATTGAACCTCAGGCGCCGGTACACTTCTTGGTGATTCCGAAAAAACACATCGACTCCCTCGATGCCATGGAAGACGAAGACAGCGAACTCATCGGCTACGTGTTTAAAAAGATTCGCGACTTGGCAAGGGAAGAAGGCCTCGAAAACGGCTACCGCGTCGTACACAATATCGGCGAAGACGGCGGCCAGTCGGTAAAACACATGCACTTCCACGTTTTAGGCGGAAGAAGCCTGCAATGGCCACCGGGTTAAATCATTGAAAAACCTTAGGATTTGTTGAATTCCCCTTTCGAAACGTGTATAATAGTTAAGAATTTAGCCGAAAAGGCTATTCACTCTTTTCAAAAAGAGGGGAGGGGAAATCATGTCGGAAATCCGCGTTGGAGAAAACGAGTCTTTAGAATCTGCCTTAAAAAGATTTAAAAGACAATGTGCTTCCAGTGGTGTTTTGAAAGAAGTTCGCAAGCGCGAACACTACGAAAAACCCAGTGTAAAGCGTAAGAAAAAATCTGAGGAAGCACGCAGAAAAAAACGTAAATACTAATTGAGAAGGTGTTATTTTGTCTTTAAAAGAAACCTTAATGCAGGATTTAAAAACTGCAATGAAGACGAAGGATAAGAGAGCGAAAGATACGATCACCATGGTGCGCGCCGCGATTAAACAAAAAGAAGTGGACGAACGCGTCGAACTGGACGACGAAGGCGTACTCAAAGTGCTGTCCAAGGAAATCAAGGAACGCTGGGGAAGCATCGAAGAATTCGAAAAAGCCGGCCGCGACGATTTGGTTGAAAGCACGAAGGCGGAAATCGACGTTCTCATGAAATACATGCCCGAACAATTATCGGAAGAAGAGCTTGAAAAGTTGATTCGCCAAGTGATGGAAGAAAACAACATCACGGAGAAAAAACAAATGGGTCTTCTCATGAAAAACATTATGCCGAAAGTGCAAGGTCGCGCCGACGGAAAGGCGGTTAACGCAATCGTCAATCGCATTTTAAATTAAAGTAACCCGGAGAGCCTCTCCGGGTTACTTTCGATTACGCATAATTTCCTCGGGTATAAATAAATGGGGAGGTGTGGGCATGAAAATTTTTTTAACGTCGCTTGTTTCTCTTTTCGCGGCGACGCCGGTTTACGCGGCGGGCCCCGGCGCCGATCTTCTGCCCTGGCTTAGGTCGGCCATGGTCATCGTGGGTCTGGCGAGTTTTACCTACGCCCTATTTTCCAAAGAATTTTCAAAAAGCTGGATCTTCGGCGTGGCCGCCATGCTGATCTACTTCATCACGGGAATCTTCGGCGGCGCGGCGTCGGTTATCACCCTGCTTTTGTTTTTGGCGAGCGGCGTCCTCGTCCTTGTGGAGGCCATCGTGCCGGGATTCGGCATCGCCGGCATCAGCGGCATCGTTTTGTTTTTTATCTCCCTCGCTCTGGCCATGGACAACGGCGTGCAGGCCTTGTTCACTTTTTTCCTTTCCGCCGTCGTCGTGCTCTTAATGGCCCGAGGGCTGTGGGAAAAAGGCGAGAGCCTGCCCATGGTGAAGCGCCTCATGGGGCAAGATACGCCTAAAAGGGAAAAGCTCATGCCGTGGAAAGTGGGGGACGTGGGCCTTTCAAGAACGCAGTTGCGCCCGGAAGGGATCGGGGAATTTAACGGCGAGGAAGTCACCGTGCGCTCCACCGGCCCCTTAATCGAAGGCCACCGAAAAATCGAGATTGTGTCCGTTCGCGGGCGCACCATTTTCGTGAGAGAGGTGGACTGATTTCGCTCCGCCTCTTTCGATGAATGTACTTATAAGAAAAACGCAGCAGAAATAATTGATTTATCAGAGGAGGAATTCCAATGGGACTCGGTACTATTTTCGGCGCAATCATCGCCTTTGTCATCGTCGTCTTTTTACTCGTCGTACTCACCATGGTGCCCATCGGCCTGTGGGTGACGGCCTTTTTCTCCGGCGTAAAAGTGCGGATGAGCGACCTCATCGGCATGCGCCTGCGCCGCGTAAAACCCCGTCGAATCGTCAACCCCATGATCAAGGCCACGAAAGCCGGCATGGGCTTAAACATCGGCTCTGTCGAAGGCCACTACCTGGCCGGGGGCAATGTGGATGCCGTTGTTGATGCGCTCATCGCCGCCCAACGGGCCGACATAGAATTGAATTTTGAAGAGGCCGCCGCCATCGACTTGGCGGGCAGAGATGTCTTGGAAGCGGTGCAAGTGAGCGTTAATCCGAAAGTGATCGAGACGCCGAAAATTTCCGCCGTGGCCCAAGACGGCATCGAGGTCTTGGTCATCGCCAAAGTTACGGTACGGGCCAATATCGACCGCCTCGTCGGCGGGGCCGGGGAAGAAACCATTATCGCCCGTGTCGGCGAAGGCATCGTCACCACCGTAGGCTCGTCGAGAACCTACAAGGAAGTGTTGGAAAACCCGGATAATATTTCCCGCGTGGTCCTCGAAAAGGGATTGGACTCGGGCACGGCTTACGAAATTTTATCCATCGACATCGCCGACGTGGACGTGGCGCGAAACATCGGCGCCCGCCTGCAAACGGACCAAGCGGAAGCGGACAAGCGCATTGCCGAAGCGAAGGCATCGGAACGCCGCTCCATGGCCATCGCCAGGGAACAGGAAATGCGCGCGGAAGTGGAAGCCATGCGCGCCCGCGTCGTGGAAGCCCAATCGGAAGTGCCCAGGGCTTTAGCGGAAGCATTGAAATCCGGAAATCTCTCCGTGGGCGGTTACTACGAGCTTGAAAACCTAAAGAGCGACACGGCCATGCGGGAAGCCATCGCCGGCGGAGACAAAAAGAAAATCGACGAGGCTCGTGAATGAACAGCCTCCTTCCCATCATCCTCATCGCGCTCTTCGGTCTGATTAAAAGCCGCATGGAAGAAAGCCGCGGCACGGAGGCGAAGAAGAAATCCCGTGGCGTGGGGCTGCCCGATGAGATGCAGCAGGCCATAAAAGAGTTTCAGGGAACAAAGGAAAAGACGGGAAGAGGCCACGACCGGGAGGCGGATTATAAGGATCTGCCCATCGAGGTGCAGCGGGCCATAAAAAGTTTTCAACAACCCGAGGCAAAGCCGGCGAAAAAAGAAACCCGCGCTCGGGAAAAAGAACGGCTGAAAAAGAAGCGGCTAATGGATGACGCGGCATTGAAAGAGGCCACGGAAGCGGCCCTCGCCGCCCATCGTGCCGAAGAAGAGGCTCCCGTCGCGCCCGCAACTGTGGATCCGGAGGCCGCGAAGCCCTCGCCCTTTGCCGCCATCGAACGGTTCGACGAGGCCTACCGGCCGTTTATTTACAGCGAAGTATTTGACAAACCCAAGTGTAAACGTAAGTAAAGGAGACGTTTTTGCAAGATCAATTAGCTATCGGCATCAGTGAACCCAAGGTGTTAAAGGAATTATTCGGCCATTTAGACGAACACACGAAAATGATCGAGGAGGCTTTTTCCGTGACCATTCGCCAGGAAGACGACGGCCTCACGGTAAAAGGGGAAGAGGGCCAGGTGAAACAGGCGGGCATCGTCCTTGAAAATTTAATCGAAGCCATTCACAAGCAAAAGCGCGTGGACAAAAAAGACGTGGCGTACAGCATCGACTTGGTTCAGGCGGGCATCGAAGACAGCTTCACCTCCCTCCTGGACGACGTCATCGTCTACACGGAAATGGGCCGGCCCATTCGCCCGAAAACCTTGGGGCAGAAGCGCTACTTAGATGCCATCCGAAGCCACGACGTGGTCTTCGGCATCGGCCCTGCCGGCACGGGAAAGACCTACATCGCCATGGCCAACGCGGTGAAGGCCTTTAAGGAAAAAGAAGTAAACCGCATTATCCTCACCCGCCCCGCCGTGGAGGCAGGCGAAAGCCTGGGCTTTTTGCCCGGGGATTTGCAGATGAAAGTGGATCCCTACCTGCGCCCACTCTACGACGCCCTTTTTGAAATTCTGGGGCAAGACGCCTTTCAAAAGTATTTGGAAAAAGGCCTTATCGAAGTGGCGCCCCTGGCCTACATGCGCGGGCGCACACTGGACAATGCCTATGTCATTTTAGACGAGGCACAAAACTCCACCAACGAGCAGATGAAAATGTTCCTGACCCGCCTGGGCTACGGTTCCAAGGCCATTATTACCGGGGACGTGACCCAAATCGACTTGCCTCGGGGCAAGCAATCGGGCCTGAAGACCGTGCTTAAAATCTTGGACGGCGTCAAGGGCATCGAGATCATTCGCCTGGGCCGAAACGACATCGTACGCCATCCCTTGGTGCAACGAATCATCGACGCCTACGATCGCTTCGATCGGGAAAAGGAAAAACAGGCCGAGGAATCGGAAAGCAAAGACGGTAAGGACAACAAGGACCAAAAGGGGAAGGGCCATGACCGAACTTAGCCTCTATATGGACGACCGGCAGGAGACCATCGCCTTGTCGGAAGAAGACAGGGATTTAATTCAATCCCTGATCTCTTTCGTGGTTCCGAAAATCGCCGAAGAGGCACAGGTGGAAGTCTCCGTAAGCTTCGTGGAAGACGAGGAGATCCGCGCCCTGAATCGGGATTTTCGCGGCGTGGACAAGGTGACGGATGTGTTGAGTTTTCCCATGGACGAGGCCTACGGCGACTACAGAAACCTCGGCGATGTCATCATCAACACGGCGAAAGTGAAGGAGCAGGCCGAGGAATTCGGCCACGGCTACCGCCGGGAGCTCACCTACCTTACGGTACACAGCTTGCTCCACTTGGTAGGCTACGATCACGAGGAGGCCGAGGAAAAGGCGGCCATGCGGGCCAGGGAAGAGGCGCTCCTCGCGGCATTCGAAGGGGAAGAAAATGAAACGCGGTAATTTTATCAACTCATTTAACTTTGCCGTACAGGGCATTATCAGCTCCATTCATTCGGAGCGAAACATGAAATTTCATTACGCGGCGGCGCTGGGGGTTATCGCCTTCAGCCTTTTGTTTAATCTGTCCCGCATCGAATTTATCGCCCTGCTCTTTGCCGTCACCTTCGTCATCGTCTCGGAGCTTTTCAACACGGCCATCGAACGCACCGTGGACATGGTGACTCAGGAATACCACCCCATGGCGAAGCTCGTTAAAGACATCAGCGCCGGCGCCGTCTTGCTTGCAGGGATCAACGCGGCGGTGACGGGGTATCTGCTCTTTTTCGACCGGATCATTTCCTTTACGGACGTGGTCCTGGTGCGGATTAAAAACTCCGGGCCCCACCTGACCTTCGTGGCCATTATTATCGTATTGATCTTGACCGTGGGCGCGAAGCTCTACAAGCGGGAACACGGGGGAAGCTACTTTCAAGGCGGTGCCGTCAGCGGCCACTCCGCCCTGGCCTTTTGCATGGCGGCTTCCATTACCTTTATTTCCATGAACGGATTTATCGCGGCTCTCGCCTTCGGCCTGGCCTTTCTCGTGGCGGAAAGCCGCATCGAAGGGGAAATACATAAGCCCATGGAAACCGTGGCGGGGGCCGTCTTAGGCATCGCCGTCGCCGTTATTATTTTTGTTTGGATGGGATAAGATGAACCGAAAAGAAATAATTCAAAAACTAATCGCCGCGGCGAAAGCGGCGCAAAAATCCGCCTACGTGCCCTACTCGAACTACGCCGTGGGCGCCGCCCTTCTCGCCGACGACGGCAAGATCTACACCGGCTGCAATATCGAAAACGCCTCCTTTACCCCCACGGTCTGCGCCGAGCGGGTGGCCGTCTTTAAAGCCATCAGCGAAGGAGCGAAGGCGGTGGAAATCATCGCCGTGGTGGCGGGAGAGGACATGGGCTATCCCTGCGGCGTGTGCCGCCAGGTGCTCCGCGAATTCGGAAAAGAAGCCACCGTCGTCGTGGCGAAAGATGAAGAAAATTACCACGTCCACACCCTGGACGAGCTCTTGCCCCACAGCTTCGGGCCGGAAAATGTAAAAGGAGATGTCGATGCATAAATCAGGATTTGTCAGCGTCGTGGGACGTCCCAATGTGGGGAAAAGCACGCTGTTAAACAGAATACTTAAGGAAAAACTGTCCATAACTTCAAACAAGGCCCAAACCACGAGAAATAAAATCACCATGATCCACACCGACGATCGGGGCCAAATTATTTTTCTCGACACGCCGGGAATTCAGTCGCCGAAAAACAAATTGGGCGACTACATGTTAAAGACCAGCGTTTCCTCTATGGAAGGGGTGGACGTGATCCTCATGGTGGTGGACATGAGCGACTACCTGGGCCCGAAGGATCAAATGATTCTCGACGCCATGGAAAAAGAAGGGCGGGACATTCCGGCGATATTAGTCATTAACAAGGTGGATGTGGCGCCGAGAGACGAAGTACTTCCCATTATCGCAAAATTTGCCGCCATGAACCGCTTCGAAGACATCGTCCCCGTCTCCGCCTTAAACGACGAAAACGTGGATCATTTGGTGGATGTCATCTTCGACCATTTGCCGGAAGGCCCCCAATACTTCCCCGAAGAAATGATCACCGATCAGCCGGAGAAATTTATCGTCGCCGAATTGATTCGTGAAAAAGGCCTCTTCTATTTAAGGGACGAAGTGCCCCACGGCCTGGCCGTGTCCGTGGATTCCATGAAAGAAGTCGAAGGGAAGGACCACATGGACATTCAGGCCACCATTTACGTGGAGCGGGATTCCCACAAGGGCATTATTATCGGCAAAAACGGCCAGATGCTGAAGCGCATCGGCACGGAGGCGCGAAAAGAAATCGAAGCCTTCTTAGGCGAGCACGTGAACCTGCGCCTCTGGGTAAAGGTGAGCAAAAACTGGCGGGAAAAAGACGAGAAGGTCAAGGCCTTTGGCTACAAAGCGGATTGAGTGTCAAGGCGTGGTCCTCGCCGCCATGCCCTACGGCGAAAGCGACAAGATCATTCGCCTCTACACGGAGCGGGCGGGGAAGCTTTCCGTCTTGGTGAAGGGGGCCAAATCCCGCCGCTCCGCCACTGTGGCATTAAGCGAGCCCTTTACCTTCGGCCTCTATCGCCTGAGTGCGGGCAAGAGCTTTTACTACTTAAACAGCGGAAAAATCCTTCAGGCCAATATGGGCCTGAGAAACAATTACGACAACATGATCTACGCCTCCGCCCTGGTGGAGATCGTGGACAAGAGCAGCATGGAAGATGAGGGGACGGCGCGAATCTTTTCCCTAATACGAAAAGCCCTTCACGAACTTTCGTTGACGGAGGCTCCGCTTGCGGTGTTTCTCGGCTTCTTGATCAAGTATTTAAGCTTTATGGGCTACCGGCCCATGCTGCCCGAGTCCGACGAAGGGAGCTACGTTTTTCTTTCCGACAGCGGCGCCGTCGAGGCCGAGGGAGTCGCCGGGGGAGAGCCTCTGGACGGGCGGGATATTTACACTTTGCGTCATTTGCTATATACTTCTTTAGATAAGATAAATTTGGAAGACGTGGATAAAGCCACCTTGGAAAAAATTTATCGCTTGCTGAAAGTCTACACCGTGGTCAATTTACAACTGGACAACATACAATCTCTACAGTTGAGGATGTAGAGGGGAGGAAGAAATGCATTTTCAAGGAATGATACAGAAACTACAAGAATACTGGAACGAGCAAGGCTGTGTGGTTTTGGAACCCTACGATACGGAAAAAGGCGCCGGAACCATGAGCCCCCATACCTTTACGCGCACCTTGGGTCCCGAACCCTGGCGTACCGTGTATGTAGAGCCCTCCAGACGGCCGGCCGACGGCCGCTACGGCGACAATCCGAACCGCCTCTACCAACATCATCAACTGCAAGTTATTTTAAAACCCTCGCCGGAAGATGTGCAGGAGCTTTACTTAAAGAGCCTGGAAGTTTTGGGCATCGATCCCTTAAAACACGACATTCGCTTTGTCGAAGACAACTGGGAATCTCCCACACTGGGCGCCTGGGGCCTGGGCTGGGAAGTCTGGCTCGACGGCATGGAAATCACGCAATTTACCTACTTCCAACAAGTGGGCGGCATTAACTGCGATTTGGAAAGTGCCGAGCTCACCTACGGTTTGGAACGGATCGCCATGTATCTGCAAGATGTGGACACGGTCTACGACATCGACTGGAACGGCCACATTAAATACGGCGACATCTTTAAAAAAGCCGAGTACGAACACTCCAAATACAGCTTCGAAATCGCCGACATCGACCTGCTCAAGCAATTATTCGATATGTACGAAAAAGAAGCGAGCCGCGTCTTGGAGATGGATCTGGTCCTGCCGGGCTACGACTACGTATTGAAGTGTTCACATACCTTTAACCTGCTGGATGCCAGGGGCGCCATTTCCGTTTCCCAACGGGCGTCGTATATTTCCAGGGTTCGGAACTTGGCTCGCCTGACGGCGCAAAAATACATCCAACAAAGAGAAGCCATGGGCTACCCACTTATTAAGAACGGGGAGGACGATCATGAGTAATCAAGACAATATCTATTTAATCGAAGTAGGCGTGGAGGAGTTGCCTTCTTCCTACATTCGAAATGCCTTAAACGCCTTTAAGGATTTAGTGGAAACGGCGCTGAATGAAGCAAATTTAGGTTTCGATCACATCGACGCCTACGCCACGCCCCGCCGCTTGAGCCTCATGATTCACGGCATCGACGACACCCAAGGCGACATCGAAGATTGGGTCAAGGGCCCGGCAAAGAAAATCGCCTACAAAGAAGACGGCTCCGTGAACAAGCCCCTGGAAGGCTTTATGCGCAGCCAAAACGTCACGGAAGCGGACTTGGAAGTCCGCGAACTCAAAGGCAACGAATACATCTACGCCCACATTCATAAAGCCGGCGAGCCGGCGGAAGTGATTTTGGCGGAAATTATTCCCAATGCCATTCACCACATTCCCTTCCCTAAAAACATGCGCTGGGGCGGAAAAAACCTGCGCTTCGCACGGCCCATTCGCTGGATTCTCTCCATGATGAACGACCGCGTCGTGCCCTTCGATTTGGAAGGCATCACTCTGTCCAATGTGACCCGCGGCCACCGTTTCCTGGGCAGCAGCCACATCGAAATCAAGGACGTGCGCGAGTACGAAGAAGCCCTGGAGAAAAATTTCGTCATCCTGGATCAGGACAAGCGAAAAGAATCCATCCTCTATCAAATCAACCACATGGCCAAATCCAACGGCGGCGAAATTCGTAGAGACGACGATCTTTTGGAAGAGCTCACCTTTATCGTGGAATACCCCACGGCGGTCTTGGGCAATGTTCAGGAAAAATTCCTTTCCCTTCCCGACGTGGTCATTACGACACCCATGCGCGAACACCTGCGCTACACGCCGGTTTACAGCCCGGAAGGGGATTTGCTTCCCTACTTCATCACCATTCGTAACGGCAACGAAGACTATGCCGATGTTGTAGCCGAAGGCAACGAAAAAGTATTGGAAGCCCGCTTGGAAGATGCCCGCTTCTTCTTCGATAACGACAGAGAAAAACCTTTGGAAGATTACGTGAGCCAATTGGGCGGCATCGTCTTCCAGGAAAAATTGGGAACCATGGCGGACAAGACGCAGCGCATTTCCGATCTCGTGGGACGCATCGGCGAAATTTTAGCCGTAGGCGACAAAACCGTGGAATCGGCCAAGCGCGCCTGCTACCTTTCCAAGGCCGATCTTATGACCAATATGGTTCAGGAATTTACGGAACTTGAAGGCATTATCGGCAGCATTTACGCCAAGCTCGACGGCGAAGAATCCGTCGTATCCGACGCCATTCGCGAACAATACATGCCCGTCGCAAGCGGGGCGGATCTTCCGGAATCCACCACCGGCACCATCGTGTCTCTGGCGGATAAATTCGACACGATCTGCGGCCTCTTTGCCATCGGCGAAGTGCCCACCGGCAGCCAAGACCCCTTTGCCCTTCGCAGAAAGGCCATCGGTATCTTGCGCATGATCAACGAAAAACACTGGGAATTAAGCCTGAGCGACTGCATCGACGCCTCCCTGTTCTCCTTCGTGGATTCCATGGGCCTGGTCTTCGATAAAGAAGAAGTGCGCAAGCAAATCTTGAAATTCTTCCGCGGCCGCATCGACACCATGTTGGATGCCGACGGCATTCGCTACGACATTATTCAGGCATTAAACGACATCGACGGTGAAGACAGCCTGCGCGTCTTTGAAAAGGCACAGGCCATGCAAAACTTCTTCGTCGACGGGGATCGGAAATCCTTCCTGGAAGCCGTAACCCGGGTAGAAAACATCGCCTCGAAAAACGAACTGAAGGACAAAACGATCGACGAAGCCATTTTAACGGAAGAAGAACGGGCCCTTTACGACAAGGTCCTGGCAGTGGAAGCGGAACTCGACGAAGCATACAGAAAACGCGACGACGCAAGGTATTTGGCGCTGTTGGATTCCTTAACCGACGCCATTCACTTGTACTTCGACCGCGTCATGATCATGGCGGAAGACGAAGGCCTCAGAAACAATCGCCTGGCTTTGATTCAACGAATCGACGCCTTGGTACAACGGGAGTTTAACGGAAACCAAATCGTCGAAGGGTAGGTGCCCGGTGAAACTGAGTAAACGGCAAGAGCAAATCATTCAAATCGTTCGAGAAGAAGGGCCCATTACCGGCGACGATATCGCGGGCATTTTGGACCTGGCCAGAGGCACCATACGCAACGATTTAAGCGTGCTCACCATGCTCGGCTATCTGGACGCCAGGCCCAAGGTGGGCTACTACTACAAGGGCGATCCCACGCATCTCGAAATCCGAAAAATTTTAGACTCCATTCACGTGGAAGAGATTATGAGCGTGCCCGCGGTTCTCGACGAAAAGGCCAGCGTCTACGACGGCATCTGCGCCGTTTTTCTCGAAAACATCGGCACCATCTTCATTACCCGCGAGGGTTTTCTCGTGGGATGCGTGTCCCGAAAAGACCTGCTCCGCTCGGCCATCGGCCAAGTGGATCTCGAAAAGACGCCCCTTTCCATGATCATGACCCGCATGCCCAACATTATTTCCATCGGGCCGAAGGATTCCGTTTACACAGCCGCCCAAGCCATCGATCAAGGGGAGATCGACGCCCTGCCCGTGGTGGTAGGGGAGGAGCAGCTGAAAGTTGTGGGCCGCTTGACGAAGACGAATATTAACCGCTTAGTTGTAGAATTAGGGGGAGACGATGAATCTTGATTCCGTACGCGACGACTCGAAACTGATGGTCTACGTCATTAGTGACAGCATCGGTGAAACCGGCGAATTAATCGCCAAGGCCTCGGTAAAACAATTCGACACGAAGGATTTCGCCATTAAGCGCTACCCCTATACCAACAGCGTGGAACAGGTAAAGCCCCTGCTCGAAGAAGCCGCGGCACAAAAGCGGGCTCTGGTGGTCTACACGAATGTGGACACGGAAACCCGCGCCTACATCAAGAGAAAAGAAAAAGAATTGAACCTGGCCATGGTGGACGTGATGGGCCCGCCCATGGACAAGCTGGAAACTCTTTTGGGCTACGAGCCCATGCGTCAGCCGGGCCTGATCCGCCGCCTGGACGAAAACTACTTTAAAAAAGTGGAGTCCATCGAATTTGCCGTGCAATACGACGACGGCAAGGATCCCCGCGGCGTGGTGAAGGCGGACATCGTCCTCGTCGGCGTGAGCCGCACCTCCAAGACGCCCCTGTCCATGTACTTGGCCAACAAGCTTTACAAAGTGGCCAATGTGCCCTTGGTGCCGGAAGTGCCCGTGCCCAAAGAAGTTTACGAAAAAGACAAGCGCAGGCTCTTCGGCCTCATCGCCAATTCGGAAAAACTCTATACCATTCGGGAAGAGCGGCTCCGGGCCTTGGGTTTAAATTCCTCGGCGAAGTACGCCAATGTGGACCGCATCAAGGAAGAAGTGGATTACTCCGTGCAGATCATGAAAGACATCGGCTGCACCATTATCGACGTGTCCAACAAAGCCATTGAAGAGACGGCGGAAATCATAAACGACTACATGATTTCCCGATTTTAGGAGGGCCTATGCTTCAGCGAGAGCGATGGGAGAAAGTTGAAGAGGCGATTTTAGACGAACGGGCCGCACACGCCGCCCGCTCCGAGGGCCGCAGAATGCCGGAGCCCGAGTGCGATATGCGCACCTGTTTTCAACGAGACAGAGACAGGATCATTCACTCCAAGGCCTTTCGCCGCCTGAAGCACAAGACCCACGTCTTTATCGCGCCGGAGGGAGACCACTACCGTACTCGCCTCACCCACACCTTGGAAGTGGCGCAGATCGCCCGCACCATGGCGCGGGGCCTTCGCCTAAACGAAGATTTGGTGGAGGCCATCGCCTTGGGCCACGACTTGGGCCACACCCCCTTCGGCCATTCCGGCGAAGCGGTGTTGAAGCAATTGCACCCGGGCGGCTTCGATCACGCCGCCCACAGTTTGCGGGTGGTGGATCTCTTGGAATCGAAAGGGGATCGGCCGGGGCTGAATCTCACCTGGGAAGTGCGGGACGGAATTTTGCACCACTCCAAAGAGCAGGCCGTGAATCCGGCCCACACCTTGGAAGGGCAGATCATTAAATTTGCCGATCGCATCGCCTATTTAAATCACGACATCGACGACTCCATTCGCGCCGGCGTTCTCTCCATGGATGCCATCCCGAAAGACATCGTGGACACTTTGGGGGCGAGCCATTCCGAGCGCATTACCTGCATGGTAAAAAGCGTCATCGAGGCAAGCGAAGCGCTGGATGAAATCACCATGGATCCCGCCATTTACGCGGCCATGTCGGATCTGCGCAACTTTATGTTTCAGCGGGTGTATTTCAATCCCACGGTGAAGAGCGAAGACGGAAAGGTGGAGCGGCTTATTCGGGATCTCTACGCCTATTTTACGGAACACGCAGAGGCGATTCCCGATGCTCACGTGGCTTTTTCCGAGGTCCACGGCATGAGCCGAGCGGATATGGTCACCGACTACATCGCCGGCATGACCGACCGTTTCGCCATCAATGTGTGGAAGGAACTTTACGTGCCCAAGGATTGGCACAGTTTGTAGAAAGCAGGTGGCAATATGGCTTCGATCATCGACGATGAAATTATTCAGCGGGTAAAAGAAGAGAGCGATATTGTCGAGTGGATCGGTCGATACACAAAACTTGAGAAAAAAGGAAGAAATTACATGGGTCTTTGTCCTTTTCATACGGAAAAGACCCCTTCTTTTTCTGTGCAGCCGGATAAGGGCTACTACCACTGTTTCGGTTGCGGCGCCGGCGGCGACGTCATAAAATTTCTCATGGAGAAAGAGGGCCTGGGCTTTATCGAAGCCGTGGAGAAATTGGCGGAAGACCTTAACATCGACTTAAAGCCTTCCTTCAGAGACACGGAGGCGGAAAAAAAGCGGGCCCGCATGGTGGCCATGAACCGGGAGGCGGCCCTTTACTACATGGAAATTTTGAGCCGCAATCCCCACAGCCTGAACTATTTAAAAAACCGCGGCATCGGCAGAGACATGATCATGGCCTTCGGCCTGGGCTTCGCTCCCGCCGGCGGCGATCAACTGCTGAGCCACATGAAGAAAAGGGGCTACGAAGAAAAAGAGCTCTTCGACGCGAACCTTCTCTCCTACAATGAGGAGAAAGATCATTACTACGACCGCTTCAGAAACCGCCTGATCTTTCCCATTATCGACAGAAAATCCCGCGTCGTGGGCTTCGGCGGACGGGTTCTCGACGACAGCTTGCCGAAATACTTAAACTCCTCGGACACCTTGCTCTACAAAAAGAGCCGGGAGCTCTACGGATTAAATCGCGTCATGAAAGTATCGGATCGCTCCAGGATTCTCTTGGTGGAAGGCTATATGGACGTGATCTCCCTTCACGCGGCGGGGATCGGCTACGCCGTGGCGAGCCTGGGCACTTCCCTGACCCGGGAGCAAGCCCGGGTGATTAAGCGCTACGGCAAACAGGTCTTTATCTGCTACGACGGCGACAATGCCGGGCTTCAGGCCACGAACAGGGCCATCGATATCTTGGCGGCGGAAGACATCCGCCCGCGCATCGTCGTGCTGGAAGGGGGAAAAGATCCGGACGAGTACATTCGCGACTACGGCAAAATCGCATTTGAAGGCAAGCTGAACCGCGGCCTTTCCTCCATCGAGTTTCAGGTGCAAAACCTGGAAAAAAACTTTCACCTGGAGGACGCCGCTTCCCTCTCGGAATTTTTAAAAGGCGTGACGGCCATTTTGTCGAAGGTGAAAAGCCCGGTGGAGCGCGACGTCTTCGCGAAGAAATTCGCCGAGACCTACGGCGTGCGCCCCGAGTCCTTCGAAGGGGAAATTCGCCGGGGCAATTTGAAGCGGCCCAAGAAGGCGATGACAACGCCTCAGGCGGATCCCATGGAAAGTCTGTGGCTGAGTCTTTTGCAGTACGGCCTGGAAGACAAAGATTTTTTCACCATTATCGAGGCGAAGGATCAGTGGAAATTTGTCGCAGGAGAAAGCTGGGGCCCCATGTTTACCACCATGGCGGATCTTTACAAAGAGGACCTTCCCGAGAAGGAGCGCAAGGGGCAATTTTTCGATGCCTATCCGGAGATGAAAGACCGTTTTTATCGCCTCACAAAGGGTATGGATCTAATACAGGGTGAAGCCATCGTCGGCGAGTTGATCGACCGCATTTATGCCGAAGGGCTCAGGCTTCGCAGTCAGAAATTACTACACGATATAGAACATATGGAACAGGCCCATGAGGCGGACGAGAATCAAAGTCTGCCCGAGAAATTATATGAACTCAACGAAATAAACCGACGTTTACAGGAAGTAGAAAAGGGGACGAATCATAGATGACGAACAGTATGGATCACAAGGATCAACTCCACCAATTTGACGAACACATTTTGGAAAAAGATCCGGCCATTGAAAAGTTATTTAAAAAAGGCGTCAAGCACGGCAGCTTAACGGCAAAAGAAGTCATCGACGCGCTGGATGACGTGGATTTATCCAGCGATGAAATGGACGACATCTATGCGGAGTTTGAAGATCTCGACGTGGAAATTTTAAAAGAAGACGAGGAAAAAAAGCATAAGGCGACGAAAAAGAAGAAAGAGCCCACGGAAGTCAAAGGCGGCAGCGTGGACGATCCCGTGCGCATGTATTTAAAAGAGATCGGAAAGATTCCCCTCTTGGAGCCCGACGAAGAAGTGGCCATTGCCAAGCGCATGGAAGAAGGGGACGAGCTGGCCAAGCAGGAACTGGCCGAAGCGAACTTGCGTCTCGTGGTAAGTATCGCCAAGCGCTACGTGGGCCGGGGCATGAGCTTTTTGGATTTAATTCAAGAAGGCAATTTGGGCCTTATGAAAGCCGTAGACAAATTCGATTACAAAAAGGGCTTTAAATTCTCCACCTACGCCACCTGGTGGATTCGCCAAGCCATTACCCGTGCCATTGCCGATCAGGCGCGGACCATTCGTATTCCCGTGCACATGGTGGAAACCATCAATAAATTGGTGCGGGTACAGCGGCAATTGGTGCAAGATTTAGGCCGAGATCCGCAACCGGAAGAAATCGCCGAGGAAATGGGCATTACCGTGGACAAGGTGCGTGAAATTCAAAAGATCGCCCAAGAACCCGTGAGTCTGGAGACGCCCATCGGCGAAGAAGAGGATTCCCACTTAGGCGACTTTATTCCCGACGACGACATTCTCTCTCCCCAAGAGGCGGCCACCTTTATTCTCCTGAAGGAACAATTAGGCGACGTCCTCACCACCTTGACGGAAAGAGAAAAGCAAGTGCTCACCCTGCGCTTCGGCTTGGAAGACGGTCGCGCCCGCACATTGGAAGAAGTGGGCAAGGAATTCGACGTGACCCGGGAGCGAATTCGTCAAATCGAAGCCAAGGCATTGAGAAAGCTGCGCCATCCGAGCCGCAGCAAGAAGCTGAAAGACTTTTTGGAATGATTGAATCGTCGAAGCGGCTGACGGCCGTCTTTCAAATGACCCCGGCGGTTCACTGTGTGGGAGATATAGGCTGCGATCACGGCTATATCTCCCACGCCCTTTTAGAGACAAACAGAGCCGAGAAAGTCATCGCCACGGATATTTCCGCCCCGAGCTTAAACAAAGCGGCTACGCTCCTAACAGGAGCCTTTTGCGGCCGTTTCGAAACCCGCTTGGGCGACGGCTTCGCACCGATTCGTGCGGGAGAAATTCAAGGCGCCATCATTATGGGCATGGGCGGCCAATTAATCGCCGACATTTTAGCTCGCGGAAAAGACGTGGCGGATTCCCTGGATTGGTGCATCGTCCAGCCCATGCAGGGCGCGGAAGACCTCTTCGATTACTTAAGCAGATCGGGCTTTCGCTTAATGGAGGCGGATCTCGTGGAAGAGCGGGGGAAATTTTATCCACTCGTGAAAATCGCAGCCGGCGGAAGCGATTCCTTTTCCTGGGAAAATTTTATTCACTGCGGCGACTTTCTCGCCATGGCTGAAAAAGAAAAGGCACGCCTCGTAGGCGTGGCCCGCGCCGTGGTGGCCAGCGGTAAAAAGGATTTAATCGACAAGGCGAAAAGGGACGTGGAAAGATGGGAGGCATACATTGAACTGTGTAGAAATCATCAATAATTTGTGCGCATGGGCGCCGGAAGAGCTTCAGGAGCCCTGGGACGCCAGCGGTTGGCAGATCAAACTCACCGATCGCGAGGTGACGAATGTGGTGGTTGCCATGGACGTGGTGCCGGAGGTAGTGGATCTCGCCGCGGAAGTCGGCGCGGAATTGATTTTGACCCACCATCCCTTCCTCTTCGGCGGCCTCTCCAATGTGGCGGAAGAGACGACCAAGGGCGCCATGGTGGTGGATTTAATCCGCCGCGGCATTTCCGTCTACTCCGCCCATACCAATATGGACAAGGCCAAGGGCGGCGTGAACGATCAGTGGATCGACAAGCTCGGGCTTAAAAATGTCCGCGTCTTGTCGGAAGAAGACGAGTTGGGAATCATCGGCGAAAACCACATGAGCCTCGCCGATCTCAAGGCCGTCTTTGAAGCCGAAGCCATCGACAATGTGCGGGGCTACGGCGTGAAGAAAGAAGCGGCGGACACAATCGCCTTCGTCGGCGGAAGCGGCGCCGATTACATCGACGAAGCGGCCCTAAAAGGCGCCGACGTGCTCATCACAGGAGACGTGAAGCACCACGACGGCCAACACGCCGCGGAAATCGGCCTCATGGTCTTGGACATCGGCCACTTCCACAGCGAAAAGGCCATCTTAATGGCCATGGCGGAGTGGGTGGAAGAAATTTCCGGCGCCCGTGCCCACGTGGTGATGAATTCGCCCTTCGTTTTTGAAATCTAAGATAAAATATGGTAAAATAATTCGTCGAGTACGTCAGTTAACTGCGCGTAGCGAGGAAAGTCCGTGCTCCACAGAGCGAGAATGCCGGATAACGTCCGGTGGGGGCGACCCCAAGGCTAGTGCAACAGAGAGATACCGCCTGCAAAGGTAAGGGTGGAAAGGCGAGGTAAGAGCTCACCAGCGCACAGGCGACTGTGCGGCTATGTAAACCCCATTCGGAGCAAGACCAAAGAGGGAAAAAGGCGGCTGCTCGTCGTCTCCGGTAGGTAGGTCGCTAGAGCTTTCCGGCGACGGAAAGACCAGACAGATAGTTAACCGATACAAAACACGGCTTATAGACGTAGTCGACGAAAGCGGGGGAGACCCCGCTTTTTTAGTGCAAAAAATATGAAAAGACTGATACAATAAATACGTTAATGAATGAACGGAAGAAAAGGAATGATGATGAAAACAATTCGACTCTTTTTATTGGTGGCGCTTCTTATTTTAACGGGCTGTGAAGCCGCCGAGGCGCCGCAGCAGAAAGAAAAAAAGGTGCCGCCCACGGAGGTCAGCCTCGTCGCTTTCGGCGATTACATGATGCACCGGCCCCAGATCAACGCAGCGAGGCGGGGCGATGGCTTTGATTTTACCGAGGACTTCCGCTATGTGAAGCCCTTTATCGACGATGCCGACGTGGCCATGATCAATTTGGAAACCACCTTAACCGACGGGGCGAAGGGCTACACCACCTTTCCCATGTTCGCGACGCCCATGGAAATCGCTCGGGACTTAAAGGCCGTGGGCTTCGACGTGGTGTCCACGGCAAACAATCACGCCTACGACACCTTCGGACCCGGCGTGGAGAAAACCTACCGCGCCCTCGTCCAAACGGGCATGGATGTGGTGGGGACAGGCGAAGAGGAAGCGAAGCCCCTCATTAAAACCGTGAACAACATAAAGATCGGCTTTCTCTCCTACACCTACGGCCTCAACGGAAACGACGGGGCCATGGCAAACAGCGACAAGCCCCACGCCGTGGCCATTTATTCCGAAGAAAAGGTGGACGAAGATATGGCAGCATTAAAGGCGGCGGGCGTCGATGCCGTGGTCTGCTTCATGCATTGGGGCGAGGAGTACATTAAGGAACCCACGGCGACGCAGAAAAAGCAAGCGGCCTACCTGGCGGAAAAGGGCGTGGACATTATTTTCGGAAGCCATCCCCACGTGCCCCTCGCCATCGACAACATTGCGAAGGGCGACAGGCACACCTTCGTCGCCTATTCCATGGGCAATTTCGTTTCCAATCAGCGGCGCGAGTACATGAATATGAGCCGTGTGGAGACGGGGCAAATGGTGCGGGCGCGCCTCAGAAAAGACGAGACGGGAACGAAGGTCGTGGCCTTTCAGCCCGACGCCCTCTACGTGGACAAACATTGGGGCGACCGGCTATACTTCCACGTGCTGCCGGCGGAGGCGGTATTGAGCGGAGAGATTCCCTGCCCGAGGCGCGAAAAAGTGAGAGGGCGGCTGGAAGAGACCGTGAAGACCCACAAGGAGCGAATCAATCCCGATTTAGTATTATCCATTTCCAAGGAGGAAGAACAATGAAAAAGAAAACCACGACATTGGCCTTATTTTTGGCCGCACTGAGCTTATGCATTCCCGCAACAAGCGTTTACGCCGCCCGCTTCAAGGATGTAGGAGAAGACCACTGGGCTTTTAGCTATATTTCCGAAATGGCGGATAAAAAAGTATTGAAGGGCTATCCCGACGGCACATTTAAGCCGGATCGCCCCGTGAGCCTGCCCGAGATCTTCGTTTTGATCAAAGGGATGAAAAATCCGACGGATGCGGCCATGAAACAGGCCATGCTCACTTATGGCGACATGGCGCGGGCAAACGGCGTGCCGGAATGGGCCGTAGAAAGCGCCGCCTACGCCTTGGATCGGGGCGTCATGACTCAAAAACAATTGCAAGAGGCCAAAGCAGCCGGTCAGCTGAACGCAAAAGACATGGTCTTTCCGCCGAGAAGAGAAGTGGCCGCCTATTATGCCAGAGCCTTAAATCTTTCTGCGACGAAAGATCACTCCAATCTTAAAATGAAGGACCTGGATGAGATGGGCACCGTGTCCAATGACATGGACGTGCAAATTCCCGCAGCCGATTACGTGGCCGCGTTAGTGAAAGAAGGCATCCTGGCCGCCGAAGGCAGCGACGGCTTCTTCCGAGGCGATCGCCCCGTTCGTCGCTCGGAAATGGCGAAAATTTCCAAAAAAGCCGGAGACTACGCGCCGCCGACACAAAAGGCGGAAGACGTGGTTATGTATACGAAAGAGGGCTGCAAGTATTGCGTCATGGCGAAAGCCATGTTCAGGGACAAACTCCACCGTTCCTTTATTGAAAAAGATATTACGAAGGATCCGGAAGCCCACCGCGATTTTAAGGAAAAGGGCTATAAATTTGTGCCGGTGATCATCGCAGGCGATCAGGTCGTCGTAGGCTACAAACCCGATGAAATCACGGCACTTTTCGACACGGATATGAAGTAATTAAGCGCCCTGCGAAAATGCGCGGGGCGTTTTCACGGCACGTTTATAAATGGTCGATAAAACTGAAAGGAATACAATGAAACGACTCAATCGCGCGGCGGCATTTCTGTTGATCGTCGCCATCCTACTTACGCCGGTTGCGGCCTTTGCCGCAAGTGCGCCGACAATCAGCGCCCAAGGGGCCATCGTCATGGACTACGACACGGGGCAGGTGCTCTACGAAAAAAATGCGGACACGCCCCGTTCCGCCGCCTCCATGACCAAGGTCATGACGGCCTACATCGTCCTCGATGCCTTGCGCACCGGAGAAGCCACATGGGATGCGGTGATTCCCATTTCCGACAACGCCCGCAATCAGTCCCCCTGGGACAAGACGGACTTCGCCGACACGGAGCGCCTCGGCGATTTGTTCGAGCCCTATTTGATTCGCAGCAACAATCAAATGGGCATCGCCATTGCGGAATACTTCGGCGGCGGAAGCGAGGCCCGCTTCGCCGATCGCATGAACGAAAAGGCGAGATTGCTCGGCATCGACGCCTACTACACCGAGGCCAACGGCCTGAAGCCCAACCGCGTCACCCCCAGGGCACAGGCCCTTTTGACCCGCGCCATTATCAGCGACTATCCGGAGATATTAAACACCACCTCGAAACATCAGACCAAGTACAAAAGCGAAATCTACCGCTCCACCAATCAGTTCTATCGAAAATTCCGCCACTTCAAGGGAATCAACGGATTTAAAACGGGGACGGCCTCCTATTCCGGCCAATGCCTCACGGCAACCTACACGAAAAAAGGCCGCCGGTTGATTTCCGTGGTCATGGGATCCGTGGGACAGGATCAGCGCTACCACGACACCATGGCCCTTTTAAATTACGCGATGAGCCGCTACGCCACATCCCCTTGGGCGAAAGACGTGCCGAGTCGGGCGAACCACGCGGGGATCAACACCGCCGCCTACCGGGGCCTGAAGAGCTTTCAGGGGCGTGAGGCCATGAATCGGGGCGAGTTTACCCTCTTGATGGGCCTCACCCTTCGCCTGCCCATGACGGAAGCGGGCGGAGGCTTTTCCGACGTACCCGCCGATGCCTACTACGCCAAAGCCGTGGCGGCGGCGAGAAGTGCCGGGCTCATCGACGGCTACGAAGACGGCAGCTTCCGCCCCGAACGCTTAATCAGCCGGGAAGAAATGGCGAAAATCCTTTTCGTCGCCATGAAATACGACGACAATGTAAAGGATCTGCCCTTTCAAGATGCGGCGGCCATCGGCCCCGTCTTCCGGCCCGCCGTGGCGAACTTGACGGCGCGGGGTATTTTACACGGCAAGAACGGAAATATCTTCGATCCCAAGGGCATGGCGAGCAGAGAAGAAGCCACCCAAATGATGCTGAATTTAAAAAATCAATTAAATTAAACGGACAATCAGAAAAAAGAAATGAGAAAAGCCTCTGCAGGCGTAGAAAACAACTGCAGAGGCTTTTTCTTTACTTTGAAAGAGCCATCAAAAAGCCGCGCGGAAGAAATAATTTAAATGAGCTAGAACATAAGAATAAAAAGGCAGCAGAAAGCAAAAATAAAGGAAAAGAGAAGAAATATAAAAACAACAGTTGATAATTAATATCAGCGTGATATAATTTCGAATTAGAAGATCACTTTGCTCATGACAACTTTGGATTAGGTCTGCTATGGAAAAATACATAGATTTGATGCGGACAAAGGGGCCATGGAATTTATAATGAAGGAGAAAATATGAAACAAAAAGAGCAACGACCTCGTTACGGAATGCGAAAATTGTCTGTCGGTTTCGTCTCATGCCTTTTAGGCTTTACCTTAATTGCAGGATTTTTACCGGGGTCCTCCTATGCCGCCTCCGGCTCCGGAACGAATAGGGCAATGGATGCGAATCAAAAGCCGGCGCTTGTCGGGAACCAAAGTATAAGTCGCCTTGAACGCGAGCAAGCGAAAGAGAAAAATTCCAAAGCGGACAAGACCAATGTGGAATTTGCCGAAAGGGTTAGACAGGCCAAGGCCGAACTTCAAAGGTACATGAAAACAGTGGAAGAGAAGGTTCTTGACAGCGATTCCATTGAATTTCAGCCGGGCGTGAAAGATGAAGTCAAGGGCGCCGTTGAAAAAGCGAAGACTTTATTAGGCAAAGAAAAAATTACGGAAGAGGAATTGAAATTTATTGAAAGTGTCCCTTATAAAAAGGTTAATGGAAAGAAATCCGGCCTCTTCAGGGATTATACGAAAAAAGCTCTCGTCAATTATAAGGTACTGGGGAAGCGAGATCAGCTCAACCCCCACAATAATAAAAAGTATGTGGCATTAAAGGACAATAAGATTGAAATTCAGTCGAATCTTGCAGGGGCCGGAAAGATCGGCGAGAATGAAGAAGCTTTCTTTAAGCTGAATTATGTGACACAGAAGGATTTTGAAGAAGGGAAACCCAAGGCAGTAAGAAGTCCATCGACGAGGGTGGATACAAGCACGTCGGCGACGCCGAAATATAAGAAGCAGGAAGTGCCTCGGGATGATTACACGGTAAAACAAGTAGCCGGCGGCTATGAAATCGAAATCACGAAGCTACCCGAAAATGCCAAATATATTAAACCTATCGTCTATATAAAATTTGCAAATGAAACGTTTTTTGAAAACGGAGATATGGTTGCAGTGACGGCTGCGGAAAATCCGGGAACGCCGAGTACGCCTGAGGCACCGAAAGTAAAGCATCAGGCATTTATTTTCGGCTACGGCGATAACAGCTTCCGCCCGGGAGGAAAGATCAGTCGCGCCGAGGCGGCGTCCATGATCGCCTCACTGGCGGGTTTGGATACGAGCAACAAGGCCAAACCCGGTTTCAAGGACACGGACAGCAGTTGGTACAACGAAGTGATCAACGCCATGGTGAAAAATGATTTAATGTTGGCGGATAAAAACGGAAACTTCCGTCCCAACGAACCCATTACGCGAGCCGAATTTGCCCGGGCATTGGCCGGCATCGACAAAAAGACGGATCGCATCGCGCCTTTCGCCGATGTAAAGGGTCATCCTTTTGAAGCTGCCATTAATCAAGCCTTCGGCAACGGCCGAATTATCGGCTACCCCGACGGCACCTTCAAACCCGACGGAGCCATTACGAGAGCTGAAGCCGTGACGATTCTGAATCGTTACGACGGCAGGAATATGAGCAAGCAAGATCTGATGAAGATTAGAGGGAACTTCAATTCCTTTAAGGACGTCAGTGAAAATCACTGGGCATATGTCCAAATTCTCATGGCGGCAAACAATTATCAAGCCATGCTTGATGCATTGGCCGCGCACAAGTAAAATCCCATAGAATCTTGTCTTTTGAAAAAGGGCGCAGTCTTTTCGCTGCGTCCCTTTTCTTTTAACTTCTTCCGGAATCCTGTGCGTGTAGGCGATAGATTTCTTTTCGGGGGCGTAAATCACATGGCTCATGCGCAGGGCTTCGTCAATGTCGTGGGCAATGAGGATGCTGGTAAGTGCGTACTTATCTTTAATGGGCAAATACAATGCCCTTGTCATGGCATCCAAGCGGAAGAATAGCTCGTCTATCGGCCTGCCGTGGCAAATTTAAGACGAGGGGGATTCTACACGGTCGCGACGGCCATGTCTTTGATCCCAAAGGCACGGCGAGCAGAGAAGAAGCCACCCAAATGATGCTGAATTTAAAAAGCCAATTAAATTAGTTTGTTGGAAAAACGACCTCTCCGTCGAAAAATCGGGGAGGTTTTTTATATCCCTTCGGAATGAGGTCATTTACGGGAAAATCGCTATTGCGTAACGATACATAGAATGGTATATTGAATACAATAAAAGGAATAAGGATATCTGAAATCAGATTTAAAGCAAGGAGGTAGGATGATGAAACGAATACTGACGATTGGTCTATCTTTAGTGCTCCTGTGTTCAAGCCTCGTGTATGCAGCGGATTCTTCCACGCTACCCGGCGGAAACACCGGTGATCTCACCCTCGAGAACGGGGCCGTTCTGTGGCCCGAAGTTTCCGAAGGGGAAAGAAAAGAGATGGAAGAAAAAGAATATGAACTGATGCAGCAGGTTCGAAAGGGAAATACCGGCGATCTTACCTTAAAAGACGGAGCTGTATTATGGCCGAAGATGCATGAAGGGGAAAGATTAGAAAAAGAAAGAAAAGAAAAAGAGATTGCAAAACAAGTGAAAGATCCCCGTTATCAAGCAGCCTTAAAAGCGAGCGAAAAAGCGGAGGAAGACTATACTATGACCGGCAAAGCTTTATCAACGGATGAAAAGACGTCGATGCCTTTCTCCGAAGGGCGAGGAAACTTTGAGCCCGGCAAGATCTATCAAAATGTCAGAAATGTGCCGGTGAGAAGGCAAGAAACCACGTATTACGGTGGCGTGGCGACGGTAAAGCAATTGGACGATTATTTTAACGGAGAAAGGTACACGCAAAAACAAATCGCCGGCTTTTTAGGCACCACTTTCCAAGGGACTGATTTTTCCCGCGTCAAACAATTTTTGCGGGATTATGTGAAATCCGGCTATGTTTTATCGAGCATCGGCAGCTTCGAAAACTGGCATCGAATCGTCGTGAACTCCATTGATAACAACAGACCCGCCGTCTTGGATATTTCCACTGTCGACATCGACGCATTCGAATACAATACGACGGGCCATATTTTAAATGTAAGCGGTTATCGGTTTGGCTCGGTATCGAACGAAGTTCAGGTGACGGATCCCCATTATAAATTCAGCGGTACAAAAGTCTATCCTGCTCGGGAATTGTATCGGGCAAATCAACAGCAGGAGCGCCGACAAATCATTCATTAAAGAAAGGGGAGAAATCCCCTTTTTTTATCCGGAAGAACGGACTGCGCGATAAGAGAGGAGAAGGCCGTGAAGAAGCTGACTATCGTGTGCATATTGCTTTGCCTGCTTGCCTGCGGGAGACAAAAGGCCGTGCCTCAAGGGAATTCGGCTGCGGAAAAGGGATTGGAATATTTGGCCGGGGAGACGAAGGTGCTTTCCGACAATCTAAAAGAACCGGAGATGATGGAGTTTACCGCACTTTCCGTGGACGATATCAAAGATGGTTTTTCGAAAAAAGAAATATCGAAGGATTGGGTTCTCGGATTCGATCCGAAAGAGGAAATTTTATACGAAGACATCAGCGATCCCACTTTGGAAGCGTTTAAAAACATCAGAATCACCGATTTAAAGACCGGCGAGGCCAAAGATGTGGAGTTGGAGCGCACCTATAAATACATGGATGCCGCCAAAGTCGTGGATGGGACGTTTTATTTCATCGCCTCCAATACGGACGATGCCGTGGATTACGTTGAGATCCGGCCCGACGGAGAAGTGAAGCAGGTGAAGCTTTCGGATTTCAGCAGAATCGCCGCCTTTGCCGAAAAAGAGGGCTTTTACGTCAGCTTGGAAAAAATGCTCGGCGAAAATAAATTGGAAAACGCCATGTATTTTATGAAATACGGCGGAGATAAGGCGGAGGAAATTTTAAATGCGGCCTTTACTTTGGGAAAAGACGAAAAAGTGAAAGAAGGGCATCTGTTTACGAATTTCTGCGGCATGGGAAACACCGTGGGATTTCAGGAACTGGACGATTATTCGGAAAATGTCACCGAAGCCAAGGGCTCCTATTTGCTGGACAGAGAGAAAAACACCCTCTACGAGATCCCCTTTATTACGAGACTTTCAAGGTATTTGGCGGGAGATCCCGAGCTCATCGTCAATTTGAACGCGCCGAATCCCGAGGGAGATCCGGAAAAAGATCGATGCACCCTCTACAAAAAAGAGGGCGACGGGTATACGCCCTATATCCTGCCGGGCTACGCGTATTCGAATTTTCTTCGCGAATCGAGAATTTTAGATGACGGACGCCTCTTTATTTACGGCGACGTCAGCCTCGACTTCGTGGATCTTTCCGAGATGAGGGCAAAGAAGATTTCCCTAAGACAAGAGAATCTGGGCTCTGTCTTTTTCAGTAACGACGGCATCTTGTCTTTCGTGGAAAAAGACGGGGACAAGAACTATTTGTATTGGGGAAGGGTGGAGAAGTAGTTTCGGCCCTTTGAAAACAGAACACATAAGAAAGGCTCTTTCTCATCCTTTCGGTGGGAAAGAGCCTTTTTATGCATTGATTGTGCTTTCAGAAGTTTTCTAAGCCATAATGGCTTCCTGAATGGCTTTTTTTGCGTCCAAATAATCCCGGGACAGTTCGAATTCCTTGCGGTCCCCTTCCGGCACCTCGTAGGTGTAGGCGATGGATTTCTTTTTCGGGGACAGGACGTGAATCACGTCGCTCATGCGCAGGGCTTCGTCGATGTCGTGGGTAATGAGGATGGTGGTAAGGGCGTATTTGTCCTTAATGGCCAGGTACCAATCCTGCATGGACGCCTTTGTAATGGCGTCTAAGCGGGAGAAGGGCTCGTCCAGGAGCACCAGGTCTTTCGAGAAGAGAAAGGTCCTTAAAAAGGCCGCCCGCTGGGCCATACCGCCGCTCAATGCGCCGGGGTAGCTGTATTGAGTGCCTTCCAGGCCGAACTCCTTAAAGTAGCCGTCGGCTGCAGCGCGGGCTTCTTCTTTGCTCTTGCCGGCCAGGCGCAGAGGAAGGGACACATTGTCGATGATCTTTAAGTGGCGAAGAAGCAGATCCTTTTGCAGCATGTAGGCCACATGGCCCGGTTCGCCGGTGACGTCTTCGTCCAGGAGATGCACCGTGCCTGCATCGGGAACGTCCAGCCCCGCCAGAATGTTAAAGAGGGTGGTTTTTCCGCTGCCGCTTTGGCCCAAAAGGGATACGACTTTTCCCCGATTCACGGAAAGATTCACCTCGTCCAGCACGACTTTGTCGCCGAAGCGGCGGCAAATGCCTTCGCCCTTTAAGAGGGGCTTATTGGGGGAGGTAGTCATTGCTGAAACCGAAATCTTTCGGGATTTCCCGATCGATTAATTTGTTTTCCCAGAGCCAGCCGTAGAAGGCGTTCCAGCGATTGCTGTCGATGATGCCGAATTGTTTCGCATCGGCGATGTATTGTTTGGAAAGATAAGCTTGGCTTTCGTCGACCATTTTCTTGTCCAATTCCGGGGAGGCCTTCATTAGAATTTCGGCGGCTTCTTCCGGATGTTCGGCGGCGTATTCGTAGCCTTTGGAAATGGCGGCCAGGGCTTTTTTCGCCGAGTCCGGATCATTTTTCAGGAAATCGTTGTTGGCGATTAAAATGGGGCTGTAATAGTCGAATTCCGGGTGGGATTCAATAAAGGGAATGTAATTGGTTTCCAGGCCATCGACCTTGGTTTTAATGCCGTCCCAACCGTAGTAGACCCACACGGCGTCCACATTGCTGTTTAATGCGGCCACGATGTCGGTGACATTGGAGGGAAGGAGATTGACTTTGGAGAAATCGCCGCCGTCGTCTTCCACCATGGTTTTAATCATGGCAAGTTCGATGGGCATGTTCCAAGTGGCGTAGGTGTGGCCGGTGAGTTTGCCCATGGAGTCGATGCCTTTATCTTTGGCACTTAAAAGGCCGGAGGTGTTGTGTTGGACCATGGCTGCCACAGCGGTTACGGGAAGGGGTTCTTCCTTGGCCCAGGATGCGGCGATGGTGTCTTGGAAGGAGACGCCGAATTCGCCGCCGCTGTTAGCCACCAGGCCTTCCGCGCCGCCTTCCGGCGGTTGCAGGATTTCGAGATCGATGCCGGCTTCATCGAAATAGCCTTTTTCCTTGGCCACGTAAATCCCCGTGTGGTTCGTGTTCGGCGTCCAGTCCAGGACCAGGCGTACTTTTTGTTTGTCTCCGTCGGCATTTTTGCCGCCGGAGGAACAGCCGGCCAGCATAAAGACGGCCAAGAGGGCGGGTAGTAAGCGTTTCATGTAACGTTTCATAAAATACTCCTATCGGTTCAATTGTTTCCAGGGCATGGCCTTTTTCTGGAAGAGATTCACCAGGCCCATGAGGATTAAGCTTAAAAACGAGATCAAAAAGATCACGGCAAACATGCGGTCGTAGCTGTATGCGTTTTTCACCCGGGTCATGTAGACACCGAGGCCTTGGAATCCGCCGAGCCATTCGGCGATGACCGCCCCTACCACGGAGTAGGAGGCGGAGATTTTCAAGGCGGAGAAAAAGCCGTCCAGGGCATTGGGGAGCTTCACATAAGAAAAGATTTCCCGCTTGCCCGCGCCCATGGCGCGCAAGAGGCGCATTTCGTCCACATCTGCCGAGGCGAAGCCTTCGTAGAGATTGACGGCCATGGGAAAGAAGGTGACGATGACGATCAGGACCACCTTCGGCGTCATGCCGTAGCCCATCCAGAGAACCAAGAGGGGCGCGATGGCTACGGTGGGCACCGTCTGCGTCAGGACCAAGAGGGGATAGAGGGCGTCCTTCAAAAAGGCCGACCGGTCCATTAAAAAGGCGCAGAGAAAGCCCGAGACGATGCCGAAGAAGAGCCCGAGGGCCGCTTCGGCCAAGGTGACTTTCGAGTGAGCCGCCAACAGAGGGAGATCCTGCACGAAGGCCTTGATGACCTGTACAGGCGAGGGGAGCAGGTAGGCGGGCAAAAGGCCCGACGTGCTCAAGAGCTGCCACAGGACGAGCAGGGCGACGATGAGGATGCTCCCTCTGAAGAGTTTACTGATATTTGTCGATTTTTTCATCGATGGATAAAATGGATTCTTTTCCGTGATTTAATTTGACATAGCACATGACGGATTCGGCGCCTTCTTCCAGCACCTTGGCCTCGCATTTGCGGAGCAGGTCGATGATTTCGTCCATGGAATTGCCTTCAACCGTGGTTTCAAAGGGAGAGACGACGTAATTTAAACCGCTTTCGTCGATAACTTTGATTACCTCGTCGACGATGCGAACAACTTCTTTGATGCCGCCTTCTACCGTCGGCAATACCTGAATGGCCATACTTGCTTTCATTTCTTTCTCCTTTCAATAAAAAAGCCGATGCACGCGGTGCATCGGCTCGATCCTTTTACAGCATTACCTGTACAAGTTCAATGGGTTGAGTAATTCTCTCTCAGCTGTGAGCACCCCTATACAAATAGAGTATACCCGATTTCGAGAGATTAGAAAAGTTTTTATGAGAAAGTGGCGTTATAAATTGCCTCGATGGATTTGTCCGCCTCTTCGTCCAGGACGCCGACGATAATGTTCATTTCGCTGGCCCCTTGGATGATCACGCGGATATTGACATTGGCCCCGGCCAAGGCGCCGAAAATGTGGGCGCTGGTGCCGACGCGGTTTTTCATGTTGCGACCGACGATGGTGATCAGGGCGATGTTGTGGTCCACGGTAATGCGATCGGCATTGGTAAAGGTTTGAAGCTCGGCGATGAGCTGATCGGTTTTATTTTTCAGATACTTACTGGCGATGACCAGGGAGATGGAGTCGATGGAAGAGGGCATGTGTTCCAGATAAATGTCGTTGGCTTCCAGGACGGAAAGCACTTTTCTGTGGAAAGCCAGATCCCGATTCATGCGGAATTTTTCGATATTGATGACGTCGAAACCCTTTCTGCAGGCGATACCCGTAATGTTTTCACCTTCCATATCGTCGGGCACATTGGCCACGATGTAGGAGCCGTCTTCGTCTTTGGCATTGGTGTTTCGGATCACCACGGGAATATTTTTTTCGATGACCGGGAACATGGCTTCGTCGTGCATGACCTTGGCGCCGCTGTAAGAGAGCTCGCGAAGCTCTTCATAGGTGATTTTTTTGATCTTTCGCGGATGGGGCACGATGGAAGGATCCACGGCGAGAAGGCCGGAGACGTCGGTCCAGTTTTCGTAGAGATCGGCGCCGACGCCTCGGGCCACGATGGCGCCGGAGAGGTCGCTGCCGCCGCGGCTGAAGGTGATGATTTTGCCTGATGGCGTGGAGCCGTAGAAGCCGGGGATCACGGCACAGGCGTGTTCTTCCTTCATTTCTTCCAGAGCGCGGTAGCTGGCTTCTTCGTCCCATTGGCCGTTTTCGTCGAAGCGAATCACCGTAGCGGCGTCGACGAAATCGTAGCCCAAGTAGGCGGCTAAAATTTTTCCGTTTAAGTATTCGCCTCGGGAGAGGACGTAGGATTTACTCACCTTGCCGGAGGTAATGGTGCTCAAAATCGTGTCGAGCTCCGCCTTCAAATCGAATTCGATGCCGATGCCGTCTAAGATTTCGCGGTAGCGGGCTTCGATCATGCTCATGACTTCGTTGGGCGAAAGTTTGTGCACGGCCATGTTGTAGAGAAGAATCAACAGATCCGTCACCTTTTGATCGCCGTTTCGGGCCTTTCCCGGCGCCGAAGGGATGACATAGAGGCGGTTTTCATCGCTTTCGATAATATCCTTAACTTTTTTAAACTGTTCACTATTGGCGAGGGATGAACCGCCGAATTTACATACGATGGGCATAATTTCCTCCTTTAGGTAATCTTATCCTATTGTAAGATTTTTTCTTCATCGAAACAAGTGCTTTTCCGTGAAAAAGCGGTAATAGACGGGAGAAAGAAAAAAGAACCGCCGAAGCGGTTCCGTTTTAGGCGAATGTGGACGTAAGAAAGATGGCGATGATCCAAAAGAGTTTGGAGATCAAGTCGATGCTTACGAAGATAATGCCGTACCAGGCAAGAAAATCGCGGCTGTTTTCTTTCGGCAAGATGGAATGGGCCGAAGAATAGGCCAAAAACATGACCCACACATAGAGCAGAATGCTCAAGAGGAAGTGGGGCGTCACCGCACCCAAAACCGTGCGTCCCATGGCCGTAGAGGCCGGCAGGACGAAAAACACAATGGCCGACGGGATCAAATACAGGATCCAGTGGAAGAGATTGTCCACGGTACGTTCCCGCAAATTATCTTCCACGCAACTGTTGGTGCGGGCCACATTGTTTGCGAAGAAAAAGCGGAACAGATCGATCAGCGCTTTTAACACGGCGAAAATAACGGCTAAAATGCCGATTCTTCCGAAGGCAAAGAAAATCGGTAGGGTACTGATGACGAGGCCGATGCCTAATAGGCCGTAGACCCCTTGCTTGCCCTTTGCCATGACGCGATCCCGCCCACGCAAGAGTCGGTCGTAGGCCTTTAAGACGTAGGTATTGTCGGAAAGCTCGCTGATTTGATGGTGTTGCTTTTCCTCGGCGGGTTTTTCCGCCTTTTTCACGTCGGATTTTTCTTTTTTCAAACCGGCAAAGAAGGAAGTGAAGGGATTTTCTTTTTTCTCGTCGGATGCCGCCGCTTTTTTTGCCGCCTTTTGAGCCTTGGCCGCCGCCTTGGCTTCTTTTTTCGCCTGCTTGCGGGCTTCTTTTTCAGAAATTGCCTCTGATTCGAAAGCTGCCGGCGCGTCTTTCTCGACGGGCGTGGTTACGGATTTTGTATCGGCGAAGGAATCGGCGGCTTGAATCAAGGTATCATCGGCGCTTTCTTTTTCTGCGACGACCTCCTTCGTCTCGATGAGGGCGTCCTTCTTCGGCTCCTTCCCATCGAAGGCATCGGCGGGGGAGATGGTTTCTTTCTCAGGCGCCTTTTCCGTTGCCGACGCGGGGCTTTCTTTTTTCGCCGTGGTGTCTTCGGATTTTTTATTTTTCGAGAAGAAGGAAGAGAGGACGCCTTTCGAGGTCATTTTTTCCTCGTTTTCTCTTTCCTGTGCGTCTAAAATTTCGTTGACCTTTTTGTTTAAAGAGGACACGTCGCCGGTTTGGGCGAAGGTTTCCTGATCCATGCCGTCCATGTCCTGAGACACGCGCAGGCGATCGGCCTCTGAATCGTCCAACATCTTTTGATTCCGCTCCAGGCGATCGGCCATTTCGCCGAAGACGGAGTAGGGATTGTCTTCCTCGTCGATAAAGCTGTTCCAAATGGCGGAAAAGCTCTTCTTTTTCTTTTTTTCCGTAGGCTGAGCGGGCTGAGGCCGCGTATCGGCTTTTTTCGAATCGGCCGCGGCAGAAGGCGCAGCTTCGACATGGGCGTTTGCCGCTTTTTTCTTCGGCTTTTCTTTTTTCGGCTTCGGGCGCGCGCCGGAGAGGGTTTCGTGTTTTTGAATACTCATGCCCACGTGGGTATCCACTTTATTTAAGTAATTTTTTAAGGCTTCGCCGTCTTCCGGATCGGAGGAGTAGGCGACTTTCGTGTCGCCGCCGGAAGCGGGATGATCCAAACCGGCTTTCGGTGCAGGCGAGGCGTCTTTAAAATTTTTCTCGAAGAGTTTTCGCGCTTCTTCCTGATTGGCACCGCAGACGTGACAAAACTTCGCGCCTTTGACCAGTTCTTCGCCACATTGAAAACAATACAATGGATCGTCCTCCTTCTTCATCTGTTTTACCAAATTATAACATAGATTCGGTTGATTACAGAATGAAGTCATAAAAATGAAGTCATAAAAAAAACTCCGGAAAAACCGGAGCTTTTCTTAAAATCGAATCGTCGATTACTTAGCGGCGTTTTCAGCCTTGTCAGCGGAAGCTTCAGCGTTGTTAGCAGCAGCTTGAGCGTTGTCAGCAGCAGCGTTAGCAGCAGCGGCGTTTTCAGCTTTGTTAGCAGCTTCGTTTTGAGCGTTGTTAGCTTCAGCAGCAGCGTTGTTAGCAGCGTTAGCAGCGTTGTTTGCAGCATTTTGAGCTTCGTCAGCTTTGGGTTGGCAAGCAACGAGACCGAACATAAGGGTACCTACTGCCATAGCGCTAGCGATTTTCTTTAAGTTTTTCATTTCGAAATACCTCCTAAAAGATTCATATCATTGATGTAGCCTTAGTATAACCGCCCCATGTGATAGAATCGTGAAGGATTGGTCAAAATTTTCGGATCCAAACTAAGAAAGGACTAAGGGAAAAGATTTCTCGTAGCTCTCTTTTCATGTATACTATTAGCCGGAGGCGATTATGCAAGCACTGTACAGAAGGTATCGGCCCAAGACATTCGACGACGTCGTCGGCCAAGAGATGACCATTACCGCACTGAAAAATCAAATAAAAGAAAACCGCGTTCACCACGCCTATATTTTCTCCGGCACCCGGGGCACAGGCAAGACGTCCGCGGCGAAAATTTTCGCCCGCGCCGTGAACTGCCTTTCCCCTGTGGGGGCCAATCCCTGCAACGAATGCAAGGTCTGCCGCGGGATTTTAGAAGAAAGCCTCTTCGATGTCATGGAAATCGACGCGGCCAGCAACAATTCCGTGGACGACATACGGGAGATTCGCGAGCACGTGGCCTATGCGCCGGCGGTGGCGAAGAAAAAAGTCTACATTATCGACGAGGTCCACATGCTCAGCAAAGGGGCCTTTAACGCCCTTTTGAAAATTTTGGAAGAGCCGCCGGCCCACGCCCTCTTTATTTTGGCCACGACGGAGCCGGAAAAAATTCCCGCCACGATTTTGTCCCGGGCCCAACGCTTTACTTTCTTTCGCTTAAAGGAAGAAGCCATTCAAGGGGAGCTCGCCCGGATTTTGGATTTGGAGAAGAGAAGCTACACCGACGAAGGCCTGGCGGTGATCGCCGCCCACAGCGACGGCAGCATGCGGGACAGCCTCTCCATTTTGGATCAGGTCCTTTCCATGGACGATGGCGTCGTGGACGGGGAGCTTGTGCGCGACGCCTTGGGCCTTACGGAAGAAGAGGGGATTTTTCGCATCGTCGACGGCCTCTTTACGGGAGACGGCGCCCTGATCGTCGATGCATTAAACAGGGCCCACGACCGCGGGAAGAATTTTTCCCTTCTCCTCGACGCCCTCATCGACTACTTCCGCGACCTTTTGTTTTACGGCTACACCCGGGAAGTTCCCAAGGGGCTCAGCGAAAGCGAGGGAGCGGCCTTTGAAGCCCACGCAAAAAATCTGGACGAGGGCTACGGTTTTCAGGTCCTTCAGCTCTTTCAACAGGGGCGGGAGCAGTTTCGTTACGCCAAGGATCCCAAGACCGTGGTGGAAATTCTACTATTAAAAGCCCTTCACTTGAAAGGGGCGGGTTCCCTGCCGGATGACGAAATCGTGCCCTTGGACGCGGCCCCGCGAAAAAAAGTGCCGGTAAAAAAAGCCGAAGCGCCGCGAAAAGAGACGGCAGCGGTTGCATCGTCACCTGAAGAAAAAACAAAAGACGCCGAAACGATTCCGGAGGCATCGGAAGGGCAGCAGACTTTGAGTGAAGCCCGAGACCGTGATATAATCGAAGGCGACAAGACGGCCCTTGCGGAAGACCGGTGGCAAGAGGTGCAGTCGGCGGTTCGCGAGAAAAGCGTGGCCTGCGCGGCCCTGTTGAAAGACGCACAAAGTACGAAGATGGAAGGGAATAGGCTTACTATATTATTTCAGCCGAAGTTTTCTTTCCATTTGCAGATGTTAAAAAAAGAGGCCAATGTAAAGGCCCTGGCCGAAGGTGTGAAGGAAGCGCTCGGGCCGGAGACGACGGTGGCGGTGGAAGCCATCGGCGATGCGGACGACGATGTCCTTCAGTCCATCGAGCGCGTATTTAAAGACGTAACCATTGAAAAAGAATAAGGAGGCACTATGGCGAAGGGATTTCCCAATATGGGCGGAAAAAATATGAACAATATGATGAAACAGGTACAAAAGTTTCAAAAAGACATGGAAAAAATGCAGGCGGACCTGGATAAACAGGAATTTGAAGCCACTTCAGGCGGCGGCGTCGTTTCCGCTGTGGTAAACGGCAAGCAAGAGCTCTTGCGCCTGTCCATCGATCCCGACGTGGTGGATCCCGAAGACGTGGAAACCTTGGAAGACTTAATTCTCGCCGCCATTCGCGAAGCCATGAATAACGCAAGAGAAAAGACGGAAGGGGAAATGTCCCGCTTGACCGGCGGCCTCAATATGCCGGGTCTGTTTTAATCATGGACAAACCCCTGGAGGAGCTGATCTATCGCCTGAGTCGTCTGCCGGGGATCGGCACGAAGACCGCGCGGCGTCTCAGCTACTTTTTGCTCGATGCCCCGCCGGAAGAGGCGGAGCAGTTGGCCAAGGCCATTCAGGAAGCCCGCGAGAAGATAAGAGAGTGCAGCATCTGCCACGACTACACCGATTCCGATCCCTGCAGCATTTGCAAGAGCGAGCACAGGGACCGCACGGTGATCTGCGTGGTGGAGCGGCCTCAGGACGTGCAGGTCATGGAAGCCACGGGCAAGTACAACGGCCTGTACCACGTGCTCCACGGCGTCATCGTGCCGGAGCGGGGCATCGTGCCGCAAAAGCTTCGCATCAGAGAGCTTTTGGAGCGGCTGAAGCACGAGCCGATTAAGGAACTGATTCTCGCCACCAACCCCACGAAAGACGGCGACATGACCGCTCGCTACATTACCCGCACCTTGGCCGATGTGGACATCCACATTACCCGCATCGCCCACGGCATTCCCGTCGGCGGCGATCTGGAGTATTACGACGAGCTCACCGTGGCTACGGCCCTCGCCCATCGCACGGATTACAGAGAAAAGTAAAGAAGCACTGCGAACAAGTCTCCCGTGGGGGCTTGTTTTTTTTGTGTAGAAAAGGTTCAAAGAAATTGTTGCGATGGAAAAGCGGATTCGTGGTATAGTGAAATTAAATTATAGGAAGCAATTTTTAATGAATGACGGAGAAAAACCATGAAAGAGAAAATCCTTATCGTCGATGATGAGAAAGAAATCTGCGAACTGCTTGAGATCTATCTTCAGAACGACGGCTACGCCGTGGAAACGGCATTTGACGGCAAAGAAGCCCTTGAAAAAATAAAAGCGGATCCGCCGGACGCCATGATTTTGGATATTATGCTGGAGGATTTGGACGGTTTCAGTCTGTGCCAAAAGATTCGCGAAAACTATTTTTTTCCTATTCTTATGCTCACGTCGAAAATTGATTTCGGGGATAAAATTCTGGGCCTCACCGTCGGGGCCGACGATTACATGACCAAGCCCTTTAATCCTCTGGAAGTCGTGGCCAGGGTGAAGACGCAACTTCGACGAAGCGGCCGATATAATCAAGGGATCGGCGGGCCGGAGGAAGAGATTTCCATTCGCGGCTTGATCATCAACAAAAGGGAGCACAAATGCACCTTAAATGAAAAGCCCCTTTCCCTAACGCCCATCGAATTTGAAATTATGTGGTATTTATGCGAGCACTTAGGGGAAGTTGTCTCCTCAGAAGCGCTTTTTGAAGCGATTTGGCGAGAAAAATACATGGATAACAATAACACGGTCATGGCGCACATCGGGCGGATTCGGGAAAAGATGCAGGATTCCGGACGCCGGAGTAAGTACATCAAAACGGTTTGGGGCGTAGGCTATGTCATCGAAAAATAGCAACGATTACTTGCTCCGCGGGATTTTTAAACGCTACGTGATTCAAGTTATCGCCATTACCGCCGCGGTGTTTTTCGCCACAGTATTCATCAGCATCTGTTTGCGCCAATGGCTGAATGGCCATGATCCCTTCAATTACTTGTACTACCGGGACCTTTACTTGCTTTACCCGGCTCTTGCCATTTGGGTGCTTTCAATCGTCCTTGCCACCTACCGATTGTTTAAGCAATTGGTTCACTACGTGGACGAATTGCAGGAAGCGACGAATCTTCTTTTCGATAAAGAAGCGGGCGCCATTGAATTGTCGCCGGAACTCGCCGCCATTGCCGAAAAAATCAATGCGCTCAAGGCTGAATCGATTCGAAACGAGACCTTGGCGGCACAGAGGCAAAAGCAGAAAAATGATTTAATCGTGAACTTGGCCCACGATTTGAAGACGCCATTGGCATCCATCGTCGGCTACTTAAATTTATTAAACGGCGATGTGAAATTAAGTGGCGAGGAGCGAGAGAAATATCTTGATGTGGTCTTGAGAAAGAGCGAGGCCCTTTCCGACTTAATCGATGAATTTTTCGAAATGACGAAATTTAATTTGGCCGATATGAAGCTTCATGTGGCAGAATGCAATTTAAGCCTTCTCTTGGAGCAGATTATATTTGAGTTTAAACCGTTATTCGATGAAAAACACATGGCCTGTGAGCCTCACGTGCCGGGGAACGTATCCCTTTGGTGTGACGCCGACAAAATGTCTCGGGTGTTCGGCAATCTTTTGAAAAATGCCTATTTGTATGGGGATGAGGGCAGCACCGTGGTCATCGAAGTGACCCAAGACGAGGAGATTATGACCATGGACTTTATCAACGCCTGTAAGACCATCCCCGAGGAAGCTCTGGAAAATATTTTTGAACCCTTTTACCGCTTGGATCCGTCGCGACATTCCGCCGGCGGCTCAGGCTTGGGGCTTGCTATCTCGCGGGAAATTCTTCGCGCACACGGGGCGGAGATTGCGGCGGAAAGCGCAGACGATAAGGTGCGTTTTCGGATAAGGTTCAAAAAGTAAGAAAAAAGTAGGAAAATCGTATGGGGAAATTAAAAACTAGTATTAGGAGCCATGCTATCCTTTGAGATGTAGAGATGCTTTTACATTGAAAAGGAGATTGATATGAGAAAAAAATTAAGGCGAATTCTGAGCGTGTCCTTTGCCCTTGCCCTGGCTCTTGGCCTTTGTGCCTGTCATTCGGGCAATCCGAAGGGCTTTCATTCCTACGATATTGCAAATAAGGAATTTAAAGAAACCGTAGCCGCCTTGGACTGGCCGGACGATTACACCGTGCCTACGGAATTGGACGGCGAAAAAGAAGCCTCCTACGAAGTGGGCTATGGGGACACGCGGGCGTCCCAATATTGGGAAGAAGCTTGGGAAAAGGAATGGTTGGATAATTACAAGACGGACAAAGCACGGGCCGACAAAGCCATCGAAGAATTGGAAAAGGCACCGACGATGAACTACATGAGTCCCGCCAAGTGTGACGACGCGACACGAAGCTATTTTAAGGAAATGCTGGACAAGGCAAAGGCCGGCGATCCGTCGGCGGTGGAAGAAAATTTAGAGCTCAACGGACCGACGTCTTAAAGCCACGGGGGAGAAATCCCCTTGGCTTTTTTATTTGAATAAACTTTACGCAACAAGAGGGTTTGTCCGCAAAAAAAGAGCCCGGTTTTGCCGGACTCAAGCGTTCTTTTCGATTACAGATTTTTCGTAAAGGGCTCGGAAATATCCACATGGCCCATGAGGCTTTCGGCCTTTTCGCCGTTTACTGTAAACTCCACGGCCTTAATGCCGTCCACGGAAAGCAAACTGTTGACGATGGAGCGTGCCAGCACGTCTTCTTCCAAAGAGCCGCCGCTCAAGTCGCCGGAAAGATCCACGACGGCGGTGGTGCCGTCTAATTTGGATTTGGAGAAATCGAACTTATCCAAGCCCACGGATTCGGCGCCTTCGGCTTTCGGGCTTTGAGCCAATTGTTCCAATACTTTCATAACGATGTCGTCTTTCGATGCGTCGATGGTCACTTGTTCCGTGACTTTTTTATTTTCCTCGTCGCCGTTTACAATGTAGTCGGAGGAAGGGTAGGTCAAGGTGACTTTGTAGCTTTGTTCTTCGCCGTCTTTTTTGTCTTTTTTATCTTTCGCGTCGGCATCTTTTGCCTCGTTGTTTTCCGCCGCGTCGGCCGCGTTTTCTTCGGCTTCTCTGTTTAAATCTTCCGATGTCTTTTGGTTTTCAACCACTTCCACCTGATTATTCGCTTCTTCAGCCTGTGCGGCGTCTTTGGCGCAGCCCGTGGCTACGAGAAGCAGGCCCAGGCAGATTCCCGTTACGGCGGTTAATTTTATTTTTTTCATAATTCCTCCTCTGTCTTAAAAAGTCGTCGTTGTTTGTTATTTTACCACAGGTGGCAATAATTGAAACAAATCCCGGTCCGCGGGGCGGCATTTCTATACGAGACTTAACTATTGGAGCCAAAGGCAAAGATGAGGATAAGTTTTTTGTCTTTCCGATTGAGGGCTTCCTCCCTGTGGTAAGATCTATCCATCGCCTGATTGCATAAGTTATTAATTTATGGATATACATAAAAGATAGAATGAAATGGAGGAGTCGATGAAAAGAGATATAAATAAACCGATGTTTCTATATTACGCCATCGGGATCGTGCTGGTCTTTTTGATCTCGTTTATGCTGATGCCGAAGATGCTCAAGGATCCTGTCAAGATCAAGAGCGTCAGCTACAACGAATTTTTGGCCGACGTGGACCAAAAGAAGGTGAAGGAAGCCCATATTGCGGACAAGCAAATCGCCTTTACCATTAAAGGGGAAAAGGACGTGCGCTACGAAACGGCCCGTTTCCCCGACGAAGGCTTGGTCAATCGCCTTTACGAAAACGGCGTGGAATTCGACCGCAAGTACCCCAGCGAAATGAATCCGATTTTGCAAAGCCTCTTGAGTTTCGCCCTGATGGTGGTGGTCATGGTGGCCGTGGGACAAATTTTCCTGCGCTCCATGACGAAATCCATGGGCGGCAAAGGGGGCGTGGGCCCCATGAGCTTCGGAAAAAGCAACGCGAAGATTTACGATCAGAGCGTGGAGGGAATTACTTTCGCCAATGTGGCAGGTCAGGACGAGGCCAAGGACGATTTGACGGAGATCGTGGACTTTCTCCACAACCCGAGCAAGTACACGGAAATCGGCGCGAAGCTTCCCAAGGGCGCCCTTCTCGTCGGGCCTCCGGGCACCGGGAAGACCCTCTTGGCCAAGGCCGTGGCCGGAGAAGCCAGTGTGCCCTTTTTCTCCATCTCCGGTTCGGAATTTGTTGAAATGTTCGTGGGCCTCGGCGCTGCCAAGGTGCGGGATCTCTTCGAACAGGCCAAGGAAAAAGCGCCCTGCATCGTCTTTATCGACGAAATCGACACCATCGGCAAGAAGCGCGACGGCGCCGGTTTTTCGGGAAACGACGAGCGGGAACAGACGCTGAATCAACTCTTGGCGGAAATGGACGGCTTTGAAGGAAACGGCGGCGTGGTTATTCTCGCGGCCACGAACCGCCCCGAATCTCTGGACCCGGCGCTCTTGCGTCCCGGCCGTTTCGACCGCCGCATTCCCGTGGAGCTTCCGGATCTCGCCGGTCGCGAAGCCATTTTAAAGGTTCACGCGAAGGACGTGAAGACGGAAGAGGCCATCGACTACAATGCCGTTGCCAAGGCCACTGCCGGTGCCAGCGGGGCGGATCTCGCCAACATGGTGAATGAAGCGGCCCTTCGCGCCGTTCGCAGCGGTCGCCGGTTGATGAGCGAAGAAGATTTAATGGAAAGCGTGGAAGTGGTCATCGCCGGCCATCAACGGAAAAACAGCGTCATCAGCCAAAGGGAAAAAGAAATCATCGCCTACCACGAAGTGGGCCACGCCCTGGTCGCCGCCATGCAAAAGGAATCGGCGCCGGTGCACAAGATTACCATTATTCCCAGAACCAGTGGCGCTTTAGGCTACACCATGCAGGTGGATGAGGAAGAAAAATTCCTCATCAGCAAGGAAGAAGCCTTCAATAAAATCGTCACCTTTACCGGCGGCCGCGCGGCGGAAGAGTTGATCTTCAACACCCGCACCACCGGGGCCTCCAACGACATCGAGCAGGCCACGAAGATCGCCCGCTCCATGATCACCCGCTACGGCATGACCGACGAGTTCGGCTTCGTGGCCATGGAAACCTTGACCAATCGCTATTTAGGCGGCGACACCACTTTGGCCGTCTCCGACCGCCGGGCCTTCGACATCGACATGGCCGTGAGCGCCATCATTACCAAGGCCCAGGAAAAGAGCCACGAAATCCTTACGGAAAATGTGGACAGCCTTCACGCCATCGCCCACTACCTTTTGAAGAAAGAAACCATTACCGGCGCGGAATTTATGGAAATTTTAGAAAAAAATCGCGCCGAGAATGAAGCGCAAGCCGCCCCCGAAATGCCGAAAGAGGAAGAAGGGGAAGAAGATCTTCGTTGACAGCGTGGCTTTTTTCTAGGACAATAAACACAATGCATGCCCTGCTTTTGCAGGGCTTTTTTTTGGAGGATGTTATGGATGCGGGAATGCTTTTGCCGATTTTTTCTCTGCCTTCCCCGAGCGGCCGGGGAGATTTTTTACAGGCCGAGACCTATTTGAATTTTTTGCGTGCCGCGGGCTTTTCCTACTGGCAGATCTTGCCCATCAACCCCGTGGATGCTTACATGAGCCCTTACGCATCGCCGGATCTGTCGGCGGGGGATCTTTTGCTTCTTGATGTGGGCGCCCTGGAAAAGGATGGATTTGTTTCTTCCGCGGGAGAAGTGCCCTACGTGAAAAAATTCGCCGCCCTGTGCAGCAATTTGAATCTGAAAAAAACGGAAGACTGCCCCGGCTTTCAGGATTTCATGGAGGAAAAAGGGGAAGAAGCCGAGGCCGCCGGACTTTTCTATTCGGCTATGAGCCGCTACGGGCAATTTCGCGATTGGCCCGCGGAGGTGAAGAAAGATTTCCCCGGCTTTCGAGATCGAAACAAAGGCGAAAGGGGCGTGCGAATCTACTGCGCCCTGGCCTATCTCTTTGAAAAACAGTGGAAAAATATTTTGAACTACGCCGAGGCTTGCGGCATTGAAATCGTCGGGGATCTGCCCTATTATCCGGGTATCGATAGCGTGGAGCGCTGGATCCATCCGGAGCATTTCCTTTTGGATGATGAGCTCGAGCCCACGTACGTTTCCGGCGTGCCCGGCGACGGCTTCAGCGACGAAGGCCAGCTGTGGAATTCGCCGGTCTACGATTGGAAGGCCTTGGCGGCGGAGAATTTCGCTTATTTCAGAAAACGCATCGACAACGCATTGAATCGCTATCATCGCCTGCGGCTGGATCACTTCAGGGGCTATGAAAAAATCTATCACATTCCTCGCGGCGAAAAGCCCGCCGCGGGCCACTGGGAAGCGGTGCCCGGCGAGGCCCTCTTTTCGACCTGGAAAGAGGATAAGCGGTTTTTAATCGAGGACCTGGGCTTTTTAGACGGGGAGTTTTACCGCTTTCGGGACAAATTTCCCTGGTCGGGCATGAGGGTCATGGCCTTGGAAGGGCCGAGTGGCGAAAGTGATCGGCCGCAAATTTACTACACGGGCAATCACGACACGGATCCTGTGCCCCTTTATGTAAAACATATGGACGAGAAGACGAAGCGTCTCTGGGAAGTAGCGACGGGCGCTGAAGTCAGCACAGAGAATCTTTTAAACTACGCCGTTCGTCGGCGGGAAGAGACGGTATTTTTTCAGCACGGCGACTTTTTGAAAAAACCCGGGCGCATCAATCGGCCGGGCACCTGCCGCGGCAATTGGCAGTGGATGCTGCCGCCGGATGCAATGAATGAAGACGCGGCGAGACGAATCGAATTTTGCTTAAAAGAAAGGGCGAAGTAATGGACAGACAGACTTGGATCAATAATTTAATGGCCACCATGTACTTGGAATCATCGAGACCCGTGGACGAGGCGAGCATGGCGGCGAAGGCCCGGGCCTTGGCCACTTGCATACGCATCGCTTTTCACGACCGACGGATTCGCACCCATCGTGCCTACGAAAAGGGAAAAATCGCCTGCTACATGAGTCTGGAATACTTAATCGGCAAGAGCTTAAAGACTCACCTTCAGGCGCTGGGGCCGGCGGAAGAGGCCCTTGTGCGTGAATTGGTGCCGGAACTTTACGGCGTGGAGGTGGAAGAGCTCTTCCGCTTCGAGCCCGATGCGGGTCTCGGAAACGGCGGCCTCGGTCGTTTGGCCGCCTGCTTTATGGACGCCGCCGCCACGAAAGGCGTGCCCCTTCGGGGCTACGGCCTGCGCTACGAAAAGGGCATGTTCGCTCAAAAAATCGAAGACGGCTTCCAGGTGGAAGTGGGGGACGACTGGTTGAAAGACGGGGACATGTGGGGCCGCCGCCACGACGACGAAATGGTGCCCGTGCACTTTAAAGACTTTACATTAAAAGCCATTCCCTACGACTACATCGTGCCGGGCTACGAGACGAACAATGTAAATCGCCTGCGTCTCTGGCGGGCCGAGGCCATGAACGACTTCGACTTCCAAAAATTCAACAAATTCGATTACCTGGGCGCCGTGAGCGAGCGCGCCATTGCGGAAAACATCACCCGCGTCCTCTATCCCAACGACGCGCGACGGGAAGGGCAGCTGCTCCGCTTTATGCAGCAATACTTCTTTGCACAGGCCACCCTTCGGGACCTTTTGCGTCAAGGGGATTTAAAGTCCATGGCACCGGCGGACCGCCTGAATGCTCTGGCCATTCAGCTCAATGACACCCATCCCGTCATCGCCATCCCCGAAGGCATACGGATATTGGTGAACGAGCTGGGCTTTTCCTTCGAAGAAGCCCTTCAAATTGCGGAGCACGTCTTCAATTATACGAACCACACGATTTTACAGGAAGCCATGGAAAAGTGGCCCGTGGCCATTGTGGAAGATGTCTGTCCCGATACTTTGGCCGTGATCTACCGCTTGAACGATCACTACGCCGGCGTCATGCGGGAGCGCGGCCTGGACGAATCGGCGGTGCGCAAAATGGCCATCGTGGACAAGGGCGTTATTTACATGGCCCACTTGGGCATTCACGTGGCCTCGAAGGTAAACGGCGTGGCCGAACTCCACACCCGCATACTAAAAGAGCGGGAGCTGAAGAATTTTTCCGATCTTTACCCCGACAAATTTATGAACGTTACCAACGGCGTCACGCCTCGGCGCTTTTTGATGGCGGCGAATCCCCTCTTGTCCGAAGCCATCGACGATTGGATCGGCACGGGTTGGCGGACGGATTTTTCGGAGCTGGCGAAGTTAAAAGATCTGGTGGATAACGAGGCGGTCATCGACCGTTTCAAGGCCATTAAGCGTCAAAACAAAGTGCGCCTCGCGGAGCGAATCGAGGAAGCCTTCGGCGTACGGATCAATCCCGATTCCATTTACGACATTCAGATCAAGCGGATCCACGAATACAAGCGCCAGCTGATGTACGGCTTTTACATTCACCATTTGTACAAGGAAATCAAGGCTGATCCCGCAAGGGCGCGCACGCCGAGAACCTGCATCTTCGGCGGAAAATCCGCACCGGGCTACCACCGGGCCAAGGGCATTATTAAATACATTACGGAACTGGCCCGCGTCATAAACAACGATCCCGACGTGGGCGATCAGCTGAAAGTGGTCTTTATCGAAAACTACGACGTGAGCTGGGCGGAACTTTTGGTTTCCGCCGCCGATGTCAGCGAGCAGATTTCCACCGTGGGTAAAGAAGCCAGCGGCACGGGAAATATGAAGTTTATGATGAACGGTACCGTGACCTTAGGCACCATGGACGGGGCCAATATCGAAATTTTCGAAGAGGCCGGCGTGGAAAACAACTACGTCTTCGGAAGCTCCGTGGAAGAAATGGAGGCCTCGGGCTACGATCCCGTCGTCCGCTACGGGGAGGATCCCTTGGCGAAAGAAGCCGTGGACAGTTTAACGGACGGACTTCTAGACGACGGGGGCAGCTTTAAATTCCTCGACCTCAGGGATGCGTTGATGGACAACAAGAGCGGGCCCAACGACGAATACTATCTGCTCTACGATTTGAGGGACTACATCGCTACGCAAAATCGCATCGAAGAAGATTTCAGGGACGAAAAAAGCTGGTACAAAAAGAGCTTTTGGAACATGGCCTGCGCCTCGAAATTCACCGCCGACCGCAGCATCATGACCTACGCAAACATGATTTGGAACGTGGAAGAGCAGGTGGTTCGATGAACTTTGCGGAAAAAGTAAAAACCCTTCGCACGGAAAAGGGCTGGATTCAGCAGGAGCTGGCCGACGCCTTGGGCGTGAGTGTGCGCACGGTGAAGAATTATGAATCCGGCGACAGCTACCCGAAAAACCGACTCATTTACAAAAAAATGGCCCGCATCTTCGATGTGGACATGAACGATTTGCTCCACGAAGACGAGGAATTTTCCATGCCTGAAAAAGAAGACGCGGCCTACGACGATTACAAGATCCTGCGCCAGTCTCTAAACGGCATAAAAAAAGGGTTCTATGTCAACCATTGGGGAGTCTAGTGAAAACTAGGCTCCTTTTTGTTTTCCCAAATGCCATCTATCACCGATCTTTTGAACAGACAAAAAGCAGTTTTGTTCGGAAATGATGAA
>NZ_OPYI01000001.1 GCF_900343085.1 Aedoeadaptatus coli | reverse complement strand
TCGCTCGACTTGCATGTGTTAGGCGCGCCGCCAGCGTTCGTCCTGAGCCAGGATCAAACTCTCAATAAAAACTTTGAGTTTGCTTAGCTCGGATCCACTGACTGTGTTCCGCTTTAAGCTTATAGATGTGTTATGGTTTAATCTCTTATACCATTTAATTAACTTGGTTCAGCGCTGTGTCTTACGAAACAGCTTATTCAGTATATCCCGCAGAGGACGTTTTGTCAAGCACTTTTTAAATCTTTGTAAAAAGTTTTTTGACTTACCTCACGTGACAACTTGTATAGTTTACCATGTGATGGTGACTTTTGTCAACCTATTTTTTGAACTTTTTCTCTCGCGAGTGCGTTCGCTCAAATAGGTAAGTATTATTATACGCAGGTCCCTATTTCTTGTCAACACGAATTTTACTTCCGTTTATCTCTTCCTTTACGCTCTTTCCGCCAGCTCTCTCGTCTGCTCAATCAGGGCCCACAGGTCGGGATCGGAGGCGAGGCGGTAGGCTTTTTCGAAGTCGTTCAGCGCTTCGGAAAACTTTTCTTCTCTGTAATAGAGGATGCCTCGGTTCATAAGGGCGGTGCGATTGTCGTTTTCTTTGTCCAGAAGACTTGATAGAACATCCAGAGCTTCCTCTTCTCTTCCCGCGGCGGCCAGGGCGATGGCCAAGTCATTTTCGATTTCACCGTCGTCGCCGTGGGATGTCGCGTCTTCGAGAAAGGCGATGGCTTTGTCCGTGTCCCTCAATCCGTAATAGGCCATGCCCAGAATGTGTGCGCACTGCGCGGGTTCGGTGTACTTGGAATCCAGGGATTGAATGGCGGCGATGGCCTCTTCGTATTTTCCGTAGTGCAAATAGGTCTTCGCCCCGTCGATGGCCGCCGGCTCTTCTACCCGCTCAAGTGCCATGCGCATTTGTTCTTTCAATAGATCGTCTTCGGCGAGGGCCAGGGCCTTTTCGTCGTAAAACTTCGCCTTGATGTAGAGGGCCTGCGCTTCGAATAGCCGCCCCAATGCCCCGTAGGCTTCGGCGCAGTTCGGTTCGTCGTCGATGACGGATTCGTAGCGATCGGTGATTTCTTTTAACAGATCGCTTAAGTCCTCGCCCTGTCCCCAGTTTTTGTTGTAGATGCCTTCCATGGCATAGGTGGTCTCCAGGCGATCAGTCACGTTTCCCCGTATACATTCTTTGGCCCGCGCCATTAAATAGGCGAATTCAGTCTCTTCCTGTTTCAGGGCAAGGGCCAACTGCCGGTCGATGGCGCGAATGGCGTCGTCTCGATTTTCTTTTAAAAATTCCAAGTACACGTCGGCGTAGGGAAAATCCGGATCCAAGGCGACGAGGACGCACATGGCGGTAAAAATGTGGCGGTAGTCCATGGTGCCGTCGCCGCGCTGCGCCTTGATTTCGCGAACCAAATCTTTTTGCAACATGGGAATGGGCGCGCCGTTCAGTATTTTCTCGCGGCCGGGAATTTGTTCCAAGAAGCCGATGGCGTCGTACCAGTCCCTTAGGTATTTCTTACTGTCCATGGTCCTTCCTTTCATCTCTGTGGTCTTTATATTTTCCGTTTTCGTAGTAAATGTAGCGCACGCGCCCCGGCAGGTAAATGCCGCGCACGTGCTTCGATGCCTTGAGGGGATCGCCTGCGGGAACGAAGTCCAGGTGGTTTTTCAAAAATTCCACCACGACCTGACGGTCCGCTTCCGGATCCTCCACGGGCAGGACGCCGCCGATGTAGCGATTCTCCGCAAAATAGAAATCTTCTTTCAAAGCCGAGTACATGGCCTCATCCGACAGGCCCGATTCTTCTAAAAAGCCGTAGAGGAAGCGGTATTTTCCCTCGCGATTTTTCAGAGGCATTCGGTGAATGTTCTTTTCCAGCTCCCGGGCCATGGCCATGTAAAATTCCGACGGGCGCATGCCACGCTTTTTGACTTCGGATTTTACGGCGAGAAAGGCGTCTTCGTCGTAGTAATTTTCCACAATGGTGGCGAAGTTTTTCAGTAAAAGGACTTCACTTGCCCGAAGGACGTCGGTGCGGATCACCTCGTAGGGCGGCTGATCGTCGTAGACGATGTGAAATTCCTCGGCTCGACGGCGCAGCTCCGTGCCGCGGAGCAGTTTCAAAAAGCCGATTTGAACCTTTTTAGCACCGAGGGGCACCACGCGGTCAAAGCCCTGAAGAAAGCTTTCCATGTCTTCTCCCGGAAGGCCGACGATGAGATCCACGTGGATGTGGACTTTGTCCCGGTCGATCATGGCCATGGCCCGCTTCATTTTGTCCAGATCCGTGCTCCGGTGGATGCGACGGTTTACTTCCGGGTTCACCGATTGGATTCCCGCCTCGATTTGAAAGAGGCCCGCCGGCGCTTCGTTGATCAATTCAGCCACATCGGGGGTCATGTGTTCCAAGTTCATTTCAAAATGGATGCACATGCCCTCCGGTGCCTCGTCGATGAAAAAGCGCAGGATCTCTTTCGTGCGAGCGGGACGAATGTGAAAGGAGCGGTCCACAAATTTCACCAGCTTCGTTCCCGTCCGGAAAATGCGGCGCATATGGGCTTTGATTTCTTCCACGCTTCGGTAGCGAACCACATCGTCTTCGGAAGACAGGCAGTAGCTGCAGTGGTAGGGGCAGCCGCGCATGGATTCGTAATAGGCGATGCGGTGATTCAAGTCTTCCTCTTCGTAGCCCGCGGGAAGACCGTCCATGGCCAAGGGCACCGTCATAGGACTCGCCTGAATTTTATCGCCGGAGCGATACACCAGACCCGCCACCGCCTCCGCTTCGGCTTCACCGGCAAGGTAGGCCAAAAAATCGTCGAAGCTATCCTCGCCTTCGCCGCGCAAGATGCCGTCGATCCACGCCGCCTCTTCCATGCGCTCCAAGCTATCGTAGGTGACTTCCGGGCCGCCGACGTATTGTTTGATCTCGGGAAAGGCCTTTTTTATATAGCGGCCAATGGTTTCGATCTGCGTCCAATTCCAAATGTAGGCGGAATAGAGAATCGCGTCGGGACGTTCCCGCAGGATTTTCTGCATCATCACGTCTTTCGATTCGTTAATGGTCATTTCCAGAAGGTCCACGGGCCGTTTCGTGGATTCCTTAAGAAGGCGCACGGCCAAATTCGTGTGGACGTAGCTGGCGTTTAGGGCGACGAGTAAAGGGTTCATTCTTCCTCCATAAAAAAAGAGGCTTTCGCCTCTTTCTTACATTTTGTCCGGGGCTTCGATTCCCAGTAGATCTAAACCGATGCTGATCATGTTTTTGACGCCGTATACCAAGAGCAGGCGGGCCTGTTTCAGTGCATCGTCGTCGACGAGAATGGGCGTATTGGTGTAGTACTTATTGAAGATCTTCGCACAGTCGGTAATGTAGCGGGTCACGAAATAAGGTTCGTACTTTTCGTGGCTGTCTACGATCACTTGATTGAAGCCGTAAAGTTTTTGCAAGAGTTCCTTCTCTTCTTTTGAAGTGAGCAGAGACGCATCCACCGGTCGGTTTACGTCGAAGCCGCCTTTTTCCAGAAGGGAATTCATACGGGCGTGGGTGTATTGAACATAGGGACCGGTTTCGCCATCGAAACTTAAGGTGCGGTCCCAATCGAAGACGTAGTCTTTAATCCGTTGATTAAAGAGCTCTTGGAACTTCACGGCGCCGATGCCCACTTGATGGGCCAGCTCGTCGCGATTGTCCATTTTCACGCCGCTCGTTTCTTCCCGCTCCTTCAAAATGTCTTCCACTTTGTCCACGGCACGGTTTAATACATCTTCCAGGTAGACGACTTTGCCCTTGCGTGTGGAGAGGGTGCCTTCCGGCAGAGAGACCATGCCGAAGGGCACGTGGATGCAGTCGTCGGCCCAGTCGTAGCCCATTTCTTTTAAAATAGCTTTTAATTGTTGGAAGTGAAGATTTTGCTGACTGCCTACGACGTAAATGTTTTTGTAGAAGTCGTAGTGTTCTTTTCTGAAAATGGCCGTGGCGATGTCGCGGGTCAGGTAAATGGTGGAGCCGTCGCTTTTAATAATAATGGACGGGGGCAAATTGTACTTGTCCAAATTAATGATTTGCGCCCCTTGATCTTCCACTAAGAGGCCCTTTTCCTTTATTTCTTCCACGGCTTTCATCATTAATTCGGAGTAATAGGATTCGCCGCGGAAGGAATCAAATTCCACATCCAGCATATCGTAGACACGTTCGAATTCTTTTAAGCTCAAATCGCGGAACCATTGCCAGAGGGAGACGGCTTCTTCGTCGCCGCTTTCCAGCTTTCTGAACCACTCCCTGGAGTTGTCCAAAAGTTCTTGATCTTCTTCCGCCTCTTTGTTGATGCGCACGTAAAGTTTCACCAGTTCGGGAATGGCGTTTTTTTCGATGACTTCATCGTCGCCCCAGCGCTTGTAGGCTTCGATCATCATGCCGAATTGGGTGCCGTAGTCGCCTAAGTGGTTGATGGCCTCGACTTTGTAGCCCAAATGCTTGTAAATGCGTTTAATGGAATCGCCGATAATGGTGGTGCGAATGTGGCCGATGTGGAATGGCTTGGCGATGTTCGGCGAGGAGTATTCCACGATGACGGTCTTGCCTTCGCCGAGATTCGATGCGCCGAAGCGGTCCCCTTCTTCGACAACGGCCTTCAGCACGTTTTCGGCCAGGGTTTTCGTGTCGATGAAAAAGTTTAGGTAGGGTCCGGCAACGACGATCTCTTCGATGCCTTCCATGCCTTCCAGTTTTTCCTTCAGTTCTTGCGCAATAATGGCCGGGTTTTTGCGCATGGTCTTTGCCAAGGTAAAGGTGGGGAAGGCGTAGTCCCCCATTTTTTTGTCCGGAGGCGTTTCAATTTTTAAAATAAGTTCGTTTTTCTCCAGCCCCGTTTCCCGAGCCAGCCCTTCTGCAATTTGTTCTTTAAAATCGATCATAGTCTCTCCTATCTTAAGTATGCAATGGTCACGCCACTGCCGCCTTCTGCCGGCTCGGCATCTTCCTGCTTTTTAACCAAGGGATGGTGACGCAAGTATTCTTTTACTTTCTTGCGCAGCATCCCCGTTCCCTTGCCGTGAATGATTCGTATCCGGTCCAGAGAAGCCAAATAGCCGTCATCCAGTGCTTTTTCCAAAATGGGCTCCGCCTCTTCGAAGGTTTTGCCGCGAATATCGAATTCCACCTTGGCGTTCTTCTGCTTCTTTTGCCGCACTTTCGACGTGTTGACTTTTTTCTCTGCCTTCGCCTGTGGTTCGCTGCGAATTAAGGATGCGGCGGGCAGGGTCATTTTCATTAAACCCGCCTGCACAAGGACCTGGCCTTTACTGTCCGGTCCTTCAAGTACCGTGGCGGACACGCCCAACGATTCCGCGTAGACTTCGTCTCCCGGCTTCAGGGCTTTGGCCGGTTTGGCCGCCCGCTTCAGCACGATGCCTTCGTCTTTGTCGCGATATTTTTTGCCCCCTTCCCGCAAAAGATCTTGGGCCTGTTGCAGGGTTTGGGCGTCTTCTTTTCGTAGCTGCTCGCGAATGTCCCGTATTTCGGACACGGCGAGGTCCGCATCTTCCTTGGCGGATTTTACGATGCGGCGGGCTTCGTCTCTCGCCCTCTGCAAAATCTGATCCTTTTCGGCATTTAAGCGATTCGCCGTCTTCTTCGCTTCCGCCATTTCCCGCCTGTACTCGCCGGTGAGTTGCACCAGCTCCGCTTCCCGCTTTTCAAGGCGGCTGCGTTCCGCTTCCAAGGTGGTGAGCACGTCTTCAAAGGCGATGTCTTCACCTTCCAGAAAATCTTCGGCGCCGTCTAAAATTTCTTTCGGGAGGCCGAGGCGAGACGAAATTTCAAAGGCGTTGCTCTTGCCGGGCACGCCCACGTGGAGGCGATAGGTGGGTGTCAAGGTCTCCACATCGAATTCCATGGAGGCGTTTTGCACGCCCTCCCGGGTCAAGGCGTAAAGCTTGAGCTGGGTGTAGTGGGTGGTGGCCATAAAGCTCACGCCCTTGGCCATAAGGTGTTCGATAATGCTTAACGCCAAAGCCGCCCCTTCCGTCGGGTCGGTGCCGGCGCCCAATTCGTCGAAAAGGACCAAGCTGTTTTCGTCCACGGCCTTTAAGATATCCACGATGTGCACCATGTGGCCGCTGAAGGTGGAGAGGGACTGCTCGATGCTCTGCTCGTCGCCGATGTCGGCGTAAACGCCGTTGTAAATGCCGACGGTGGTGCCGCGGTCTGCAGGAATGTGCAGGCCGTATTGGGTCATAAGCACCATGAGGCCCAAGGTCTTTAGGCTCACGGTCTTGCCCCCGGTGTTGGGGCCGGTAATGATCAGGCCTTGATTGTCGCCGCCTAATTCCAAATTCAAGGGCACCACCTTGTGGCGGTCGATTAAGGGATGGCGGGCGTTCACGAGCTTCGTTATCCGCGCCGCGGAAAGCTTGGGACGCACGGCGTTTTGATCCGAGGCCAGCTTGGCCTTGGCGAAGATGAAATCCAGCTGACCGAATAGCCGCTCGTTTTCCGCGAAGGCTTCCGGGTACTGACCCACTTCTTGGGAAAGCTCTTCCAAGATGCGCTGAATCTCGTCCCGTTCTTCCAGCTCCAACTGACGGATCTCGTTGTTCGCCTCCACGATGGCCATGGGCTCGATGTACACCGTTTGGCCCGAGGCGCTCATGTCGTGAACCAAGCCCTTCACTTTGTTTCTCGCGTCGTGGCGCACGGGGACCACGTAGCGGCCTTCCCGCATGGTGACGAGGGAATCTTGCAGGGATTCCTGCAGGTCCTGTGAGTTTAAAATGGCCTGCAATTTATCCCGCACCTGATCTTTTTTCCGCGCCAAAGAACGGCGAATAGTCTTCAGCTTCGGGGAGGCGTCGTCGTAAATGGAATCTTCCGATTCGATGGTGGCCTCGATGCGCTCTCTGAGATCTCCCTGAGTCCACAGGGCCGAAACCATGGCGCGAATGGAGGGATAGGGATCTTCCACGGATTCGTCGGCCTCGGCCATGTATTTGCGCATGCGAGAGACGCCGCGAAGGGAATCGCCGATTTCCAAAAGCTCGCTTATGTGAAGCACGCCGCCGCGGGAGGCGTAGTGGGCGCTTTTCGCCACGGGGCGGGCGCCGGATAAGGGAGGAGCCGAGCGCTCGACCAGGAGGCGAAAGGCCTCTTCTGTCTCCTGCTGCCTCTGTTCGATGACTGCGGGATCGGCGGAAAAGCGCATGGTTTCGCAACGCTTCTTGCCGATGCTCGACGTCGTCAGGTTCTTTAATTGTTCGACAATGTCGTGAAATTCAAGAATGGCTTCGATTTTAGGCGCCATATCTCCTCCTCTTCTAAACAATTGCTACTAGATGATTCCACGGTTGAAATGGCCGCGGGTAAATTCGCTGACCACGGGCTTTTTCACGGGCTTTCCTTCGATGACGCGGCTCGCTTCCATAATGATCTTATTTAAGTCTTCGCCGATGCGTCCGCGAATCTTCAGCGCCGCGGGCTTCATGGCCATAATGGACTTCGCCCGATCGCCGAGGTATAGGGGCACGCTGTTGTATATCTCCGTCATGTCGCCGATGCGACGGAAGGGAAAGGCGGCGTTTCGCTCGTCTCGCAGCTGATAATTTTTTCTGAAGGCGCATGTGCCGCATTTGCGGTCCACGCCGCAGCCTTTGACTAAACTCATGGGGCAGTGGCGCATGGTCATGGAGCGGGGGTAGCCGTAGTATAAAATCTCGCCGCAGGTGCCGAAGCGCCGATAAAGAGCTTCCAGCTGTTGCCTCTTGCATTCAAAGGACGGAATAATGCTCTCGGCCTGATGAAAGTGGCGGAAACTGTAGGCGTTAAAGACATTGAGTCCTTCCCCGGCCACGACAGCCCCGGCCACGTCTTCGAATTGGCCCAGGTTTTGAACGACGCCGCCATCGAAAAAGTTTTTGACCTTCTCGTAGCCCGCCGGCGTTTCGTAGGGGAAACTGTAATAGACCGGCACGTCCACGCCCTTCAAGAAAGCCATAGCCTCTTTTGAGGGCAAAAAGTACAGCTCCAGGCGATCGATGACCCGATAGGGCAAATCGTAAATCGCCTCTTCCTCGGAGATCTCCACGGTAAGCAAGGTTTTTTCTACGGTTTTCTTTCTGAAGCTTTCGGAAAAAGTGAAACTCGGCCGCGTCCGCTCGTCTTTTTTCTCGTAATCGGCCAGAGCCCGACGCCTGAGGTCGTTGACCGTGGAAATCGGCAAAAAGACGTCGTCGTCCATGTCCAGCTCCACGTCTTTTAATGCGTAGACGGAGCCGTCGAATTTCCCTAAATTTTCCCGAATGTGATCCTTGTTCGCCTTCGCCTTCTTTGCACGCTCCAGGGGATTCTCTCCCTCAGCCACGGACTCATGATCCCCGCTTAAAGTAAAGCGGGGCAATTCGCCGATGTGGGCGTAGAAATGGCCGCGCACATCGCGCGTGCCGGCGATTTCTTCCGCTTCTCGCGCCGCCGCTTCGTTGAGCTTCACCGAAGAGAGGCGCAGCACCGTGGTTCCTGCATCGGGGGCAAAGGGCAGGCGCAGAGCATCCTCCGCCTTTCCCGCGAAGGTGTGGCGCTTCTTTTCCCCGGCCACGGTAAATTCCAAGAGATCCCCGCCCTCGGGCAATCTCTTCCAGTCCACCGTCGTTCCCCCCTCGGGATCGCTGTTTACCACGACGCCGATTTTCACGCCGCGGTGATTGGGGCGCGATTTCGTAATAAAGGCGTCGCCGAAATCGCCGAAGCCCACGCCCTTGGTGTAGGAGCGATTAAACATCTGGGCCATGTCTTCGATTTGAAAATTTTCTCCGCCCAGGGCCTTGTTGTAATTGGAGGTCACTACCGCCACGTATTCCGGGCTTTTCATGCGGCCTTCCAGTTTAAAGGAATAGACGCCGGCCTCCGCCAATCGGTCCACAAATTGGATGGTGTTTAAATCCCTGGGACTGATCACATAGCCCTTGTCGTAAACGGGATTTCCCGCAGCATCCTCGATGGTGTACTGCTTTCTGCAGGGCTGGGCGCAATTGCCGCGATTGCCGCTTCTCGCGCCGATATAAGAGCTCATTTCACATTGGCCGCTAATAGAAACACAGAGGGCGCCGTGGCAAAAGGCTTCGATTTCAAGATCCGTGCCATCTTTGATGCGGCGAATTTCGTCGGGAGAAATTTCTCTTCCCACCACCACGCGGCTGAAACCCATTTTCTCCAGATAGCGGGCGCCTTCCAGGTCCATGACGCTCATTTGGGTGGAGGCGTGAAGCTCGAAATCCGGCAAGTACTTGCGAACGAGCTCCGCAAAGCCGATGTCCTGTACGATAAGGGCGTCCACGCCCATTTCATAGAGATCCGCCGCGTAATTCAACGCACGCTCGCATTCCTCGTCGGAAAGCAAAATGTTTAAGGTGACGAAGACGCGCTTGCCCCTGACATGGGCATAGGAGACAGCTTTCGCCATCTCCTCTGCCGTGAAATTCTGTGCACTTGCTCTGGCGGAAAATTCCTTCCCGCCAAGATAGACGGCATCGGCGCCGCTGTTTATGGCGGCGTAAAAAGACGCCATGGATCCCGCCGGTGCCAATAGTTCCAGATTATTCCTGTTCATGGTCACCGCGCAAGACGTAAATTTCTTTATTCAGATCCACGAGGCGCATTTGCGTTTCGTAGTTCTTTTCTTCCAGCTCGCGAATCTTGTCGTCCTTCGCCTTTAACTGCTCTTCGGCGGCTGCTTTTTCTTCCGATAAGGCCGCCTTTTCCCGCTCGAGTTTTTTCTTTTCGTTGTCGGATTCTTTGAAGCGGGCATCCAGCTCTTGGATCTTCTTGTCTTTTGCCTCAAGGGCATCGGAATTTTCTTTCAGACGTTTGTTCAGCGCGTCGATTTCTTCAAGCTTTTCCTTCACGCCTTGGGAATCTCCCGCCAAGGCGTCGGCCGCTTCTTGGGCCCGGGCCTGCTTGTTCTTTTCATCCAACGCATTTAAGAGACTTAAAATATATACCTGTACGTCGTTTAAGCGGTAGTTGTGGCTTTCCACATCTTGGATGCGCTCGTTGGCCTCATCCGCCAAAGCCTTGACGTACGTTTCGTCGTCTTCGCCGATAACGTGAAAGGTCATGCCTGCAATTTCAACCTGTACGCGCGTCGTTGTCATCTTACACCTCTTATTCAGATCGTAATTTGGCGTTAAACTGTCCTTCGATTCCTTCGATGATGCCATCGACAATGTGAGCAATTTCCGATTCTTTTAAGGTCCGATCGGCGTGGCGGAAGGCCAGCTTCAGCGCAATGCTCTTCTTGCCTTCTTCGATGCCCTTGCCGAAGTACACGTCAAAGACGTCCACGGATTCCAAAAGTTCGCCGCCTTCTTTTTCCACATAGTCCAGCAGATCTTGTGCCGCGAGCTTCTTGTCGACGATAAAGGCCAAATCCCGTTCGATGGAGGGGAAGCGGGCGATGGGCTTGTAGGTAATGATGTCTTTGGCTTTATCCACGATCTTCGAGAAATCCAATTCGGCCATGTAGACGGGTTGTTTCATGCCTAAATCCCCTTGGGCCTTCGGATGGATGCAGCCGAAACGACCGATGCATTCGTCGTCGATGTAAACTTCCGCTTGGCGTCCCTTGTGGAACAGGGGGAAGTCCTGTACCTGAACGAAGCGCACCCCGTCGATGCCGAGGCGTTTCAAGACCGTGGCCACGGTTTTCTTCAGGTAATAGAAATCTTCTTCGCCGTAGAAACCGATGGCGAGCTTCATGTATTCCTTGGGCAGGCCGTCGGCGTCTTTGTCCACGGAGAACACATTGCCGAATTCAAAGCCGTAGGCCGAGGGATTTTTGTAGCTCATGTTCTTTACGAAAATATCCAACATATTGGGAAGAAGGGTGGTCCGCATAATGGAGTACTCTTCGCCGAGGGGATTGGAAATTTTCACGGCTTCTCTCAGGGGATCGTCCGCCGCCAGTTGAATCCGGTCGAAAGCCGAGGGGCCCATGAAGGAGTAGGTCATAAATTCGTCGAAACCTGCGGCGAGAAGCACGTCTTCCGCGCGCTTTTGCACCCGGCGGAACAGGCTTTTGCCCCCGCGGGTCAATGTGCCCTTTAAGGGTTGGGGCGTAATGTTGCCGAAGCCGTAAATCCGGCCCACTTCTTCGGCCAAATCTTCCCAAATGTGCAAGTCGCCTCTGAAAGTGGGAATCGTGGCGTGAAGCATATCGCCGTCCAGAGTCGTGGGGATCAGGAGAGAATCCAAGATCTTCACCATGCCTTCGCCGGAAATTTCCGTGCCTAAAAGGGCGTTGATGCGGCTCACCTTGGCATCCACCGTCCAGGGCGCGACTTCTTTCGGGTAGTGATCGAAGCAGCCTTTGGCTACTTTTGCCGCGCCGATTTCAACGGCCAGTTCACAGACGCGGTCCACGGCTGCTTTCGCCATATTGGGATCCAGGCCTTTTTCGAAACGGCTGGAGGCTTCCGAGCGGAGGGCTTGGCGCTTCGATGTCTTGCGAATGTGATCGGCGTCGAAATTAGCACCTTCCAAAATAACCGTGGTCGTCGTTTCGCTGACGCCGGAGATGTCGCCGCCCATGACGCCTGCGAGACCGATGATGCCTTCCTTGTCGGCAATGACGATGTCGTCTTCACACAAGATGTGTTCGTTGCCGTCCAGGGTGTGCATTTTTTCCTTGTCTTTTGCCATGCGCACGTGGATTTCCTTGCCCTTTAAGTGTTCCAGGTCGTAGGCGTGAAGGGGTTGGCCGTATTCCAACATGACGTAGTTCGTCAGGTCGACGATGTTGTTAATGGGGCGCACGCCGGCGGCCATTAAGTCGTTTTGCATCCACAGGGGCGAGGGCTTGACTTCCACGTCGGTAAGCATGCGGAGGTAGAAACGCGGCGCATTTTCCGTTTCCACATTGAGGCCGTTAAAAGCATCTTTCATGGCCACGTCGCTGTTTTCCGTAACGGTAAGGGCATTTTCCTTCAACGCGCTGTTCGTGGAAGCCGCCGTTTCCACTGCCATGCCGCGAACGCTTAAGCAGTCCGGGCGATTCGGCGTGATTTCGAGCTCGATGACTTCCTTGTCAAGCTCCAGTACCTTCACGTAGTCGCTGCCGAGGGGCACATCATCGGGCAAAATATGGATCCCGTCCCGGGCATCTTTCGGAATGACGGAGGTGTCCATGCCCACTTCTTCCAAAGAGCACATCATGCCTTCGCTGGGGAGGCCGCGCATTTTCGTTTCTTTAATTTTCATGCCGCCGGCAAGTTTTGCACCGTCCAGCGCCACGGGCACGACGGCGCCTTCAAAGACGTTTTTTGCCGCCGTTAAGATTTGTTTTTCTTCGCCGCCCACGTCGATTTGGCAGACCACCAATTTGTCCGCATTGGGGTGGGGTTCGATTTTCAATATCTTTCCTACGACGACGCCTTCGAGGCCTTTGCTGCGGTCGATAATGGATTCCACGTGATTGCCCGTGGCGGTAATTTCATCGCACATGGTCCGCGTGTCGGCGGGGAGTTCTACGTATTTTTCAAGCCAAGATTTGGGTAATAACATCCTTCAGTACCTCCTAGAATTGAGACAAGAAACGGTCGTCGTTTTCAAACATGAGGCGAATGTCCGTAATGCCGTATTTAACCATGGCAATCCGGTCGATGCCCATGCCGAAGGCAAAACCGCTGTAAACATCGGGGTCGATGCCGCAGTTTCTGAGGACGTTGGGGTGTACGACGCCGGCGCCCAAAAGTTCCATGCTCCAGCCCGTGTGGTTGCAGGCGGGGCAGCCTTCCCCGTGGCAGACGAGGCAGGTGACGTCAACTTCCGTGGAAGGTTCCGTAAAGGGGAAGTTGTGGGGGCGGTATCTGATTTGCATGTCGTCGCCGAACATTTCTTTGACGAAGACATTTAATGTGTCGATTAAATTGGCCAGGCTCACGCCTTTATCCACGACCAGGCCTTCAAATTGATGGAACATGGGCGAGTGGGTGTCGTCCACGTCGTCGAAACGGAAGACGCGACCGCTGCTCACAATGCGAAGGGGCGCGCCGTATTCTTTCATGGCGCGGATTTGCATCGGCGAGGTGTGGGTACGAAGCAAGGTTTTATCGTCGATGTAAAAGGTGTCGCTCTTGTCGCGGGAGGGATGGTTTTTCGGGGAATTCAAGGCGTCGAAATTGTTTGCGACGCTTTCGATTTCCGGACCGTCCACGACGGTGAAGCCCATTTCCACGAAAAGATCTTCCAATTCTTCTTTCGTCTTTAAAAGGGGATGGCGATGACCGACGCGGAGCTTCCCTGCATCTAAGGTGACGTCCAGGTATTCGTCTTCCATTTGCGCTTCGTAGACGCTTTCTTTCAGGTTGACGATTTTTTCTTCAAGCTTTCCCTGAACTTTTTCCCGCACTTCGTTGGCAAAACTGCCGACGATGGGGCGTTCTTCCTTAGATAACTTACCTAAGCCCTTTAAAATTTGAGTTAATTCACCTTTCTTACCGAGGTATTGCAGGCGAATTTTTTCCAAATCATCCATGGTTTTGGCGCCGTCAATGGCGGACAGTGCGCCGGATTCCAATTTTTCAAGTAACTCTTTCATAAGTACTCCCTTCGGTTTGTGCTCTGATCTAATGGTTCATTATACCATAGAATGGACGGCGGATAGGGCATCGGCGCCAATTTCTCTAGTCAAAAAATCCGCCTTGCTTATATTTAAAGTCTATGTTATACTGACATAGTCAATAGGTAAGGCGACATAGCCAAGTGGTAAGGCGCGGGTCTGCAACACCCTTATCCCCGGTTCAAGTCCGGGTGTCGCCTCCAAACCGTCGAGAAAGCTCGGCGGTTTTTTTGTGCCCTTTTTTACTTCTTCGGCCTCACGCTTTCATTCCGACATAAAAAACAGCACCTGCCGAAACAGGTGCCCAAGCAAAAAATAAGTCCGGTTTAAAAGCTATTTGTCCTTTACATTCATTCCGACGAGCATGCCCAACAACATGCCGACGGAGATTCCCATGGCCAGGTTTTCCGCGCCCAAGGCGATTCCCGTCGCCGTGCCGAAGCACATGCCGATGGCCATGCCCTCGGCCATATGATTCTCGGCTTTCTCCTCTTCACTTTTATCCTGCGAATCCTGCATCTTCTTTGCTCTTTGAATCGTATAGATGACCAGTATGCCGACTAGTATGAGCGGCAAAAGAATTCTGATGATTTTCATTGATCGGCCTCCTCGTCATGTTTTTGGGTAAGAAAAAAGCCCGGTATGAACCGAGCTTGGAGCGGAAGACGAGATTCGAACTCGCGACCCTCGCCTTGGCAAGGCGATGCTCTACCACTGAGCCACTTCCGCAAGTGGTGCCCAGAGCCGGAATCGAACCAGCGACACGCAGATTTTCAGTCTGCTGCTCTACCGACTGAGCTATCTGGGCAAGGTCGTCAGCGACAACCTTTTTCTATCTTACAGAAACTTTACGGATCTGTCAAGAAATTTTTAAACGGGTCGAAGAAATTATTTACTCCTCCGCCTCGTGGGCCGAGAGCATGGCCTCAAGTTCCGCTTCGTCGAATTGATAGCGGCGATTGCAGAAATGGCAGGTGGCTTCGCAACCCTTGTCTTCTTCGATCATTTCGCGAATCTCGAAATCCGGCAGCGCGGCGATGGAATCCGCCACTTTCTCTTTGGAACATTCGCAGACATAGGCGATGGGTGCCTCACTTAAGATCTTCAATTCGTAGCCGGGCAAGAGGGCGTGCAAGAGCCCTTCTGTGTCAAGCCCCTGCGCCAAAAGTTCCGTCACAGACTTCACGCCCTTTAATGTCTTTTCCAGGTGCTCGATGTCGTCGTTGTCGGCGCCGGGCATGATTTCAATAATAAAGCCGCCGGCGTGTTTCACGCTTAGATCCGTGTCCACGGCGACGCCGAGGCCTACCGCCGAAGGAATCTGCTCGGACTGGTACAGGTATTGGGCCACATCCTCGCCGATTTCGCCGCTCACGAGGGCGACTTTTCCCGTGTAGGGCTCCCGCATGCCCAAGTCCATGGTCACGGTTAAGGTGCCGGGAAGGCCCACGGCGGCGCCGACATCCAGCTTGCCGTCGGTCTCGCGACTGGGAAGGTCCGCCTGGGGATGATCCACATAGCCTTTAATGTGGCCGTTGTTTCTGCCGGTGACCACGATTTTTCCGAGAGGCCCGGATCCGTCCACGATCATGGTCATGGACTCCTCTTTGCCCTTTAATTTATTTCGGAGCAAAAGCCCTGCGATTAGACTCCGCCCCAAGGCCGCCGTGGCCGTGGCCGAGGTTTGATGGGTAATGCGGGCGGTTTCCACCAAAGCCGTGGCCGTGGCCACGCTCACTTTAATGGTGCCCTTCTCATTCATTGCACGAATACATGTATCGGTCATAAAACTCCTTTACTCGTCGATTCCCGCGACGAAACTGATCCGCTTCGATAGCGGCGTCGCAGGCGAAAAACTATAGCCGTCGTACATAGCGAGCACCTTCAGGCCCGCTTCCTTTAGGCATTTTTTCACGGTCTTTTCATCGTAAACATACTCTTCGTGGATTTCGTCGAAGCGCTCGTAGGAGCCGTCTTCTTCTTCCAAAAAGGCGGTAATGACGTAGCGATTCACATCGCCGTCGAAGTGATTTTCCCACGTTAAAAAATAGTCCTCTTCGTCGCGAATTTCTTTTAAGTCGCCGTATTCCCGAAAACGGGCGGCGGTATTTAAGTCGAAGAGAAAGCGGCCGTTCGTTTTTAAATGGGCTCGCACCTGTTTAAAGCACGCCAAGAGATCCGCCTCATCAGGCAAGTAATTGAGCCCGTCGCAGAGGCAGAGGATCAAGTCAAAGGATTTGCCGAAGGAAAAATTCCGCAGATCCATTTTTGTCCACTTGGCCCGGGGATTTTTGTAGAGGCGACGGTAGGCCTGCATCAACATTTCTTCGGAGCGATCGAAGCCTACCACCGTGCCCATGGCCGTGAGCTTTTCCGTAAGCTTTCCCGTGCCCATGGCCATTTCAAGAATGTCGAGTCGATCCCTTTCACCGGCCACGCCTTTCACCCAGTGAAAGGCCTCGTCGTAGTCGTAATTGGCCATGACGGCGTCATAGATCAGGCTAAAGGCTTCGTATTCACTCACTGAGTCGCTTCTCCAATTCCGTTAAAATGGGCGAGGCTTCCCCGTCGAAAATCACATCCGCATTATGGTCGTAGGGCGTGGTGCCCTTGTTGATGATGATTAAATGCTCCACCATTCGCGGCAAATAGGCCACGGGCATGACCTTTAAAGAGCTGCCCACGACGATCATGGTGTCGGCTTTTTCCGTGGCGCGCACGGCGTCGTCAAAGGCTTGGGGCATGGCGTCGCCGAAAAGAACCACATTGGTTCGCATCACGCCGCCGCACTTCGGGCATTTCGGAGGAATGTCCCCCGACTGCACCCGCTCGTCGAAGGCCTTGAAATCTTCCCGGTAGTTGCAACGTTCACAACGGGCCGTGGAGGCGTCGCCGTGCACCTGAAGCACATTCTTCGCGCCGGCCGCCTGATGCAAATCGTCGATGTTTTGCGTAATGATTTCGTGAATAATGCCCTTTTCCTGCATTTTAGCCAAAGCCACGTGGCCGGGATTGGGCTTTTTGCCTTCCAGATCCTTTAAAATCGTGTAGCCTTCCTTGTAAAAGCGCTGCGGATTACTTTCCAACACGCCGACGGACAGGGCATCTTCCGGAATAAAATTGGTGTAGTAGCCCCTATCGCTTCTGAAATCGGGAATCCCCGATTCCGTGGAGATGCCGGCGCCGGTTAAACAGACGGCGTACTTCGCATTTTTTAAAATTTCTGTCGCTTGTGCTAATTTATCCATCATCGACCTCCTATACAAGTAATTGAATCACATAAACTGCCGCGAGCATGGCAATCGGAATCCACTCCTTGCGCCGCACCACTTGCTTTCCGCGAGGCAAGGGCCTTTTTATGGAGGCGCGCAAAATCAAAGCCACGCCCACGGCGCTCGCCACGAGGAGCATCACCGTGGTGGCATTTTTTACGCCGCCCAGGCGAAGCACGATCCCCGCCTTTGAAAAGGACGCGATCCACCGTTCGTTAAAGAAGTGGATAAACAGAATGGATGACAAATTATAAAGAAAATGGGAAAAAATACAGGCCTTTAAACCGCCGTAGAGGTAAATATAGCCCAGGACCAATCCGAAGAGAAAGGGAGCCAAGCTGTTTTGCAATTCGAAATGAAAAATGGCGAAAAGTGCCGCCGACAAAACCACGGCGCCCCGCGGGCTGCGGCGGGAAAACTGTTCGCACAAGACGCCGCGGAAAAAGAATTCTTCCATAATCGCCGGCGCCAGGGCCATGGTAAGGATTTGTTTAAAAAGGCCCACGTCGCCCCTGAGCAGGTCCAGATTTTGATTTTCCAAAAGATAAATGCGGCTCAAGGCATCGAGAAAAATGCCGTTGATCACGAGGATGATGGGAAAGACGGCCACGGTCAAGAGCGCCGCCTCGCCAAGGGCCATGCCTCCGTGCTTTTTCCCGCCGTAGCGGCCCCTGAAATAAATTGCCGGGAGAAAAATCGCCACCGCCTCCGTGAGCACGATGCCGAAAAACGGATCTCTCTTTGAAAACAGCGGCCCTAAGAGCAAAAACAAAATCGCCGCCGGGACGCACCAATAGAGCAGGCCGATGAAATTAATCTTCGTAGGTGTAGATGTAGGGTTTGTTTCTGTAATACGGCCCATAATTTAATCCATAGCCCACGATAAAGACATCGTCGATGGTAAATCCCGTAAAATCGGCGGAAAAATCCACTTGTCTGCGGGAGGGTTTGTCGAGCATCACCGCCGTTTTCACCGACGCCGGCTCCATTCTTTCAATGGCTTCCGCCACCGTTTTAAGGGTGTGGCCCGTGTCGATAATGTCGTCGACGATGAGCACGTGGCGGCCCTTCACCTCACTGCGCAAGTCGCCGAACACCTTCACATCCCCGGAAGAGGATTCGTTGTTTTCGTAGCTGGAGGTGGTCATAAAGTCGATTTCCATTTTGCTCTTCATTTCCCGAACAAGGTCCGAGCAGAAGACGAAACAGCCGCGCAAAAGGCCGATAATCAGAATCTCCTCGCCGGCGTAGGCCGCGTCAATCTCCTTTGCCAATTCTCCGACGCGCTCGGCGATGGCTTCCCTCGAGTACAACACCAATTCTTTCTTTTCCATAGGCTCCTCCTTTTTACTATCTATTCATTATATCAGAATCCGGCCCATCTTTTCTCCTCGGGTGCTATAATTCTTATAGGTGATACTATGAAAAAGGAAACATTACACACATTGGCGGCGGACAAACTCTACCTGCTCTCCTCCATCGACGCATGGAAGGGCCCGGTGAGGCGGAAGGATTTTTACGACGCTGTTTTAAACGAAGGGCGCATGAATTACTTCTTTCTGTGCCAATACATGAGCGAATTGTGCGATGCCGATTTTATCGAGGATGCTGACGAGATTCTTACCTTAACCGAAGAAGGCAAAGACGTCCTCGCCATGTTCGGCGATGCCGCCACTCCCGTGGCCCAAGGAGACGGGTTGCCCAAGGCGAGCTACGCCGTATACGACGAGGGCAAGTTCAGAGTCTATCAAAAGCGCGTGGACGACGTGCTCGTCTTTTCACTTGCCCTCTCAAGCGACGCCTTTGAGGTAAATCTAGCCGGCGAAACCGACGAGGCGCAGGTGGAGGAATTAATGCAGCGTCTAAAAAACGGATAATCTCTTAATCTTTACACCATAAGACCATCGAGAAGCCTTTCTCGATGGTTTTTTAATGCTCACCTGGCCTTTTCGGAAACCAAGGAAGCACGCGATTCACCTTCCTACAATAGAGGGCATATTCCTCGCCGAATTGGCGGAGCAACCACTTTTCTTCCGTTTGCTTCATTAACAGGGTGAGCATCGCCCAAAATAGAATAGGCAGTAGGAGCAAGAGATAATTGGCAGCGAAAAGAAGGGCTCCGGTAAAGATAAATAAAAAGGCGCTGTATACGGGGTTTCGAACCCATCCGTAGACGCCGGTGGTTAAAAGCTTCCGTTCCCGAACTTTTTCGTTGATGCGTTGTAAAATCACTGCATGAATCCAGAGATACATGCCGCCGAATAAAAATAAAATGCCGAAGGCGACAAAAATGAGTCGTTCCCATTCCATCTGGCCTGCACTCAAAAATCTCTTGTTTCGAAACATGATTCCGAGCGTGGTTAAAAACAAACAGCTAAGTACATAAATCGGCCCCACACCAAAAGCGGGCATTTTAAAATCGTCAGATCTCATGCATCCCTCCTGCGTTATTTATTTTTATTTGATATTATCTCTCAGGATTATTATATAGTAAAACCGCTTTTCGCTCACAAAAAAACGGATGCCGAGAATCTCAGCATCCGTTTTTTCGCGAACTGATTTTATATCAAGCCCTTGGATTTACCATTGACGATTGTAGTCTTGTTTGTTGGATCCGACTTGATTGGAAATGCTCTTTTGTTTCTTTTCTTCGAAGTCTTTGCGGGTGAGTACGTCGACGACTTCCATATTGAGTTCCACGACGTCCAAGCCCGTCATAAGCTTCAGTTGTTTTTCCGTGTATTGTTTTAATTCTTCAAAAATCCGCGGTGCCGATTGGCCGAATTCCAAAAGGATTTTTACGTCCAACACGACTTCCTTGCCGTTGATCGTGGCATCGACGCCCTTGGTGTCGTTGGATGCGCCGAAGCTTTCCGTAATGCCGGAGATGAAGCCGCCTTTTAAGTCCAAGACGCCTTTTATTTCGCGGGCGGCCAAGGAGACGATTTTTTCTACGACGGAATTATTGAAGATCAAGGAGTCTTTGTGTTCGACTTCTTTCGCTTCTTCGCCGGGAACTTCCGGTAAATCCTTTAAAGCTTCTTTTACTTCTTCTGCATTTTTTTTGATTTCGCTTGTCATGATCCGGTCCTTTCTCTTAACCAATGGAATCTAAAAACTTGAGTACGACGGGATTGCGGTCGAAGAAACCGCCTACCACAAAGCCCGCACCGATTAAAATGGCGAGGAGCAGGGTTTTGAAAAATCCGATGGTGATGAATAAAATCCCGATAATAAGGCCCATCACCATGCCGCCGACGGTTTTCTTGTAGCGTCTGAAGAGGGGCGAGGAAAATAAATCTCCCAACCGCCTTCTTTCCGCAGGCGCACTTCCGCTTTCCGCGATTTGGGGTGCCGCAACGTTTTGCGGAACGATGTCGTAATCGCCCAGGTAGTGCAGCTGCTGCTGTTCATCTTGTGTAAATAATCGCATCGCCTCACCCCGCAACCTGTTCTGTCTTCACTTCACCGGGCTCGGTGAGGGTGATTTCCACATCGCCTACGGGATAGCCCACGTAGTTTTCCAAATTTTCCCGCACGCGTCCCTGAATGGATTCAGACAACGCGTCCAGATTGGTAACTTCCGCGACGCCGCAGGTAATTTTCGATCGAATCGTAGGCTCTTTGCCCCCGTGGATGTCCACGGACACCTCGGGCCGGGTCACTTCGGAAAAATTTTTCACCGTACATGCCACGACCGAGCGCACCGACGATTCCGTTAAATACACTTCGCCGTCCTCATGCTTGATGCGGATGCTTCTTTCCCGCGTCTTTACGGTTAATGAGCGCAGGAAAAGGAACAATCCGTAAACGGCCGTAAGAGCCGCGAATACGGAAAAGGCATAAAAACCCCATTCCTCATTTAAAATCCCGATCAACGCTTCCTGCCACCGGTCGAGACCGACGGCACTGCCGTAAAATGAGAAGAAACAAACGCAGGCAAAGACGAGAAGTACCAGGGCCACGAGAATATCCATGACCTTCTTACTCTTTCTCACAAACATGCCTCCCTTCACACGAGTCCTCTCGTGTGATCTTTCCTTCTTCTTACACTTTACCCTTCGCGAAGGGAGATTACGCATCAAGCAACTGTAAATTCCTTGGTTTCAGAAAAAACCTAATCCGCCAATTGCTTTTGAACGAAGGCGGCCCGTTCTTTTAAGTTCTTGAGGTTTTCCTTGTGTGTTTCCAGTTTTTCCCGTTCTTTTTGTACGACTTCGGGTTTGGCTTTGCTGACGAAGTTTTCGTTGGCCAGCTTCTTTTCCGCCCGCTCGATTTCAGCTTCGGTCTTTTCCATGTCTTTTTTCAGCCGTTGGGCTTCCTTGTCGTAGTCGACCAAGTCTTTCATGGGGAGGAAGAGTTCCGCTTTTTCTACGACTACGGAAATGACGTCGTCGGAAACGGCGTCGCGATCGGGAATTCGCTCGATGTCGGTGCAGTTAGCCAAGTTGGCGAAGTGATCTTTTAATTCGTCGTAGACTTCCGCCCGGGCGTCGTCGTCGGTTAAGAGATAGAGCTTGCTCTTTCTGAAGGGCTCGATGTCCATTTCCGCCTTGGCATTGCGAATGCCGCGAATGGCTTCTCTCAAAATAGAGATTTTTTCCACGTCTTCGTCGTATTTGTAGACGCCGCTTTCGGGCCAGGCGCTCACGATAAGATCTTCTTTCGTAGAGGGCAGGAAGGCGTAGATTTCTTCCGTAATAAAGGGCATGAAGGGATGGAGCATTTTCAGGATCTTTTCAAGCACATCGAGGAGCACGCCATAGACCACTTCTCTGTCTTCGATGTCGTCGCCGTAGAGGCGCGGCTTCACCATTTCGATGTACCAGTCGCAGTATTCGTCCCAAATAAAGTCGTGTACCGCTTCGGCGGCCATGCCGATGTCGTATTTTTCGATTTTTTCCTGAACTTCCACAATGGTTTCATCGACGCGGGTTAGGATCCAGCGGTCTTCCGAATGGAGTTTTTCCTTCATCACCTTGGCGTCGTAGAAATCTTCCGGCAGATTCATGAGCACGAAGCGAGACGCGTTCCACAATTTGTTGCAGAAGTTGCGGTTGCTTTCCACACGCTTGTAGCTGAAGCGCATGTCGTTGCCCGGAGTGGAGCCGGTGATCAAGGTAAAGCGCAGGGCGTCGGCGCCGTATTGGTCGATGACGTCCAAAGGATCGATTCCGTTGCCCAAGCTCTTGGACATTTTGCGGCCCTGTTCGTCGCGAATAAGCCCGGTGAGGTAGACGTCGGTGAAGGGCAGTTCGCCGGTAATTTCAATGGCGGAGAAGACCATGCGAATGACCCAGAAGAAGATGATGTCGTAGCCGGTGATCAAGACGTCGGTGGGATAGTAGAAATCCAAATCCGGCGTGGAGTCCGGCCAGCCCATGGTAGAGAAGGGCCACAGGGCGGAACTGAACCAGGTGTCCAAGGAATCTTCGTCTTGGCGAATGTTTTTGCTGCCGCAGGCGGTGCAGGTGTGAACGGCTTCTTTCGATACCATCACCTCGCCGCAATCGTCGCAATAGTAGACGGGCAGGCGATGGCCCCACCACAATTGACGGGAGATGCACCAGTCGCGAATGTTTTCCAGCCAGTGGGTGTAGATCTTGCCGAAGCGTTCCGGCACGAAGTGAAGATCGCCTTTTTCGTAGGCTTCCAAGGCGGGCTTAGCCAGCTCTTCCATGGACACAAACCATTGTTTGGAGAGCATGGGTTCGATGACGGTTTTGCAGCGCTCGCAGTGGCCTACGGCGTTGTGGTGATCGTCGATCTTTACCAAATAGCCGCCTTCGTCGAAATCCTTAACAATGGCTTTACGCGCTTCTTCACGGCTCAAGCCACAGTATTTGCCGGTGTTTTCGTTGAGTCTGGCTTCTTCGTCCATAATCAGAAGTTGGCCCAAATCGTGGCGCGCGCCTACTTCGAAGTCGTTGGGGTCGTGGGACGGGGTGATTTTTACGGCGCCGGTTCCGAATTCAGATTCCACGTAGCTGTCGGCGATGATGGGGATCTTCCGGTCGATGACGGGGATCACGGCGTATTTGCCCACGTAATCTTTATAGCGTTCGTCTTCCGGATTGACGGCGACGGCCAAGTCCCCGGGAATGGTCTCCGGCCGAGTCGTGGAAATCATAATGGCGTCGTCTTCGCCGTCGATGGGGTAGCGGAAGGTCCACATCTTGCCTTCCTGCTCCTCGTGTTCCACTTCCGCATCGGAAAGGGCGGTTTTGTCGTGAGGGCACCAGTTAATGATGCGATCGCCCTGATAGACCAGGCCTTTATTGTAGAGGCGAATAAACATTTCTTCTACGGCGGCGGATAGGCCTTCGTCTAAAGTGAAGCGCTCCCTGGACCAGTCGCAGGATACGCCCAGCTTCTTTAATTGGTTTTTAATGTTGCCGCCATATTCTTCCGTCCAGGCCCAAGCGGCTTCCAGGAATTTTTCCCGGCCCAAGCTGTCTTTGGACTTGCCCTCTCTGCGCAACTTTTCCACGACTTTTACTTCCGTGGAAATGGAGGCATGGTCCGTTCCGGGAATCCACAGGGCGCTGTAACCGCGCATGCGCTTGAAGCGAATTAAAATATCCTGCAGGGTGTTGTTCATGGCGTGACCCATGTGCAAATTCCCCGTAACATTCGGCGGCGGCATGACGATGGTAAAGGGCTTCTTCCCCGCCGCCTTGTCCTTTTCGCGATCCGGCGTAAACTCGCCTTTTTCCATCCAATCGGCGTAGATGCGCGATTCGAAATCCTTGGGATTATAGGTTTTCTGCATACTGTTCATAATTCCTCCTACTAAAAAATCTCGCCCTGAAAAGGACGAGATTCCGCGGTACCACCTTTATTCCGTATTGCTACGGCACTTCTTCCCCATAACGACGGGACGCCGTTTCGCTCTCACGAAAAAAGGATGAAGGCGACCTTCAATTGCTTCGCCGATCGCTTCCACCACGCGCGACCTCTCTATGGACGAGGGACAATCTACTCCTCCTTCACATGTTTAAAGATAGGTTCATTATAGAAAATTTTCTGTAAAAAATCAAGACTTGTTTAAAATTGTACTAATCCGACTTTTCTGTATACCTTTCTTAGCGTCTTCTGTGCCAAGTAGGATGCTTTTTCCGCACCGTCTCGGCAAATGGCTTCCAATTGTTCCTTGTCGCCGCGAATGGCGTGGAAGCGCTCTTGTACCGGCGCGAGACCTTCAACCACGGCTTCTGCCACAGCTTCTTTCAGCTCGCCGTAGCCTGCGGATTCAAATTCCCTGAGTGCTTCCTCGGGGCTGATGTGCTTAAAGGACGAGTAAATGTCGAGAAGGTTTTTAACCCCCGGTTGCTCGTCGGTGTAGGCGATGGTGCCCTTGGAGTCGGTGACCGCCCGCTTGATTTTTCTGCGAATCACGTCGGGTTCGTCGAGAATTAAAATAAAGCCGTTTTCGTCGGGATCGGATTTGCTCATTTTCGATGTGGGATCCTGCAGACTCATGATCTTCGCCCCCACCTTCGGCGCCATAATGTCCGGAATGGTGAATGTGGGCGAATAGCGGGTGTTGAAGCGCTCGGCGATGTCGCGGGTGAGCTCGATGTGTTGCCGTTGGTCTTCCCCGACGGGCACAAAGGCCGATTGATAGAGAAGAATGTCCGCCACCATGAGCACCGGGTAGTTTAAAAGCCCGGCGTACACTTCTTTTTGCTTTTTGGATTTATCCTTAAATTGGGTCATGCGGTTTAACTGGCCGATGGAGGTAATGGTGTTTAACACCCAGGCCAGCTCCGTGTGCTCCGGCACTTGGGACTGAATGTAGAGAATGGATTTTTCGGGATCGATGCCGCAGGCCACGTAGAGGGCGATCAAATCCAAGGTCCGCTTTCTTAAATCGGCGGGATTTTGGGGCACGGTAATGGCGTGCATATTGGCGACGCAGTAAATGCATTGGTATTCTTCCTGCAAATCGGAGAAATTGCTCAGTGCGCCTAAATAATTGCCGATGGTCAAGCTGCCCGAAGGTTGAATGGCCGAGTATACTACTTTTTTATCCATGATGTCCTCTCTTTCCGCGGCCTAAAGGTCGCCTTTAATCGCATCGCTTAATTCTTTGCGGTCGATCAGCTGTTGAAATTTCCGTTCCACTTTTTCACGAATGTCGTCCAGATCCACGCGGGTCAATTTGCGGTCTTTTAATACAAACTTCCCGCCGATCAAAACGTGTTTCACATCTTCCGCCTGGGCCGAGTAGCACAGGGCGCTGATTAAATTGTTCCGGGGCGTGAAGCTCGGCGAATTTAAATTAAAGCAGCTAATGTCGGCGAGCTTTCCTACTTCGATGGATCCGATTTCAAAATCCCGCCCCAAGGCCCTGGCTCCGTTGATGGTGGCCATGCGGAGCACATCTTCCGCCTTCAGTGCTTCGGGATCGTAGCTCACGCCCTTGGCCAAAAGTCCGGCCAGGTGCATCTCCTCAAGCATGTTTTGATTGTTGTTGGAGCTGTCCCCGTCGGTTCCCAGTGCCACGGTGAGGCCCTTATCCAACATCTTTTGCACGGGCGCGATGCCGCTCGCCAATTTTAAATTGCTGGAAGGATTGTGCACCGGGAAAAACTTCTCGGGATCCACTAAATCCATGTCCTCTTCCGTCATGTGGACGCAGTGGGCGGCGATGGTGCGCACCTGATCCAGCCCGAGATTCCACATGTAGCGAATGGGCGTCGTGCCGTAAAGGGCTTCGGCGTCTTCCATCTCCTTTTTCGATTCGGACAAATGGGTGTGGAGCACGCCGTCCAGTTCTCCGGCAAGTCGGATAATGTCTTTAATGTAATCGCCGCTGCAGGTGTAAATGGCGTGGGGCGCCGGAGCTACCTCCAACAAATCATCGCCCAGTCCGTGGCTGTTAATGTAAAGCATGCGCACTTCTTCCAGCTTTTCGTCCCCTGCGCCGTCGCTGTCCGTAAGGCCTCGGGTTAAAAGCCCCCGCATGCCGATGGCCACCGCCGCCTGGGCCACCATGTCCATGTGGTAGTACATGTCGCAGAAAGTCGTTGTGCCCGATAAAATTCCTTCCGCCATGGAAAGCATGCTGGACCAATAAATATCGTCTCGGGTCAAGTGGGCTTCCAAGGGCCAAATCGCCTTGGTGAGCCAGGTATTTAAATCCATGTCGTCGGCATAATTTCTGAAATAGCTCATGCCCAAATGGGTGTGGGCGTTGACAAAGCCCGGCACGAGCAAGAGATCCCTGCCGTCGATGATTTCGGCGCCTTCTAATGTATAGGCGCCTGCAATGGCCGCGATCTTGCCGTCTTTAATCTCAATGTCTCTGCGGTCAATGACCTTTCCGGCCACCACATCGACGTATTGCGTGTCTTGAAAAATGATATGCATAAGTCCTCCTCGCAAGTCTGTTTTTAGTATAGCACAAGGGAGAAAAAAGCGGAATATGGCCTTTTTCCCTTTACATGTCCTCTGTTTTCTTGTATAATACCAGAGGTTCTAAATTATCGCGGCAAATAATAATTTAGGAGTGAAGACAATGGCAAAAATGATGGGACCTAGATTTAAACAATCCAGAAGATTAGGTCTGAACGTATGTGGACATCCCAAGGCGATGAACCGCGCCGGCAGAGGCACGGCTCGCTCCGACAAGAAGTTAACCGAATACGGGAAGCAATTGTTGGAAAAACAAAGACTCAGAGCTTACTATGGCGTAATGGAAAAACAATTCTACCGCTACGTCCTCGACGCTCAAAAGGCGGAAGAAGAAACCGGCCCTGCACTTGTTAAACGCTTAGAAGTCCGCTTAGATAATTTAACGTATCGTATGGGTTTTGCATCCTCCATTCGTCAAGCAAGACAAATGGTTACCCACGGTCACATTCACGTAAACGGCAAGAGAATCAACATTCCCTCTTACCAAGTCCAAGTCGGCGACGTGATTTCCTTAAGCGACCGCGGCCGCAAAGTTGACATGTTCAAAGAAAACTACGAAACGAACTTCGTCAACGCCTATCCCTACATCACGAAGGAAAAGAACAATCGAGCTACCTTAAGCTCCGAACCCGCTCGTGAAGATATCCCGATCGAAATCGAAGATCAACTGATCGTCGAATTCTACTCCGGAAAATAAGAAATTGCGGATTTTCCGCAATTTTTTTATTTGTCGTCTTATAAATAACTACCAGGAAGTGAGGTAAGCATGTTTCAATTCCAATTTGGAACAACGGATTATCACCATATCCACTTTATCGGCATCGGCGGCATCAGCATGTCCGGCCTCGCGGCACTGATGCTTTCCAAAGGTTACACCATCTCCGGCAGTGACCGAAAAGCTTCGCCCATTACAGAACATCTTCAGGAACTAGGCATTACGGTTTACGAAGACCACGACCCCGCCCAAATCGAAGACGCGGATCTCGTCGTCTACACCGACGCCATTCAAATGGACAATCCCGAATATCGGGCGGCCGTCGCAAAAAAAATCGACGTCGTGGACCGCGCCACGTTCCTCGGCGCCGTCATGAAGAATTTCCACGTCTCCATCGCCGTCTCCGGCACCCACGGAAAGACCACCACCACGTCCATGATCGCCACGGCCATTAAAGATGAGCCATTCTCCCCCACCATTATGGTCGGCGGAAACCTCGGCGAAATCAGCGGCAATGTGCGCATCGGCGACGGGGATTTCTTCCTCACCGAAGCCTGCGAGTACCGGGCCAATGTGTTGAAATACTTCCCCTCTACGGCGATTATTTTAAACATCGACGAAGACCACCTGGACTTCTTCGACAACATTGACCACATTCTGGAAACTTTCCGGGCCTACGCCGGCAACCTCGGCGAAGGGGACGTGTTGATTCTAAACAAAGACGATGACTACGCCTACGGCATGAAAGATGCCACCAAGGGCCGCGTCGTGACCTTCAGCCACAAAGGAGCCGCCGATTACGAGGCCCGCAATCTCGTCATCGACTCCCACACGGGCAGACCCAGCTACGATCTGTACATTCGCGGCGAGATGATCGCGCCAATTCAGCTGCAAGTCATGGGGCTCCACAATGTGTCCAATTCCCTGGCCGCCATCAGCGCCTGCGTGGAAAACAACGTCCCCGTGGAAGATGCCATTAAAGGCGTCCTCGGCTACCACGGCGTGGGCCGCCGCCTGGAATACAAGGGTGAAGCGGGCGGCATTCGCGTCATCGACGATTACGCCCACCACCCGACGGAGATCGCATCCACCCTCCATGCATTAAAGCCCACGGTGAAAAATCGGCTGATCTGTATCTTCCAGCCCCACACCTACACCCGCACCAAGCTTCTTCTCGACAGCTTCAGTCACAGCTTCTCCGAGTCCGACATGACCATTATCGCCGACATCTACGCGGCGCGTGAAAAAGACTACGGCGACATCCACTCGAGAACCTTGGTCAATGCGGTAAAGGCCAATCACGATTCAGCCATCTACATCGGCGAACAGGACGATATTTTGGACTACATCAAAGACAAAAGCCGCCCGGGCGATGTGATCCTCACCATGGGCGCCGGCGATATCTTCCGCGTCGGGGAACGCTTCTTGGAAGATGCAAGTAAGTAAAGGTAAACAAATAGCGCCTCATCACTCTCGATGAGACGCTTTTTTTGTGCTTATTTTTCCTCCACGAGGCGGCCGTGAAGGACCATTCGCTCTTCTTTTCCCGAGCAGGTTTGCAGGGTGATGATTTTTTCTTCCTGCCAATTCAAGGGATCTTTCAGTATATTTTTTGTTTCCAGTCGCGTACGGAAGGCGGCGAGGCGCTTACCTTCGTATTGAATGGAGCGGAAATCTTCGTAGGGATTCGCCTTGTATGCGGCGAAAATTTTATACACCTTTCGCCCTTTTTCCGTATCCACGACGATTTTCGGCGCCGTCTTTACGAACTCCGGATCCTCGTAGGACAAAAGAGGATGAAAGACTTTGCCGTTTTTCACGCGGTGGCCGTAGATGATCGTGTTTTGATCGGAAAAATCCGCCTTGTTTCGGTAATCCATAAAGGGCACGCCGAGGGCGTTTCGGCTTTTCTCGATGTCGTGATTCAGGTAATAGTCGTTGTCCTTCCCCTGCACCACGGGCAGGGAGAGGGGCGTTCCGGGAATTTCGATCCAGGCCACCAAATCGGGATAGTCTTTTTTCAGGGCCGCGATTTTTTCCGCGGCGGCCTTATCGGCATCTTTCGCGGCGGCCTTTTCGCCTGCTCTGTATTTTTCCTCTATGCGGGCTTCGTTTCGATCGTAGACGTGTTGATCTTTGTAATAGAGGCCGATCTTTCCCAAAGAAAACACAAGCACGAGGACCAAAACGAGTCGCAAGCCGTTTAATACTTTTTTATTCATAACGCTCCTTTCTTCTGATTATTACCCTTTTCGGAAATACATTCCCAAGAAAAAAACGAGGGACCATGGGCCTCTCGATTCTTCGGAATGATAATAGGAATGTAGCTGCAATGATTTTACAGCACTTTGTTTAAGAATTCTTGCGTCCGGGCTTCTTTCGGGTGGCCGAACACTTCTTCCGGCGTGCCCTCTTCCAGCAAATAGCCTTCGTCTAGGAAAAGGATCCGATCCCCCACTTCTCTTGCAAAACCCATTTCGTGGGTGACGACGACCATGGTCATGCCGTCGGCGGCAAGCTGTTGCATAACGTCCAGCACTTCGCCGACCATTTCCGGGTCCAATGCCGACGTGGGCTCGTCGAAGAGCATGACTTTGGGCTCCATGGCCAGGGCGCGCACAATGGCGATCCGCTGTTTTTGTCCCCCGGAAAGTTGATTGGGGTAGCTGTCTTTTTTGTCCAAAAGGCCGACGCGATTTAAGAGTTTTTCCGCCTTGGCTTCAGCCGCCTTTTGATCCGCGCCCTTTACCAGCACCGGCGCCATGGTGATATTTTCCATGACGGTTTTGTGGGGAAAGAGATTAAAGGATTGAAAGACCATGCCCATATCTTCACGGATTTTTTCGATTTCCGTGTTCTTGTCGTTAATGTCCACGCCTTCGAAGATAATTTCGCCGCCGTCGGCTTCTTCCAGGCGATTCAAACAGCGCAGGAAGGTGGATTTCCCCGAGCCCGAAGGCCCGATGACGACCACCACTTCTCCGTCTGCGATTTCCGTGGAGATGCCTTTTAAGACTTGGTTGTCGCCGAAACTTTTTGTCAGATTATGAATGCGAATCACTGTTAGCCAACCTCTTTTCAAACACACTGATGACCTTGGAAAGGCCGGTTACGAGAATCAAGTAGATAAGCGCCGCCGTCACATTGGGCATAAAGGGTTTGTAGCTCGCCCCTTGGGCGATCTTTGCCTGATACATTAAGTCGCTTACGCCGACGATGGAGACGATGGCCGTTTCTTTGATCAAAGTGACGAACTCATTGCACAGGGCCGGAAGCACGGTTTTAATAGCTTGGGGCAAGATAATGTAGCGCATAATTTGGCTTTTCTTCATGCCCAGGGATGCCGCCGCTTCCCCTTGGCCGCGATCCACGGCGTTGATCCCGCCGCGGATAATCTCGGACACATAGGCCGAGGAGTTCATGCATACGGCGATTAAACTTAAGGCAAAGGGATTTTTTAAGGCCGCGTATTGATCGGGGAGCACGCTGGAAAAGCCGTAGTAGAATATCGTTACTTGAACCAATAATGGCGTGCCGCGAAACATTTGCACGTAAATTTTTGCGATGGTTTGCAGAGGCTTTAACTTCGACCGACGAAGCAGCACGATTAAAATGCCCAGGATAAAACCGAAGAATACCCCTAAAAAGGAGAGCTTCAGGGTCATCAAGGTGCCTTCTAAATAGGATGGACCGTATTTATTTAAAAAGGCCATCCAAGATTTCATTAAGTCCATTTTTCCTCCTCGATAGAAAAAACTGTTTCACGAGGAAACAGTTTTAACTCTATGGTTCGGGCAATTTTACTTGCCGTTGTTTTCTGCTGCGTTGTCGGCTGTCGCTTCTTCAGCGCCTCCATCGCCTGTGGATTCGTCGGCTAATTTTTCGTATTCCGCAATCCAGCCTTCGATCTTGCCTTCGTCGATTAATTTTTGTACCACTTGGTTAATGTAGGCGGTAAAGGCGTCGTCGCCTTTTTTATTGGCTACACATACGCCCGGTTCTTCGGGTACGCCTGCGTCGATGACGACGAGTTCGGGGAATTGTTTTGCGTATTGTGCGCCGGCACTGCTGGAAATGACCAGTGCATCGGCGGTTTTATTCTTAACTTCCATAGCCAAGTTGTTTAACTTCGCTAAGCTCTTTAATTCCACATCTTTCGGGAAGTTTTCGCGGACGGTTTCTTCTTGGAGGGAACCGGTTTGCGCACCGACGACCTTGCCGGCAAAGTCTTCCATCTTCTTGTATTTATCCGCATCCTCTTTGCGAACGAGGACCACTTGTTCGTTGGTGAAGTAGGGTACGGAGAAGTTGACCGCTTCTTCACGTTCCGGAGTAGCCGAAAGACCGGCGACGCCGATGTCCGCTTGACCGGAGGTAATGCTCGGGATAATGCCGTCGAAATCCAAATCCTTGATTTCAAGTTCTACGCCGATTTCATCGGCAATGGCTTTGGCGATTTCAATGTCGAAGCCGACGATTTCGTCTTTACCGTCTTTTATTAAGTGCCATTCGTAGGGCGGGTAGTCGGCGCTGGTGGCCAGGACTAATTTGCCGTTGTCCTTAATCTTCTTGACGGCGGCGTCCATGTCTTCTTGACTCACTTGAGCGGGTTCTTTATTGCCTGCGTTGTTGGCGGCCTTTTCTCCGTTTTTCGCACCGGATCCGCAACCGACCAATGCAAATGCCATGATCATGGCTAAAATTGTAAGTAAACCTGTCTTTTTCACTTTATTTCTCCCTTCAATCTTAAATACATCGGCTATCATTTGTATCGGCGTCGTCTTTTAGGGCCGGACGCGCAAGTCGAATGGATTCTTCCCTTGCGACAATTCCGATCGCTCTCGAAAAATTTTTCTGTATTCAAGATTAAGGCCTCCTTCTTTGTTTTTTCTTTTGTGAAATTATACTATATCGTGTTAAAATCCACAAGAAAATCCGAAAGATATTGAGAAACGGTGTTTCTCGTTTGCCTTAATCGAAATTTACTTCGCTTTTCGAAAACTGTCTACTATAAGTAGGCCCTTTATCAAAGGATTTGCGTCAATCTTGCTTTATTTTTCCAGAAGCGGTTTCAGATAGATGCCCGTGTAAGACTTTTCGTTTTTCGCCACGTCCTCGGGCCGGCCCGTGGCCACCACTTCGCCGCCGCCGTCGCCGCCGTCGGGCCCCAAGTCGATAATGTGATCCGCCACTTTGATGACGTCCAGATTGTGCTCGATGACCACCACGGTGTTGCCCATGTCGGCAAGCTTGGAAAGGACGCCTAAAAGCTTTCGAATGTCTTCGGCATGAAGACCGGTGGTGGGCTCGTCAAGGATATAGAGGGTGTTGCCCGTCCCCCGCTTGGAAAGCTCCGTGGCCAGCTTGATCCGCTGGGCCTCGCCGCCGGACAATTGGGTGGAGGGCTGTCCGAGCTTAATGTAGCCCAGGCCCACTTCTTGCAGGGTAATGATTTTTCGTAAGATTCGCGGGTGGTTTTCGAAAAATTCCGCCGCCTGATCCACGGTCATGTCCAGGACGTCGGCGATGTTTTTGCCCTTGAATTTAACCTGCAACGTCTCCCGATTGTAGCGCTTGCCGCCGCAAACTTCGCAGGGTACGTAGACGTCGGGGAGAAAGTGCATTTCCACTTTCAAAATCCCGTCGCCTTTACAGGCTTCGCAACGGCCGCCCTTCACATTAAAGGAGAAGCGGCCCTTGGCGTAGCCGCGAATTTTCGCCTCGTTGGTTTGGGCGAAGACGTCGCGAATGGAATCGAAGACGCCGGTGTAGGTGGCGGGATTGGATCGGGGCGTGCGGCCGATGGGGCTTTGATCGATGGACACAATTTTGTCCACGTGCTCCAAGCCCTCGATCTTTTCGTACTTGCCCGGACGCACTTTGTTTTTGTTTACCTTTTGAGCTACGGCCTTTTTCAAGATCTCGTTGATGAGGGAGCTCTTCCCCGAACCTGAGACGCCGGTGACGCAGATAAATTGTCCCAGAGGGAAGTGTACGTCGATGCCCTTTAAATTGTTTTGCGCCGCGCCGTAGACGACGATCTCATCCCCCGTGTAGGGCCGCCGCTCTTTCGGCACGGGAATTTTTTTCTTCCCGGAAAGGTATTGCCCCGTGAGGGATTCTTCCACTTGAATGATCTCGTCGTAGCTGCCCTGTGCCACAATGTGGCCGCCGTGGACGCCTGCGCCGGGACCGATGTCCAAGATCTCGTCGGCTTCCCGCATGGTGTCTTCGTCATGTTCCACGACGATGAGGGTGTTGCCGATGTCCGTCAGATTCCGAAGGGATTTTAAGAGCATGGCATTGTCTTTTTGGTGGAGGCCGATGGAGGGCTCGTCAAGTACATAGGTGACGCCCACGAGGGCCGAGCCGATTTGGGTGGCGAGGCGAATCCGCTGGGCTTCGCCGCCGGATAAGGTGCCCGCCATGCGGGCCAAGGTAAGGTAGCCCAGGCCCACTTCTTTTAAGAAGGAGAGCCGCTCGTGAATTTCCTTTAAAATCTGATCGGCGATGTTTCGATCCATGTCGCTGAGATCCAGGGAATCGAAGAAATCCATGGCGTCGATGACGGAAAGCAGGGTGGATTCGTAAATGTTTTTTCCGCCAAGCTTAAAGACCAAGGATTCCATCTTCAGCCGCGCCCCGTGGCAATCGGGACAGGGAATGTCCGAAAGGAAAGCTTCGATTCTTTCCATGGCGCGATCGCTGGTGCTCTCGCGATAGCGGCGATTTAAATTGTTTAATATCCCTTCAAAGTGGCCGGCGTACTCCTTCTCTCCGCTAAAATGGGATTCGAAGACGAAGTGCAGGGGCTCTTTCGTGCCGTGCATTAATTCGTCGATCATGGCCTTCGGCGCATCTTTAATCGGAGCCTTCGTGGAAAAATCGTGTCTGGCCGCGATTTGGTCGATGATTTCTTTGTAATAGGTGCCTTCCGTGGTGCCGTAGCAGGCGATGGCCCCTTCGTCGATGGATAGCTCTTTATTGGGAATGATGAGCTCCGGATCCGCCCGGCGGCTGCTTCCCAAGCCCTTGCAGGTGGGGCAGGCCCCCATTGGCGTGTTAAAGGAAAAAGACCGAGGCGTGGCGGGCTCGATGGAAATATCGTGCTCGGGGCAGGAGTAGCTCGTGGAGTAAAGCTTTTCGTTGCCGTCCATGGTGTCCACGATCACCGTGGAACCGGAGATCTCCAGTGCCGTCTCGATGCTGTCCGTGAGGCGGCTCTCGATTCCCTCGCGAATAATGATGCGATCCACGACGATGAAGATGTCGTGGATTTTATTTTTATCCAGCTCAATCTCTTCTTCCGTGCGGTGCATTTCTCCGTCGATGATCATGCGCAAAAAGCCTTCCTTGCGAATGCGGTTCAGGACTTTTTTATGCTGGCCTTTTTTCTGGCGCACTACCGGGGCCAGGAGTTGAAAGCGCGTGCCCTCCTCCATTTCCATAATCTTGTCCACGATCTGATCTTCCGCAAAGGCCTCGATGGGCTTTCCGCACACCGGGCAATAGGGCTTCGCCACACGGGCGTAGAGCAGGCGGATGTAGTCGTAAATTTCTGTCACCGTGCCCACGGTGGAGCGTGGATTTTTCGACGTGGTCTTCTGGTCGATGGCGATGGCCGGGCTCATGCCCTCGATGTAGTCCACCTCGGGCTTGTCCATCTGCCCCAAAAATTGCCGGGCGTAGGAAGACAAGCTTTCCACGTAGCGCCGCTGTCCTTCGGCGTAAATGGTGTCGAAGGCCAGGGAGCTCTTGCCGGAGCCGGAGAGGCCCGTGATGACCGTCATTTTATTTCTCGGAATATAGACGTCGAGATTTTTTAAATTGTGCTGGCGCGCCCCGTGAATGTGGATCGCCTGTTCAATGGATGGATTCATCTATTTCCTTTCTCTTTATTCATTTAATCCGTAGCGTTCTTTTATTTCTCTTATTTGATCGCGGATGCTCGCCGCCCGTTCGAAGTCCAGTTGCTCGGCAGCCTTGAACATTTCCGTCTCGAGATTCTTCAACATGGCCAAGATGTCTTCCTTGGCGAAGTCTTCATCGAAGGCTTCCTCTTCTTCCGCCGCAATGGTGTTTTCAATGACGTCGCGAATGCCCTTGACGATGGACTTGGGCTCGATGCCGTGTTGTTTATTGTAGGCCATTTGAATGGCGCGGCGCCGCTCGGTTTCTTCGATGGTGCGAGCCATGGAGCCGGTGATGGTATCGGCATACATAATAACCCGGCCTTTCACATTTCTCGCGGCCCGACCCGCCGTTTGAATGAGGGATGTCTCCGAACGCAAAAAGCCTTCCTTGTCCGCATCCAGTATGGCCACGAGGCCCACTTCCGGAATGTCCAGGCCCTCCCGTAAGAGGTTAATGCCCACGAGCACGTCGTAGACGCCGAGGCGCAGATCCCGAATGATCTCCATGCGCTCGATGGTCTTGACATCGGAGTGGAGGTAGGCGACTTTCATGCCCATGTCCTTAAAATACTTGCTCAAATCTTCCGCCATGCGCTTGGTCAATGTGGTGACCAGGGTCCGCATATTTTTCGACGTCATGTCGTTGATCTGTTCCGTCAAATGGTCGATTTGATTTTTCGTGGGCACCACGTCGATCTTCGGATCCACGAGACCCGTGGGACGAATGATCTGTTCCACCCGCTGCTCTTCGTGTTCCGTTTCGTAAGGCCCCGGCGTGGCGGAAACGTAGACCACTTGATTCTGCAGAGATTCGAATTCCTCGAAGCGCAAAGGCCGATTGTCCAAAGCCGATGGCAGACGGAAGCCGTATTCCACGAGGGTTTCTTTTCTGGCGCGGTCGCCGTTAAACATGCCGCGAATCTGGGGCACCGTGGCGTGGGACTCGTCGATAATGGTCATGAAATCCTTCGGGAAGTAGTCGATGAGGGTGTAGGGGCGGCTTCCCGCTTCCCTGCCGCTTAAGTGGCGGGTGTAGTTCTCGATGCCGGAGCAAAAGCCCATTTCCTCCAGCATTTCCACATCGTAATTGGTGCGCTGCTCCAATCGCTGAGCCTCCAGGAGCTTTTCCTGATCCCTCAGGGTAAAGAGCCGCTCTTCCAATTCCTTGCGAATGGTTTTGACGCCCCGCTCGATTTTTTCCGGACGCGTGGCAAAGTGGGACGCCGGAAAAATGGACACGTGGTTGCGATAGCTTTCGATGCGACCGGTGACCGCGTCCACTTCGGCGATTTGATCGATCTCGTCGCCGAAAAATTCCACGCGAATGGTCTTGTCGGAATTGCCGGCGGGAAAAATTTCCAGCACGTCCCCTCGGGCGCGGAAGGTGCCTCGGGAAAAATCCACGTCGTTTCTCACGTATTGGATGTCCACGAGCTTGCTCATGAGGGCGTTACGATCCCACACCATGCCCGGGCGCAGACTCACGACCAAGTTCTTGTAGTCGATGGGGTCGCCCAAGCCGTAAATGCAGCTCACCGATGCCACGATAATCACATCCCGCCGCTCGAAGAGGGCCATGGTGGCGGAGTGGCGGAGCTTGTCGATCTCATCATTTATGCTTGCATCCTTTGCGATAAAGGTGTCCGTCCCCGGCACATAGGCTTCCGGCTGGTAGTAATCGTAGTAGCTGACGAAGTATTCCACGGCATTGTCCGGGAAAAATTCGCGAAACTCCGAGGCCAATTGGTAGGCCAGGGTCTTGTTGTGGGCGATGACCAAAGTGGGCTTTTGCACACGCTCGATGAGATTGGCCATGGTAAAGGTCTTGCCGCTTCCCGTGACCCCTAAAAGGGTTTGGTGCTTCATGCCCCCCTCGATGCCCTTGGCCAGTTTGTCGATGGCCTGGGGCTGATCGCCGGTGGGTTTATAGTTCGAATGAATTTTAAAATCCATAAATCCTCCTGCAAAAAGAGCGATCTAACGACCGCTCTTCTCAATAATGGCAATTGCCTTTTGCAATTGTGTATCCTGATCTCGATGCTCGAGTCCGATGGCCTTAACGTCTTCAGGCAAGGTGACTTTCACGTCGGGCTCGATGCCCTTATCTTGAATACTTACCCCGGACGGCGTGAAATATTCACTGGTGGTAAGCTTTATGCCGCCGCCACCGGGCAGGGGAACCAGGGTTTGCACCACGCCCTTGCCGTAGGTCTTTTCACCGACCAAGGTGGCCGCCTTGTTGTCCTTTAAGGCGCCGGCCACGATTTCAGATGCCGAGGCACTTCCGCCGTTGACCAAGACCACGATGGGCTTGTTCCAGCTTTCCTCGTCGGAGGTGTAGTGGAAGACTTCCTTATCCCGATTGTCCTTGGCGCTTACGATGTCCGCTTTGGGAAGCAATTGATCGCTGATGCCCACGGCGGCTTCCAAAATGCCGCCGGGATTGCCGCGAAGATCCAGAATCAATCCCTTTTTTCCCGCCGCGGCATTCATGGCCTCGGTAAATTCGTCCACCGTATTTTCTTCGAATTGGGTGAGGCCGATGTAGGCGATGTCGCCGATGGAACCCGTGATTACCGATTCCGTGTGGATTTCGTCGCGGGTAATCTTCACATCCCGCACGCGGCCGTCCCCTTCGGACATAATGCCCAAGGTCACCGTGGTGCCCTTGTCGCCTTTAATGTGCTTGACCGCCTCGTCCATTTCGTCCACGGTGTATTCCACGCCGTCGACGGAGACGATTTTATCGCCGGATTTTAACCCCGCCGCCTCCGCAGGCGAGCCCTTAATGGGCGCAATGACCGTGATCAGTTTGGAACCTTCGACGGCGCCGATTTGCACGCCGATGCCGAAAAATTCGCCGGTGGTGGATTCCATAAACTGTTTGTACTCCTCTTCGTCGAAGTATTGGCTGTACGGATCATTCAACGCCGCCACTGTGCCCTTTTTTCTGCCTTCGATAAAATCTTTTTCGGTGATTTCGTCGCTGCGCAGGTAGTATTTCTTTAAAAAGCGCTCCAATACTTTCGTCTGGGCCACTTCCTTCGCGCTTCCCGTGGCCACTTGCACCGAGGCAAAGGCGGTGATGATATTGGTCACGAGCAAGAGGGCGATAATGCCCGCTATGTGTTTCTTTTTCATGGGTACTCCTGTTTTAAATGGAAGAAAGAACCTTCCCGAAGAAAGGTTCTTTTACTTTCGATTATAAATAGTTAAGGGGATTTTGCACTGCGCCGTTGACCCGCACTTCGAAGTGCAAGTGCGCGCCGGTACTCATGCCCGTGCTGCCCACATAGCCGATGGTTTCCCCTGCGGAGACGGATTGCCCCGGGTTCACGGCTCTGGAAGATAAGTGGCCGTACACCGTGACCTTGCCGCCGTGGTCGATCATAATGCAGTTGCCGTAGCCGCTCATAAAGCGGGAGGCGATGACCGTGCCGGAACCGGCACTGACCACCGGGGTGCCGTTGGGGGCGCCGATGTCCACGCCGGTGTGGAGCTTGCGGTATTTCAAAATCGGGTGTATGCGGTAGCCGAAAGGCGACGTGATCCGGTGATGGCCGGGGACAGGCCAGTAAAATTCGCCGGTTTTCGCTTCCGGCGTGGCCTTTTCACCGTAAGAAACCACGTCGTTGGAGACGGCGGGCGCGCTGTTTACGGATGCCGATCGAGTCGATACGGTGCGGCCGGTGGAGCGGCTCGCCTTTCTCGCAGCCGCTTCCTTTTCGCGACGGGCCGCTTCCGCCGCCGCTCTTTGCTTGGCGATGCGGGCCGATTCTTCTTCCTTGGCCTTTTGTATGGAAAGATCCAGATTGGCGATTTGCGATTCAATGGCGTCGGATTCGCGAAGCATGGCGTCGTATTGCGCTTCGTAGGCGCTCAGATTGCTCATGAGGCTGTTCATGTAGCCGGTCTTTTGCGCATTGGCCGCTTCAAGATTGCTGCGCTCGATGCGGGCTTGTGCCTGCTTTTTAGCCAATTGCTTTTCCTGCTCGGCGAGAAGGGCCTGCTTTTCTTCGATTTCCTTTACCTTGGCGTTAATTTCATCGATCAGCTCCCGGTCGCTGGTGGCGATGGAGCGAATCATGCGGGCGTTGCCGATGATGGACGTGGCCTCCGTGGAGTCCAAAAGAATGTCCAAATAGCCCCGATCGTTGGCGATGTACATGGCGCGAAGACGCTTGGCGTAAAGATCTTTTTTCTCCAAAAGCTCCGCCTTTGCCGCCTCGAGCTCCGCCTTCGTTTGCGCGATTTCCGCCTGAAGCTTTTGCATTTCGCCGTTTAATTGATCGATTTTAATATTGACTTGAGTAATTTGTGCGTCCAAGGCGCGAATTTCCGCTTGCACCGTGGCCACTTGGCCCCTGGTTTGGCTGATCATGGATTGGGTGCCCGCCATATTGGATCGAATCGAATTCTTTTTTTGTACCGCTTCCGAACGGGTGGCTTCCAAGCTCGATGCCAGCACCGGCTGGGAACTTAACATTAAAATGGCGAGAGCCGCGGAAAGTTTCTTTCTGTGATTCGCTTGCAAAGTGAACCTCCTTCTGGTTACCGTCTATACATCTAAGAACCGCTTCAGCGACAGAGAGCTTCCGATTAAGCCGACGCCGACGCCGATACATAGAAACATAATGGCCATGTCCTTCAGCATATCCGTGGGCCGAATAAGCCTCAGCCCCATGAGAACATTGAGTTTTTCATCGAACAGGCCGAACATGCCTTTGTAGCCTAAATACACGAGCACCAAAGCCAGGGCTCCGGCGACGACGCCGAAGAACATGCCTTCGATAAGCAAGGGCCGACGTATGTAGCCGTCACTGGCGCCGATGTATTTCATAATTTGAATTTCCTGACTTCGATTGGCGATGGTGGATTTAATGGTGTTGTGAATAAGCACGATGGCGATGATCAAGAGAATGGCGACGACGGCCACGCCTAAAATGCGTACCCAATCGTTAATTTGCACAATCTTGCCGATTAATTCATTTAAGTAATCCACCTGATAGACCCCGGGCATGCCCTGCAAGGTATTGGCCACGGTCTTCGCCTGTTTTATATTGGACAACTGCAAAGTAATGGAAGCGGGAAGGGGATTTTCTTCCATGCCTTCCAGGAAATAGGCGTCGTTGGTAAGCTCCATGTTCTTGGAGAAATCTTGCCAGGCCTGTTCCTTGGAGGTGTAGCTCACGTCCTTTACATAGCCCGTGCCCTCGGCCTTTTTTATAATGGCCCGAATGCTGTCTTCGTTGGCGTCGTCGTTTAAGTAAACGACCACCTTGTCCACTTTCTTCTCCGTTTCGTTGACGATGCCGGTCATGTTCAAAACCAAGAGCACCACCACGCCGAAGAGGACCAAGACGGCCATAATGGAAATCACGGACAAGAGGCTCATGCCCTTGTTTCTCGCGATGCCCTGAAAGGCCTCTTTTATGTTGTTGCCGAATTGTCTAATCCACCGCATCGTAACCTCCCACGTTCACATCGCTGATGATTCGACCGTTGTCGAGGGTAATGACCCGGCGCTGCATGTGATTGACGATTTTTCTGGCGTGGGTGGCCATAATCACCGTGGCGCCGTCGTCGTTAATGCGCTTTAAGGTCTGCATGACGGTCATGGCCGTCTCGAAATCCAAGTTTCCCGTGGGCTCGTCGCACACTAAAACAGGCGGTTTGTTCACGATGGCCCGGGCAATAGCGAGGCGCTGCCCTTCCCCACCGGACAATTCGCCCGGGTAACTGTTTAATTTATCGCTTAATCCGACAAGCTCCAACACTTCCGGCACGCGCTTTTTAATGGTGCGGCCGCTTTCGCCGACGATTTCCAGGGCGTAAGCCACGTTTTCGTAAGCGGTCTTTTTTTGGAGCAGACGGAAATCCTGAAACACGACGCCCACTTGACGCCGCAATTTGGGTATATACCATGGAGACAATTCGGTGATGTCTTTATTGTTTACGTAAATGTGGCCGCGAGAAACTTTTTCTTCGCAGATCAACAATTTGATTAAAGAGCTTTTGCCCGCGCCCGAAGCGCCGACGATAAAAACGAATTGACCGTATGGGATTTCCATATTAATGTCCATTAAAGCCTGTACGCCGTTTTTGTACTCTTTATAGACATTTTGAAACGTAATCAACGATCCACCTCATTCCATACAATTTATCTCATTTATTATAGTATAAGTTACAAAAATATGAAAGCAAGGAGCCCATTTGCCATGAAAAAGAAATGTTTGCGTAATAATTCCATCGTCATTCGAGATAAAATTCCCGAATCGGCGCGAAAAGAAAAGTCCCGGACGATTTTTTCTCGCCTTAAGTCCCTGGATGAATACAAAAAGGCGCGGCAGATTTTCATTTTCGTCTCCATGGGGAGCGAAGTGGAGACCATTCATTGGCTCGACGATTTGCTGAAGGAAAAAGAGGTCTTGATCCCCGCCACGAAAAAAGGCGATTCGGAAATGAAAATGGCCCGCCTTTTATCGAAAGACGAGCTCGTTGAAAATTATTGGGGGATTTTGGAACTGCCGGAAGCATTGGCTCAGGCGCGGGATGCGGCTACCTGCGATTTAATCATCACCCCGGGCCTCGCCTTCGATCATTCGGGCTACCGCATGGGCTACGGCGGCGGCTTTTACGACCGCTTCTTCTCGAGCCACGAGGGCTTTCGATTGGGCGTAGGCTTTCACGAACAATTGGTTGAAGAAGTACCTCGAGACGCATACGATCTGCCCGTCCACGCCTTTTTATCCGAGACGGATTACCTCGTCTTTTGATGGATGGCGTAGACGATTTCCGCTGCCATGTAGGCGGCACCGTAGCCGTTGTCGATATTCACCACGGCCACGCCCTCGGCGCAGGAATTGAGCATGCTCAATAGGGCCGCTACGCCCCCAAAGGACGCCCCATAGCCTACGGAGGTGGGCACGGCGATGACGGGAACAGAAACCAGCCCCGCCACCACGGAAGGAAGGGCGCCGTCCATGCCGGCGCACACGACGATCGCATCGCACCCGCTGATGGCGTCGATCTTATCGAAGAGGCGGTGGATTCCCGCCACGCCCACGTCGTAAAAGGGCACGGCCTTTACGCCGAAATAGGCGAGGCTTCTTGCACACTCCTCCGCCACCTTTCCGTCGGAGGTGCCCGCCGTCACCACGGCCACAGAGCCTACGGGCTCTTTTTTTGTGCCCGCCAAAGCGGTTTCGGAGAGAGGATCGTAATCCAGCCACTCTTTTAACTCGCCTAATTTTTCGTAGACTTCCGGGGCGAGGCGTGTGATCAATACATCGCCCTGGGCTTCCAGCAAGCCTTCAATGCAGTCCTTTAGGTGGGCCGGCGCCTTGTTCTCGCCGTAAACCACTTCGCCGAAAAGCCGCCTGCTTTTTCGTTTCGTATCCAAATTATAAAACTGTTTGTCGTCTCTCATCATGGCCTGCTTCTTTCTATCTTTGACAAGTCTTAAAATACGTCTCTTCTTTGAAATGTACATCATTCTTTCACAAATGATATAATGATATAATAATGGCAAGGATGTGATGCTTTGGATCCATTGATTCGCATAAGGAATTTGTACCGAGTCTACCACATGGGCGAAGAAAAAGTCTATGCCCTTCGTGGCGTCAATTTAGATATACAAAAAGAAGAGATCCTCTGCCTCCTGGGAACCTCCGGCAGCGGGAAATCCACACTCTTAAACATGATGGCCGGTTTGGACCGGCCCAGCAAGGGCGAGATTATTATTAACAACAAGATCCATATGGAGAAGCTTTCTGAGGAAAAGCTCACGAAGTTTCGCCAATTAAATGTGGGCTTCGTCTTTCAGTCCTATAATTTGATCCCTACCTTAACGGCCACGGAAAACGTGAGTCTGGGGCTTATCTTTAAGGGCGTAAAAAAGCAGGAACGGGAAGAAAAGGCCCGCGCCATTTTGGAGCGGGTGGGCCTGGGCAATCGCCTGGATCACAAACCCAGCGAAATGAGCGGCGGCCAGCAACAGCGGGTGTCCATCGCCCGGGCCTTTGTGGATGCGCCGCCCATTCTCTTTGCCGACGAGCCCACGGGGAATTTGGACACGAACACCTCCGTGGAAATCATGGAGATGATGTGCGATCTCGCCAAGGAACATAAGCAAACCCTCATCATCGTCACCCACGATTTGGAAACCGCCGTCTACGCCAATCGCATCGTCGAGCTGCGTGACGGAAAAATCGTGCGGGACGAAACCCAACAGATCATCGAAAAAGCACGGGAGCTCGAACTTCTCCCCCAAAATAACAACGAGGAGACCCTATGAAAAAACAAGCATGGCTATTAGCCGGTTGTCTGGTACTTACAAGCGTCGCGCCCCAAGCGGCCTCGGCTGCAAACGGCGCCGATGCCATTCCCCCGCAGAAGGTGGAATCGACGAGTCACGCCCCCATATCGATTTTAGACTTCACCAACATCAGCTGGCCCCAAGACAACGGCTCGGGGGCCGACATCCCCATTCGCTTCTCCATTAAAAACAACGGAAAAGGCGCCGCGAAAAACATTCGCATTCAGGCGGAATCCCAAGATTTAAACGGCCTGGTGCCGAAATCCGTGACCACGGTCAATGCAAAATACTACGCCCCGGATCAAAAGGAAAGCTATACCTTTACCTTTCAAATGACGCCGGGAGCCGAAAAGAAAAACTATCCCGTGAAGCTTTCCGTGGCCTACGTCGACGTAAACACCAATGAGGTCCACGAAAGCAAACAGATGGTCACCGTTCGCGCCGCAGGCGCTCCGGATCCTTCACAGGCGGGGGCATCCTCCGGCGATCTTTCCGGCGGCGGGGACTTCTCCGGCGGATCCATGGGCGGCTTCTCCGGCGGTGACATGGGCTCGCCCCTTCCCGTCACGGGCTCCGAGGGTGCATCATCCGGCGGACAGGCTCCTTCCGGCAACAATACGCCGAAGCTCGTCATCGACCACTACTCCTACGATCCCGTGGATGTCAAAGCCGGGGTGCCCTTTACCCTGTACTTCCGCATTCTGAATACCAACGGCAAAAAATCCGTGCAAAATCTGCGCGTCGCCCTTTCCGCCGATGCAGCGGAGGCCGTGGATGTGCCCACCACCTCCGGCGGCCAGGGAGCCCAAGGCGCCATGGAAGCCGCCGCATCGAGCGGCGGTGGCGGCAGCGCCTTTATTCCCATCGGCAGCAGCAACACCTTTTATATCGACAAGATAAAGCCGAAAAAGCACGCGGAAAAAGAAATTACCTTGACCACGGCTCCGGATACGGCGCCGCGTACCTACACCATTACGGCGAATTTCGAATACGAAGATTCCGACGGCAATCCCTACACCTCTTCGGAAGTCATCGGCATTCCCGTGATCCAAAGCGCGGAAATCGAACTCGGGGATTTGAAAGTCGACAAGGAAGGCTTCGTCGGCGGCGAAATGCCCCTGTCTCTGGAATTTTTCAACACGGGCAAATCCGTGCTTTCCAATGTGATGGTAAAAATGCGGGGCAATTTCGATGCGGACACCAATACCTACTTCGCCGGCAATGTGGCCCCGGGCAGCGCCCAAACCTACGATGTGAACATTACGCCACGGGCCAAAGGCGAGCAAAAGGGAGAGATCGTCATTACCTACGACGATTCCACAGGCAGAAAACAGGAATTGGTCAAGCCTTTTGTGGTACAGGTGGAAGGCGATATGCCGGCAGGCGATGAAGAAGAGACGGAAGCGCCCCGCCCGGCCTGGGCTGTTCCCTTGGGCGTCGCCTTAATCGCCGCCATTGTCGGCGCCATCGCCTTCTACGTCCGTAAGAAGCGCAAAAAATCCGGCGACGTGGACGACGAGGATTTGACGATCTGATGAGTTACCGCGACCTATTCGACATGGCGAAGAAGAATCTCCTCGCCAGAAAACTTCGCACTGGCCTCACCCTTCTCGGCGTGGTCATCGGCAGCGTCTCCATTATTATTATGCTCAGCTTCGGCTACGGCATGACGGAAAACAATCGGCGCATGATCGAAGACTTCGGCGATGTGAAAAACATCAATGTGACGCAAAAGGAAGAAGGCGGCAAGGGCAAGGCCCTGACGCGCAAAACCATTTCGGAATTAAAGGAGCTTCCCCACGTGGTGGACGTGACGCCGGTTTACAACACCAGCGTGAACATGAAGCTCAGAAAATTTCAATCGGATTTCGTGGGCATTACGGCCATGGAAAAGCACACCTACGATTCCCTGGGCTGGGAAATGGAAAAGGGCAGTTTCTTCCACGGCGACGGCAAGGGCCAAATGCTTTTCGGAAACGGCGTGGCGGATATGTTTTACGATCCCACAGGCTCCACGACCATGCCCGCCATGGACGACGGCGAGGATCCGCCCCCGCTCTTTAACGCCGCGGGAAAAACCATGACCATTAGCTCCTCGGATTCGATGATGCCGGGCGAGAATACGGGCGCCGAGAATCTTTCCACGGAAATAAAAGTCACCGGCCTCATCGCCAAGACGAAAAAAATGGACTACGACAACAATGTCTTTATGACCGTGGACGGTTATATGGATTTAATGGACCGTTTAAAAATGCCGCGGCCCAACACCCACAGCTACGACCGCATTCAGGTGCGGGTAGACGATATGAAAAATGCCGAAGAGGTCACCGACGGCATTAAGGCCCTGGACTACGAAGCCATGGGCATGCTGGAGATGATCAAGAGCATGAACAAGGCCATGGCCATCGTCAACGCCATCTTCGCCGGCATCGGCTCCATCTCCTTTATCGTCGCCGCCATCGGTATCGCCAATACCATGATTATGTCCATTTACGAACGCACGCGGGAGATCGGCGTCATGAAAGTTATCGGCGCGTCGATTCAGGACATTCAAAAGCTCTTTCTCACGGAGGCCGCCCTTATCGGCTTTATCGGCGGCGTCATCGGCGTGGCCCTGAGCCTGATCTTGAGCGCCGGCTTTAATCTCATCGGCAACCGATTCGCCATGGCACAAGGCGCGGAAGAGGCCGTAAAGATATCCCACATTCCCCTGTGGCTCGTGTTGGTGGCCCTCGTCTTTTCCACCTTGGTGGGCGTCGCCGCCGGCTACTTCCCCGCCAAGCGCGCCATGAACCTTTCGGCCCTGGACGCCATTCGCAGCGAATAAAAAAACACGCAAACAAAAATCGAAAGCGACCTGCGCCGTTTTCGATCTTCCGAAATCATTCCATTGAAAAAGGACCTCTTTACTAGAGTGACCCCATATAGTTGGACTTAATCGAGTAAGCTTTTCGCTTGCTCGATTTTGTTTTACATAACATATTTTCTATGCGGATTTCATGCGTTCACGGTATTGTTTCGGACTTAGCCCTCCTAACTTTTCTTTGATTCGATCGTTGTTGTAATAGCGGATGAAACTTTCAATGGACTGCACGAGTTCTTGCCGGCTTCGATAAGCGTTCATTTGGTATCTCCAACCCGGATCTGAGTGAAAGGTGCATCGGCAGGAGCAGACGTTGATCCGTTCGACGGCTTCTTCTGGGCCCCGTAAAATGGTTACGACGTTGGGTTGATCGCAGAGGAGGCATCGTTGAACTTTCTTTTTATTCACCGCCAACCTCGATTTTTAAGACTTTTTGGAGCCCGTTCAACCGCAGGTGTTTTTTTCATGGATGCTGTGCCTAAATAACTTCATTGCGATGAAGAATGTAATAGTCTTCAAGATTCGCTTGGACAGGACGGGCACCTTCCAAAGCATCGCCTGTGTAGCGAATTTTTAACCTTTCCCCTTCATATCGCATCCGAATAATTTGAACCTTTCTTTCATAAGCTGCCAATTCCGAAAATGGAATCGTCACCTCATACACAAGGCCCTCCATTTTTTCGATTAACTTATCCGACGTGGTTTTGGCCCGAATTTTTCCGTCGTTTAAAATGATAATGCTTTTTGTAATGGCTTCAATGTCGGAAATAATATGGGTTGAAAAAAGAATGATCTTATCTTTGGACATATTGGACAAAATGTTTGAAAATCGAATGCGTTCGCCGGGATCCAAGCCGGCCGTCGGTTCATCTAAAATAAGAATTTTCGGATCGTTTAGCAGAGCTTGGGCGATGCCGACCCGCCGCTTCATCCCACCGGAAAAAGTCGATACTTTTTTGTCCTTTACATCCTCAAGATTTACAAAAGCGAGAACCCGAGGGATTTTTTCCTTCAGTTCCCTTTTGCTTAATCCCTTTAATGCGCCCATATAGTTTAGAAACTCACCGGCCGTAAAGCCGGGAAAAACCGCAAATTCCTGGGGCATATAACCTAAAAGATCTCGATACTTTCCTTTCAGCTGAGAAATATCCTCTCCCTCGTAGAGGATACGGCCCTTCGTCGGCTTATCCACGCCGACCAATAACCGCATCAAGGTAGACTTCCCGGCTCCGTTATCCCCTAAAAGCCCATAAATTCCGGCATCCAGTTCCAAGTCCACATCCGAAAGAGCTTCTTTTTTTCCAAATTTTTTGCTTACGCTTTCAATTTTTAACATAATCAGCGCTCCTTATGCGTCACCAAACGACTTCCTTTTTTCCAGCCACAACCCAATCCATAAAAGCGCCCCGTAAATTATGGGAATGATTAGCGAAAGCAAGTAACAACTTTCTAGCCCCGGAGAGGATACGCGGGCACGTAGACTTTCGATGTTAATTAAAGATAAGGGCGAAAGGAAGAGAAGTTTCCCGGTACCAGGAGATGTCCACAGGGATTGAAGCAAGAAATGAATGGACGCATAGGCCAGAATGAGGGAAAAAGAGACCTTGACGTCTTTGATTCGATCGCCTAAAAAAAGAAAAAGAAAGACAAGGCAAAAGGTCAATGCAAGGCCATTAAAAAATTTATAGATAAAATACTGAAGATAGGTCACCTGAATGGGAAAGAAGAAAAATTCTCTTGAATTTTGAATGAAAAGGTCTCGTCCGTCGCTTCCGTAAATGAACAAAACCAAAAGAGAAAACAAAGCCACGCCGCCCACATAGGTGATGGCGCCAATTTCCAAACCGTTGATCAGCCGCGCCTGAAAGAGTTTTTTCTTCCCGTAAAGGGTGGCTTCCACCAGATCTTTCGTTTTGAACCGCTCGTCCTCTCTCATTACGGGAACGAGAAGAAGGATCAAGGCCAAGGCGACGGCGTAAAAAAGCTTATCGAAGTTTCGAAGGAGAACTTTCCATCCTTCGCAATAGCCGATAAGGAGCCGATCCATTGGCTTCACTCCTTGAGCTTGACCTGCCTTTTTTATCAGATTCATTCGATACTCGAAAAAGCCTTGTGCTCGGGGCTTTTTTCCCCGGAGAAGAGCGTCATTTACACTCTCAACAGGCAAAAACTCGTCGATATCAATATCCTCTTTGATCAAATTTTCTTGAGGCAAGTCGTACTTTGCAATTAAATCCTCTACTTTTGTATCGTCGTACCAGGTCTCCTCCATCAGATAGCGGTATTCCGTACCGTCAGAAATTTCTACGTGCAAGCTCTCTTGAAGATACCTTCCCTGTTCCATCTTGATAAGATAGATCGACGAAAGCAATAAAAACAGACAGAGGACCGGGAGGCAGGGGAATGGAAGTATTCTTTTTCTATTGACTTCCAGTAAAAACTTCATTTGCCCTCTCCTCCTTTTAAATAATAGCGGTTCATGATCACCATGGCCAAAAATCGGCTAATCGCAATGTAAATCAAAGATAGAAAGCAGGCCGTCGCCGTAAATGGATAGACGTGATTTTGAAGGACCAAAAGCTTGGACGCGGAAAAATTGCCTTGCACAAAGTTTTGCGGCGTAAAGTAGGCCAGAGTGTTCGCCCAGGGCTGCGGTGAATACGCCCACTTCTGAAGCCAAACAAAGGCAAGCACCAAGACGAGAAGGGAGACTTTCGACTTGCGGAAGGCCAGGGAGAAGAAAAGAAGAATATTGACCACCACGAGAACGGCGCCAAAACCAGATAAGGCCTCCAGAAAATACCCTTGCCATGTGGTGAGGTTGAAAACCGCCGGTCCGGCATAAAATTCGATGGAGGCATCGGCTCCGTGAAGGGAATAAATCATCCCGTGGTAGAGAAGCAAAAAAAACAAATAAGCGAGGTAGGCGAGGCCTGCAAATAATTCTGCCGCCCTTACCTTGGCCAAATAGAGGGAAAGGCGCCCATTCTTCGTGTGCACGTCCATTTCAGTAAATCCCTGCGCCTCGTCGGCCGACGTTAAAGAAGACAGGGCGAGGGCCAAGTAGATTAAAAAAATGTAAAAAGTCATGTGCAGGGCATCGCCCATGTAACGCCATCCTTCATTATAAGCGTAGTAAAGGGGCGTTTTCACTTCTCCGGCTTGACTAAGAATGCTTTCAACCTCCGACCGGTCGTAGGACCGATACGAGGTGCGCGCCCATGAACCGATGGCCTTTAAACGATCTTGGTAAAAATTTTCAATCCTTTGATCGCTCATATGAATTGAAAAGTCTTGGATTTCGATCTCTTTCGGAAAATTCAAACTTTGCGCGAGCCACTGGAAGGGGTAAATCAACTTTAAGCCCAACTCTTTTTCTTCCGTTCGCGCGCCTTCCACATAGTCTTTTTCTTTGCTTTCGCTGTAAAGAGTTTGGACCTTTTTCATTTGCTCTTCGGTTAAAGAGCCGTCGTATTTAATCCCTTCTTCTTTCAGCAACGCCCAATAGGAAAGACCGGAGCCAAACTTTCCTCCCTCTAAGACCATGTCTAGGGATTGGCTATAAGGAAGGATCTTGGCCAGACAAATCAACAAAAACAGGCACGCAATCAGGGCATTGTTCTTGGTCGCTATTTTTTTAAATTCCAGTTTTACGACAGCAAACATCGATTTCTCCCCTTTTCTCCTAACACAGGCCGACCTGTACCTGCTCTTCAAAAAGATTTTTTTGCCTTTATTGAACCGCCTTTTTCAAGTCGTAGTAAGACCCGGCAAAGACTACCTTCCATTCCTTCTCGCCATGAGGCCTGGCTAAAAGAAGTTCGTCATAGGACCCGTCCAGCCTTCTGGCTTCATAGACAAAGAGTTCGTCATTTCCAAGACCTTGAATCGGGCCTTTTCGTGCTTCCGCAGGGATGGTACCGATCATCTCATCGATTCGGTAATCCACCGTCGGCATAAAGACCAACTCTGCCTCATGATCGTTCTCGTGTCCCTCTTCCCTCGGAGGATAGATGTCCGGTTTTGCTTTAATATAATTCGATACAGATTGTTCCAACTCAGCAAATAATTCCGGACCCCTTTCATCGCCCATTGGCCCGAGGACGATGTCGCCGCCTCTGGTCACTGAGCCGCTCCGACCTTCTTCGATCCAATCCTTTCTGTTCTTCGCCCGTTGTTTTGCAATTTTCTTGTCCGCAGCAATATCTTGCGGGCTTCTCTCATCGGAACCGTCCTGTCTTTTACCTTGGCTATTTTCACTTTTCCTTTGGCCCTGCACCATGGAATAGGTGGATTCTTTTTTTAGATACAGCGCCGAAGCCAGAACGACCAAAACCAACAAAATTCCCAAAATTGTTTTTTTCTTGTTCATTATCTCTCATCTCCTTTTCTATTGATTATAGGAAACTTGCACCTCACTCGCAGTTAACTTTTGTCCGAACTATTCACAAAAAAAGAAGAAGGCTTGTGGCGCTTCTCCTTAAAAGGGATCGATATAGCCGATTTCTCTGGCTTTTTGTACCATCTCCTGGTAATTTTTTACGTCCAACTTACCATAAATGCGATTCAACAAGACGGCCAGGGAAGATGTGGACATATAGGCTTCTTTCGCGACTTCTTTTCGGGATTTTCCCGAGGCATAAAGGCGGAGAATTCTTAATTCACTTTCCGTGAGTTTTTCTTGAAGGTGTTTCTTTGAAGAAAAATACCTTTTGTTCTCCAAGCAAACTCCCCGTATCTTCGCTAATAGACTTTGGGTCGACTCTTCTTTCGAAATAAACCCCATGCATCCCATATCTTCGGCCTTCTCCCGATAAAAATCCAGATTATAGCCCGATAAAATCAACACTTTTGCACCGAAATCCCGTATCAACGCTTCGCTTAACTCCAAACCATTTTCTCCCTTCGCTAAGCCGTCCAGATTAATGTCTATAAGTAAAAGATCGTAGGTCTCTTCCTTTAATTTATCTTTAATGTCCTCCATTTTCTCTAGTATATCCACCCGGATTTCACCGTCGGATTCTAAATCCATCTTCAGGCATTGGGCCAGCATTTTATGATCTTCGATTAACATAATCTTCATAGATCCGCTCCTTTTTAATCGGTACATTCACATAAAAGGCCAGGTACTTTTCCTCTCCTCCTCGTCCTTCTTCTATCCGAAATACTCCGTCCAGCCGTTTGATTTCGAAATCCAACAATTTTAAGCCGGTGCCCCGTGCCGCACCTTTCTCCAAGTAATCGCCGTAATTTGTCATGGACAGACGAATCTCCTTTTGTTTTTCCTCCAAGCGAATCTCTGCGAAATCGCCCTTTCCGTGTTTAAAAAGATTGCTCACCAACTCGTATAGGGTTTTATATAGAAAGCGGTCGTATGGACCGGGCACGGAAAAATCCTCGGAACAGGTGAAGTCGATTAAAATGCCTCGATTTTGATACTTACCCTCCAAATCTTTAATAAGGCCGTAGTAATTGTTATTTAAGCTTTCCTTAGTACTTAAGGTCGGGTCATAGGCATTCAATTCTTGGCGAATTTTTACGATGTCGTTGGAGAGAATCTCCAGAATTTGCTCCCTCTCGGAAAAAAGCGGCGACTTCTGAACCAGCTTCTGTGCGAGAATAATGTCCTGCAAAATCATGTCGTGGAGGAAACGGGTGTTTTTCTCGGAATAGAGGCGCGCATACTTATCCAACAGGAGATTTTCCGTTCCCCTGTTCAGGAGGTTTCCTATCTCTTCCCGGCTCAGATCGCGGTAATTGAAGTAATTGGAGACCATGACGAAAAATGCGCTCAAGTAGAGGGAGAGGAAGAGAATTTTAGTAAAATCCCTTGGAAAACCGTTGACGATAAAAAGAATGAGAGAAAGCACAGAGCAATACTTCGCCCACTCTTTAAAAGACGGGGCAAAGGCTTTGAAGGATAAGCGACACGCTTTTGTAAGCAAATAGATCAAGATACCGGCCAAGACGGCCACCATGTAAAATTCCTCGAAATTCTCAAAATAATTCCATAGAGACGAAAGATAGAAACCGCCCCATAAATACAAGACCAAAAAGACCGCAGTCGACACCATAATCCGGTAACTGTAAAGACCCCGCCCTTGAATTTCATTCTTTTTGACGAGGAAGAAGAGAAGGGGAAACAGACAAAAGATAAAGTAGATCCCCATATATAGAAAGTTGACCTCCATAGAAGTAAAGGTCGATAGAAGAAAGATCGCTAAAAAAGCGAGGAGTGTAATGAGACGAGAGAGACCGAAACGAAAGTGTCCTTCCAAGACGATATCCATATAGGAAAAAATCAGCTGAAGAACAAAAAAGTAGCGAAGAAGAATATCATTGACCAGATACGTTACGATGAAATCTTCCGAAATAAAATAAAGTGGAATTAAAAGCAAAGTCGTGCAAACCCGGTAGACGTAATTTTTTTCTCTCTCCTCCAGCAAAATAAAGAAAGAGATAAAATTCGTGAGCGTAAAAAGACCGGTTAAGGCGACGATATGAAAACTGCCTCCGCCTTTTTTTACGGCAACTAAATAAAACCAGTAAAGGGCCAGCTGAGTAAGGCTATGGGCCCAAAGCAAGATCGGTTTTTTATAAGGCAAAAATCGGTTCACGGCTTCCTCCTCACACTAATTAGTTGTTATTTTAATCATACTGAATTGAAAAGGAATTTTCACCTAACTTTTGTCCGATCTCTATTGCCGCCGCCCTATTCGAAGCACTTTTACGACCGAGTCCTCGCCGTCTGCTGATGTTTGGTGATTGATCCAAAATTGATATGGATCTTCTCCCTTTTTGGAAAGGATTTCCCTTGCTCGATTTTGTTTAACATAACATTCCTTCTATTCAGATTTCATAAGTTCACGGTATTGCTTCGGACTCATGTCTTCTAACTTTTCTTTGATTTGATCGTTTTATAGCGTGTGTTGGCTTCTAACTTAAACTTTACGTTGTAAGCGCATTTATTGCCAGAGCGCATTAAGCCTTCATCGCCAAAATGTTTGTAATTACTGACCCATCGTTCAATCCGTGAGACGCCAATCTGGTATTTCTTAGCCAGAATTTTATAACCTACGTTACCATTCGAGTATTGCTCAATAATTTTCCTCTTGAATTCGTAACTGCATTTTGCCATTAAAAGACCCCCAAAGGTTGAATTTCTTGGTCCAACTTTTGGGGGTCCGTGCAATTTTATAGAGGTCCTCTTTTATTGCCCGGCCTTTTGAAGCGCGTCGCCGACGGCGGCTCGTAAACCCGCCGATGTTTCCGTGGCGCCGGCGATGCCGTCGACCATGGGGGTGTTTTTCCGCGCCATGGCCCCGGGGAGTTTTTCCAGGGCGCTTTCCGCCTGGGGCACCTGCTCCGTGGACTCGCCGTGGCTTATGACGGCGATGTCTGAAATGCGCCCGCCTTCGATGACGACGCGAAGGATGATGGGCTCCTTTTCGTTGTAGCCCTTCCCCCGCCCTTCGTAGGTGCCGTCTTTGTAGGCGTTTTTTTCGGTGCAGCCGCACAAACTCGTCGCGAGGGCCAAGAGCAAAACCGCAATTTTTCTTCGGGCCGTCATTACTTGCGGCTCTTTAAATAAGCCTTCGCTTCTTCCGTTACGGCCTCTGTGGTTAGGCCGAAACGTTTAAATACTTCCGAGGCTTTGCCCGAGGCGCCGAAGGAATGCATGCCGATGGCCAGGCCGTCGAGACCGATGTATTTGTACCAGCCCATGGTCGTGGCCGCTTCCACGGAAATTCGGTTGCGCATAGCCGAGGGAAGCACGGCTTCTTTGTATTCCTCAGGTTGTTCGTCGAAAAGCTCTTGAGAAGGCATGCTGACTACCCGCACGCCGTGGCCTTCTTTTTCCAGAGCTTCGGCGCTTTCCAGGGCGAGATGCACTTCGCTGCCCGTGGCGATAAAGATGAGATCAAGCGCGTTGGATTCTTTTTTCACCACGTAACCGCCTTTCAATGCGTCCTTGGAAGAACCTTCAAGCTCCGGCAGGGTTTGACGGGTGTAGATCATGCTGACGGGTCTGGATTCGCTGTGCATGGCCACATACCAGGCGGCGGCCACTTCCGTGGAATCCGCCGGACGGAAGGTGATCATATTGGGAATAGAGCGAAGCATAGCCAGATGCTCGATGGGTTGGTGAGTCGGCCCGTCTTCGCCGACGCCGATGCTGTCGTGGGTGAAGATGTAGGCCGTGGGAATGCCCATGAGGGCGGCGAGACGCAGTTGCGGTTTCAGATAATCGCTGAAGACCAGGAAGGTGGCGCCGTAGGCACGGAAGCCGCCGTGGAGGTAGATGCCGTTCACGATGGCGCCCATGGCATGTTCTCTGACGCCGAAATTAATGTTTCCGCCCGGGCGATTGTCCACGCTGTATTGGCCTTCGCCCTTCATGTCGCTCTTGTTGGAGGGGCCCAAGTCGGCGCTTCCGCCGAAGAGATTGCCCATGCCGGCGGCGACCCGTTGCAGGACTTCGTGGGAGCTTGCCCGCGTCGCCATGTCTTTTTCAACAGGCGCCCAGTAAGCATCTTCGTCCATAAAGGAGAGATCTTGCTTTTTCGTGTCGTAGCTTGCCAGGAAGGCTTCGTGCTTTTGCGGGAAGGCTTCTTTGTATTTTTCTTCCAATTCCTTCCATTCGTCGTAGACCTTGCGCTTTTCTTCGAGCTTTTCGTCGACGAAGGCCTTTACCTCGTCTGCCACGACGAAGGGCGCCACATCGTAACCTAATTTTTCGCGGGTGGCTTGATTTTTTTCTTCGCCGAGGGGAGAACCGTGTACGCCGGCGGAGCCTTCCAGAGGCGAACCGTAGCCTATGGCGGTTTTAATTTCGATCAATGTGGGTTTGACCTTTTCCTGTTTCGCCGATTCCACGGCCCGGGTAATGGCTTCCACGTCGGTGCCGTCTTCCACGGTGAGCACTTGCCAGCCCAAAGCGCGGTAGCGGGCGGCGATGTCTTCTTTAAAGGACAGCTCCGTATTGCCTTCGATGGTAATGTTGTTGGAATCGTAGAGGACGATGAGCTTGCCCAGCTCCAAAGTGCCGGCGATGGAGGAGGCTTCGTTGCTCACGCCTTCCATTAAGTCGCCGTCGCCGCATAGAACGTAAGTATAGTGGTCGATAAAGTCGTAGCCCGGTTCATTGTAGATGGCGGCCAGGCGAGTTTCCGCCATGGCAAAGCCCACAGCCGTGGAGATCCCTGCGCCTAAGGGGCCGGTGGTGGTTTCCACGCCGGCGGTGTGGCCGTACTCCGGATGGCCCGGGGTCTTCGAATCCAGTTGACGGAAATTCTTTAAATCATCCGCATCCAGTCCCAGGCCGAAAAGGTGGAACAAAGAATACAAGAGGGCGCTGCCGTGGCCGGCACTTAAAATGAAGCGGTCGCGATTGGGCCACAGGTGATCCTTGGGATCGAAGTTTAATGTATTGGCCCACAAGGCCCAAGCCATAGGCGCCGCGCCTAAGGGCAGGCCCGGGTGACCGGAATTGGCCGCATCGATTTGGTCGATGGAAAGTGCCCGCAAGGTGTTGACCGCGAACTGTTCGTTATGATTCATGAGATCCTCCTCTGTTTTCTTTTACGACGGTGACCGCCTTTTTGTTTCTTGCAATGGTCCATAAGAATTTCGGAATGGCCATTTGCCGCCCGATGCGGGAAGGATTTTTTAACAGACGATAAAACCACTCCAGGTGGAGCCGAATGAAAATATCCGGCGCCCGCTTGGCTTTTCCCGCAAGCACATCCAAGACGCCGCCGTTTCCGATGGCCACGACGATGTTTTCGAGCTTGTCTCGATTGTTTAATATAAACTGTTCCTGCTTCGGAAAGCCCAGTCCCACGAAGAGAATCGACGCGCCGCTTTCGTTGATGGCGCGGATCACCGCCGCCTCTTCTTCGGAATTTTCGTAGCCGCGGTGGGCGCCTTTAAAATACCCGTGGTGCTCTGCCGCGACAATGGGCCCGTACTTCTCTTCTACCCGTTTTTTCGCTTCCGCCGCCACATTGGGCTCGCCGCCTAAAAAGAAAATTTGCTCGTTCTTCTCTTTGGCCAGCTCCAAAAGGTAGATGGATAAATCGTAGCCGGTGACCCGCTCCTCCAAGGGATGGCCCCCCATTTTCGAGCCGATGACCAGGCCGATGCCGTCGGGTACCACGAGATCCGCCTCGTTCATCACCGTCGCTTTTTCGGCGTCTTCTCTCAAGGCCATGACGATTTCCGTGTTGGGCGTAAAGATCCAGTGAAAGCCGCCTTCGTCCAGAAAACCGGAGAGGATCGCGCGGCTCTCTTTTTCGCTCACGGGATCCACCACGGTGTTAAAGATTTTGATCTTGTCCTTAGGATTGTAAAAGGTCGAAGACATGCTTCACATTCCTCCTGCTTTTTTCCAAGAGCACCCGGTGCTGGGCTTCCAGGCGCACCCGCTCCTCGTTCCGCTTACGGTACATGGCCACTACGGCGTTTAGGAGCTTTTTCTCATCCATGCCCTCGGCCTGAATGTCGGCGTCGATGGACAGAGATTCCAGTTGAGCCTTTACTTTCGGGTCGTAGACGATGCCCACCGCCGGCGTTTTCGACGTGACGGCATAGATCAAGGCGTGAAGGCGCATGCCGATCAACAGGTCGCACAGGCCGATGATCCCTTCCATTTCTTCCACGCCGTAATTGCCGCTTAAGACGTGGCAGTGGTCCTTGTGCACCATCTTCGCCTTGATTCCCTCGGCGAAATGTTTGTCTTCCGGATAGTGCAGAGGCGTAAATAAAATCTCGAGGCCCAATTCTTCGTGGGCGCGGTCGGCGACGTAAGCGATTTTCGATGCCAATGCCGGAGCCTTCTTCCACTGACGCACGGCGATGGCCAGAAATTGCTTGTCCGGGTCGATGCGCTCTTCCCTGAGGATCGCTCTCGCCGCTTCCCTGCTGATGCCTTCGATGCCGTAGACGGGATCGGCGGTGACTTCCACCGGCGGCACCTTCACGCCGATGTCTTCAAGAACCTTGGCGCTGTCCGCATCCCTCAGGGTAATGTAGTCCACCTTGTTTAAAATGCGCGCCGTCAGTCTTCGGTTCAGAGATTTGTGAATGGGCCCGACGCCATTGGCATAGACGTAGATCTTTTTGCCCATGCGCTTCGCCAGGGCCATGACGCCCAGGTAGTAATACAAACTCCTGGAAGAGGTCTCGTCCTGGAGGAGCGACCCGCCCCCGCTAATCAAGAGATCCGTCCCCATGAGGGCCTTCTTCACGGATTTGTAGTGAAAGCGCTGGGTGGCGTTCACTCCGTAGAGCCGGCGGGTTCTCGGCGGATCGTAGGAGAGAACATTCAATTGTACGGTGGGATCACAGGCCCTGATGTCCGCTACGATGGCGTGCAAAATCGCGTCATCGCCGCTGTTATCGAAGCCGTAATAGCCGCTAAATAAAACTTTCTTTCCCATAACAATCCATCCTTTTCTCCCCTTGTTCCGCGGAGAGATGTCGTTTACAAATGCGTACCAGGGCGAAGGAAATGGCCAGCAGGAGCCAGAAGGTGGTGGTGATCTTGGTCATGTAGAAGATGTTTTCAAACATGCCGTGAAAAAGCATGCCGGCAAAGGAAGCGCAAAGGGCCGCTCCCATGATTTTCACGTATCTGTCTTCGCTCTTTAAGGGGTAGCGGGCCAAATTGACGAATAGGCTCACCATAAAGATAATGAACAGGATAAATCCGATCAAGCCCATTTCCGCAAAAACCTGCAAAAAGGTATTGTGGGCGTGGTAAATGGGCATGGTGCGAATGTATTGTTCGAAGACCATTTTAAAGGGCAAGTGGCCCAGGCCCAGGCCGACGATGAGGTGATCGCGAATCACCGCCTCGGTAATCTCCCAAATCTTGAAGCGATAGGAGGTGGAGGAGTCGGCAAAATTAAAAATCGTCATAAAGCGATTGACGATGCTTTCCGGCACCACAAACACCGCCGCCCCCATCAGGGGGATGGCCAAGAGTAAGAGCTCTTTTCGCACGAGGCAAATAAAGACGATGGCCGCCACGGCGAGGCCCAGCCAGCCGCCGCGAGACATGGTCATAAATAAAGACAAGACCTGCACGGCAAAGAGGAGCAAGAAGAAGATCCGCACGCCGTCCCGCTTCGTGGACCAAAACAGGCCCACGCAGAGGGGAATGGTCATGACCAGGTACTCGGCGAAAATATTCGGATTGCCGAAGACCGAGTAGGCCCGGGCGCGGATGGCGCCGTTGGAGCTAGTGTCCACCCACTCCTTCTTAATGTCCACGCCGACGACGTATTGGTAAATGCCCACCAGGGCGAGGAGCGTCGCCGCACAGACTACGGCGACGATGACGCCGTGGAGCTGCTCCACTGTCTTTACTTCGTTAATCAAAAAGATCAGGTACATAAAGCCCGCCGTGTGGATGGCCAAATCCCGCAAAGAACCCATAAGGTAGACGGAGGTCGCCGTCTGAATTACCATCAAGAGAAAGTACATATAGGGCACCACTTCGTGGCCGGCCACGATGAGGGGATCGTCTTTTTTGAAGAATTTTCTGAACAGATACAGGCCGAAGGTGCCGTATAGGAGCATGAGAACCAAGAGATCCGGCAAAAACACGTAACCGAAGGTGGTGGCGATGAGGCAGACCATGGGATTTTCAAAAAAGACCATGAGCCCGATCAGGCCCGCAAAGAGCAAGACCACGAAGGGAATCTTAATGCTCAGGCCCACGCCGCCGACGACAAAGCCCAGAGCGAGCAGGAGGAGGGGGTTGATTTTTACGCGCGTTTCCACGATGCCACCTCCTTGTCGTGTAAAAGCAGACGCCACAGATGCCGAAATCCCTTCAGTGCGTAGGAGCTTTCGGCGATTTCGTCGATGCCCTCTGAGACTTTGTACATGAAAAGGCCTGCGAGAAGAAAGAAAAGGCCCGAAATGCCCCAAAGGCTGCGGTGCAGTAAAGAGAGAATCAACACGCTTAAGCCGAAGCCCACGCTGATCATGCCCGTGGTTTTAAAGGCCGAATCCCAAGCGCGGTAGCTGTCCGCGATGTCAAAGCCCACGGAGCCGGACACGGCGCCCGTCAGGCGAATGCGCACCCAGTGAGCGATGGTATTGAACAGGCGGTAAAAAAACCGGAGGATGCGAAAAAACAAGGTGCCGGCGAAGGCTGCCTCGGCCCCGTCCAGCATTTTTCGCGTCGCGGATGCCCGCCACTGTCTGTTTATCGCGCCGCCCACGGCCGCAAAAAAACCGTGAAGGAAACTGTGTTTATACCAATTCTCCAATGCCCGCACTGCAGTAAGTAATCCTTGAATCAGTACACTGGATTGAATCATAATTACTTCCCGTCTTTAGTAATGCCTACGCAAATGCCCGTAAATGCGGAGGTCTTGGTCTTGACGCGATACTCGTTGCCCACGCGAATTTCTTCGCCGCCGACGACGTAAGACTTGTCCGATTCCTTAATATCCACATTCACGTCCAGGTAGACGGAATATTTGTCCGGCACCGGCGCGTTCACCCACTGCCCTTCATATTCCACGGCATCTTCGTAGGGACGCACGGTTTTTCCGGAGATTTTACCCATAAAAATGCCTTTGTCGTAGCTGTAAAGGTCCTGACCTTCGGTGATGTTTTCCACCGTAGGCGTGCGCACATTCTCCACGAGGAAGGTCATCCGTCCCTTGGACGTGCTTTCCACGGCAATGGAGGAATCTTTAAAGCGAGAGACGCCGCCTATGACGGCGACAATGAGTATGAGCAAGAACAGGCAGTCGATGACATTGATCTTGCCGAAGAGTTTTCCTTTTTTATCGATCATGTTGGCTCCTTTGAAGAATTTTTTTATAGATTTCCGAATGGCTTTCGGCCATGGCTTCCTGACTGAAGTGTTCGTTTACAAAGCGGTACAGACCCTCGCCTCGCGCCTTCATTTCGTCGGGGCGATTTAAGGCATAGAGCATGTTTCGGGAAAGGCCCTCAGCGTCTTGCGGCTGAAAGAGCATGCCATAGTCCCCGGCCATTTCACCGATGCCGCCGACATCCGTGGCGATAAAGGGAATTTTTGCCTTAGCCCCTTCCAAAAGGGCGTAGGGGAAACTTTCCGAGACGGAGGTAAGCATATTCACGTCTCCGGCTTCATAGAGGCTGAAGGGATCGGATACTTGACCTAAGAAAGAGACCGCATCCTCCAGGCCTTCTTCTTTCACATAGGCCATAAGCTTTTCCCGCTCCGGCCCCCTGCCGGCGATTAATACGTGAGCGCCTTTAAAAGCCTCTTTATTCAGGGCCACGGCCCGCAAAAGGGTCATGTGATCTTTCACTAAGTCCAGACGGGCGGCGATGACAAAGAGCATGCGGTCTGAATATTTTTTCAAGCCGTAGCGATCCAAAAAGCGGTCTTTATCCACGGCGATCTCCGGCTTTTTCATGTCGATGCCGTTGTAGGTGACGAAGATGGCTTCTTCCGGAAAGCCCCGACTCACCAACATGGTCTTGAAGCGCTCCGTAATGGCGATGTAGTTGTCGAATCGCTTTAAGGCGTATTTGTTCAAGGGCGTAAAGACCTTGTCCTTAATAAAATTGTCTTTAAAATCCAGCAAATAGTCGCTGTGCAAAGTGGTGACCATGGGCACGTCCACGCGTTTTCTGAGATACAGGGCGTTAAAATTAGCCCGCGCGCCGTGGCAGTGGATTAAATCGAATCCTTCCTCCTCGATCATGCGGGCCACTTCTTTCAGTGCCCCCATGTCGAAGCGGTTTTTCTGTTCCACGAGACGAGCATCAATGCCCAAATCCAAGGCGCCGTCGAGAAAAGGCCCGGGGCAGAAACAGACCATGCTCACCTGATGATGGGCTTCGAGGCCTTTCAGCAAAGTGTAAATATGCGTCTTCGCCCCGCCGGTGTCGCCGCCGCTGATAAGATGAAGAACTTTCATCGTCATCTCCGCTACATGCCTCTCGCGACGCGGTAGCTGCCCCGCATAAGGACGATGGCATTGGTGGAGGCTTTAAGGCCCCGACCGTCGCTTCTCGGCGCGATGAGCATGTGATTCAGAGGCGCACGTTCCCCTTGTTTTAAGTCGACGCCTGCGGTAATGTCGCTGAGGCCGCCGAGCTCTTGGGCGATGGTTTCCACCCGCCCGCTTCTCGGGATCATTTCCGCGCCTTGGGCCGCGATGATTTTATCGCCGGCCTTTAATTCCACCACTTCCAGGGTCTGCGCACCGGAAGGAGCCGCCGATTTTTGATTTTGATTGTTCTGTATGGCTTCAAGCCTTTGGTTTAAATAACTTAATGAAACCAAGGGATCGTCGTCTTTGGCAAAAGCGGGAACCGCCGCGCCCATCAATAAAAGTCCCAGGGCACAGGCCGCGCTTATTTTTTTCCAATTGCGTTTCACAATCTCATCCTTTCTGTGTTTTATTTCATCCTATCTATTATACAACAATCCACCGACGAGACCAACGAAAACGACAAAAGCGCGGGGCTTGCCCGCGCTCGTCTATGTATTACAGACCGATGCTGATTTTTAACGCTTCGTCCACGTCGTCCATAATTTTCGTACTGAACTTACCGATCTTTTCCCTGAGGCGCTTTTTATCAATAGTTCGCACCTGCTCCAGAAGGATAACGGAGTTTTTCGGCAAATCGTTGTTCGCAGCCTTCACCTTCACGTGAGTAGGCAGCTTTGTCTTGTTCATTTGCGATGTGATCGCCGCCACGATCGTCGTAGGCGAGTACTTGTTGCCCACGTCATTTTGAATAATGACCACGGGCCTTACGCCGCCCTGCTCCGAACCGATGACCGGGCTCAGATCGGCATAAAACACATCGCCCCTCTTAATAACCATAGATCACAACCTTTCTAATTCTGACAGATCTCTCGCGGCCTCGAGGCGGAGAAAGGCTTCGGGCAAATAGTCGATTAAATCCGAAGCGATCAGTCCCCACTTGCTTTTATGTAAGGCGGCGAGATCTCCTGCCAATCCATGTATATATACCCCGAGGCGCGCCGCTTGAAAACAATCCAGCCCCTGGGCTAAAAACGCCGTTATGATGCCGGTCAAAACGTCGCCGGAACCCGCCGTGGCCATGCCGGCATTTCCCGTTTCGTTGACTACGCGCTCCTCTTTCGAGGCGACGATGGTTCCGTGGCCCTTTAAGACTACGACGCCGCCGTAGCGGGCCAGGCATTCGTCTACGGCATCATCCCGGTGGGCGTTTACCCGTGACACATCCCAACCGATAAGGCGGGCCATTTCCCCGGCGTGGGGCGTGTAAATTTTCGGTCCAGCCCCTTCGGGCTTCGCTTCCGCCAAATGGTACAGGCCGTCGGCATCCACTACCATGGGAAGGCCGAGGGCATATACTTTTAAAAATGCATCCCGCGCCCGAGTGTCGCGGCCCATGCCCGGCCCGATGCCCAAAGCGTCCACGTCCTTTAAATCATCTAAAGCGCTCTGTTTCTTTACGATTACTTCCCGCATGCGCAGGGAAAAATCGTCGGCAATGGCGTCGGGAACGTAAGCGTAGCTCAGGCCGCAACCGGCCCTTAAGGCCGCCGAGGAAGAAAGATCCACGGAGCCGAACATGCCCGCGCTTCCGCCGACGATGGCCGCCTTTCCCCGGGCGCCTTTGTGGTCTTTTTCATCCACCACCGGGAGCAGATTCGCCGCCTCCTTCGATACGCAAAGATCACCGCCCGTTCGCAGGCGGGCCACGGCCACGGCGTAGTCTCTTTCGTGAGAGAGGGACAGATCGAAGGTGTCATTTTTGTAGCGTCCGCAAAGGGCGCCCTTCGCGTCTTGTGTCACGATTAAATTTTTAAATCCCGCTTTAAACAGGCCCACGCCCAGGGCCTTGGCCATGGCCTCTTTTGCGGCAAAGCGGCCGGCCACGGTTTCCGGGCGTAAATTCAGATTCGCCCGTTCCTCCGGGGAAAACACTCTTTCGAGAAAATCATCCCCGCGCCTGTTCATTACTTCTTTTACTCGCGGTATGTAAACCAAATCCACGCCAATCATATGCCACCTCTTTTTCATCATAACACAATTTCAAAAGAAAAAAACGATTTTTGCTTGACAAAGTTTTTATACGACCATATAATGGAGAACAAATTCATAGATACGATGATGGCGTCACCAAAATTACAACGCTGGAGTATGATAATTTTTTCGAGGCTTTTTGCGAAGAAAGGTGGTACCGCGTTGGAAGACGCCCTTTCGCAGGAGCTTTTTTTGTGCTTAAAAAAGGAGGCATCATGACTGAGAACGTATTTGATCTACTTGAAAGAAGAGGTTACATTGACCAAGTAACATTCCCGGAAGAATTGCGCGAACGCTTGGCCGAAGGACCGATTACATTTTATATCGGCTTCGACGCCACCGCCGATTCCCTTACTTTAGGTCACTACCTTCAAGTAAAAGTTCTTCAACATTTCCAACGGGCCGGTCACGTGCCCATTACCCTGTTCGGCGGCGGAACCACCTTAATCGGCGACCCCTCCGGCCGCAGCGATATGCGTAAAATGCTGACGAAAGAAGACATCAACCACAACATCGACTGCTTCAAACGTCAACTGTCCCACTTTATCGACTACTCCGACGGCAAGGCCATTGTGGCAAACAATGCGGACTGGCTTTTGGACCTCGGTTACCTGGATTTCATGCGCAACATCGGCGTGCATTTTTCCGTAAACCACATGCTGAAGCTGGATGCCTACGCCAACCGCCTGGAACAAGGGCTCACTTTCTTTGAAATGGGCTACATGCTCATGCAGTCCTACGACTTTTTGATTCTTTACAGAAAATACAATTGCCAATTGCAATTAGGCGGCTCCGACCAATGGAGCAACATGCTCGGCGGCTACGACTTGGTTCGCAAGCTGGACGACGGCAAGGTCTACTCCATGACCTTCAAGCTCCTCTCCACCGCCGACGGACAAAAGATGGGCAAGTCCATGAAGGGCGCCATTTTCTTGGATCCCAACAAGACGCCGCCCCACGAAATGTTCCAATACCTGCGTAACTGCGACGACCGCGACGTCGTGAAATTCCTGAAGCTCTTAACCGACGTGAGCGACGAAGAAATCGCCGAATACGAAAAATTGGAAGGCCAAGAACTGAATGTGGCCAAGGAACGCTTGGCTTGGGAAATCACCAATGAAGTTCACGGCAAGGAAGAAGCCGACAAGGCTCTGGAAGCTTCCCGCGTGCTCTTCGGCGGCAGCGGCGACACGGAACACATGCCCACCACGGAACTTTCCGAAGACGTGGTGAAAGACGGCATTACCATCGTTGAACTCATGCAAAAAGGCGATCTCATCGCCTCCACCAGCGAAGGACGCCGACTTATTAAACAAGGCGGCGTGTCCGTAGACGACGAAAAAGTCGAATCCCACGATGCGATCATCACCTTGGATGCGCTGAAAAAAGGCGTTCACGTCCGAAAAGGCAAGAAAGTTCACCACTTATTCAAACTTAAATAAGTTGAGCGCATAGAAAAAGCGACCCGCGCGGCATTCCGCGAAAGGTCGCTTTTTTTAATCCATGGGTTTGGCGAAAATCATTTTTCCCGCCGAGGTTTGAAGCATGCTGGTCACCATGCAATCCACATTGTGCCCGATGTAGTCGATGCCGTTTTCCACGACGATCATGGTGCCGTCGTCCAAATACCCCAGGCCCTGTTTTTCCTGGCTGCCGGGCTTCACGACGAAGACATTGATCTTCTCGCCGGTGACGAAGACGGGCTTCATGGCATTGGCCAAGGCGTTGATGTTCAAGACGCGAATGCCCTGCACCTCGGCCACTTTGTTTAGATTAAAGTCGTTGGTCACCACCACGCCCTTTACTTCTTTGGCCATGCGCAAAAGCATGGTGTCCACTTCCGTTAAATCGGCGTAGTTTTTCTCCACGATTTTAATTTTGTAGCGGCTGTCCTCCTGAAGCTTTTTCAGTGCGTCCAGACCCTTTCGGCCCTTCGCCCGGCTCATGCCGTTGGACGAATCGGCGATGCCTTGCAGCTCCCGCAACACGAAATCGGGCACGACGATGGGCCCTTCGAGAAAGCCCAGCTCGATAATGTCCACGATTCGCCCGTCGATAATGACCGACGTATCCAAAAGCTTCGGCACGCCTTGTTTTTTGTCGCCGCTTTTCAACTTCACGGCGCCGGTTCCCTGGAGAAAAAGGTTCCGAAAGGAGCCGGCGATTTCTTCTCGTTTATAAAGCATAATCCGTATGCCCAAAACGGCCAAGACGATGTAAATGATCAGCGACAAAATGCTGCTGACGTAGTCGATGTTCAGCCGGTAAATGGGCAGGGACACGAGAAAGGCAATTAAAATGCCGATGATCAAACCGAGAATGCCCCACAAAATATCCGATGCGGGGATGTCTTTCATTTCCGATTCGGCAAAATCCACAAGGCGCCACAATGCCCCGTAAGCGTGTTTCCCGAGGATAAAAAATATAATGGCAAATAAAATATAAATGACGACGGGAATCGCCCCTTGGGGAATCAGACGACCGAGAATTTTCATGGCATTTAAATCGCGCAACAGTCCCAAAACCAAGCGCCCGACGGCCAGGCCCAAAAGGGTAAACAGCAGTCGGAACACCCAGTGGAAGATGCGATTCGATCGAATTCCCATGCGCACCCTACTTTCTTTCTTCAATGTCCTTCAGGCAACCCTCCGCCATGGTATTGTCCACGAGTTCCACCACTTCGTCGAAGGTTTTATCGTAGACCAGGACCATTTCAGACAAAATAATTTGGCGGGCCGTGTTCAAAATTTTGCGTTCCCCTGTGGAGAGTGCTTTTTCTCTGTCCAGGCTTTCCAAATTTTTAATGACCTTGGCGATTTCTTCCAAGTCGCCGGTTTTGATCTTGTCTTGGTGGAAGCGGTAACGGCGATTCCAGTTTGTCGGCATTTTTTCCTTGGCGGGATCTTTCAACACCTCCAACACCTTGTCCATTTCTTCCGGCGTCTTAATGTCGCGAATGCCCACATCCCCCATGCTGCCCAATGGAACCAGCACCTTCATTTCGTTGACGGGGATTTTCATGACGTAGTATTCTTTCTTTTCTCCCAAGATCACCTTGGTCTCGATGTCGACGATGATGCCGGCACCGTGTACGGGATAGACGATCTTATCACCTATATTAAACATAGTTTCCTCCTATCCTACCTATATTCCCAATTTAATTATATCATATTTAGGAAATTTATCATAGTATCACATCTATGATGCCGTTTCAAGTGATTTCAAAAACTTTCCCCCGCTCGATCGGGCCCTTCCATTTAAAAAAGGGGCTGGGGCCCCCTTTTGTCTCTTTAAGTTATAAACGCTCTTTCATGGCTTTTTTGTAGGCCTCCACGCCCGGTTGATCGAAGGGATTCACCCCTTGAAGATAGGCGCTCATGGCACAGGCGTATTCCATGGTATAGAAAAATTCGCCCAGTGCGTAGGCGTCGAAAGCGTCGTAAACGAAGGAGATCGTGGGTACGTTCCCCGCTTCGTGGGCCGCCCGCGTTCCTTCGAAGGCGGCGCGGTTCACATCGTCTACGGCCACGCCTTCCATTGAATCCAATCCGTCGTCCATGGCCATGGCGGGAATCTTCAGATCCGATCCCGAGCGCTCGGCGTAGAGCACGGTTTCAAAAAAGTTTCGCGGCCCTTCCTGCACCCATTGGCCCATGGCGTGAAGGTCCGTGGAGTAGGTTAAGGTGAGGGGCAAAATACCCTTTCCTTCTTTGCCTTCGCTTTCGCCGAAGAGCTGCTGCCACCAGCGGCCCAAAGGCGCGAGGCGCGGCTCGTAGGTGGCGAAAATCTCCGCCACTTTCCCCTCGCGGCGCAAGCCGTGGCGAGCGAGGGCGTAGTCGACGGCCCGATTGTTTTTCGGGTCGCTGGCGACGGCATCTTTCGCATCCCGCGCCCCTTGCATTAAGGCCTCGAGGTCCACGCCGGCGAAGGCCATGGGAAACAGGCCCACGGGACTTAAGACGGAGTAGCGCCCGCCCATGTCCTCTGGAACGACGAAGCGGCGAATCTTTTTCGCTTCGGCGAAATCGTGAAGCTTTCCTTTTTTTCCGTCGGTAATGGCGGTGACACATTTCGATAGATCTGCGCCGGCCGCCTCGGCCTTTTCCAAAAAGAAGCGAAAGGCCATGGCCGTCTCCCGTGTGGATCCGGATTTTGAAATCACCACCACGTGGTCCTTCTTCGGATCGTAGGACGTGAGGCCTCTTTCCAAATCCCGCGCGGAAAAGGAATTTCCGTAGAAATGCACGCCTTCTTTTTCGAGGGCACAAATCGCGGCATAGGCCCCAAGGTAGGACCCGCCGATGCCCAAGACGTACAGGTCCCGGGCATCGATGGTGTCGACATAGGCCTTTACCTCGCGAATATCTTCCGCCATTTTTTCGTCGGGATAGTCGATCCAGCCGGTCCATTCCGTCCCCGGAACGCTTCCCTTTTTCAGCCCGTCCAGAACGAGATCCAGGGCCTTTTGTCCTTCGTTTCGTTTGCATTCGTCGAATGTATGGGAACTTCTGAAATCCATGGCTCCTCCTAGATCAGTTTCATATAAAGGCATGTCATGTCGTCGACAATGTCTTCGTAAATAAATTCGCTGAGCGCCCGATGAATTTCGGCCAGGGGCTCGTCGCCGATTTTACTGAACAGATCCCGCAGGGCATCGACGCCGTATTGCTTCCTGCCCCGACTGCGGCATTCCGTAATTCCGTCGGTGTAAAACAAAAGCTCGTCGCCTTTTTGCAAATAGACGCTGCGGCACTCGTAGAAGGTCGCCTCCACGAGCTGGGACACGGGAAAGCCCGAGTTGATCAAAAGCCGCACATAGCCCTGCCGCTTCAACAGAGGCGGGCAATCGTGGCCGGCATTGGCGTAGGTAAACTTCCTCGTCTTTTTCGAGTAGACGCCGAGAAACATGGTGAAGTACATGGTATCCGGCGGATTCAACTCCCGGAAGCGGTGCACCAATTCCATCATGGCCACCGTGGGATCCGTCAAAATCTCCGGATCCATGTTTCGCATCGTCTGGGAAATAAACAGCGTCGCCATGGAGGAGGCGAATCCGTGGCCCACGGCATCGGCCATGTAAATCGCCGTCCGATCCTCGTCGATTTCGATAATGTCGAAGAAATCGCCGCTTAAAATTTCCGCCGGGCGGTAAAAGTAGTCTCTGAAGAAAAACCGATCGTAGCCGCGCTTGGGCAAGAGAGCCCGCTGTACTGAAGAGGCGCTGATCTGCTCCTCGATGAGGGCGCGATTTTTTTCGATCAATTCCACCTGCAGCCGCTTTTCCAAACTTTTGTCGCGAAACACCTCGATGGCGCCCACGATCTCTCCCGCTTCCGAGCGAATGGGATTGGTTTTTACCGAATAATAGGTCTCGCCGATGTAGGTCTCCCGCTGAATGTTTTCGCCGCTTCCCAAGCACCGGGCGGTCATGCGTAAATCGTCATGGCCGGTGGCCTTTCCTTCGTTTTTCTCAAGGACCTGTTTCATGGCATGATTATAGTAGACCACGCGATTGTCTTTGTCCACGACGCGAATTAAATCGGTCATCGTGTCCAAAAGCTTGGCCTCGATTTTATTGCTTAAAATCTCTCTTTCGTTCATGCCTGCCTCTTTCGAAACTTAAGGTCTGGGACCGTAGTATTGGTAGTAATCCGTTTTGATCTTGCCGTTGTAAAGCTTGCGCTTTCTGTCCGCCTTCTTGCCGAAGCCCCGTTCAAAGCCTTCGTCCGCCGTAATAATGTAGTGGCTCCAGGTCGGCAATGACTTCGCCAATTCTCCGAGCTCGCGGTTTAGCGCCATAACCGATTCCCTGTCTTCGATCCGCACACCATAGGGCGGATTGGTAATGATCACGCCGTAGTCTCCGGCCAAATCCAGCTGCGCAATGTCTTTTTCCCTTAAGGTCACGTCGTCTAAAAAGCCAAGGGAATCTAAATTGATCCGCGCTGCTTCCAGGGCCTTGGGATCCACGTCGAAGCCGTAGAGCTCCAGCTTGCTGTCGTAGTCGATCATTTCAAAGGCTTCTTTTCGCACGGCCTTGTCCTGGGCGCCCTCTAAATTCCAGTACTCAAAGTCGAAGCGCCGGTTCAGCCCCGGAGCGATGTTTCGCCCCAAGAGGATCGCTTCGATTAAAATGGTACCGCTGCCGCAAAAAGGATCCACGAGCATGCGGCTTTTGTTCCAAAAACTGAGCTGCACCAGACCCGAAGCCAGGGTCTCCGTCAAAGGCGCCTTCACCGAGCGCTTTCTGTAGCCCCGATCGTGAAGGCCGTCGCCGGACGTGTCCAAATAAATCGTGGCCAAGTCGTCGACGATGCGCACGCCGATACGGTAGCGCGCTCCGTTTTTTTCAAACCATTCCGTTTTGTAGCGAGTCTGAAGCTTGTTGACCACGGCTTTTTCCGTGATTCTTTGAATATCCGACAGGGAAAAAAGCTGCGATTTCCTGCTCTTGGCCTCGGTAATAAAGTTTGCCGTCTTGGGCATAATGTCCGGCCAGGGCAAATCGTAGACGCCGTCGAAAAGCTCCGTAAAGCTTCGCGCCTCAAAGCGAGCCAGCACCCAGTGCACCCGCTCCGCCGTGCGCAAATGTAAATTTAATCGACTGATGTCTTCCGTTTTTCCTTCCATAGACACGAGACCGTCTTGCACGCGAATGTTTTTCATGCCCAAGGCCTGAGCTTCTCGTTTCAAAACGGCTTCCATGCCGATGTTTGCTGTCGCTTCCAAATAAATCATAGAACACCTCCACTCTATTATACTAAATTACGCCCTGTTTGAACATGATTCCCTCAAAAGCTCGGAATAAAAGATCGAATGACTGTTGTTTTTTTGAAATAGTGGGTATATAAACATCGTAAAGTAACATTCAGAATCACTGGGAGGTATTCATTCATGACAAAATTAACCGAAACCGTCAAATCCGGCGACTTTAAAAACGAAAAACACGTTCCCGAAATCGAAGCATCCTTCGAAGGCGGCTTAGTCAAAGTATCCGTTGCCGTAGGCAAGGAAATCGAACACCCCAACACATTGGAACACCATATTTCCTGGATCAAAGTCTTCTTCAAGGCTGAAGGCGCTGCAGCTCCCGTCGAAGTTGGCAGCTACGAATTCAACGCACACGGTGAAAGTGACGTCTTCACCGTTCCCGAAGTAAAAACCTGCTTCAAGAGCGAAAAGAAAGGCACCGTTTACGCACTGAGCATGTGCAACATTCACGGCCTTTGGGAAAATGTCGTCGAACTTTAATGATCGACTTCTGAATTGATCCCTCGCCCCCGCTTCGGGGGCTTTTTTTATTTGTACACAAATTCAATTCATAAAAATAGAAAAAGACCCTTCGGCTCGATCTTCCGAGCGTCTGAGGGTCTTTCTGCTTTCCCGTCGTCTTTCGATGCGGGATTCCATTCTATTGCTTCAGTTTTTTCTCGATCCACCCGAGCACCAGATCCGACACGATGGCCATGAGGGCCGTGGGAATGGCGCCGGCCAAGATAATGGCGGAGCCGTTTGCCACCACGGTGCCTCTGGTAATAATATCGCCGAGGCCCCCGGCGCCGATGAAGGTGCCGATGGCGGCGACGCCGATGCCCACGACCAATGCGTTTCGAATGCCGCCCATGATCACGGAAACGCTTAGGGGAAATTCAACCTTCATAACCTGTTGCACTTGGGTCATGCCCATGCCCTGTGCCGCGTCGATAATCCCCGGATCGATGGCGTCGATTCCGGTGATCGTATTTTTTATGATTGGCAAAAGGGCGTAGAGAAACACGGAAAGGACCACGGTATTTGCGCCGATTCCGATCACCATCATTAAAATGGCCAGCATGGCGAGGCCCGGTATGGTTTGAATGACGTTGACGATGCCGATGACGATGTTTCGGCTTTTTTCCTTACCTGAAACATAAAATCCCAGGGGAATGCCCACGATGCAGGCGAAGAGCACGCCGTAAATCGCGATGAGAAAGTGGCGGGAAAATTGTTCCGCAATGTAGCTGAAGTTTGCAGCGTAATAATTTATGAGCTCACTTAGCATTTACTTCACCTCTGATTCGTTCCAGTTCTTTTTGATCCACTTTTACATCGTCGAAATAATGATTCGCTTCCAAAAATTCTTTGGCCACGATATTGGGCTCGATTCGATCTTCCGACGCCAGTTTGTTTAATTCCTGCATCTTTTCGGAAGAGATGGTGCCCTTTAATTTCAACAGGATCTCGATAAGCTCCGGATGCTTCTTCAGTATCTCCACCGACGCCGCGGGAGAGCAGTCGTAGGCGGGGAAAAGCTGCAAATCGTCTTCCAAAAGGACGAGATTATAAGAATTGATTCTCCCGTCGGTGGAATAACCGAGAACCACGTCCATATTGCCGCTCGATAGGGCCGAGTATACCAGGCCGATGTCCATGGAGTAGAAGTTCGGGAATTCAAAGCCGTAAGTGGCCTTGAAGGCTTCGTAGCCGTCGCCGGGCCGATCAACCCAGGAGGAATCCACGCCGACTTTAATGTCTCCGGCGATGTCTTTCAGCTGAGACACTTTCGTTAAATTGTGGGCCTCGGCAAATTCTTTCGTCGCCATAAAGGCGTAGGTGTTGTCGAAACCGTAGGAGGGGAACCAGATCCGGTCAAACTTCTTTAAATAGCTTTCCCGAACCAATTCCATGGCTTTTTCGGGATCCCGCTCCGGTTCCATGCCGCATTCCCCGGTAAGGGAGGTTCCGGTATACATGCCGCCCACCACATTGAGGGATTTTTTCTCCATGGCGATGTGCGTCATGGTGGTGGATCCCAGGTTTTTAATCTGGGTCACCTTCAAATCCGTGTTGTGCTCCACCATTTGCGTCACGATCTCCGCCAACACCTGCCTTTCCGTGTAGGTGCCCGAAGCGACGATGACGTCATTTTCTACGGAGGAGGAAATCCCCGGCAGAGAGCATGCCGTTAACAGGACAGTGAAAAAAACGAGAAGAATTTTTTTGATTTTCTTCATTTTACTCACCTCCCTTGTATGGAGACAGGCGTTTTTCCAATCGGCCGAACAGGTGGTCGGTTAAAAGAGCCAAGGCCGTAATGGGAATCGTGCCCCATAAAATCATGGGCGGCACGTAATTGTTCAGTCCGTTGAAAATAAAGTCTCCCAGTCCCCCGGCGCCCACGTAAGCGGCGAGAGTGGTCCACGCCAGCACATAGACGGCGGACAGGCGAATCCCCGACATAATCACCGGCAGCGCCAAAGGAATCTTTACTTTCGTCAAAATTTGTCGCTCTTCCATGCCCATGCCCTTGGCCGCGTCGACGGCCGACGGGGTAACGGAGGTAAGGCCCAGAAATGTGTTCCGCAGAATCGGCAGTAGGGAGTAGATGAAAAGGGCGGCGATGGCCGTCTTTTTCCCGACGCCGAATACGGGAATCATCAGAGCCAGAAGAGCGAAAGAGGGAATGGTTTGAAGCACCGATGCCACGCCCATGACGCCGTTCGAAATCTTTTCATATTTGGACAGCAAAATACCCAAGGGCACGGCGACGACGATTCCCATGGCCAAAGAGACCACGGAAATGTAGAGATGCTCCAGTAGTTTTTCCCCGATGAGAAGGTAATTTTCTGCGAAGAAATTAAACATCCCCATCACCGCCAATAATGTTGTTATAAATCGTATCCACGACGGAAGCCCGCGTGACGATGCCGACTAGTTTCCCCTTCTCGTCTACCACCGGAAGGTTACGATAACCCAGCTCCACAATCAAGTGAATGGCCTCGATGATTTTCGTCGTGTTTTTTATGGAGACTGCATCGTTCATAATTTCTGAAACGTAAGTATCCACGCGGCCCAATTTCCCCAATTCGAAAATGCCCACGACGCCTTCGAGCACATTTTTCGCATCGGTTACAAAGAGGGTATCGACCCGCATCTTCCGCATTAATTTCAGCGCCTCGCGGGTGGTTTTTCCCTCGTTAATGTAAACGGGGTTTCGAATCATAATGGTTTCCACGGAATTATAGGATGTCTTCGCCTTGTTTAAGTTCTCCTCGCCCAAGAGTCCGCGGACGTAGTCGTTGGCCGGGTTTTTCAAAATATTTTCCGGCGTATCGAACTGCGCCATGTGCCCCATGTCCATGATCAAAATGCGATCGGCGAGATTTAAGGCCTCGTTCATGTCGTGGGTCACGAAGACCACCGTCTTGTTCATTTCTTTTTGAATGCTCTTAATTAAATTTTGAAGGGCTTCCCGGGTGATCGGATCCAGTGCGCCGAAGGGCTCGTCCATCAAAATAATGTTTTGATCCGCCGCCAGGGCCCGCACGACGCCGATCCGCTGTTGCTGACCCCCGCTCAATTGACTCGGATACTTGTCCAAATACTCCACGGGAAGATCCACCTTTTTGATCAGTTCCTCGGCGATGCTCCGCTTTTTCTCCTCGTCCCACTTTAAGAGGGACGGAACCAAGGTGATGTTTTCATAAATGGTCATATGGGGCAAAAGGCCGATTTGCTGGATCACGTATCCGATCTCTCGCCTCAGCTTCACAGGATTTTTCTCCATGATGTCTTCGCCGTCGATGAGTATTTTTCCCTTGGACGGTTCGGTCATGCGATTGATCATCCGCATAATCGTCGTCTTCCCCGATCCCGAGGTGCCGATGACACAGATAAATTCGCCGTCGTTTATTTTAAAGCTTATATTTTCAACTGCCGTTTGGGTTTTATAGATTTTCGCCACGTCGATAAATTCAATCATGCGTTCCCCCTTCTGATCGTTTGGATCTTGTCATTTAATGCTATCACAAAAACAGGTTGATTTGTATATTGCATTTTTTCATTCTATTACAATTATTTAATTTTATGCCCTCTTAAGGCCCTTTCCGCGACGCAAAAAACCCTCAGCCTTCGGTTGAATCCAAAGGTTAAGGGTTTTAAGAGAGTTCCTTTTTGTCATGTGAACAGTTTTTAAGCCAACGCGTAATTTCGCATATTTTCCATGCCTATGGCCACAGTGGACGAATTGTGCAACAACGACGACGTGGTGTTGGAGATCACGCCGAAATAGCCCAAGGCGATGAGCAAGGTATTAAAACCGATGATTTGGTTGTAATCCTTTTTAATCCGCTTGTCCAATTCCTTGGCGATTTTCACCACATCTACGATCGAAGCCAAGTCGTCGCTTCCGATGGCGATGTCTGCGATTTCTCGGGCGATGTCCGCGCCCTTGTGCATGGCGATGCCTACATCAGCGCCGGACAGGGCCACGGAATCGTTGATCCCGTCGCCGATCATGACAACTTTTCTGCCCATGGCTTTTTGCGATTGAATGTACTCCGCCTTGTCCTCGGGAAGGACTTGGGCGCGGTAGTAGTCCAGGCCCAATTCATTTGCCACGAAGCGGGCCGAATTTTCCGCATCGCCCGTCAGCATGGCGATGTTGGTAAAACCTAATTGACGCAGGGCATCCACCGTTTCTTTCGCATCATCGCGAATGGGATCGGCAATGCACAGCACGGCAATTAACTCGCCGTCATACGCCAGGTACAGAAGGGAATAATTTTCCTTGAGCTCTTCGATAACGGATTCTTTCGCCGGGGGCAAGTGCACATTTTCGTCATCGAAAATAAAGTGCGCCGAGCCGATGAGGGCGGTTTTTCCGTCGATCTTCGAAGAAATGCCGTGTGCCACAATGTATTCCGTCTCGGAATGCATTTCGTCGTGACGCAAATTCCGTTTAATGGCTGCATCTACAACGGCATTGGCGATGGAATGGGGGAAGTGTTCTTCCAGGCAGGCGGCAATTCGAAGGCATTCATCTTCCGAACGGCCGTCGAAGGCAATGACTTTTTCAACCGTCGGCGTAGACTTGGTCAACGTCCCGGTCTTGTCAAAGACAATGGTATCCGCTTGAGCTAAGTTTTCCAAATACTTGCCGCCTTTTACCAAAACGTCCATTTGTCCGGACTGGCTCATGGCTTTCATAACGGCAATGGGGATCGTAAGCTTCAGTGCGCAGGAAAAGTCTACCATTAAGAAGGCCTTAGCCTTATGCACAGAGCGGGTCAGGGCATAGGAAATAATCGCTCCGAGGAAGGAATACTTCACCAGAGAATCCGCCATGTTCTCCGCTTTTTTCTGTGCCATGGATTTATTCTTTTCGCTTTCGCCGATCATCTTAATGATGTTGTTGATGCGGCTTTCATTGTAAAGTTTTTCGGTCTTTACGTGCAACATGCCTTCTTCAAGGACCGTGCCCGCAAAGACGGTTTTGCCTTCTTCCTTTTTAACCGGCACACTTTCGCCGGTGAAGGAGGATTGGTTTACCGTACCCACGCCCTTGACGATGGTGCCGTCTACGGGAATGGTGGTACCCATGGTCACTTCTACAACATCGCCGATGGCGACGTCGCGAAGGTTTTTGACGTATTTTTCTTCTCCGTCTACGACAAAGACCTTGTCGATGTTTAATTCCAAGGTGCGAACCAAATCGCTTTGGGATTTCTTCAAGGTCCAATCTTCCAGTTTTTCCCCTAAATTCAACAGGAACATAATGGAAGAGGCCGCGCCGAAGTCGTTTGTAGCCAGGGATACACCGATGGCTGCAGCGTCTAAAACTTCCACATTGAGCTTACGTTCGTAAAGTGCGACCAAGCCACGTTTAATAAACCTGGATGCCCGTACCAAGGTCACGATGGTTCCTAAGGGGTAGGGCAAAAAGTTTTTCATGACGAAACGCACTTCGAAGGCGTCGCGCACGATGTGGAACAATTCTTTTTCTTCAAGGGGAATGTAGCTCGTGTCCTCGATTTCGAAATCATCTATGGACGCGAGCTTCAAATCTAACAGGGTGCGACAAGCTCTTTTTAATCCGGCGTCATCGTCGTGATTGACGATGATGCTGCCGGATACGGGAGATACTTTCGCATAAGATACCCCGGGCACTTGCTCCAAAAGATACTTGATCTTGTTGGCCCTTTCATAAGACAGTTGGTACGTCGTAGAAAAACGCGTACGACCCGGGATACGATGGGCAATGGCGACCTTCATCTTATTCCACTACGTCGCAAGCGACACAGTCAGATTCTTCTGCCGCGTTTGCTAAATCTTCAGCCGTTTCTTTTGCTTCTTCAGCTTCTCTTTTTGCTCGTTCGTCTTCTGCTTTTTTGACTTTTGCTTCAGCAACGACATCTTCGGCGTTTTCTTTCGCCTTTTCGATGGTCTTGTCGATGCCTTCTTTGACCTTCAGGCCTCCACTAACGGTGGAAACTGCCAAGTTCTTTACTGCATTGGATTTGAGAATTTTGTCTCCGACTACGCCAAGCACAACGCCGGCGCCTAAACTGATTAACTTCTTTTTCATAATAATCACCTCTTTGTTCCGTATCATATCACCTTTATTATCATTTATCAATACTATTTTTACAATTTCTTAAAATAAATTTTGCCCGCTATGTACAACTCTTGGTAATCTACTTATTTTCAACGTTTTCTTATATACGATTGTTTTGCGTTTTTAGGAATAATTGCCTTTAATGAATTACTAATTGATATTGATAAGCGTCTTCCTATATGATTTTCGGCTTTTTGCCTTTATTTCAAACGAACCCGTATCCGGTGTACGCTCGTCCAAAGGATCGTAAAATTTATATTAAAAGATAAATGTGACCGTTTAGCCCTTTTTGCTTCTGTACGTTTTTCCGCACCCCCGCTTCTTTTCTTCTTCCCCTTCGCAAAGTTTCATCTTATGAAATTTTTTAAACGATAATTATACTCATCTTATCAATTAAAAAATCGACGATTTCTCGTCGATGCTTTATTGGCCGTAGGTCTTCAGTTTTTCGAGAACTTCCTCGATTTTCTCTTCGGGAATGAATTGAATGGGCTTTTGCGTCGCCAGGGCGGTCATATACATAAAGGCGCAAAATTCCAAATCCCGGGTCAAACTCAGGGCTTCTTTTAAATTTCTTCCTCCGGCGATCAATCCGTGGTTGGCGAGGATCACTGCTTTGGAGCGCTCGCCCATGGCTTTTACCGCCGATTGAGCCAAGGCGTCGGTGCCGAAGGTTTCGTAAGGGGCCAAGGGTACGGATGCGGCCCCCGCCGATGCGATTAAATAACTCACCGCTCCCAAATCTTCGCCCAATGTAGAGAAGGCGCTGATGTAGTGACTGTGGCAGTGAATCAATGCGCGAATGTCGGGGCGCGCCCGGTAGATCGCCGCGTGCATATGCCACTCCGAGGAGGGTTTTCGCGAACCGCCGATCATGTTTCCCTCCAAATCCATGCGCACCAAATCGCTCTTTTTCAGGCAGTCGTAAGCCATGCCTGAAGGCGTGATAAAAAAGCTCTTGCTGTCGTCGCTCCTGACGGATAGATTTCCGCCGCTGCCGAAAGTAAGTCCCTCTTTCACCAGGGCCAAGCCGTATTGAATGAGGTCATTTCTGTCCTTTGTTTCCATAATTATTCCAGTCCTCCTTGCCACATTATACGCGGGCGATCATTCACCTGCAAGACAAAAAGCGTGTATAATAACGGTGGTGATACTATGAAAAACCATTGGTCCGTACGAAAGCTTGTCGCCCTCACCCTTCGAAGTGGCGACATCGACAGCGGCTTTTTGTCTCACAAGCGGGCGCAGGAAGGCATTCGCCTCCATCAAAAATTGCAAAGGGACTATCCCCCTTCTTTCCAATCGGAGGTGGAAATCACAGGCACCGTGGCCTACGACGGCGGCGAAATCCACTTGGAAGGCCGTATCGACGGCGTGGACGAAGACGCCAACCTTTTGGACGAAATCAAGTCCACGGTCTATACGAAAGAAGCCATCGACGCCCGGCCCGACGAACTCCACTGGGCTCAGCTCAAGTGCTACGGCTACCTTTACGCCAAGGCCAAAGGGCTGGATGAAGTGCATCTGCGTCTCACCTACATTCGCATCGAAGACGAAGACGTGTTTCGCTACGAAAAAACCATGGCCTTCGCCGAGTTGGACGCCTTTATGGACGAAGTGATGGCGCGGTTTCAGCGCATTCAAAAGCGCCTCGCCGATTTTGAAGCCCTGTCTCTCGCCTCGGCAAAGGCCCTCCGATTTCCCTACGACTATTTTCGCCCGGGCCAGCGGGACATGGCCGTGGCCGTTTACAACATGATTCAAAGCGAGGGCACCCTCCTCGTTCAGGCGCCGACGGGCATCGGCAAGACCATCGCCACCTTGTTTTCATCCATCAAGGCCATCGGCGAAGGATTGATCGGCGGCGTTTTTTACGCCACGGGCCGCTCCACGCAAAAAACCGTGGCCACGGATACCTTGGCCCTTTTAAAGGAGAAGGGCCTTCGCATCAAGAGCACGGAGCTCGTGGCCAAGGAGAAGGCCTGTTTAAACGATACGCTCAACTGCACGCCCGAGGCCTGCCCCTACGCCAAGGGCCACTTCGACCGCCTCCTCGACGGCATCGTGGATATTTACGATCACGCCGATTTATTCGACGGGCCCACCGTGGCCCGCTACGCCGAGATGCATCGCCTCTGTCCCTTTGAATTCGCCTTGGATCTCAGCAATCTTTCCCCGATTTTAATCGGCGACTACAATTACATCTTTCATCCGAAGAGCTATTTGGAGCGGCTCATGGAAGATCGGGATCGACTGAAATCCACCTGCCTTTTGGTGGACGAGGCCCACAATTTAATCGACCGGGGCCGGGACATGTACTCCTCGAGCCTGTCGGCGGAGGAGCTCGAGTCCGTGGATTATCCCACGAAAAAAATAAAATCCCTCGCCGAGGATTTGGCAGAGAAGATCCGCGCCGTGGCCGCCGTAGAAGATACGACCTACGATCGCTTGGATGACGAGTTTTCAGAAAGTGTAGAGGATTTCATCGACGCCGCGGCAAACTACCTCGCCCGGCTGAAGGCGGAGCCCGAGGAGGATTTTCTCGAGCTGTACTTTCGGCTCTTGGACTGGCAGAATTTAAATCTCTACTACGACGAGGACCGCTTCACTTTTTTTGTGCCGGAGAAAAACAAATTGCGCCTCGTGTGCTTGGATCCGTCCCGCGTCCTTTCCGCCCGTCGAGAGCTGTTTCGATCAGCGGTGTATTTTTCCGCCACCCTCTCTCCCATGGACTACCACAGCTACTGCTTGGGCGCCGGGGAGGATCGAAAGACCATGGTCTTGGACAGCCCCTTCGATCCCGCCCATCTGTTGATACTGCACCCACCCGGTCTTTCCACCAAGTACAAGGATCGGGCCCGCACCCTTCCCGAAATCAGCCGCTACTTACAGGCTTTTTCCACGACGCGAGAGGGAAATTTCATCCACTTCTTTCCCTCCTACGCCTACAAGGATCAGGTTTATGCCGCCTGCACGGAGTGGGAGGAATGCGGCCACGATCAAGCCCGCTCCATGACGGAAAAAGAGCGGGCCGATTACATCGACCGGTTCAGAAACGAGCGCCCGGTCCACGGCTACGGCGTCATGGGCGGCGCCTTTTCCGAAGGCGTGGATCTTTCCGGCGAAGCCCTTATGGGCGTAAGCATTCTCACCTTGTCCCTGCCGGGCCTCTCGAGGGAGCGTGAGCTCATTAAAAACCGCTTTAATCGCTTGGGAAAAGACGGCTACGCCTATGCCTACACCTACCCGGGGCTCACGAAGGTGGTGCAGGCCGCCGGGCGCATTATTCGCTCCCATAGCGACCGGGGCCAACTTCTTCTCTTAGACGACCGCTACCTGCGCCCCGACATTCGCGCCCTGCTCCCCGCCCATTGGCAAGTGGAAACCGTCGCGTCGGTGGACGACATGATAGAAAAAATAAACGCATTTTGGAGGTAATTATGACACTGCACATCTGTTTAGTTGAACCCGAGATTCCCCACAACACCGGCGCCATCGCCCGGAGCTGCGGCCTGACGAAAAGCGTCCTGCATTTGGTGCGTCCCCTGGGCTTTTCCGTGGACGACAAGCATTTGAAGCGCTGCGGCCTGGACTACTGGGATCTCGTGGACATCCGCTACCACGACAGCATCGAAGAGGTCATGGAAGAATACAAAGACCATCGCTTCTTTTTCGCTTCCACCAAAGCCCACAAGCGCTACTGCGACATCGAATTTCAAGACGGCGACTTTCTGGTCTTCGGCAAAGAAACCAAGGGCCTGCCCGAGCCCTTGTTAAAGGCCCACGACGAGACGGCCATTCGCATTCCCATGCTGAAAGATTTCGGCCGTAGCTTAAATTTATCCGTGTCCGTGAACATCATTCTCTTCGAAGCCCTGCGCCAATTGGATTATCCGGGGATGGCATGATGAAAAGCAAAGACTACATCTTAAAAGCACTGAAAGAAGCCGACGGCTACCTTTCCGGAGAAGACTTGGCACGGACACTGAACATTTCCCGCGCCGCCGTGTGGCAGGCAATTAAAGCCCTTAGGCAAGAGGGCTACCACATCGACGCCGTCACCAATCGAGGCTACCGCTTAAACGAAAACTACGAGGCATTAGATGCCGAGCGCATTCGAAGCCGCCTCACAGATGAATTAAAAGACGTGGCCGTGTCGGTCCTTGACCGCGTGGATTCCACCAACGACGCCATTTTCAGAGAAGATGCCGCCTCGCCCCTCCCCTCCTTTTCCTTTATGACGGCGGAGGAACAGACGGCGGGGAAAGGGCGCGTGGGAAAATCCTTCCTCTCCCCCTACGGCACGGGGCTTTATCTCTCGACGATCATTCATGCAGACGACGCCCCCGATCCGTCCCTCATCACCATGGCCGCCGCCGTGGCATTAAAAGAAGCGTTAATGGAGCAGACCTCCGACGACGTAAAGATCAAATGGGTCAACGACCTGTACTGCAATCATAAAAAAATTGCCGGCATTTTGACGGAAGCGGATTTCTCCCAAGGCAAGGCCCGCTACGTCATCGGCCTGGGAATCAACACCCACACACCTCAAGATCTCTTTGAAAAACAGGCCCTACCAACCGCCGGCTCCCTTACAGGCGATATTTCCAGAAATAAATTGGCGGCGGATTTAATGAATGCGCTCTATCGTTGGATTCAAAGGCCCGCCGATGAAATCTTAAATGCCTATCGGAAATACAATCTCACCATTGGAAAAACCATTCGCTTCGCCAAAGGCGACATCGAATACACCGGCGTGGCCGAGGCCATTGACGACGACGGTGCCCTTCTCGTCGCCGTGGAAGGGCGCACCCTTCGCCTATCAGCCGGCGCCATTTCCATCGAAGGCAGCTGGTGATTTTACAAATTAAAAACTTCCCCTTGACAAAAAACCGATTCGCCCGTATAATCATATACTGTAATCCAATGGAGAGATGGTTGAGTTGGTTTAAGGCGCTCGCCTGGAAAGCGGGTATACGTTAATAGCGTATCGGGGGTTCGAATCCCCCTCTCTCCGCCAGGAAAAGTTTGCCATGCTAGATGGGGAATTAGCGGCACCCTGTAACTTGTAATCCGCTACAACAAGATTGAATTCCCGATCCAGCGCATTTCTTTTGCGGCCTGCCCGAGAAAAGTGATGTTGAGGAGTGGGTCCTACGCAATAAGCCCTTGCGAACCGTGTCAGGTCTTGACGGAAGCAGCACTAAGTAAGTCCGCTTATGTGACGTAGATTCGCCTGCTCTGAGTTAACTCTCTCGGTAACGCGTGGAAGACTTGTGCAAAGTCGGGTGCATGGCTACATATAAAATTGCGGTTCTTCGGAACCGCTTTTTCTTTGGGCTCTATAATATCCATTGGGGAGTAAGCTCCTCAATGGATATTTTTGTGCAAAAAGATAGCACTTGTTTTCCCTATCACCTAAAATTAAATCACCACAAAATAATAAAGGAGGGCAAACAAGTGCAAAACAATATTACCACATTACTTTTAGGAATCCAAGATGTCGAGGTAACCGGTGCTACAAAAAAACGTTTTATAATAATAATGTGTGCCATTCACGAGCGGCTATGTCCCCATTGTAGTACCTTCCACATTCAAGGGGTGCAATTGCTTCAAGATGCCCGATGCGATAAAAACACGTGCTCCTGCTCACGGAAAAGTTACATTATTGTTCTAAAACTTTACAACCCTATCGCAGACTGACTCAAAAAACTCAACATCATGGGATATTATTAAAATCAGCTTGTCTTTTTCCTTAACTTTCTTTATGTTTTTAGCTACTATTTTCATATTTCTGTAGTCCAATCCACTGGTTGGCTCATCGAAAAATAGGATTTTCTTGTCGGATAGTAAAGCGGATAAAATAATCACTCTCTGTTTTTGTCCTCCTGACAAGGTGTGAGGATTTCTATCACCAATGTTTTTTAACTCCATGTCTTTTAGCCAAGTATCTAAAACATAATCATCTTTAATATTTGATGTTAATACTATTTCATCTTTAACGCTGTCTGTGAATAACTGATAGTTCACTTCTTGCATAATAAGCAGGCTCTCATTTAGCCTACTTTTTATATTTAAATTCTCACCATCTCTTAAAATTTTCCCTTTATTTTCTTTGTATAAGCCACATATGATTTTTGCTAATGTAGACTTCCCCTACAATGTCAAGCAATTGTTACATAAAATTAGACGATATTTCTATCGCCTAATTTATAAACAAAACTTTTATTTTAACTTTTTTATACGTTCACTTTCTGTTAGAATCCTCATTTGTTCAATAGCAATTGCATTTAATTTTTCTATCCTTTCAGTTGCATCCATTCCCTCATTTATAAAAACAGCATTTAAGTTCTCAAGATTTGATAAACACACTAATTGTGATATATCAGCATAGTCTCTCATATTTCCTTTTAACTCCGAATTACTTTCACGCCATTCTTTTGCTGTCATTCCAAACAAAGCTACATTTAATATATCTGCTTCACTTGCATAGATATAGTTTATTCTTTCCTTTGATAATTTTTCAGGGACAAGTTTATTCTTAATTGCATCTGTATGAATTTTGTAATTTATTTTAGCTAAATTCCTCTTGATATCCCACCCTAATTGTTTTTGTTCTTCTTCTTTTAAGCGCTCAAACTCTTTAATAAGATAGAGCTTAAAATAAGGTGATACCCAAGACGCAAATTCAAAAGCTATGTCTTTATGTGCATATGTTCCACCATATCTTCCTGCTTTGGCAATAATTCCGATAGAATTCGTCTTGTTGACCCATTGTTTAACCGATAAAATAAAACGATTAAAACCTGCTTCATTTTTAATTCCCTCGAATTCGGTGGAATTAAAATTCGCATTATACATTTCTTCCCATATTCCTAAAAATTCAATTGTATTTTTATTCCTTAGCCATTTTTCTATCAGTGCCACACCATTTTCAACATTTCTAACCATATCGGTTAAAGAAATATAATCTCTATTATCTATGGCAATAATGCTAATTTCTGATCCTTCTACATTTATTTTAGACACAAAAATCACCTCACAATATCTCATTTTAACTATAATTATATCATTTTTTTGTTTGTTCCTAAATATTTACCCTATCGTCTCATAATAAACAGTACTATTTATTTTCTCGAATTTTCTCGTCATTATTTTCATTTTGGCGTATTAAAATTAAAGTTGGCGAGATTATGAGTTACTTTTAATGCTATTCATCTATTTTTCTACAATTTCTATTTCTCCACTTCTTGATACAATTATCTTATCAATTTTATTGTCTAAATAAGCCTTCAATAAACTTTCTTCGTCTAAGACTGTAATATCCGTTTCTTTCCTTGGATCAATCTTCTCTGACTTCAATTTTTCCAATTTACTCTCCAATAATATCTTTTTATCTTGGATAAAAGTTTTTTTCTTTAAATAGTCCTCTTTTGAAATATTTTTCTTTTTATAGTTTTCATAGATGATTTGTAAATTGCTGTTTAATATGGATATTTCCTTTAGAATCTCTTCTTTTACATTTTTGTGTTCTATAACTTTCTCTTTATTTAATGTGTTTTGAATCTTAAAATCTTTTAATTTAGGTTTTATAAGTTCAATAATATCTTTCTCTTTGATATTGTTTGGTTTTTTCTCAGCTTTACATAAATTACAATAATAACTTTTATACTTGTATATTTTATCAGAATTCTTCTTTTGTCTACTGTCACATCGAAAACTCATAGGTCTACCACATTCTTTACAAAATATCTTACCAGAAAAAATAGAGCGATTTTTCTTTCCTGTATAAACATAAAATTTCCTTTTTTCTTTTATTGACTTAACCTCATCAAAGACCTCTCTTGAAATAATTGCTTCATGAGTATTATGGATTACTTTCCACTCTTCTTCAGGAAGTAATATCTTTTTTCGCCTACCAATTCTTGTTTCTTTATACTTGTTATATACATAATCTCCTGTATATAATTCATTTCTTGTAATTTGTGATATGCAAACACTTGTCCAAACTCTTTTCTTTACTCTACTTCCTGTAATTAAATTTCCAGTATAATCAGAAAGTTTCAGTTCTTCTTTTCGCTCAGAGCGAGTTATATAGCCTTTTTCATTAAAAATATTAGCAATTTTAGTACAAGAATACCCTCTTAAAATTAAATCAAATGCTTCTTTTACTATAAATGCTGTCTTTTTATCAATGATGATATGATATTTATTATTTGGATCTTTGATGTATCCAAAAGGTGCTGCCCAGTTTGTATTCTTCCCCTGTGATTTAATTTGTTTTAAAGAATTGCTTACCTTCTCAGATAATTCTTTACTGAATAAATCATAATACAAGGTCTTAAACTGCATATCCATATCTAAGCCATTTCCATTTTCGTTTATGGAATCATAACAATCATTGATAGCTATAAATCGTATTTTTAAAAATGGAAATATATTGCTCAAATAATCCCCAAGCAAGATATAATCTCTTGAAAACCTCGACATATCCTTTACTATGATAGTCTTTACTCTTCCTTCTTTTACATCATCAATAAGTCTTAAAAATGCAGGTCTGTTTGTATTCGTTCCCGAATACCCATCATCTACATATTCCTTTATTTCACAACTCTTTAAAGATGATTCATTTTCAATATAATTTCTTATATAATCTCTCTGATTTACTATGCTTATACTTTCATCCATTTTGTTATAATCTTCGTCTGAGAGTCTTAGATAAATAGCCACATTATTCATACTCTACCTCCAACTTCTCTTTTATATCTTTATCAAGATTAAACTTAAAATTTATGGTTACTTTCTTATTATGTGAAATTTCTATATGGTTAATGAGAGTATCAACCAATCCTTTATCCACTTCTATACTCTTATCAGCATCTAAGCAGCAAAAGAGAGCTTCTATGAATTTTTTAAGTTCCCTTTTCCTTTTCTTTATATTTCTTTTATTCTCCTCCAAAACTTTTATTTCATTTTTTATCGTTTTTATTTGTCTATCTACCTGCTTACTTTCTGCTTTAAATTCACTTAAAAGAATCTCTCCCTTAACATAGCTTTCATAATGTGCTTGTAATTTAACTCTAAGAGAATCTATCTTTTTATTATCTGTATCTATTTTTAAAGAAACTTGATTTAGCTTTTCAGCACTCACACTATTCAGATAGGTTTTAAGGTGGTGTCTTTTATCCTCTTGATAAACATTTGAAAAAATTCGTTTTAAAGTATCCATTAAAATCTTATCTAAGTCTGTTTCGTATATTCTTACATGAGATTTTTCTAAGTTTAATCTGTCTCCACCTTTACAATAATAGCAATAGCAAATCTCATCATGATATTTCAGTCCTCGTGGTCCATATCGTTTTTTCAAATATCTGCCACAAACACTGCACTGTATGAGGTCGTCATACTTTCCTTCTTTTTTATAATCTCTTTGAATTTTTACTCCAACATTTTCTTTTCCGTCTTTTATTATGTTTTTCAGTGAATGGTAAGGTAGATAGTTTTGTTTTTTCTCCTTTATCTCTCTGATATTTTCAAATGTAGTTTTGTCTATCAAACCTTCGTGGGTGTTCTCTGTTATAATCCACTCTTCTTTATCACGAAACTTACTTTTCCTACTTGGATCATGTCTATTTGAGTATACTCTTTGAATCAAATTCCCGATATATACTTCATCAGAAAGCATTTTTGATATATGAGAAATATCCCATTGTTTTGTATCTTCTTTATCCTTAAAAATTTTACCTGTTCTCTTATATTCATCAGGTGTCGTATATTTTTTAGTCAATTCTCTTGCTATTTGCATATTGGATTTTCTTTGACTTGCCATATAAAAGATAAGTCTTACTACATCTGCTGCCTGTTCGTCCATCACCAGAACTCTTTTACCATCAATTTTATCAACCTTATAGCCATACGGAGCCATTGCTCCTATAAAAGACCCTTGTTTCATTTTTATTTCTTTAGAGGCTTTTATTTTCTTTGAAATATCTTTTGCGTATAAATCATTGAAGATATTTTTTATTGCTATTTCATAACTCTGATCTGATTTTATACCGTCTTTAGTATCCAGATTATCATTTACGGAAATAAATCGAACTCCCAAAAATGGAAATACTTTTTCGATATAGTTTGCGATTTCTAAATACTCTCTACCAAACCTTGACATATCTTTTACTATGATACAATTTATCCTGCCTGTTCGGATATCTTCCATCATTTCAATAAATGCAGGTCTTTTAAAATTTGTTCCAGAATATTCATAGTCCTTGTATACTCTTAAAATCTTTATATCTTTTTCTTTTGCAGCATTTATACAAAGTTCTTCCTGCATTTCAAGTGAATTACTTTTATCCCTGTAAGCTTCCTTTCTTTCCTGTGATAATCTAGCATAAATACCGGCAATGTATATTTTTTCAATCACTTTTCCAACTTCTGTTTCTGATTGTGATATATGCCTATTTTTTGTTCTAGCCATAGCATACCTCACTTTCAGCGCTTACAAGACTTTTATTCATAACAGTAGGTATAGTTTTTGACTTCCTGCTTATATCAATACTTTTCTTTCTTTTGGTGTTGGATTTAATGTCAGGCTTATCCGTTTTTGTCATTTCTTCAAGTAATGACAATTCTTCGGTATGATTAAACCTAACATCTATCGTCTTATCTTCAGAAATAAAAATTTTATCAATAAGCATCACAACAGACAATCTATCTATTTCCGATAAATTTTTATACTTGTTAATGTCGATGATCCAACTCTTATTTTTGTCAATCTTCTCCTTAGTATATTCCTGTTTTTTCAATCTATACTCGATACTTTCATCTAATTTAGTCAGTTTCTCTGTATAGTTTTTTCTAAAAAGTTGATATTCTTCTTTACTAATAACATCTTCTTTTAGGTCAAGGTATAGGGAAGATAAGAGTTCTTCTGTCATTGCTTTTTCTCGTTTTAGTATAGGAATTTGATTGTCTTTCAAATTTTTATTTATATCTATACGCTGAACTTTAGAATATAGATTTTCATTAAATTCAATGTAGGACTTCATTATTTTAGATACTGCTTTTATCAAGGTTTCTTCTTTTATGCTGTGTCTTGTGCAAGATTTTTCCTTGTTGTACTTTGAACAAATATAGAAAATCTCTTCTCTTTCTTTATACTTTACAGTCCTTCTAATCAAAGAACTTCCACATTCTTTACAAAAAAGCATTCCTATAAAAATATCAATTTTGTCCTTTCCACGAGAGTTATTCAAATCCCTTTTTAACATAGTATTTGCAATAGTAAAAACTTCTTTACTTATAATTGCTTCATGGGTATTTTCTACTCTTATCCATTCTTCTTTCTCTTTTTCTATCTGCTTTTTATTTTTATAACTTAAAGTAACACTCTTTCCTTGTAAAGTATTTCCAATATATACTTCATTTTCTATAATTCTATTTACTGTCTTTGCTGACCAAGTTCCACCTTTTGTATTTTGAAATCCATTACACTTAAATCCTTGACTTTCTTTATATTTTCTTGGAGTTAAAACTCCTAAATGATTTAGTTCATCTGCAATTGCCTTTGAGGAATATCCCAAGAGTTTCATATCAAATATATTTTTGATAATATCCGATATCTCTTTATCAATCACTAACTTGTTTTTATTCTCCTCAGACTTTTTATATCCATAAGGTGCAAAAGCACTGATAAAGTCTCCTTTTTCTCTTTTTATCTTTTGAGAGCTTTTTACCTTATTGGAAATATCTCGGCAATAACTATCATTGATGAAGTTTTTTATAGGAAGTATAAGATGTGTATCGTTTATATCTGCACTTTTACTATCGTAATTGTCATTTACTGATATAAATCTTATACCGTTTTCCGGAAATATTCTTTGAATATATTTTCCAGCTTCTATATAATCTCTTCCGAATCTCGATAAGTCCTTTACAATAATTGTATTGAACTTTCTATCATAGGCAGCCTTTATCATTTCTTTAAAATTGGGACGATCAAAATTTGCACCTGAATATCCATCATCTACATACTCTTTGACTATTGGAATTTGATTTCTTCTTGCATAAGAGTTTATAATTTCTCTTTGATTGGATATAGAGTTACTTTCTGTTTTTTCACCATCTTCTTTTGATAATCTTAAATACATAACTGCCAAATTTTCTTTTGGTAAATTGTTTTTAAACATAAAAAAGCCTCCTTTAATTCGATTTACATACAATAAATCAAACCAAGGTTAGGCTTCCACGAAAATATTATAACGCTCCTTATATTTTTTGTCAGCCCCTAATAGACAGAAAATTTTTCTTTGATGTATTCCTCTACTAAATTTTCTAAGCTAAATCCATTTTCATTAAATTTAACTTCTATATTCCAACCATCAATTTGATTTAGCATCTGTTTATCTTTTTTATCTGTTTTCATTTCTGTATTTATATTATGTTCATCACACATAATATCTTCTCCTTATCTTTAATTTTTTTAAGTTTTTTGACATTAACAGGCGTGTAGGTCACGACATTGGAATTTCACCACCGCCCCTTTTCAAGATGAGCCGGCAACAACTGTAGAAGTATCATTGTCCCCATTTGCTTCAATGCATCAGTTTCCTAGGCTGAATATATAATTTCTTTTTGTCGCTCGTTTTCTTTTATCCTTCTTTTAAACTAGAGTATTTATTTAAACCGAAATCCTTATCAGCAGAAAAGTTATGGCGAAGAAATTATAAAGCTCCACAAATGGTTAATGTCCTGTCTTGGTCTATTCAGTTGTCAAGGTTCAAATTTCTATTAATTTCTTTTTTTATATAAAAGAGGACAAAATTCCCCTTCACTTTATAAAGGAAAATTTGCCCTCTTTGGTAACCATAATTTATAGTTCTTCTATAAATTTCTTTAGTTTTTCTAAAATTTTATCTCGTCTTTTAATTAAAGTTGGATGTGAGATATTTTTAGTCTTTGCTACTGCACGAAGTGTTTCATCATTGAAATATAATCTTTCTATGATTTCCCGCTCATCCCTATTTAACTTTGACAAAGCACTTTTTAGTGCTTCAATCATCATTTGTGTAGCTACAACTTTTTCTACATCAACGTTTTTATCCTCTAAATTATCTTCGAAATTCCCATCATGATTTAGGGACGAAAAAAAGAGCAAGTGGTTTTTCTTGTCCACCTGCTCTAAATATTTTTCATGTTCTCTTTCTTGCCAGTAGACTTTGTATATCTGCTCGCTTACTTTGATTTTTTGCCCACCGACATAAAGGTAATATTCTTTTGTCATTTATGTTTCCTCCATTCTTTTCTTTTTTGTCTTTATGTTTTCAGACAAAAAAAGGAGGACTCCTGCTCTTGGGCATGGTTAGTCCTCTAGAATGAAAAAAACTCTTTCTAATAGTAATTGTATTTAATTTTTTAACTGAGTTATCTAACTTGTAAATAGCGTAAACCAAAGAAAAAAGGTAAATGTACTTTAATTATATTTATTTGCATATTTCCCTCCATTCTTTTAAATAAACCCACTTATTATTCATTACTTGAATTTTTCAAACTAATTTTATCCATCCTATTTAATTCCCCAAACATCATTACTACACCAACTATTATCATAATTAAATCTACAAGGGGTTCTGCAAACCATACTGCTTTAACTCCAAATATCATTGGTAAAATAATCATGGCAGGTATGAATAAAAATAACTGCCTTAGCATGACTATTATGCCAGCTTTTTTAGCGTTTCCTATTGATTGGAAGAATGTTATAGTCATTACCATTACTCCATATAGGATAAAGATAGAATAAAATAGTCTAAAGTTCCCTATTCCCTGAGTTATAATACTTTCTTCTACTCCAAATAAAGAAAGAATATTCTTTGAAAATGCTAATGCTGGTATCCAAAATATTGATGCAAGAACTAATCCTCCGATAGAAAATACTTTCATAGCTTCTTTTACTCTGTCGTATTTTTTCGCTCCAAAATTTGTACCAACTACAGGTTGTAAACCTTGACTCATTCCCCAAAGTGGAATGAATGAAAAGGCATATATTCTAAGTGTTGCTGCCATCAAGATAGCATTTGTATCTCCGCCATATTTAAATGACATTTTATATAGCATTGTTTGTTGAATCATAAATAAAATTTGCATCATCATAGCAGATGACCCTACGCCAAACATTTCTTTTTTTATTTCCTGATCAGGTTTGATTTTATTTATTTTTACTGCTTTACTTTTATATTTGAAGTAATGGAGTGTTATTATCGCTTGAACAAATTGTGCTGTAATAGTTGCAAGTGCAGCCCCTTCTATTGCGTATTTTCCCATTAATTTCATTAGAATTGGATCAAGAATTATGTTTAAAAAAGCCCCTAGCCCCATAATGAGCATTGCTTTTTTCATTAATCCTTCTCCACGCATAACCATGTTTGCTGATTGAGTAAAGTTTACAAATAGAGAACCAATGAAAATTACTCGTAAATATCTGATACCATATTCTTTAATTTCTCCACTTGCTCCAACCATATCTAAAAAATGTGGTGCAAGTAAAATTCCGCCTATTGTAATAATTGATGAGAATAGAATAACCCAAAAGATTAAATTCCCCATAATTTTATCAACTGTTTTTTGGTCACCCTTTCCTATAGCTCTTGATAAAACTGATGCTGAACCTACACCTATGAGTGTAGATACTCCACTATTGAAAAAGGTAAGTGGCATAGCTACACCACAAGCTGTCATTGCCGTTTGTCCTATAATATTTCCTGCAAAAATTCCATCCATTAGTGGATAAAGACCTATTACTATCATTCCTATTACAGCAGGGATAGATAATTGAAAAAGTAAATCTATGGGTTTTTTTGTTAATAATTGTTCTTTCATATCTTGTTTCATAAAATTACCTCCTTTTTTCATCCATATTTTTTAAGCAAATTTTAAGTTTGATCGAAGAATTCCCTGATTTTTTCCATATCCTTTTTATCTTTAATACCATGCCATTTGACTTTTCCATTCTCCATAAACATAAAATAATCACAACAGCATTCTACTAATTCCGGGTTATGTGTAATAATAAAAATAGTTTCTCCGTCCTCTTTAAGCCTCATCATTTCATTAGAAAATTCTTTCATATTCCTAAAATCCAAACCACTTGTAGGCTCGTCAAAAATTAAGATTGATCTATTACTCAAATTTAAATCTTCCACTTTTCAGATTGTTTTCTGATTTCAATAAAATCCTTATATATTCCATGTTTAGATGCAAGTTCACTATGTGTTCCTACTTGTTTTATAACACCATCTTTTAAAACAACTATCTGATCAGCATTTTTTACAGTAGAAAGCTTGTGTGCAATTACAATAACAGTTTTGCCTTTTAATAAGTTTTTCAAAGCAATCAATAATTGTTTTTCATTTTCTGGATCTACGCTCGAAGTTGCCTCATCAAGAACTACAAACCTACTCGGTTTTAACATGGCTCTTGCAATAGAAATTCGTTGACGCTCACCACCCGATAGATTTGAACCCCCTTCTTGCAAAACAGTTTCATAAGCTTGTGGCAATTTCATAATAAAATCATGGCACTGAGCTTTTTTGGCAATATCTATCATTTCTTCATCTGTTGCATTTGGATTACCAAACTTAATATTGTTTTTTATGGTATCATCAAAAAGATACACGTCTTGAAAAACAAAGCTAAAATTTGAAAGCAATTCATCATACTTGTACTGTTTAATATTTAGATTTCCAACTTTTACTTCGCCAGAATTTACATCCCAAAACCTCGCCATTAAATTGCAAAGTGTTGTTTTACCACTTCCTGAAAATCCAACAAGAGCAGTAGTTTTCCCATCTGGAACAAGCATACTTAGATTATTGAAAAGATTTTCTTTTCCATAAGAAAATGAAATATTGTTCATTGATATTTCTGCTTTATCTACTTCTGTCATTTCACCTTCTTCAATTACAGGCAAATTTCTTAAATTTATAACAGTATTAAGATTTCGTACAGCAACACCCTTAATACTCTGCATACTTCCTGCTAATTCAAATCCAGAAAAAACAACAAAACTCATAACAATTAATATAATAGCTTTAGTAACTTCAATATCCCCTGATAAATATCTTATTATAGAACTAAAAATTATCACACAAATACCAAGTTTAAATACTAACAAGAATAAAAACTGTGTTGGAACTAAAATTTTTTCTACAGCAAGGAAACCTTTGCGACTTTTTGTAATACTTTCGTTTAGTTCCTTAACTGTATTTTTATCTTTTCCAAATGCTTTAGTTATTCCTATCCCATTTACATACTCAAGCATTTTTTCACTTAAATCCAATTTAAGTCCTAACAATCTCTCTGTTAGTTGATCTGTGCTTTTTTGTGTGAATAAGTTTACTAAGGTTCCAACAATCAAAGTCAACAATATAATTATAGCTGTTGCAAAATCATAAGGTAGTATGAAAATAACCATAATTAGTGTCTGTATTGTACCTACAAGCATTTGCTCAATAATAAAAACTCCTATTGTTTCAAGTTCACCTATAACAGTTGACAATGCTCCTGCTATATTCCCTAAAGAATTTGTGCTGAAATATCCCATGTTTACATTTTTTAAACGATCACCAATATATAATCTATTTTCTGCTCCTAAATTGTACGAAGCAATATATTTGTTTTTATCAGCCAGATATCCAAATATAATTTTTCCCACCACACTTATAGCTGCAATAATAAAAACAATATACACATCTTTCATTAAAATGCTTTGGTTCGTGAATATATTTTCACAAATTTTGGTCAAACATAATAGAATTGCACCTAAAGAAACTCCTTCAAATACTCCCTTAAATACATCAAAAATAAGCATTTTTGTTATTTTATTTGAATATGACCATGACACCTCATATAAAGTTTTTATCAATTCTCTCACTTTATATCACCTCGATTTCTTTAGATTCTGTATATACATCCCACATTTTTTTGTATCTCCCATTTAACTCTAGTAATTGTTTATGAGTGCCTTCTTCAATTACTTCTCCATTATCCACCACAATTATTTTATTTGCATTTACAATTGTAGATAACCTGTGAGCTACCATAATCACTGTTTTATCTTTAATTAACTTATCAATAGACTGTTGAATAACTGATTCATTGTCAGGATCAGAATATGCTGTTGCTTCATCAAGTAGTACAATAGGACTATTCTTTAAAAAACACCTAGCTATTGCAATTCTTTGCTTTTCTCCTCCAGAAAGATTTGCTCCTCCCTTTCCTACAATAGTTTCATATCCATTTGGTAGGCTCTTTATAAAATTATAGCAACTCGCTTTTTCACAAGCCTCTTTAATTTCATCCATACTCGCATCTTCCTTCGCCATCTTTAAATTTTCTAATATTGTTTTATTAAAAAGAAAGTTTTCTTGCGACACATAGCTAACAAGCTCCATATTCTGTTTTAAAGGCAATTCGTTCAAATTTGTTTTTCCAATTAAAATTTCTCCATTAGAAACATTCCAAAATCCTGCGATTAGTTTTGTAATAGTAGACTTTCCACTACCTGAATTTCCAACGATTGCAGTTAACTCATTTTCATTTGCTTTAAACGAAATATTATTTAATACATTCTTTGACTCTTCATATGCAAATGTAACATCTTTAAACTCTACATCATAAGATTTTATATCTCTTACTTCTTCTCCTCTTTTTAAGTTAGGAATTTCCATTATTTTTTTTATTTCTTCAAATACAACTTTTATATTTGCTATTGTTTCCATATGACTCATAGCTTTTATTAATGGTTTATATGAAGCATATGATAGCAATATACACGTGATAAGAGTCCCTACTTCAACACTACCCTTCATAAAGAAATACAAGGAAGCTGGTAAAACGAATACCATAGTTGACGGGATAGTTTCCATAGTTGCTGTCATTGAAAAACAAACACTCAAATACCAATCAAGCATTGCGTTCTTATTCTCTTCAACAGTCTTTCTAAATTTCCCAAATGATGATGCTGATTTATTAAATGCTTTTATAACTTTAATACCATTTACATATTCAACCATTGTCGTATTCATAGCTTTAGCTGCTTCTTGGTATCTTTTAGATTTTTCTTCATAACCTCGCATCATTAACATTGAGAACAATAATCCCAATGGAATTGTAAGTAAATTTGCAATTCCTATTCTCCAGTCCATTATAAAAATTGTTATGATCAATACTATAGGAATGAATATATTAGCAATAACTTCTGGAATCACATGAGCAATCGGTTTTTCCATTTTATCAAGTGTTTCCACCATAAATTGAGACCACTGTCCGCTGCTCTTTCTTTCAACTTCTCCCATAGAAATTTTACTTAATTTGTCAGCTAATAACTTTCTTTTATCTTCAATAATCCTGTAGGCAAGATTATGAGAAATAATAGTAGATATTTCATGAAATAATATACTTGCCAAAAATCCCAGAAATACAGCAAAAATATATGGATAATAATTATTTAAATTTGTATTTTTTGCAACCAAGTTATTAATAATGGCTGCTACAGAAAAATAAGGTATTACACCAAATCCTACTCCTATTATCGCAATGAATACAGCTGCGAAAATCTTGCTTTTATGTCCCTTTAAGATATCCATCTTTTACCTTCTTTCATAAAATCTTTTTATTCTGCCATCGCAAATTTCCAATAATTTATTACATGTACTATCAATCAATTCATTATCATGCGTAACAATAAATATAATTTTATTATTTGAAAATTCTTTAATGACTTTGCTTATTTCGAGCATATTTGTATAATCAAGTCCACTCGTTGGTTCGTCCAAAATAATAATTTCTCTATTCATTAACATCCCCAATGCTACAGAAAGTCTCTGCATTTGACCTCCTGATAAGCACATAGGATGACGATTATCTAATTTTTTAAGATCTAATTTTTCTAGAATATTATCTATTTGCTTTTCATCTATTTTAGAATCAAATAAACTAAATTCATCTCTTACAGATTCCGAAAAAAACTGATGAATTACATCTTGCATAACCATATAACAAAGTTTTCTTCGTTTTTTATATTTTATGGGACTTCCTTTATAGCTTATTTTTCCTTCGTTTTCTTTCAACAGTCCACACAAAATTCTCATTAATGTTGTTTTTCCTTGACCATTTTTACCTGTTATTGCAATAATATCTCCCTTGTTTCCGGAAATATTTATCTTATCTAAAATTTTTTGTTTCTTATTTTCATATTCTAAATTTGAAACTACAAAGTCATCAGATTCACAAAATGTGACAGGATTTGCAAAATCATCATTTTTCTTTCTTACAAAAGTTCTAAGTCCTAGTTTCTTTCGTGAGTCATCACTAATTGAAGAAAATTCCACATTTGAAAAAACATATTTTATTTTTCCGTCTTGTAAATAAATAGCTCTATCAATTAAATCCATTAAATAATAGAGTCTATGTTCAGAAATAATAATTGTCTTGCCCTGAGTTTTAAGATTTATAAGCATCTCTCTTATTCTTTCAATGCCATACTCATCAATATTTGCAGAAGGTTCATCAAACACATATACATCTGGATTGGTAGCATAAATAGATGCAATAGCAAGTAATTGCTTTTCTCCACCTGACATCATAAAAACATTTCTGTTTTTTAATCTTTCAATTCCCAAATCACGTACCACTTTAAAAACTTGTCTTTTTATTTTATCAGAGTTTTCACCTAAATTTTCTAATCCAAATGTTAGTTCACTATCTGAATCTAAATTAAAAAACTGTGTTTTGGGGTTTTGAAAAATTGTTCCCACTTTTTCAGAAATTTCATATATCTTCATTTGTTTTGTGTTTATCCCATTTATAAAAATATTTCCTAATAAATTTCCCTCTAAAAAATGAGGAATCAATCCATTGATTAATTTTGTTATAGTTGTTTTCCCAGAACCAGATTTTCCGCATAATAAGATAACTTCTCCTTGATTAATCTTTATTGAAATTTTCTTTAACTGATCTTCTAAGCTTCTCTTATAGGAATATGAAGCTTCATTTATATTAATCATGTTTCGTACCTCTTATAAAAATAACTTGAACTTTACATTAAAGAACATCAGAATACATAATAGAATAATTATTAGATCCCAAATGTTAAATCCTGCATTATCCATAAAAGTCTTTCTTGCAGGATTTTCTATCCCTCTTACTGTAATAGCTTGAGCTAATTCATCTGCGGTATTAGAAGCTGTAACTATTAAAGATATTAGTCCTAATTGTATCTTTTTAAATCCAGTCACGCCTCTTATTTTTATTGCATCTGAGATTAATATTTTTTCTTCTCTTAAAGATGGAAAATATCTGATGCCTATTGCTAGGGAAATAATTAGGCTTTTTGGAAAATGCATCATTTTTAAGGCATACATAATATTTCGTATAGGATTAGTTTTTACAAGAATTTGACCAACTAAAAAAATCGGTATTAACTTAGGAGCATGAATCACCAATAATCCAAAATGTGCTGATATGACATCTGGTAGAATCGGCAAAACAAAATATTTCAATCCCTGTAATAATACAAACATAGATAATGCCTTTAAAGATATTTTAACAAGTCCCATAAATAACGCTATAATAGCAACCATTAAAAGAATAAAAACATCTAATTTTAAGCTATTATTTGCAAAGCTAATAATACTAACTGAAATCAAAAAAATGATTTCAGTTAGTGGATTTAGCTTTATAATGCCTCTTACAATACCCTCCATTTACATAATTCCAGCTTTCTCAAAACGTTTTTTGAACATTGCTTTACCTATATATGCACCAATGACTCCTCCAATAAATGCAGTAATGATCATACCGATAAGTGTTGGAATTGAAATTAAAGTTTGTAATTTATTTACATATTCTGGACTCATTCCCATTTTAATAATAGATTTCATATAAGATTCTTGGAACAACCACATAGGCAATGGTGAGCCAATCAACCCAATGCAAATTAATCCTGAAGATACTATTACGCTTTTTTGACTTTTATATCCCAAAATTTTTCTAGTAATTTCTGCTAAAATCCCTGCAATAACGCAAGTTATGACAATTGTAAAAGTGCATTCTCCTATAGCAAAATATATAATCCCTGTAATTGCTATCAAAAGTAAAGCCGTTCCTGGTTTTGGCACCTTAGAGACCAACAACATGTAAATAAAATTACATATTATGCCTGTCATTGCTGGCCATAATAACCAAAGTATCGGAGAAAACACAGGAATAAACATTACCGCCATTGATAACGCCATGTATATCACCGAAAAAATACCGATGTTAACTAAATCTTTTGTTTTTAATTTTCTTTCATTCATTTGAATACCTCCATTTAAATTTTTATATTTATTTACCAGTTGCAATATGATTGATTCAAAATAATCTTTACTGGTAAATTTTTCTTATTATTGTTTACTTTCCATAAAACGCAGAAAATCGGGATTAACCCGATTTCAAAATTTATTATTTTTTAATTTTATATTATGTTTTCATTTAATAATCATCCTCCAACCAAAATTCATTGCTGCCTCCATCATATCGATAAAATTTAAGGCTTCATTATATGGATACCTATGTGTGATTACCTCAAATAAAGGCGTACATGCCATTGTATAAAGAACATGAAGTTCATCATCATTCAAATCATTTACTTCAATCTTTTTTTCTTTAAGAATCTCAATTAATTTCTTAGCGCCCTGCACTTCAAGATTCACTAAATCATGACGAATTGATTCAAATTCCGTACCATGAGAACAGTTAAACAGAAGATTAACTATAGGATCGTTTTGGTAAATAAATTCCAATAATTCCCTATTACTATCATCAGATTTTTCTCCAAAAGCTTGTAAACCATTTACTTTAATTTCTTCAATCGCTTGATTTGTCAATTCTTTACTTCTTCTGTATAAGTGATTAAGTATAGGACTTACAAGTACTTTAAAAATATCTTCTTTAGATTTAAAATGCTTATATATTGCACCAGGCGTAATTCCTGCATTTTTAGCAATAGTGCGAATAGAAGCCTCTTCGAATCCATGCTCTGTAAACTCGCTTTTTGCACTTTTTAATATTTTCTCTATTGTAACATCTTTGTCTCTCAGTAAGTTTCACCTCCCAAATTAAGATAACACCGTTTACTATATTTTAGCATAAAGAAGCTAATGAAGTCAACAATCACTATCAATTACATTTTTTTATGATAACATATTATTTAATTATCTATAAATTCTCTTGTTAGGTCCGCTACTAGTTTCCATTCGGGATCAAGCATACAATCATGACACACATCGTCTAAAACAACAATTTTTGATTTATACAACTTAGCTGATTCTATTACTGATTCTCCGAGTAAACAATTGTCATTTTTAGAACATATGGTTAATATTGGAACATTAAATTCTATTTTTTTAATTGAGGAATAAATAACAGGCAACATTCTTATGCTTAGAGGTTCCTTATTCATTTTATCAATATACTTTTTAGCGTTATTAACTCTTCCAGAAAAAAAGAATTCTTCCCTTGTCAACTTAATATAATTCTTATTAGTAAAGAATAAATTTTTAATCCTGTTTTCAATTGGAAATGGCATTAAAAAAACCATTGATTTCGGCACACAATCTTTATAAGTTTTTAAAAATTCATTTATAAACAAATTACCCATAGAATGTGTTATAAAAATAAACTCTGTATCAATTTTTTTAATATTTTCCCTTAATATTTTCATAGAATCTTTTAAATTTTTAGCTTCTTTTGATAATGCATGCACATGTAAATTGTATCCTTTTTCCTTAAAGTATGGTATAAAATGTTCATTCCAGCACCATTCATAATGAAAAGCTCCACATACTAAAATAATTGTTTCTTTCATGACTACTTATTTATCTCCTTTTTTTATATTTTAACAACAAATAATTGTTGCCCAAATTCATACAAGGCGTGTGTATTTTTAGGATAAATAAGAATTTGTTTTTTATCAAATGTATCCTTTAATAAATCAAGCCATTCTAATCTATTTAAAAATGTTCTATTTTTCTCTAGCCTAATATCTGTTGGTTTTGTCATCATAAAAACTTGTGAAACAAGCATTTCAGGAGGTTCCTTAACTGGTTCTGCAATTAATATAAGACTATCTTTTTTTACAGTATTATATATCTCTCTCAATACTGTATTTAATTTTCCAGAATTATTTAATACACCTACAGCTATCACTATATCAAAAGTTTCCTTTCCTAACTTTTCCAAATCTTTATCTATATCAATCTTTTCATATTCAATGTTACTAACTACATTTTCATATTTGCTTTTTGCACACTGGATAAAAAAATTCGATATATCTGTATATTTATATAATACTTCATCAATCAAATTTTCATCTATTAATCTTTTTAATACACTATCTGTAGTAGCTCCTATTCCAGCTCCTATTTCTAAAATTTTTATCTTATTAATTCCACTAGAATATTTTTTTACATAATCAGATATAGTTATTGCTACTAAGTCATTAATATATCTATATACCATGTTGTTCTTATATAATGCCTTTGCATATTTCAGGTCTCCCTCAGGAAATAATATAGAATTACATTTTTTCTTTCCATCAAATAATTCTTGTAAATATTTTATATTTTGATTTATATAATCTATAGACAACGGATCTCCTAATTTCCAATCCCATAAGTTCTTTGCATCTTCATAATATCTATCAATATTATTTTTATTCACGACTTTACGCAAATAACAATTATTATTTTCTAGATGTATAAATTCATTTTCGAATAATATATTTAACCATCTTAATATAATATTTTTATTTCTACTATTAAAGTTTTTTTCAATAATCTCATTTATATTATATTTGCGATTACAATCAATAAAAACACCATTATTTTGAAAAAACAATATCATGGACAAATATATATACATATTTATCGATTCTAAAAATTTATTTACATGAACATGATCTATAAATGAGTACCTTCTTTCAACATCTTGTATAGAATGAATATTCATTAAATTAGGTGTTTCATACAACCACTCATTTTTTTCTAAATTTGAGGATAAACATGAGTTTTGTTTTATTGTAAGGTCATCTTTTAAATCAAACTTTCTTACTAAATATTCAAATTCATCAAATAATTGAACATCTTTAATAATCTCGTGTACCTTTGGCAAATATTTTCTTCCATCATTCTTCATATTATTTAAAAAAGTGATCTGTTTTTTTACCAAAAGTAATAATTCATCATTTAAATCTGTTTTATTTTCGACTGTAAAAGATGTTTTTAAATTTAGTAGTTGTTCTGCATTGTATAAATTTATATTTATGTTATCTTTATCAAAAAATAAATTTCTTCTATTTTTCCAGATAATTATATTTTTAAAAATTTCTAAAATCAAACTACCATCTTCAAATACAAACTCCAATTTATTTTCATAGTATTTGCATCTTTTATTAATATTTATAGGATCATATACTTTAAAGCAAAATGTTATTTCCGATATTTTCCCACTAATAGTAATAAATTCATCATGACTAAATGTTTTTATATCAAAACAAAAATTCTCATTAAGGCTTGACTTAATAATTTTAAAAATAGAAAATAACATATCTTTAGATATAAACGAATCAATATATATTATTTTTTGTTCTTGCATTATTTGTTTCGCTTTTCTTATAAACATTTTTGAAATTTCTGTTTCTTCATATAAATTTCTAATAAGATAGTAACAGTTTTTACTTTTTATTTCCTTTAAATATTTTATTGTATCTTTTTTACTTTTAGGAATTTCTTCAATTACGTTTATTCCTCTATTTAATAGATAGCGAACAATATCTACATCTCTATTAATTTCAGAATTAAATGGAACATATGCAAGTTTAGTATTATTAGGGATATTTTTTATATTTGTAAAAAGTGGCAAATTATTAAAATATGCATCTCTAATTGTTGTCTTAGAATTAACTTCAAAAATTCCTGATATTTCAATTATATCTTTTAATTTAAATAAAGATTCTACAATAAAATTTCCTGATACTTTTCCACAAATAATTGTTTCTATCATTTTTTCACCCCCACAAAACGATATACTTTCTTTTTTAAATATTTATTATAATATATACTTTATTCTCTATATTTCGCTCGACATATTTTCATTTAACATATTTGCTAAAACTTTTGAGTTTGACTTTCCTTGTACTGAACTATAATGATTGCCTGGTATATAAAATTTTCTAATATCGCCAATAATTATATTCTTCCAATTTTCAGCTAGGATATTAAAGTGCTTATATGCCCCAACATTATCTTTTGCTATATAGTAATCTATATCCCCAAAATATATTTCAGGCATAAATTTTTGAGCATTAAATGACTTTATGAAAATTTTATACATATCTAAAAAAGATTTTTTTGTAATTGAATTTCCCTTATTTTTTACTAAATTATAATATAATTCAAATCTTTTTTGTTGAGATAAAGAATTTAATTTTTTTACATAAAGTATATCTTCTTCGAATCGCATTTTACTCAATATATTATTAACCGTCATTGCATTCTCATAATTATTATCCATATTAGAAAATGCTATATCTAATATATTTGTTTCTTTAAATCCTATATCTGAAATTTCAATATTAAATGCTTGTAAGAAATTAAATTCCAATAATAATTCATCATAATTATAATTTAACAAGCTTCCACCTTCTATAACTGCTAAATTATCTACTAAAATTCCTGCTTCTAATAATCTCCTAGAAACTTCTATTGCAACTACCCCGCTAAAGCTATATCCTATTATTTGAACATTTGTTGGAGAAAATTTTTGTATTTCTTTATAATACTCATTTGCCAATTTTTCAACTAATTCATCTGAATTTATATCTAGATACTTACCTATATCTGATACACCCATCAATAATATATCTCCCTTATTTTGAGAACATAATTCCATTGCTAAATTTTTTAAATTTTCAAGATTTCCAAAAGCTCCATGTAATATAACTCTTAATCTTTTATCCTCGATGGCTGCACTATATTTTTTTGAGTATATAAATTCATCATTAGAAATATTATGCTCTGTACCGTTTCCGCCTTTCAATAACTCAGAAATCCTATAAAAAGTTGGTTCATCTATTAATTCTCTAAGTATAGATTCAAATGTGCTACTTGATTCAATGCTTTTTATAATTTCAGCTGCTATTTGAGCTAAAATCAATGAATCAGCTCCACATTCATATAAATTCTTATTTAAATTTAATTCTTCTTCATCTAAAAATTTAGCACAAATATTCAATACTTCTTTTGGTATAGATGTTTTTTTTGAATCAAAATTAATAGATTCATTTTCTGCACATCTCAAATAATCCGTTTCATATGAAAAATTTTTCTTTATGTCAACTATACCATTTGAAGTCAATTTGAATTTTTCTAAAAAAGTTATTTTGTCAGGCACCAAATCAATAGGTAAACATATCTTAAGATTATTATATATTTTCTCTCTATTGATAAAAGAATAATCACTTTTAAACTGTTTTATAAACAAAACCATTCCTAATTTCTCTATAACAGATTCTTCTCTTGGTAAAGTAAAGATTTTTTCATTGTTTTCATATAATATATTTTTCCATTCTTCTATTGATAAGAAAAATTTGTTTTTCCTTAATGAATCTAATGGTTTTTCCATCATAAATACTTGAGATGAAATTATCCACGGTTCATTACGTATAGGCTCAGAAAATAGTAAGTATCCCTTAGGCGCACATATATTTCTTATATAATTTAAACTACTTACAACATCTTTAGCATTTTCTAAAACATAAGCGCCAATTATTATATCAAAATAATTGTATTCTATTCCAATTTTTATAGGATCTTCATTAATGTCCAATTGATAGATCTTAACATTTTTATTATCTTCAAACTTCTTTTTAGCTTTAGATAAAAAATATTTCTTTCCATCTGTAAAATGATATTCATAATCTACACCATTTAATAAATCTATTATTTTTTCAGATGTTGCCCCAGTTCCGGCACCTATTTCTAAAATTCTTATTTTCCTATGATTATTATTTTTAATATACTCATTAATAAAATTACAGTAAAAATTATTAATAACAATAGAATTTATACTTGTATTATACATTGCATCAGTGTAAATATCAGAACCCTCAGGATATAATATATTTACTGGATCAATCTTCCCATTTAAAATTTCTACTAAATTATCCGTGCTGTCTTTGACATACTTTAAGTACTTCAAACTATTATCATTTTTAACATCCCATTTTAAAAAAACTTTTGTCCATAAATTAGCAATATCATCATATGTCAAAATAGACTGAATTTTATAATCTCCATTTTCAGCATATATCATATTTTTTTCTATCAGTTGATATAACCATCTGTCAATTATCCAATTATATTTATTATCATTTAATTTCCTTTTTCTTTTATATAAGTCAGAATTTGGTTCTTTTTTTAATATGTCTGTATCTATCATTGCATTTAGTATAGCATTTAAACATATTTTATCTCTTATATCGCATAATTCCCTATATTTGTTACTAAATAAGTATTCCTTATTTTTAATATCTATACCCTCATTATTATTAAATAAAGTTTCATAATGCGAATCTAATTTATCATCTCTGTCTTCTCTAGCAATTGTTACTACTGATTCAATAGGAAATTCTTTTTTATTTTCATTTACCATTACAATAGCATTTGAAATTACTTTTTGCTTAATTAAAGCATTTTTTATCTCCTCAAGGTCTATTCTATTGCCTCTTATTTTTACCTGAGTATCTTCCGTACCTAAAAATTCTATTTCTCCACTTGATAAATAGCGACCCAAATCTCCAGTAGAATAAAGTCTGATCTGCTTTAGAGGATGAATAAAGAACTTTTCTTCTGTTAATTTTTTATCTCCTAAATACCCTTCCGCCAAGCCTCTACCAGCTATATATAAATTACCTTCGCAATAAACTGGACAATCTTCAAAATTTTTATCTAATACATAAATTTGTTGATTAGTGAGCGGTTTCCCATACGGAATGCTTTTCCATCCCTTTTTAATACCTTTATATTCATGATAGTTAGACCATATAGAGGCTTCTGTAGCACCTCCCAATACTATTATTTTAGATTCTACAAAAGTTTTTTGCACTGCATTAGGCATATTTAAAGGAATCCAATCTCTTGATAGCAATATTAGTTTAATAAAATTTTGTTTTTTTGATAAATTTTCTAAATAATTTAAATATGGTTTCATTAATTCTGGTACCATATTTAATATAGACACAGAATTTTCTTCAATCAATTTATCCCAATGAGCAGGATTTAAATACTCACTTTCATCAGGATATACAATAGTTCCTCCAACTGATAGCATTCCAAAAATATCATAAACAGATAAGTCAAAATCTAATTTTGATATTCTTAATATGCAATCTCTCTCAGATATTTCAAATTTTTGATTTATATCATATATAGTATTAAATACTGCGCCATGATTTATTACAGCACCTTTTGGATTTTCAGTAGTCTCTGACGTAAACATGATATAAGCTGCATCAGTCGAATCGATATGTTCTATATTAAACATATTTATCAAATCTAACCTATAATTTACATCATCAATGTTCACAAAATTTCTTTGTCTACTATCATAACAACTGACATTTGTCAAAATAACTTTACAATTACATTGTTTTAAAATATTCTCTAATCTTTTTTCTTCTATATTAAAATCTACCGGAACATATATAGCTCCTACCATAAGTATTCCAAGAATAGTATAAACTTGACTTTTATTATGTGGTAGTTTTACAATTATATGCTCACCTTTTTTTACATTTTTTTCTTTCAATGCTAAAGCTATAGATACAGACTTATTATATAATTCTTTATAAGAAATTGAACCTCTAGAGTCTATAACAGCCGCCTTATCTGGATAAGATTTTACTTTTTCTATAAAATCTTCTAATAATGTCTTATTATTAATTTTTTTATTTGTAGCATTAACTTTTTCTCTAATTTCACGTTGCCACTTAGGTAGATCAATTTCAAGACGTTTCTCCCAAAATTCTTTATTGTTCGATAAATTTATTAAAATCTTCTTAAACTCACTAAACATATCCTCCAACATATCATCTTCAAATATTCCTTCACGAACATCCCAATTAATCTGTAAACCTAATTCAGTATCCATAGCTTGACAATCAATAAATACTTGCGGTGTTTGAGATATTCCATACACATATCTTCCTATCAACCTCTTTTTAATTAACCCTATTGCACTTGTAAATACATACGGTGCTAAAAATTCTTTGGAGTTATGCAGTTTAGCAATATCTCTTAATATATTAACTCCAGGATATGCACTATTATCTATTGAGCTGAATAATTCTTTATTAACTTCTCTTGCTAACTCTGAAAAAGATTCTTTTATGTTTTTTATCGAAATTACCGATGTATTTGTAAAATCTCCTACTAAATATTCTATATTTTCCCCTAAATTTTTCTTGTTAAATAAAGTTAAATTTATAAGAAATTCTTTTTCTGTACTCCATTTTTTTAGTACTTCACTATATACAGTCAATACTGACGCTGTCGGTGTTAAAGCATGGTTTTGAGCTAAAATTTTAAATTTATCCCACATATCCTTATCTAATGTTAAAGACAATCTTTTAAACTTACAAACATCCGTTTCTTTTAGCGTTTTTAAAGGTATTACTGGAGATGTCTTTAATTTTCTAGTCTTTTGACTCCAATATGCTTTCGCCTTCTTGTATTCCGAGTTTTCTTTTGTCTTTTCTTCACTTATTATATAATTCCTAAATGATATCTTAGATTGTCTATCATTCTCTATTCCTTTAAAATACTTCATCTCAAACTCTAATAGAAGTTGCCATATACTTGACCAATCACATATCATAAAATCCATCGAAAAGTGTAAAATTGATTTTTCTCCATAATTTGATACTCCAATATCAAACATTGGCCATTTTTCTAATTGATAAACTTTATCCTCTAACTGTTCTCTAATAGATATCCTATCTCCTGTAACAACCTCATATTCTGGAACTTTTTGTAGTATTTTTTGATAACCTTCTTTAAATATAACTGCCCTCAGCATTTCATGTTTATTTATCAAGTAATTCCATGTATCTTGTACTTTTGAAACATCTAAATTATCATATAAAAATTCTTGATAAATGTGACAAGATACATTTCCATATGAATGTAAGTCATCTCTTCCATAAAGATATGATTTCTGAACTGGAGATAATGGAAATGGTGCATAATCATCTTTAACATCATATTTATTCTCAAGTTTTTTAATGTATTCTTTAAGTCCATCTTTATTTAATTTTAATTCCATTAAAATATCTTCATCTAACTGACCATTTATGGATTTATATTTTAACTTTTCACCATCAACATACAACTCAATACCTTGCTTAGAATATTTTTCAATTATTTCTTTATAACCGTTCTCCATTATTTACCTCCTTATTAAATTATTCATCAAAAATTTTTATATCACTCAGCAAAAGCAGCTTCTCTTTACTAGTCTCCATAAACTTTGCATATCCCGCTTTTTTCTGCAAAATTTCCCATTTTTTAGATGTTGATAGTTCCCTGTTTACTCGACGAATATCAAGTTTGCCTGAATTCATATATTTCTTCATTTTAATCAATTCTGCTGTTATTGAATCAATCCAGTATGTTTGAAAAAATTTTGAAGTACTCGTTTCTTTTAAAGAATTCAAAACCTTGTAGATTGACTCTTTACCTATATTTAAATCGTCTTTAGCTCCTTTTAAATATGTTCTTGGACGCCAAGCAACATCTCCATACGCATCATTTAGCGATAATACTCCATCTTCATAATAAAGTTTAAAACTATACATTAATTGCATATTGTAATCAGGTGTTTTGGGATTTAATTGATTATTGAATTCTATTAAAATAGGTAATTTCCCTATATTTCCATATAATATATCAAATGGGCCTAATCCCTTTATTATATTATTATCCAACTCCAAATCACCTAAAATTCCAGAAATAGCTAATAAATCCAAAGCTACATATGATAATTGTGTAGAAAAAGAAACGCTTATATATTCTAACTTAGAATATATATTTAATTTTTTTGCATACACTGCAAAGCTCTGCATATTTGATAAATTTGAATATAGATTTGCAGTCAAGTAAATAAGGTTTTTCTCTCTTGCTAGCTTATAACATTTATATAAATGTTCTTGATAAACAGGTTGCTCTTGAATTACGTTTATTCCTTTATTTAGTAAATCTATGCACAATTCTGTTCCATCCCCACCTGTTCCCTCACTTCTAACAATAACGCAAGCTAAATCTATATCTGATGGCAATTCTTCAACATTAAAATACAGTGGTACATTATATTTCTTTGAAAGTGTCTTTGACCTTTCACTTCCTCTTCCGATAATACCTGCAATTTGAAAATCTGATTCGGCACTCTTTAATGCTTTTAAATAAAATTCTCCAAAATTCGTGCCACAAACTATGGCTTTCAATCTTTTTTTCATTTTATATTTCTCCTTCAAAGATATTATTCAATTTCAAATTTGTTCCTTTCATCAATTTGTAATAAAATGTTGTATCCATTTCCATCATCTTATCAAGTAAACTATTTAATAAAGGAAACTCACTCATATCTTTGATTTCAGTTTTATTACCATGTTCTAGAGCTAAAATAGAAACAGCTGCTACTGTTAGAGCCGTTAATCTAGTTGGTGAAATGCTTTTTAAAATCATATTAGCATCTATAGTATTTTTATTTTTTATTCCTGTTGCCTCTAAGATAAATCCGCCAAATTCTTTTTTTTCAATATTATCCAAATTGGATAAATCCACTAATTTTTGTGCCATTACATTTATATTTTCAATGTTATCAGAACGAATATTCTTTAAAAAATTGCAAACATATCCGTTCTTTATGCACATATAGAATATGGCATTTTCCACACCTATTTGCCTACAAACTTTAAGAGTTCTTTTATCAATATACGGAAATGGCACCCATCTTTCGCTGCTTATTGGCAATGTTATTGTTTTATTTCCTGCCAAATAGGGTTCTATCTTTCCTGAATTTAAGATTGATCTTGCATAAAAACCATCTTCACTTAAATATCTCAAGTATTCTTTGGCTGCATTATAAGTAAATTCCCCATTAGAGGCGTAATACATTTGAAAACTAAGGGTTTTATCAAAAACTCTAGAAATAATAACTGGCAATGCTTCTATTAATCCTGGCGATGAACCAACTCCATGATATATTGTTCCTCCTTCAAAAACAGATTTCTCATAGAAATTATAATAACTTAAGTCAATGAGAATACATTTGTTTTTATTAACTGTATCTATTAAATTAAATATTGATGAATCTGAATACCCTGAACAGTTTATAATACAGTCACATCCATCAACAAACTCAATACAAGTATTTATATCATCCAAATCTATAAATGCAAAAGTATTCTTACTCTTATAAACTTTTTCTTTTCTTCTACATCCCAACTTTATATCTTTGATTCCATAATCATTCAAAATTTTAGTACATTCTGAACCAATATCTCCAGTAGCTCCAATTATTCCTATCATATTTCACCTTCTACTACCTCCATACCTAACTGTTTTGAATTTATCAAATTTAACATTTTTTCAAATTCAGGATTTGAAAAAATTTCATTTAATGTGAGTTTGCATTTTAATCTTCTTTCTATCTCAACTAGAAGCTTTGTTGCAGATAAGCTATTTCCTCCAATCTTAAAATAATTAGAATTTCTATCTACATCATCTATATCCAAATTTTGCATCCATATTATTTTTAAGATTTCTTCTAAATTTTCATTATATTTTTTTAATTGTTCTTTTATTGTTGTTTTATCAGAGACATCCACATTAAAAGAGTCCAATGACAGCAAAACAATCTTCTTATCGAAATCTAACCCAATTTCATTTTCTAAGTTATTTATCAACTCAATATGATCTGTATAGTTTTCTGATTCGAGATAATAAGCAATATTATTTTCTATCAAAAACATAGTATTTTTAAAAAAATATTTTTTGGCTATTTTCTTAATGTAATCAACTTTATAAAAAAACTGCGTACGTTTTTCAGTTTCTACATCAAGATTTTTTTCTTGAAAAAATATGGCTGTAAGTACAGATATTGGATCCATTTTACCAAAATCAATTACATGAATTTTTCCGTTTCTTTTTAACATTAGTTTTGAGGTTTTGAAAAAAGATTCAACGTCTTCAATTTGATGTAAAAAATTAACAGAAATAATGTGATCAAATCTACTTAAGTAATTATCTTTCAAAAATTTCTTATCATTGCAATCATTTAATAAAATTACATTGTTTAAATCTTTAATTCTGCTGACTAAGTTATCTTTTATTATGCAATCTACATCATTAACAATGCCTATTGTTAACCTTTTAATATCTTTACTTTCATTATTGATGTTTTTAATTAATTTATCTAATAAGCCCTCAGTAAACTCACTTCTAATGCCTAGTTTTGCTGGGGATATTTCATTATCTAAAAGCAAAAGCTCTTTTTTATTATTATTCTCAAGTATATCTACAAATAAATTCTTTTTTAGTTGTAGTTTTCTATATAAAGAATCCTCTGCGATTTTTACTTCATTCATCTCATCTGCTTTAAAATCTTTCACATATTTCAACCAGTATTTAATTATATTTTCATTCTTGTTGTCTATTTTTATTTTTTTAACATTAATTTCAGTTAATAAATCTAATAAAAATTTTTGGACAAAATACTTTCTCTTTTTCACTTCATTGTCTGTATTAATATTATCAATATAATTTATCTTAAATTCCGATTTATCTTCCTCTAATTCTGGTTCAACCAGGAGCGTTTTAACATTTTCTTGTGAGATTATTGTTTTATATTTACCACTATAAATTCTTTTTTGATACTCAATATTAAACTTTTTTCTTTTCATATTATTCCCTCCATAGTTGATTTATCAAAAATTAGAGCATATTTCATTTGAAACATCAATATACTTACCTACCATCCAAATAATATCCTCTTCATATAATAACTCATCTATATAATCAAAAGTAATGACAATACTATCATCAATCATTCTTATATGATGATCTAGATAAACTTGAGGTGTTTGACTTAATGAACATATTTCATGAAATCCATTTTTACAATTGCTATAACTCTCTCCAATCATGCAAGTAACTACTATTGGAAACAATTTATTTATTCCATTCTCTTGCCTAGCTTTATTTATAACATTAATCCCATCAAAACATCTATATTCTAATAACTTAAATATTTGTTTTTGGGTTTTTTTGATGGACTCTAATATAGATTTATATTCATCTTTATAGCTAATTAATCCTATATTTGTAAATTCTCCCAACAATTCATCTGCATTTTTAACTACTGGTAATTTCCCAAATAATGTTGTTGTTATTGTTAATTCGTCAGTCTCAATTAAGTCAGACAATACTTTCATATAAATAGTGATTAATATAGCAGACAACGTTACACCTCTTAGTTTTGAATAATGTATTAAATTGTCAGTTTGTTCTTTACTAAAACGATATTCTTTTCTTTTAAAATTGTATTCTTCTAAGTCATTAATCGGCATTTTTGTTCTTAAATTCGGTGCTTTTGGTAGTGTTTTTATCATTTTATTCCAATATTTTTCAGCCTCATCTAAAAGTCTCTTATTAAATGCAAGTTCCTTATATATTCTTAAATTCATTACATAATCTTTATAAGATACATCGGAAAAACTTATTTTTTCTCCTTCGTATAACGCAAAAAGCTTATATATCATATTACCTGCACTCCACGCATCTAATATAGAACAATCAAAACTTATGTGGAGTACATCATTTTTATTCTCGCCATTAATTTTCTTTCCAACTACGAATTTAAACATAGGCCATGTTTCGATATTATACTTCATATGCGATAAAATCTTTCGCATTTTATACCTATCCTCTTTAGAATTATATTGATATTTAAAAACTTTATATTCAGGAACTTTTTCCAGAATAATCCCTCTACCATCCGATAATAAAATCAATCTTAAAATATCATTTTTTCTAATCATCAAATTAATGTTTTTTTCAAGATTAGCAATATTTAAATTTTGCTTTTCAAATTCAATATAATAATGAGCATTAACTTTATTTAAAAATTCCCCATCTACTTGTCCAGCCATATATGCCAACTGAAGTGAACTCAATTCCAAAGTGTTTTCTTGTGCTTTTGATAAATATCTGAGTAAATCCTCTTTGTTAACTTTAATTTCGTTGATTACCTCTTCATTGTATAATTCTTTTTTGATTCTATATTTTAATTTTTTATCTTCCACAAACAAAAACATTCCCTGTTTTCTCAGCTCATTTACATAATCAAATAATTCTAAGTCTGTACTATCATTTTTTAGTTTCATTTTTTCATCCCTAAATTTTTTAAAGCTTGTAAATGGTTAAGATGTTCTTCACCAAATTTAACATTTTTAGGAAACCCTATTTCTTTCATTATTTCTCCCCATTTTTTCGAAACTATTATTTCCTTTTGCGTTCTTGTAATATTATTTTTTCTTTGTTTAACATTTTCAATAAATTTTTCAATTTCTTTCCTTATGGCATTCGGAAAAACATCATAAAGTATAGTTTCATATGTCAAGTTACTGTAATTTGCCAAGCTAAATTTTATTGGCTTATTTAAATAATTAACATCAATTTGTTTTGAATCTAACACAATATTATCAGATATATTCATTCTATCCCTCCATATTACAGATCCAAAGGTATCTTCAAGATCTAATCTTCCACTTTTATAAAAAAAAGTAATTTTATGAAGAAGATGCATATGGTTATTCCCATCCACATCAGAAACCTCATTATGAATTTGTAAGTTTACATCCAATTGCCCATTTGACAAAACAACACGATTAAAAGGGTATCTTTTCTCTGTTAACGTTGGAATTATATTAAAACTTCTAAGAAGAGGTAATGCTTCGTTCAGAATACCTATCAAAGAATAAAGAAGTTGCGAAGATGTCATGATATCTACATGTTCAAGAACATCTTCTTTATTTAAATATTTTGCAGCTTCAATAAATTTTTCAATAGTTTCCAATGAATTATATAAATTCCCTACTATATAACATGAGTTGAATTCATGAGCCAACTTTAAGCAGTTCTCTATCTCCCTATAATGAATTGGATGTTCCTGTATCACATGAATTCCTTTTTTTAAGAGACTCTCTGACAATTCAGTTCCCTTACCTCCCAATACAGAAGATTTAATTATAACAAATGCAATATCTATATTTCCTGGAATAGAATCTACATCAACATATAGTGGAACATTATGTTCTTCTGCACACCTCTTAGAACGACTACTTCCAAAAGCTAATATACCTACCAATTCAATATTATTTATTTTTTTTATCGCATTTATATAGGATTGACCAAAAGTTGTTCCACAAACTATCGCTTTCATCATAATGTTCCTCTCTCCAAATACATCATTTCAAAAAATCCATCAACTTTATTACCAAATTTTCAATATATGGAGTTTCCATAAATTCCCCTAATTCTAAATGAAAACCATATCGTTCCATTAATGTATTAGATAGTTGTATCATATTTAAAGAATTCCCTCCTAGTTTAAAGAAGTTATCTTCTTTTTTTATTTCTTCAATTTTTAAAATTTCTTTCCAAATTTCTGATATAGAATAAAGTAGCTCAGTGTTCAATTTATCTTCTGTTTTCTTGTTTGATTTATGAATATCTTCATCAGGTTCATTATTTTGATAAACTGATAAGTCTTCTCTAATACATACATTATTTTCAGTATCTTTATTTTCCTTATAATTAATTTTAGTGGAAAACGCATTGGTATTATTTATTATAGTATCCAATAAGTTTCCATAAGACTCAAACATCCTATCTAGCAACTGTGCCGTAAATATTTCATCAACGGAATCCCAAATTATTTTTAATTTGCCGTCCATTTCCATAACTTGATGATCAAGCCAAACTTGTGGTGTTTGAGAAATATTATATACAAGTTCTCCTAGCCAAGCATCTTTCCTGCCTTCAGACAAACCTAATCCACTTGTAAATACTATAGGCATTAAAGAATATCTATTGTTAGAGTGTTTATTTCTTAATTCTCTTCCAAATTCTACAGCACTATATGAATTGTGTTTTGTATCTTCTAATAATTGTTTTTGCAACATTTTGGATTTTTCTAGCAATGAATCGCTAGTACAATTTTTTACTTCAAGAAATGTTAGGTTAGTAAAATCTCCTATGATTTTATTTATATCCGGATGAATTTGTTCCTTGTTAAACTGTGTAATATTTAATACAAATTCATCATTTAATGAATATTTCCTAATTATTTCAGAAAATAATGTTATTAATAAAATTGTCAATGTTATGTTATTTTCTCTTGCGATTCCTTTTAATTTATTCAATCCATAAGAATCAATAATTTTTTCTCTTCTATTAAAAGTTTGTTCTTCTATATCACTTTCTAACTTTGCTATTTCAAATTTAGGGGCTTCCAAAAATCCATTCAATCTATCCAGCCAATATTTTTTATCAACTTGATATTTAGATGTGTTTTTTACTTTTCTAATTTCTAAAACATAATCTCTAAATGAAACATCTGGTAATTCCTTATAAAAATTTTCATCATTATATCTTAATTTCAATTCATCTAGAATATAGAACATACTCCAACCGTCTAAAATAATATTATCTAAACTAATATGGAGTCTGGATTTAATTTCATCTAAAATGCTAAGTTTGAAATTAAATATAGGCCATTTATCTATCTTTAATATTTCGTGAGACATAATATCTCTAGTCAGTTTTAAAGCTTCCTCTTGTTCAACCTTATTAAGACATGATAAGTTATTAATATCTAACATAAATGGTGGAACTTTTCCCAATATCTGTTGTGTTCCATTGTTTAAAATTATCGCCCTTAACATAGAATGATACTTAATCATATCATTTATTACCTTTTGAAGTTTATTAGGCTCAATATTCAAACAATCTAATTCGAAGTAACAATGTGTTGCTACTGAACCTAAAGAATACATTTTGTTTCTTCCTATCCAATATGCAAATTGCACATCCGTTAATGGAAATGGCTCGTTTATGTTTTTAAAATCATGTACAATTCTTTTATATGGTAAATGTCTATCTTTTTCGATTTTCTTAATAAACTCTGAAAAATCTCTTAAAATAGGATATTTAAAGATATCGCCAATTGATACTTCTACGCATAATTCTTTTTGAATTTTTGAAACAACCTTTGTTGCTGTAAGAGAATCTCCCCCTAATTGAAAATAATTAGAAGTAAACGATACATTTTCATTATTTAAAATTTCTTTGTATATATCAATTATTTTTTTTGTAATTTCATCATACTTTTCTATTTCATTTGTATTATTAATCCTTTTTCTGACATTGATAAAATTATGATTATCATTTCTTTCTATCAATTTTCTTAATGATTTTCTGTCAATTTTCCCATTTTTATTTAATGGCATTTCTTCTACAATTATAAACTCAAGTGGAATCATGTATTCAGGAAGCTTGTTCTTTAAAAATTTAATTAATTCATCTTGTTCAACATCTATTTTGTTATTTTTAAGAACATATATCATACTTCCCATTTTGTTAATTTCAGTCTCATTAGATAAATACTCAATTTTATATTTACAATTTTCACTTGCATTTTTAATGTTTTTAATATTTGGAATAATTTTTCCATTTCGCTCTAACAAATCAAAATCAATAAAACCACGTTCTAATACAGATGCACTAATTTCTGGTAATAATAATTCATCATTTATTTCAGTTCCAATCACAACGCCCATAGGAGATAATATGGTTTTTATATTACGCAACATATCTGAAATATTATGAGAACGATGTAGCGAATTATATAATATGACAATATCAAAATTTTCCGTTTTAAAATTTTCCAAATACTTACTTGAAGAATTTATTTTTATAAACTCGAAACAAGTATATTTATTTTTTATGCCTTCAAACTCATTTGAAAAATATAGCGAAGTGTCGGTATAAACATATTTTTCGATTTTATCTTCAAAGTTTGTAATTACCTCTTCTGTTAATTCGCTATTTCTTCCACCTATTTCTAAAATCTTAAGCTTTTTATTTTTGCTATCAAATACCATCTTTATAATTTCAATAAGTTCATTTATATTTTCTTTATAATTTTTCAGTTTTTTCAAAAGTCTGGAAGGACTAAGTTTAGATTCAGAAGCATAAAACACATCAATAGCTTGTTTCTTACCCTGTATAATATCTACCACATTATTTTTGAAATTATCTAGGTTGACTGTTGTGTCTAATGCTATATCTATTTTTTTAAATAAGTAAATACCATCTTCTAAACTTATCATACTATGCTCTTGCAATAATAATAGCCATCTTTTTACGAGCAATTCGTATCCTATATCTATTTCTCCAAATTTCATTATTTCATCAAAAGAATACCTTTTTCCTTGACTAATACCCAAATCCATGAAAATAGAAAATATCAAACCTAAAACCATATTATTTTCACTATTTAGATACTCATCATAATCAATGTATTCAGATTTCAGTTTATTAATTTTTTCATTACTACTTAATCTAGTTAATGCATGATCCTTACTCTCATTACTTTCAATAAATGCGACCAATTGATTATTAGTGCCTATCTTAATAACATCAACAACAGCTTTATTAATTTTAGGATTTCCAATTAATGCATCTTCAATTTCTCCAAGTTCTATTCGATGCCCTTTAACTTTTACCTGATTATCAAGCCTTCCTAAAAATTCAATAGTTCCATCATTCCATGTTCTTCCAGCATCTCCAGTTCTATACCATTTAACTCCATCCGATTCTACAAATTTCTTTTCTGTTAATTCCTTATCTCCCCTATATCCCTTTGCAACACCAACCCCACCAATTAACAATTCTCCTTTAACATAGTTAGGACATATTCTTCCTAAACCATCAACTACTCTATAGACTTGATTCTTTAACGCTTTTCCATACGGAATAGAAATCCAATTTTCAGGTATTTCTTTTGGAATATTGATATAGTTTGACCATATGGATGCCTCCGTTGCTCCACCCATTCCAACTACAAGAGAGTTTTTACTTCTGCTATAAAATCTTTTAGGTAATGTTGTTGCAATCCAGTCTCCAGAAAGAAAAACTAATCTCAATGGAATAGAAACATCTTTACCCTCTGCCATAGTTACTAGCATATCAAAAAGAATTGGCACCGAATTCCACATTGTTACTTCATATTTTTCAATAAGTTTTAACCAAAGTTCCGGATCTTTGAAATTATTATCACCTAAAGTAATGATGGTTCCTCCAGCCGATAATATTCCAAAAATATCATAAACTGATAAATCAAAATCAATTGCTGATACCATTATTACGCTATCATTGGCATTTACTTCATATCTTTCATTTAAGTCATTGATTGTATTAACAGCACTATTGTGTGCAATTTCCACACCTTTAGGAATTCCTGTCGTTCCTGATGTCATAATTACATAGGCTGTATCAAACGGACTAATATTGACAGGTTTTTCAATTATACTTTGAATAGTTGATTGATCTATATCAACAAATGTGATATCTGTATCATCTAAATTAAAATCCCTTATTGTATTTTTATTGGATAAGACATGTTTTATTCCTATCTGTTCATATATTTTCCTTCTTCTTTCGTTGGGTTGATTAATACCGATAGGAACATATGCTGCGCCGGCAAATAAAATTCCTAAAATACCAACTATTTGACTATATCCCCTTGGCAATGTTATTCCCACGTAGTCATTCTTTTTTACTCCAAAAGATATTAAATTTGTTGCAATAATTAACGCCTTTTTGTATAAATCTCCATAAGTTAATTCGATACCGGATTGTGCATCCACAATAGCAACTTTTTCCGGGTTTACTTTAATCCTATCAAGAAATTCTGTATAGAGAGTTTGTTTAGGGTAACTCAAAGGCAAAATATTTTTTAATTCTTTTTCTCTATCTTCAATCTGATTCAACGGAAGAATTTCAGGCAATCTATACCAATTTTCATTATCACTTAATGATTGTAATAAAGTGTATAAAGAGTCGAACATATCATCAATCATTCCATCTGGATATAATTCATCAACCACATCCCAGCATAATACAATCTCATCATCTACTAAATAAGTTTGAAAATCGAGCCAAACTTGTGGAGTTTGTGATACCATATAGTTTATTTTCCCGAATATTTTTCTTGTTTCCTGAGTCTCTAAAGGATAATCTATATTACAAGCAAACACCACAGGTGCAATATTGATAGTTTTTCCAACTTCTTTATAAACATCTCTTTGTACCTGCACTCCAGAGTATGAGCTGTGAGAGGCATTTTCTAAAAATGTGACAGATATAGTTTTCACTCTATCTAAAAATTTTTCATTCTTTCTTTCACACTCAACTAATAGAAGATTAGTAAAATCTGCAACCATTCTTTTAACACTATTATCATTTACATCTCTATTGAATAATGGCACATTGATCACAAATTTTTCTTGATTTGTCCATCTTTCAATAATCATTGAATATGCTGATAACAGAACCATTGATGGGGTAACTTTATTTTTATATGCATTTTCTTTAATCTTAATCCAGTTTTCTTTGCTAATAATTTTCTTTCTTCTTGAAAAAACCACTTTTTCAATCATTTCCGGTTTTGTGTTAATGGGTAAGTTAGGTGCCTCTAAAGGAAAACTGGATTCAATTTTTTTCTTCCAGAATTCCTTATCTTTTTTGTATATTTCGTCATCTATTTTTCGTTCCTCCAGATAATTTTTAAAAGTATAATTGCTATCTATTGAAACTTTATCTTCTCCGCAGTACAGCTCTACAAGTCTACTCATTATAATGCCTATGCTCATTATATCTGCAACTAGAATATCAATATCTAAAAATATTCTATGTTTTTTATCCTTTAGTAACGCAATGCTAAGGCTAGCTACTTCTCCAACTTCTATATCAAATTTTCTATGAGACATTTCTTTTCTCATTTCCAATAGTTTTATGTCTGCATCTTCTTCAGATAGTGAAGTATAATTAAAAATTTTAACTTCTTTTGAGTATGGTTCTTCCATAATTTGCTGAGTACCATTACGGTTAAATTTTGCTCTAAGCATTGGATTTTCCATTTGCAAACAGTTCCAAGCAGCAGTTAATTTATCTGTTACAATCTCTTGTCCATCAATTTCTAAGTATGCGTGACACCCAACACCACCTAGAACCTGATCTTCTTCTCTCCCTACAAAATAAGCATACTGTACATCCGTTAAATGGAACTCTTCCGAAATATTCTTTTCTCTTGATTCAGTCTTTTTATCAATATTTTTAATATTTGCTTTTTCAATAAGTCTAATCCAATCTTCAAGTGTAGGATTTTCCATTAGTTTTGCAAACGATAATTTTATCCCTAATTTTTTAAGCTCTGAAACTATTTGCATGATTTGGATAGAGCCTAAACCCTTTTCAATCAAATTGTCTTTTTCTGAAGGTTTAACTCCATCTAAATCTTCTTGTAAAACTTCATCAAGAAGCTTTATTGCCTGTTGCCTGATTTGATATTCTTCCATGCGATATTCTCCTTATTTAATCATTTGTTGCTTCAATTTATTTTTATCTATCTTTCCAACACTTGTTAATGGCCATTGATCAATATACTGTAATTCGTCTGGTAATTTAAAAGAAGCAAGTCCTCTTTCTACCAAGTAATTCCTTATATCTCTAAGTGTAAGAACAGCACTTCCCTTCAAAATAAATACACCTATTTTTTCTCCAAGCGTCTCATCGGGTATGCCAACAATTTGCACTTCTCTAATATTCTTATTTGTAAGCAAAATATTTTCCAACTCAGAAGGAACTATTTTTTCTCCAGCACGATTTATCATCTCCAACACACGACCAACAATTTTATAATTGTCTCCATATAACTTAGCGGCTCTATCTCCTGTTCTTAAAAAACATTCTTCTGTAAACTGAGTATCATTTAGTTTTGATGAATCATAATATTCCAAAATAGTATATGGTCCCCTAACTATTAGCTCTCCAAAATCTCCATCAGGAACCTCTTTCCCGTTTTCATCAACAATACGAGCTTCGTCAAACTCACTTAACTTCTTCCCTTGAGTATGTAATCTGTCATAATCATCGTCCAAAACCCTAGAGCAAGTAATCAACGACTCACTCATGCCATACAATTGCAATAATTTACAATTAAATTCTTCCTGAATCTTTTTTGCTAAGTTAGAATCAAGAACAGATCCACCTATCTGTATATACTTCAAACTGCTGATATCAGCATCATCATTTTTAAGATATTCTATACACATATTAGCTAAAGTAGGTACCAATGCCATAATGCTAACTTCCTGTTCCTCAATCAAAGGTATTATTTCATCAGGACTGGATACTCTACAAGTAACCACCTTACCACCTTTTGACAATGTCCCAATCATTCCCGGACAACAAAGTGCAAATTTATGGCTCATAGGTAAAGCTGCCAAATACACTGTATCTTCATTCATATCTGTTGCATTTGCCAGTTCTTTTGCTAAATATATAAATTCACAATGCCTATTAGGTATTAGTTTCGGAAAGCCTGTTGTTCCTCCTGACAATAAAAATATAGCAGTCTCCTTATAATCTAACTCTTTGGCAAATTTATTTTTTCTATTTTGTCTTAAAGCACATAATTTCTCATATTTCTCTGTTTCGCCAATCAAATAAACTTGTATATCTTCTTTCGTATCTTCTATAATATTAGACACCATATCTTCATATGAAAATCCTAAGTACCTGTTAATTCCAATATATGCTTTTGCATTTGTTTTATTTAAAATTCCCTTAACTTCAGAATATCTATGACCCATCAAGATAATTACAGGAATCACTCCTATACTCATCATTGCAAATAAAATTATAATGAATTCTTTACTATTAGGAAGTTGAAATAATACTTTATCTCCCTTACAGAATCCTTGATTTAAAAGTCCATTAGCATAACAATCCACTTCATCTTTAAGTTGTCTATATGTCAATTCTTCATTTTCATCTACAACTGCTACTCTATCGGCGTATGTATTTGACCACATTTTCAAATGTTCGCCAACAGTTAGATGCTCCCAAACATCTTTATCATAAAAGTTGATTAATTGTCTCTTAATCTCTAAATTCATAATATTTGCCCTACTTTTTTAATAGCATAACGCAAAAACAAATTTTTCTTTTTCAAAAATCAAAATCTCCTTTTGAATATTATTTTCTTTATCTATAACTTTCATTACATTATTATTTTTATTAATAACATCGACTGTTTCCAAATTTTGAATTAAACCGACTCCTTTATATTTTAAATAAGCTTCTTTAGAAACCCAATATTTGTAAAAGTCTTTCAAACCTAATATTTTTTCATTGTTAATAAAAAAATTATTCTTAATTTCACTATAATCTATATTTCTTTCTATATTTTCAATATCAACTCCTATATCATTTCTTGAGAAGGCTACTATTGAAAATCCTGTGGTATGTGATATATTAAAATGTAAATTCAAATGATTTCTAATATATGGTTTATTATATTTACCGTAACGCCATCTAATCTCTTCGCATTTTAGTTTCTCAATTTTAGAAAATAGCAAGTTTACTATTGCTTTTGTTACAGCATAATTAATTCTGTCACTTTCTTTTCTATACTTCCACATAATTTCAATTTGATCTTTACTTAAATATGGAATACATTCACTTATAATTCCGTAACTATTTGTCTCTACAGCAACTACTGCTATACAATCATCATGTATAAATTGAACTACCTCATTAATGTCAAATTTTGTTAGTTCTGTAATTTTAATTATTTTTAACGTTTTCATTAATATAGCTTTTTATTTCCCTTATAACCATTTCAGGAGATGTATTAACAAACATATGCTTGCCATCTATATATTTATAGACGAATCCTTTTGTTGTATAATCTTGCCATTTTTTAAGTTCTTCTAATTTCATTTCTTGATCTTTATCTCCCATAAGTCCAAGTATGGGACTTTCTAATTTTTCATGTTTTGTATCTTGATAGTCTTCGTCTATTACAAAATCTGCTCTAAGTGTCGGTAAAAAAATTGAAATCAATTCTTTATTATCTAATATCTCTTTCGGGGTTCCCTCATATCTTCTTAGCCCTTCTATAAAACCTTCGTCATCAAGGTAATAGATTGGGTTTGGTTCTTTATACACTGGAGCACGTCCACCTGAAATTATTATTCCTCTTGGATTTTCATATCTTGAATTTTTGATCTTTAAGGCTATTTCATAAACTATTTTTGTTCCCATACTATGTCCAAATAAATAGTAAGGTTTTCCAAAATCAAAATTTTCTTCCATATCATTGAATAATGTTTCAACTAAAATATTAATATCACTTATAGCTTTTTCAGAAAATCTATTTTCTCTTCCTGGATATTGAGCAACAAATATCCTTACATCTTCAAATTCATATTTCCAATTTCTAAATGCAGATACTCCACCTCCTGCAAACGGAAATATAACAAGACTAGCTTTAATATTGTTTTCGTCTAATTCTTTATTTAGCATTTCAAAATTTTTTGACATAAATTCACCTTTTAATATATTTTTTGTTAGCAATAGCTAACTTTTATTCATTATATACCATTTGATAACATTTATCAATGAGTTTTTGAACTTTTTTGTAAAATAATTAAAAAAAATAGCATAAAAAACTTATTTAAAAGTTATCTATGCTATTAATTATAAGGTTTCATTAAAATGTTTTTTTAATTTTTTAAACGTTTCATCTGATATAACGTGTTCTATAAGACAAGCTTCACTTTCTGCTTGTTTAGGATTAACTCCAAGTTTAATGAATACGCTAGTAAGATACATATGTTTTTTATACATCTTTTCACAAAATTTTTTTGATTCGTCTGTTAAACGAATTATTTTATCATCTCCATAAGTTATCCTGCCTTTATTGTCAAGTTTTTTTAGCATTCTTGTAACCGTCGGTCTTTTGTAATCCAAATAGTTAGCAATGTCTATATTTCTAACCTCTTCATTTTCCAAAGATAAAATATATATGGCTTCTAAATAATTTTCTTCAGCAAATTCCCTGTGTAAAATAAATTACTCCCCCCCCTCTTAAATTGTTATTAACTAATAATTTAATTAAATATCTTTAAATATGATAATTTAAAATATTTTTTAATATCATACATATTATTATAGTTGTAAAAATATCTATTTCAAAGTAATTTTTTTAATTTTTTAAAATTTAAGTTATCATAAAATAGTGTATTTTTATTAAACAAAAATAGCAAAAATAGCAAAAATAGCAAGCACAGTAAGTGCATATGCACTTACTAAAAATGAAATAAGAATACTACTATTATATCACTTATTTTTTTCCATTTTACTTGTTGGGGAATATCCCCAAACCCCTAAATTTATAATGATTAAATTCAGTACAAACTCTTATAATAGCCCCAACGCAAACTTGAATATTATCTCAAAAAGTGATAATATATAAATACTAAAAAATTAAATCAGGAGATTTCCAGACGAAATATATAGAATAAATTAAACCTGTAAGTCAAGTTATCCTACTTGAATTTACAGGTTTTTCTTTTTTATTTCGATTAAGAAATTTATTAAGGAGGTCAAATTATGACAAGTAGATTTAGAAATAACGGAATTTATTTAATGTTATCTGACGAGGAGTTAGAATTGCTAAATGAAAAACATAAAGCATCTAAGTGCAAAACTCTTAGGCAATTTATTATGAAATGTATTTTAGAAAAAGATATTTATGTATTAGATATGGATGTCTTTCGTGAAATGTCAACAAATATAAGTCGTATTTCAAATAATATAAATCAAATAGCTAAAAGAGTAAACACTACATCAATTATATATAAAGATGATGTAGAAGATTTAAAAAGCTTATTAGAAAATCAAGCAAAAGATATTTTCTCTATGCGTAAAAAAATATACTCTCTTACTAATTCTAATAGCATAAATACTGAGAAAGAATAATGGCAATTACTAAAATTCATCCTATAAAATCCACTTTAAAAGTAGCACTTGATTACATTATGAATAGTGATAAAACAGATGAAAAAATTCTAATTTCCTCCCTAAACTGTAACCCTATAACTGCTCATTTAGAATTTGAACAAACAAAAATAGAATGTAATTCTAAAGCAAAAGTTTTAGCAAGACATTTAATTCAATCTTTTTTTCCTGGAGAAACTACTGCTGAAGAGGCTCATCAAATAGGTATAGAACTATGCGATAAAATCTTAAAAGGAAAGTATGAATATGTTCTTACTACCCATATAGATAAGGGACATATTCACAATCATATACTATTTAATAATGTTTCTTTTGAAACTGGTAAAGCATATCAAAGTAACAAAAAAACTTACCACCAAATTAGAAATCATAGTGATGATTTATGTAAAAAGTATCAGCTCTCTGTTATAGATGAATATTATGTAAAATTTAAGGAAAAGTATAAAACCAATGGTAAATCCTACAAAGAATATATTGAATTTAAGAAAGGAAAATCTTGGAAACATAAACTTCAAATCGCTATTGATCATACTATTAATAAAGCAAATAGCTATGAGAATTTCTTAAAGCTTATGGAAGAATATGGCTATGAAATTAAACTTGGAAAATATCTTTCTTTCAGACATAAAAAACAAGGAGAAAAAGGGCGATTCATTCGTGCGAGGGAAACTACTCTTGGAAAAGATTATACAAAAGAGAAAATAAAAGAAAGAATTGAAAATAAGGTAAATGAAAATTACAAAAATAGTGAAGTACATTATGCTAAAAAATCTTACAAGAAATTTGATAATATAATAGACATAGAAAACAATGAAAAGGTTAAATCTTCTAAAGGTTATGAAATATGGGCTAGAAAACATAATATGAATACTATGGCGAAGACCTTAAATCAGCTTAGAAAATACGGTCTATCATCTAGTATGGATTTGGAAAATAAACTCCAAGAAGAAGCTGTTAATAGGCAAGAAATCCTAAATAAGATTAAAGATGTTGAAAAAGTTATGAGCGAAATTTACGCAGCTATTGAATACATTAACACTATAAAAATAAATAAAGTTATATATAAAGCCTATAAAGAAAACCCAAATGATAAAGATTTTTATAGTGAATATAAGCCTCAAATTATCGCATATGAAAAAGCAATAAATACTTTAGAAAAGTGTCAATATAAAAATCTAAGTATAAAAGACTTGTCAAAATTATATGATGAATACAAAAATAAAAAAGATATTCTTATGGATGACTACACCAACGAGAATATATTGATAAATGAATTGACCCAATTAAGAAAGAATACTGATAAGTATATTTATAATGAATTGTATAAGTAAGGATCTGGTGTATCAGCTTCTCCGGTAGTGTGGAAAGTTTTGTTTAGGGGAGACTGTATAAAATTTTGTGTATCAGCTCTCCTGATAGGATGTGGCTGATATTTTTTCAATAACCCATCATTTTCCCATAAAGACAACCAATAAAAAAATACAGGAGGCAGACTAAAACCTGCCCCCTATAATCTTTTATCTTTCTATGCTATTATCCTTTTTCTTCTTTTCATCCACTTTCATATCCCCTTTAGTCTTAAATTCCTTTAATTTCCCTATTGTTGATGCTTTTGCTTTAGTATGCTCTTTAGCTTTTAATAACTTTGCAGAGTATACTTTTAAATTTGTGTATTCCTTATTATCCTTTCCTATACTTTTCTTTTCTTTGCCAAATAGGTGTACAAAATCTCCTTTTTTCAAATTTTTTACTTGATTGATTTTGTCATTATAGGCGTAGCAGCTGATGAATTTTGCATTTCCTTCCTTGTCATTTTCAGCAATAGAAAAGGAGGCTACTTTAAAGTCCCTCCCATCTTTTGATTTTAAATCTTTAATTTCTATATCAGTTGCTATATTTCCATCTATATTTAATGTATCCTTTTCTTTATTATCTATATCTTTCATCTCTTTATCTCCTTGTTCTTGATTAACTTCTAAATTTTCTTTTAACTCTTCTTCGTCTATATATTCAATAAACTTTTCATCAATAAGACCCATAACTGAATCGTTCATATAATTATCATAGGCATTATTAAGAACATTTTCATTTTCTACTCCTGTTTCAAGAGATATAATACCTTTTACAAATTCTTTATGATTATATTCTGCTAAAAAATCTATTGTATTTTTCATGCTTTCAAAATTTGTATTTTCCATATTTGCTATTGTTTTTATATCACTTGCGTATCTAACAGAATCCCATTCATACTTTCCACTTTCTTTGTTAAACTCTACTCCTGTGGCTAAAATAAATTGCTTCCCGTCAAATAAGGTAGCTTGATTATCTTTCACATCCAACACCATAGTGTCTCCAAATTCAGTTTCAATTACATTTCCCTTTTTTATATTCATTTTTATTCCTCCATTTCTATTTTTATCTTTCTTATCTGTTAAATCTTTTATTTCTTCTTCCTTTCCATCACTAATAATAAAATGTTTTATTTCTTCAACTGTTGGATCATCAATTGTAGTCTGAATAAATTCAACTAATTTATCTTCTGAATCGGCAAAATTTTTAATTCCATATTCAACTATATTGTTAATTATTCTCTGAGTAGCACCATCAAAAGAAAAATTTTCTCGAATAAATTCATTAAATCTATCTCTATCAAATTCCATATTCTTTGTCCTCTAATAATCTCATTAAAAGTTTTATCTGCCACATGGTTCACTATTATTTATTTCTTTTATATTATTATTTACTGATAAATTCCCCTTATATTCCTTTAATTTATCCATAATAGAATTTTGTTTTTTCCTTTCAAAATCTCCTATTTCCTGCACTTTACTATCTCTAAAGTCAGCATCATTTCTATCTATTATTCCATCTAAATCCATATCTTTAGATAATGGATCATAGAAGTTGCCATCATCATCTATTTCAAGTCCCATTACTTCTCTCAGTTTTTCTTCATTTACTGATACAAGCTCACTAAAATCCCAAAAGCCAATAGATGTCTTTATCTGTACTAGCTCTTTTAAATCACTTGCATCTAAGGGATCATAGGTGTATTGAAAGCTGTCAATTAGGCTATTATCTACATAGGTGTTCATCTTGTAATTTATTAAATCTAAACTTACTTGTATTTCATGTTTTTCATCTGGTGTAGTTGTATAAGCTATTCCTATATCTGTTAAGTCAGGAAATATAGTATCAAAGTCCTCTAACCTGTTTTCTTCATCATATTCTCTGTTAAGGAAGTCTATCAATTCTTCCTTTACTTCTTCTAGTAATGGATTATCTTGGCTTATATCTTCACTTTTTCCCATATCTAGTAAATTATTTACTTCTGCAAGTCTTAGTGTCTTATCCTTTAAAAGTTCAGCTTGTGGAAATGTCTTTTGTATTTCAATTTTAGCTGTTTGAAATTGCTCTTCTATATCTTTTAGTTTTGAAATTGTATTTTCTAATCTTTCTGGTAATTTATCCAATACATTATCCATTCTTGTTATATTACCTATTTCATCTGTTCCAAACTCTCCTCTATATTCTCCCTTATCTTTTAATATAAAGTTATATTTATTGAAAAAAGAATCATATTTTATGGATAAATCAAAATTTCTATATTCACCTATTTTTTCTCCATCTTTATCCATTTCCCTATATATTTTAACTCCCTTAATTTTGTTCAACAAAAACTCTCCAGCTATTTTCTTATCTATATACTTCTTTCCGTCAATAATTAGAGAGGTAAATTTATTATCTTCTTTTAAATTTTTATCTACTTCTCTATAAGGCTCAACATTTTTAATATCTTCCTTTAAGTTCTCTATCCTTTCTTTTAATCTTTCTATTTCCTTTGGATAAAATTTAACTACTTTATCTTCCAGCTTGTAAAGATTTGATTTAAAATTGGACTCTAGCATTTTAAGTTTAGAAACTTCAACATCAAGGTCCATCTTCTCCTTTATTAATGGATTTCCTGTTGCAAGAGCTTTGATTTCGGCATAGTTTAATGTGGCTTCGTCTACATCTTCTGCAACTCTTACAGGAGTCTTTGACGTCATAATTTGGGAAATATATTTTTGTTTATTCTCTAAGGTTTGGAATAGGTAGGCATCAAAAGTATTTTCTGTTACATATCTAAATATATGGACTTCCTTATTCTCATTTCCCTGCCTCACAATCCTGCCTGCCCTTTGAGAAAGATCAGCAGGTCTCCATGGTATATCAAGATCGTGAATTGCAATTAGTTTGTCTTGGGCATTAGTACCTGCTCCCATTTTCTGTGTTGAACCAAGTAAGACTCTTATTTCTCCCTTTCTTACCTTATCAAAGATAGCGTCTTTTTCCATATTGTTTTTTGCCTTATGAATAAATTCTATTTCATTTTCAGGTACTCCCATATCTATAAGTTTTGTTTTAATATCATCATAGATATTAAAATCACTACTTGGTGTAGACATATCACAAAATATTAATTGAGCAGATTTTTTATCTTTATATTTGTCCCAAATGCTAAATACATTTTTTATACAGGTATTCACCTTACTATCAGGATCATCAGGAAGTAAAGGATTGATTAATCTTTGATCTAATGCCATCTTCTTCCCATCATTTGTTATTAATAGCATATTATCAACACTTGAATCTACCTGCTTATCACGAACCTTATCTGCTCTCTCGGAAAAAGTTTCAAGAATTTCTTTTTGTTCTTCAGTAGGCTTTGTTTTTATAGTTTCATAATGGGCAATTGGTGTAGGAAGATTTAAAACATCAGCTGTTTTAATATCCATAAATCCTTTTACAGTATTCATAAGTTCAGGAAGATTATAAAATTTTGCAAATCTGGTTTTGCTCCTATAACCATTACCCTCAGGATTTAATTCTATTGCCGTTATCGTTTCTCCAAAAGTAGATGCCCAAGAATCGAAATGTTGCAATTTCATCTTTTTTAATTCATCATACTGTAAATATCTCTGCATGGTATAAAGTTCAGCCATACTGTTGCTTACTGGTGTACCTGTGGCAAATACTAATCCTTTATTATTAGTTATTTCATCCATATAGCGGCATTTCATAAGCATATCTGATGATTTTTGTGAATCTGTAGAAGTAATTCCTGCTACATTCCTCATTTTAGAAAATAGATAGAGGTTTTTGTATGCGTGGGCTTCATCTACAAATAACTTATCTACTCCCAGTTCCTCAAAGGTTACAACGTCATCTTTCTTATAATCAGCATTTAGTTTTTCTAACTTTGTCTCTAATTTTTTCTTTGTTTTTTCTAATTGCTTTACAGTAAATCTTTGATCCCTTTCTCTTTTATATTCATCTATATAGTCAATTATTTCATCAATTTGACCTTGCAATTCATATTCTTGTCTTTCTTTTGATATAGGAATTTTTTCAAATTGACTGTGCCCTATAATAACAGCATCAAAACTTCCTGTAGCAATACGACTACAAAATCTTTTTCGTCTATCTGGTGTGAAGTCTTTTTCTGTAGCACATAATACATTAGCTCCTGGATAAAGTTCATTAAATTCTCTTCCAAATTGCTCTACAATGTGGTTAGGAACAACAAACATTGACTTATTACTCATCCCAAGTCTTTTTGACTCCATGGCTATACCTATCATTTCAAAAGTTTTTCCTGCTCCTACTTCATGGGCAAGTAAAGTATTTCCACCAAACAAACCTCTTGCTATGGCATCTTTTTGATGTGCTCTTAATTCTATTTCAGGATTCATTCCTTCAAAAGTAAGATTAGATCCATCATATTCCCTTTGTCTTATGGAATTGAATCTTTCGTTATAATCTTCTACTAATCTATTTCTTCTTTCCACATCATCAAATATCCAGCTTTTAAATTCTTCTTTTATCATCTCTTGCTTACTTCTTGCGAGCATTGTTTCTTTTTGATTAAGCACAGATTTTTTCTTTCCATCACTGTCTTCTACTTGGTCAAATACCTTAGTATCTCTTAAATTTAAAGTATCTTCTATCAACTTGTAGGCATTTACCCTATTTGTACCATAGGTAAAAGAAGCAAGGTCATTGTCCCTATCAGAGCTTTTTCCTTCAACTCTATATTCTCCTGTAAAGTCAGAATACTTAATATCTATATTCCACCTTGATGAAACTGGTGTTTTCAACAAATCAAACATAAATTTTTTGTAATCTTGTTCAGGTATCCATGTTGCACCCATTCTAACTGTAATCTCACTTGCATCTAGTGCTTTAGGCATTACTTCCACTAGCTTTGCTTTTTGAAAATGTAACTCTTCTAATTCTTTTTTTAAGAGTTTACTATCCTCTAGATTTTCTTCCTTTCCTAACTCTTTTTCGATGTTTTTAATATAAGAGTCTACAACTTCAATTTTATCTCTTATATTTCCTGACAAGTATTCATCAGCACTTACGTAAGGTCTTGAAAAATCTCCTAGCTCATTAGCAGACTTAAATGGATTTATATCATTAGGTTCAAAGGAATCTAAATTTAAAAATATTTCTCCCTTTAATTCTTCTATTAATTTATCTCTTGTTTTTCCTGTCAATTCTTCCATATAATCAAAATTTATTTTACCTTTTTGACTAATGGAGAGTACCAGAGCATCTATTGCCCTATCTGTATGATCTATTATTACAGCTTTTTTTATAGTTCTCTTGTTAAAGATGTCAGATTTTCCTATAAAGTTGCCTTCTTTATCTAATTTTTCCAAAGTTGAAATTAAAGAAAAATTGGCATCTTCTCTAAATAACTTTTTATTGGTTTTTGAATTTAGTCTTCCATGTTTGCTACTGAAATCATCGTAGAATTTATTTAGATTTTCTTGTTCTTTTTTTATCTCTTCATCTGAATAGTCTTCTTTTTGATAGGTTATAACTTTCCTTAGACTTTCATTTAATCTTAAATATTCTTTTACCTTATCTTTATCCTTTTCATTTAAGGATATTTTTTGCATAATTGAATTTTCTCTAAAATATATTTCATCATCCACTAAAGCAAAAGAATAGTTTTTAACTCTATCATCAGCCGGTATTGTTTCTTCTCCTAAATCATCATTTATTTGAGCTTCTTCATACCTACCTTGAATATTTTTAATGGCTTTTTTTAGTCCTTCTTCTAAAGAAATATCTTTATTTTCAATACATGCAAGGCTTGTCCCAAATCTTGACGGTATTTCTTCCATAGTCCCTATTACCATCTGAGGATTATCTACAAAGTATTTATTATATATTAGTCCTTTTTCGTTTTCATCTAGCTTTACCCAGTCTTCATCTATCTTTAATAGCCTATCTCTCTTTTTTAAAAAGATTATATCTGAAGTTACTTCTGTACCTGCTACTCCTTTAAATGTTCTATTAGGTAGTCGTATTGCTCCTAAGAACTCCGCCCTTTCTGATATATATCTTCTAACATCTTCACTTTTTTTATCCATTGTTCCTGAAGATGTTATAAATGCAATGATGCCGCCATCTCTAACCTTATCTAAAGTTTTAGCAAAAAAATAATCGTGAATTAGAAAGTTATTTCTTTCATACTCACGATCTGCTACTTTAAATTCTCCAAAAGGAATATTTCCTATGGCCACATCAAATAGGTTGTTAGAAAAATTGGTTTCTTCAAATCCTTTTATTTGTATATTGGCATTAGGGTAAAGTTCTTTGGCAATTTGTCCACTAATGCTATCTAATTCAACTCCATAAAAGTTTGACTCTTTCATTTCTTCAGGTAGATTTCCTATAAATCTCCCTGTCCCAGCACTTGGTTCTAATATATTTCCTTTTTCAAAGCCAAGATTAGAAAGACTTTCATAGATAGAGTCTATAACTACTTTCGGCGTATAAAAAGCCGTTAAGGTTGATTCTCTTGCCCTATTATATTCTTCCCCAGTTAAATTTTCTTTTAAAAAGTTTCTTGCATCAAGCCATTGACCTTCCTTTTCTTCATCAAATACATCAGAAAGTCCTCCCCAGCCGATATACTTTGCCAAAATTTCCTGTTCATCTTTTCTTGCACTTCTATTTTCTTTTTCTAAAGCCTTTAAGACATTTATAGCTTCAATGTTGTTTTTTAATCTCTGTGAAGGTGGTAGGTTTTCTTCTTCATTAATAATTTTATAGTTTTCTAAGGAAAATTCAGAAACCCCTTCTATATTTTCTCTATCAGTCTTTTTGTCTTTTTTAACTTCTTCTTCGTTATTATTGTCAATATCTTCAAAGCTGATTTGTTCTGCTAGTTCCCCTTTATCAATAGATTGTTTTTCTTTTTCACTAGATTTATATACTTCTAAATCAAGATTTTTGTAGTCATTAAAAAGAATTGTTTCACTTCCGGTAATAAAACCATTCATTAGTCCTGTGCTATCTTCTAGTTCTATAGTTTTAGGACTTGTAGTATCGTTAATAGCGGTTATAGTGTATTCTTTTCCTTTGTATCTAACACTCATACCTTCTTTAAATGGATTTTCTTCTTGCCTTGTTCTATCATTTTCTATTTGCTGATTTAAATATCCATTTAAAATCACTTCTCTATGTTTGTCATCAAGTAAATAAGGTAAGTTACTTAATATGTCCTTATAACTTTTATATTTTATAGCTTGATTAGAATTTAAAATATACCCATTGTATCGTAAATTTTGTTTAAGAGATTTCCCCTTAGCATCTAAGATTAGCTCTACCTTATACCCTTCTTTTCCATCTATAATATTTTCTGGTTTTTTTAATAATCCATCTTCTATTTTCTTTGATAGTAGTAAGTATTCTTCATTTTGAGGATCAAAATTGTATTCTCTTTTTTCTTTGATATCCTTATCTATTAACTTTGAAAGCACTTCTTTTTTATCTCTTATTTCTTCAATTTTTGATTTTTCTTCTTGCGATAAATTTATATTAAAAGTAATTTTATTTTCTTCATTTATATCTGCTAAATTTTGATATGCTCCATTGATTTCAAGATTTTTATTAAAAACATATATATCATTATAATAATCTGGAAATTGCTGATTAAAGCTTTGAACGTCTATATCATAGCCATCCTCAAATTTTGTAACTTTATCATCATTAATTTCAAATAAACCTTCCCTTTCCAATTCTAATACATCATTTAAGTTTGTAAGATTTACTTCTTTCATTTTGACAGTAATTTCATCAAACAAACTGTCTATTTTTCTGCTATTTTCAAAAGATTTCCCTTTATATAAAGTATAGATCTTTCCTTGTGAGTTTTCCTTTCTTGGATAAACTCTAATTCCTGTTTCTTCTAGTTCTATATCCTTTGTTTTCTCTTTATCTACTAAGGCATAATAAAATCCTACTTTTACCGCTATTTTATCTTCTACAATCTCTTTTGTTAATTTTTCTTCTACTTCATTTCTTAATACTTCTAAAGCTTTTAAATTGCTTCCTTTAAAGGAATGTGAGAATAGTTTTAAGTCCTTATCAAAATAGGCATCATAAGAATAATATGTTATTTGATTATGGTTATTATCATATCCACTGGAAATATTTTTTATTTTTAAATATTTATTGTCCTCTGTTTTAACTATATCTCCCACTTTTATAGAGAGGATTTCCTTATCATCTTCTATATTGTTTTCAAGTGAATTATTTAAATGTTCTCTATATCTATTTTCTATTCTAATAGCTAATTCTTTAACCTTATCTATTGACTTCATATCATCCGGAAGATTTCCCTGCTTATTGGCAACTTCTCTCATGATTTTTGCATATTCTCTTTGAAATACAGAGTTAAAACTTGCTAAGGTATTATTTCCTAAGTTTTCTCTTGCCTTTATAATTTCATTTTCTAAAACTTTATCCTTAACTAATACATCAAAAATTCTATCTTCAATTTGATTTATTGAAATTATTTTTTCATCTATCTTATTTTCTTCTATAGTTTGATTAAGTTCTATCTGACTTTTTCCTATTTGTTCATAAAGAAATTCAAAGTCTCTTTGGTTGATCTCATTTCCATCACCTATGTCTATCTTATAGTGATCAACTATTTTTCCATCTACTATATGGTTAAAATAGAATTTGGAATACCCTTCCCACTCATCAGTCATCTGACCATACTCATCTTCTCCTAAGGTCTTATTATGAAGTCTTATCTTTTCATCTATTTCCCTTATTTTATCTAATAGTTCTTTAGTCAGCCTTTGTCCCGCATAATCTTTTTCTATTAGACTTGAACCCTCATTAAACTCAATTATCCAATAATCATCTTTTCTAAGGCTATCTAAATCAAAATCTATATTCTCTTTATTTTTATTAGTATAAAATTCCTTAAATTCTTCAAAACCATTTACTATATCATCATCTATAACTTCTTTGTTAGAATTAACTATAATATTTGGAATATCATCATATTGGCTTTGACTTTCTAAAAGGTAATATTCTCTTCCTTCTATTTTTTCCTTTTCTTTAATATAAAAAGTGTCATGTATTCCCTCAAGAATAATTCCATCGTCTAACTGGTCTAATGGTATATCTAATTGTTTTTCAAAGGCTATGGAATATATTTCTTCTTTTAAAAAGTTTGGTATAAATTCATCATAAATGATAAGTTTTCCATCATCACCTATACTTGCTACAGACTGTCCTTGATAATAATATATAGAACTATTATTTGTTCTTTCTATATATACATCATTATCAGTTGGAGGTAAATCATCTTGATAATTTATATACTCCTGGCTTTCTTTTTCTGTTTTATTTATTTCCTGATCTGTTTTTTTCTCCCTATTTTCTTCAAAACTCTCTTCATCTATATATCTATTCTTTTTAATAAGGTCATTAATTTTTCTTGCAACATTGGACCATGATAGTTGTATTTCTTTTGCATTACCTTTATTATATTTTATTCCCTTCGCATCGTGCCACTCACCACTTTCTCTTGCAGCAGATAGTGCATGAGAACTTCCACCTACGCCATATTCATTTTTCAAGAAATCTGCTTGTTCTTTTAAATCATGCTTTTCAGTAAAAAATTCATATATTCTTTTCTTTCCATCAGAAAACCCGCTTCCTCTTTTTAGGCTTTCATCTATTTCATCTTGTGTTATAAAACTCTGAATAGGTGCAATATCCTTTAAATTTGACCTATATAATTTTCTTTCTATTTCTAGATCATTGATATCATTGTAGATTCTAGATAATTTATAATGATGAAATCTTAAAATATCAGGATTAATCTTATATTCTTCTAAAAATACCTCGTATTCTTTTCTAAGTTTATTTATAAAATTTTTATCTTCAAGTTTTTTCCCGAGGTTTTCTTTTTCATCTTGGAAGCCTCTTACTTTTATATCATTAAGACTCGCTAGATATCTGTCCTTAGTTTCATCACTAAGATCTCTCTTTAAATACAATAATGTTTCTGCTATTTTTTCTCTTTCATATGTCGCACTTTCTACAATCTCAACATTGCTAGCAAATTCTCCTCTATCTAATAAATTATTAATATTATTAGCTAAATCTTTCCAAGAAACTATTTGCCCTTCTCTATATCTTGCCTCATCTCCATCTTTAAAAATTGCTCCTTCCTTTCCAAACCATGCAGATATCTTTCTTCCTTCAATTTCAAGACCATTAGCTCCCTTATATATTTCTTTCAAAAAGTTCACCTGTTCTTCTAAAGATTTACCCTTAGAAAATTCTGCTATTACCCCTAGTCTTCCATCTTCATGATTTCCTCCATGTATTAAAAATGTATCTATTTCTCTTTGACTTATTGGATTTGAGAAGGATATTTGCTCTCCCTGATTTTTAGCAGAAAAAAAGGAAGTAGACTCTAATTCCTCATTTTTTAGATTAAAATTATCTCCTTTTCCCCTATTTCTTGTAAGGTCATATCCATGTTCTTCTTCAATCTCAGATATTTCAGATAATCCTCTTCTTTCAGTTCTTCTGTCAGCCCCCAAGTTTCCATCATTTTGACTTCTTCCCTCGTGATAAAGTCCTCTATCTCTTTTTCCTTGAACAGAAGATGATCCATCAACGTTCCTTGCAAATACATTATCTGATAATCCTCTTCTTTGTTCTCCTTGAGAAAGTTCAATCTCATCCTTCCCCATCTGTTGAGTTTCTTTAAATCTATTTTCTCGGGAATTGCCATATTGGGTATTAGGACTTCCATGCCTTCCTCCAATTCTTCCATCTTGTATGTCCCTCCCTGTCTCTCGAAGGAATTCTCTTTGACGATTGGTGTGTAAATCCCCTCCTCCATGAGGTATTCCTTGCCTGCCAATGTTACTTTCTCTTCCATATTCCAAGCCTCCTTTAAAATTTATTTCATCGTTTATATCAGAACTTAATTTATTATAACGCTCCTTAAGCTCTTTTGTCTGCTCCAAATCTTTTCTTTCTTGAATTTTCTCTAAAATTTCTAATCTTTTTATTTCACTTCCCAAATCAAGTAAGATATTTTTACTTATATTAGCACTTATACTTAATACTTTGTCTATGTCCGAACTTGATATTTTAGACAGTAAAGATAAGTTTTCTTCTTTTAGCTGATATGAGACCTCCATTCTCTCGCTTATGGAAATTTTTACGGATTCTTTTAACAAATTAAAAAGGTCTACCTTTTGAATGCTTTTTAAACTTTCGTCAGATAAACTTTCTAAAATTTTATTGAATTTTCCTCTAACATTACTTTCTATTAAGGCATCAATTTTATCTTCTTGGCTTAATAGAAGCTTACTATCTTTTTCTTTAAACTTATCTATCAGTTCATCTAGTAAGTTTAAATGCTTTTTGCTATCATATTTCCATAGCTTTACCTCAGAAATATTATGATTAATACTTACTGTTTGCCTTATGTCGAAGATATATTTTATCCTTCCACTATCTATATCTAAAAGTGGTATTCCTTTTTCGCCTCTTTTAACGCTTCTACCTATACTTTTCCAATAATCAAATTCTGCACAGGCTGTTGCTTTTGGATCCATATTGTATATAGATATTTGATGTATATATGGATACTTATAGTTATTGCCTGATACCTTTAAATATTCCTCATATTTTTTTATATCTTTCTTAAATTCTTCTTTTGCAAGATAGATTGTTCTGCTTAAATCTACTATATCATATCTTGGCATTTTATCCCTCCTCATTATAGTGATAAAAATGAACTAAATTTTTATATATTTATTTATTAAACTTTATTTCTTTCCATTTTTTAAATTTCTGTAAGCAAAAGATAACTTTAACATGTCATTTACGCTATCTTTTTATTGCAATAAAAAAACGATTGAAATTTTTTACTTTTCTAATCGCTTTAACTGCCTTTATTCTATTGCTTCCAATCCAACATTGCTTTTTCTAACTTTGAAAAATTGCAATTTGCTCTTCTTATAATTCCTGTTTTCTTTTGATTTTTGTATATTTTTTCTACCTTTATCAAGACCTTTGTTTTTATTTTTAAACAAAAAGCGTATTCTTTTTGAAATAAGTCTTTATATCTAATATCCTCAAGTTCGTTAAAATCAATTCTTTCATAACAATCAGTCGGTACAGGAATCATTTTCTTAATATCCAATATAGATAATATGTGCATTTTTTTCTATCAGAATAATATTTGTAGATATCTCCATCTATAGTAATACTATTATCGATCACTTCATAAATCAAAAAATGCTCATCAGAAACATTCTTCCATTTTTTATGTTTTTCCTTTGCAGAAGAAATTGGAATAAAATAATTATAATTTTCTATACCAACAATAATTCCAACAAATGGTTTTATACTGTTTCTATACGATGGGTTGTAATAAACTTCTGAATCTACTTTATTTAGATATTCAAGGTAATCAGAGTTTACAGTATAAAATCCATATTTTATAACTTCTACCATTATTTTCTCCTAAAAAAACAGAGAGGTTTAATCCTCTCTGCTTGCTTTAATGCTTCACCTTTGGGATATAGGTAGTGAGACACCTTCTTTAATGCTCCACCTTTAACGGTAGTGGGACACCATCTTTATCTGATAAGAGTATAACATATATTCATAGTAATATCAAATAAGTAAATTTCCTAATGCCTACTCTTTTATCACTTATATTATACCCTATTTCTTTCATAAATCACTCCTTTCTTCATTCCTATAACCGTATTCAATTTTTTATAATCAATTTACTTATAATATTTACCTATAGTATTTTTTATTTCTTCTTCAATTTCTTTTAAAAAATTCTCTTTATTTTCCTTACCCTTTGCTATATCACTTAATCTCATTTCCCATTTTGCTGTTGTCTTTGGAGATTTAAACTCATCTATAACTATAGTAACTAGGTTTAATCCCTTCCTAGTTGATATTAGGTTTTTCTTTTCTCTTTTTATATAACCTTTGTATATCAAATTTTCTATTATTCCCGCTCTTGTAGCAGGAGTACCAAGTCCTTTTCTTTCAATTTCAACATCCTTAACTAATTCATCATTTCCAGCTATTTCCATTGCTTTTAAGAGTGTGTCTTCAGTGAAGTGTTTAGGTGGATTTGTATACTTCTCTTTTATATCTTTATTTTCAATATATAAAAAATCTCCTATTTTTACATCAGGAAGTTGTATATCTTCTTTCTTCTTTGATGTATATTCTTCTAAATATTTTGTAAACCCTTCTTCTGCAATTATTTTATAAGTGTTTATAAATTCAAACCCGTCAAATTCAGCCACTATCTTTGTTGTATTTTCTACAAGTGGATATCCAAAACTTGCATAGAGTTTATTTGTTATAAGTCTATATACTTTGGCTTCGCTTTCCGGGAGATTTGAAATATCCTTATTTAATGAACTTATCGTTGGAATTATTGCATGATGATCTGTAACTTTTTCAGAATTAAAAACTACCTTAATTCTTTCTGTGTCAAAATCATTTTTTCCTATAATATTATTTACAGTGCTTTCTATCATGTCTACTGTCAAATATCTTGAATCTGTTCGTGGATAGGTAATATACTTCTTTTCATACAGGCTTTGGGCATAATCTAGGGTTTGTTTTGCACTGTATCCAAAATACTTATTACATTCTCTTTGAAGTGTTGTTAGGTCAAAGGGCAGATTAGGCTTTGTAATCTTTTCTTTTTTAATTACATCGGTTATTTCAATTTTTTCTCCGATTAAATTTTTAAGCTGCTCTGCCACTATCTTGTCATCAATTCTATCTGTCGAAAGTGTAAATCCATTCATGGAAATCTCCACTGTATAATATTTTTCTTTTTTAAAACTATTTATCTCATCATCTCTATTCACAATCATTGATAAAGTTGGTGTTTGTACTCTGCCTACACTATAATTTTCATTATATAGACAGGAGTAAAGTCTACTTATGTTCATTCCAACAAGCCAATCAGCTATGGCACGAGCCTTAGCTGATTCAAAAAGATTATCATAATTACTTCCATCTTTTAAGTTGCTAAATCCTTCTTTTATGGAAGAGTCTTCCATTGAGGAAATCCAAAGACGTTTCATTTTCTTCTTACAATTTGCCATCATATATACAAGTCTAAAGATAGCTTCTCCTTCTCTACCAGCATCACAAGCATTAATAATGGTGTCAACTTCATTACTATTCATTAGTCTTTTAAGAATATTAAACTGTTTTTTAGTTGTCTTCGTTACCTCATACTTGTATTCTTTTGGGATAATAGGTAAATCTTCAATTCTCCACTTCTTATATCTTTCATCATACACATCAGGATTTGCCATTTGTACTAAATGCCCAACACACCATGAAACAATGTATCCATTCCCCTCATAATATCCATTATTTCTATTTTTTGCTCCTATAACTTTTGCTATTGATGCTGCAACACTTGGTTTTTCTGCGATTACTAATTTCATTTTTCCTCCTTTAATTTTTTAATAAAAAAATGAGAGATTAAATTTTCAATCCCTCATCTTTTTATAGCTCTACCGATTTTTTATTTTTTCTATAATATTTATTCCATTATCTATTACATCTTCAAACTTTATGTCTCTAGCATAAAGATTTTTCTTCGAATAAGAATTCCATCCGTATAAAAAAGCTTGATCCGTTTTTAGCATTCTCATTAAACTTATGATTTTATCTATATCAAATTCTTAATTATACAATCAATCATTTCAACTTAGCTTTACTTATATATTAAGTTTGTGCTGTCGTTTTGTTCATCGTTTTTTATTAAAGTTCCAGAATTCTAATTGTACTTTTCTATCGTATGTTTATAAATTTACACGATAATTAATTTTATTGTTGTCCTTAATCTACTGCTTAAATCATTGAGAAGATTAAAATTCATCTTCATCTGGAATAATTTCTGTATCTTCCTTATCTTCAAGATCATAATCCTCCCCTTCAGATTCATAATCATCTTCTAATTCATTATAATCTTGCTCATCTTCAAAACTTGCTTCTTCATTTTTTTTATAGATTTTGAAGTAATATCCTGCACCCATTACACCAACAATAATTAAACCCATAAATAAATAAAGTCCTATCCCTGATTTCTTTTCTTCTTTCTCCTCTTTCTTCGGTTTTTCCTCCACCGGTTCTTCTTTTTTCACTACTTCTTCTTTTGGCTTTACTTCACTTTCTCCTTCAATCATATTTAGTAGATCTTGTTCTCCAACTTCTGTTAGTAATTGTACATTTTCTTGATTTTCCGAATGATCTACAATGAGGTGCATAGTTTTTCCACTCTTTGTTTGAAAGGTTAAAAATTGTCTAACATCTATTGGATTTTCCTTTTTTTCATCTCTTGATGTTTGATCTTCTACTTTCGGTGTAATATCCTGTCCATTTTTATCTACATTTTCTATAACTGTTCCTCTTGCCTTATTTTCTTTTGTAGCTAATGGATTAATTGCTTTAGTATTGCCACCTTTAACAAGTTTAGATGGCTTTTCTTTTTTATCTACTTGCTCATTTTTTATGTTATTTTCTTGTATTTTCGGCACTTCCTGATAAGGAATTTTTTGACTCTCATTAGATGGTTCATATACATCTTCATCAAATAAGCTTTCTAATTCTTTACTTTTTTCTGGCAAATAAATATCATTTGACTGATTTTTTATTTCATTTTCATTGCTCTTAGCTATGGATATGCTTGGCATACTGAATAGTAAAAGGAGTAGCACTAAGGCTACCCCTAATCTTTTTTTCTTCATAATTCTCTCCTTTTCTTACTTTATATTCTTGAAGACATAAACTGCCTTTCTGCTATTATCCCATTCTATACTTTGATCTTTTTCATCTCTTATATCCCCACAGCTTGCATTAAAAGCTTTAGCTATATTGGAAATAGATGCGTGAATTCTTCCATTTATAATTACAGGTTTAGTGTCAGAATGATAAATGTTTCCTTGACTATCTTTCATAACACCAGTATCTATATTTAATCTTAGAGTTTTTTTAGGTAAGGCTGTATTTTCTTTATTTGAAAAGATAGCCTCTCTCTTACTATCATCATATTCTACATTAAACCCAAGAGTATAAGCTGCATATCTAACAGGTAGCATAATGCGATTATCCTTAATATATGCTTTTACATCCATATACACAGTAGTTTTCTTTCCATCTTTTATAATGTTATAAAAGTTTTTGTCTACTTGGAAAACTGCGAATTCTTTTTCATCTTTAACTTGTTTTTTACCTTGTTGGTCTTCTTGCTTTTTCATCTTGTTAAGATCAAATTGATTTAGAATATTCTTCTCATCAGCTTTCAAAAGTTCGTCCAACTTTTTATCTTGAGATTTCTTGTCTTCTTTCTTCTCTTTATTTTCTTTTTGGAGTTTTAGAATTTCATCTAATTTCTTGGATAAGTCTTGGTTTAAATTTTTGTCTTTTTCATCTTTAGCTTGTTTCTCAAGTTCTTCTTTTGCTTTTTTATTTGCTTCCTCGATTAACTTCTTTGCTTCTTCAATTTTCTTATCTAACTCTTCTTTTAGCTTTTTAATTTCTTCTTCAGAAGCTTTTTGTTTTTCTTCTAACCCTTTAATCTTCTCTTCTAATTCTTTTTTTGTATTTTCAGAAGATTCTTTTAAACTATCAATAGCCTTTTGAAGCTCTTCAATTTTCTTACAACATTCTGACTTAGAATTTTCTGTTTCTTTCTTTTTAGACTCGAGGTCTTTTATCTTAGTATCTTTTTCATCAAGAGCTTTTTCTAAGTCCTTAATTTTATTATCTTTATCCTCAATTTCTTTAGTCTTCTTTGCTAGTTCTCCTTCTAAAGACTCGAGCTTTTCTTGCATTTCTTTGATTTTATTTTCGTTTTTATCGGTCTTTTCTTTCTCAGCTTCTAACTCCCATTTTGTAGATGAATAATCTTCTTTTAGTTTTGCATTTTCATCTTGTAATCTTTTTAGTTCATCTTTAAGCTGAGTAATTTCTGCTATTAGTTCATCATTGTTAGAATTTTTAAGATCCTCAATTTCTTTATTCAATTGAGCAATCTTATTGTCTTTATCTCTAATTTCTTCTTCTAGCCTAGCTTTTTCTTGTTTTAGTTTCTCTCCATTATCTTTGCAAGATTCTAACTTTTCCTTTAACTCATCTATCTTTGATTGATCTTCTTGTTTCTTATCATTTAAGTCTTTGATCTGATTTTCTAAGTCCTTAATGTTTTTAGTTAAATCATCAATCTTATTGTCCTTTTCATCAATATCTTGTCCTGTCAAATCAGTTTGAGTATCAATGGAATATTTATTTGGATTGTATATAGTCATCTTTCCTTGATACATATCATTGTTATAATCAAATTCAAGTTCTACACTATCTACGTTCTTATCAAAGACAAACTCTCCATTTTCAAACCTTAATCCATTAGGAATAGATTTGAATCCTTGATTTCCGTTGAAACCAAAATGATTTTCGTAAAATGGATTTTGTTTTGGTCTATATTCAACATCTTGATTATGGAATACTCCTTTACTGTTAATGTTTGGATTGCCTAAAACTTTTATAGTGTGCAATTTATTTCTTGAAAAAGCGTATTGTTCAATTGTCTTTACAGACTTCGGTATAGTTATTTCTTGAAGGTTATTTCTTTCAAAAGCATTATGTTCAATATTTACCAAAGTATCAGGTAAAGTCACTTCTCTAAGTCCACAATTAAAAAATGCTAAACCACCAAGATAAGTTAGCCTATTTGATAGTTTTACCTCGTCTATACTTGCATCGTAAAAGGCAGCATAGCCTAAATGCTTAACAGAATCAGGAATAATTACTTTATCCCAATGTTTGCCACGTCCAAATTCTCTTTTATATCTAAGTTCATCGTTTAAATGACTTAAAGAATAATTTCCATTTATAGATTTTGTTCCTTCAGGAAATACTAGAACATTTGTCTTTTCTTTCTTTTCTAAGCCCTTATCACTAAAGGCAATTATATTTCCCTCAGAGGAATACATAAAATCATCTTCCGTCCACTCTACCTTATAATCTGTACTTGCATATACAGGACTTACAGCCACTATATTCACTAGACTTACAAGTAGCATTATCACAGCTAAAATTCCACTTGTTATTTTTTTCATAAATTTTCCTCACTTTCATTTGTATCTTTTCTTTTAAGTTCTTGTCTTTCTCTATTTTCTTCTTCCTTATTTTTTCTAACAATAAATAAAAATTCATCAAGAGATATTTTTTGACTTCGAAATTCCTTGATGACCTCTAAATTTTCTATTTCTTCTTGTTCCTCTACTAATAACTGAAGTTCTATTTCAATTTCTTCTTTTTTCTTTCTTAAATTCTTCTGTTTTTCTATGTTTCTGATTAATTTTTTATTCATAGATTTTTACTCCTTCCCCCTTATTTTGGTCTACCAAAGGAATAAAAGTGATTTTTCCAATATCTTGAGTTTATACTGGTATATTGGATAGGATCTCCTGCATGGAGCATCATTCCATTTCCGGCATATATCCCTACGTGAGAAATTGGCGTACCGGAATTATATGTGCCTTTAAAGAAAATAATATCCCCAGGTTTTGCCTCGCTTGGAGATATTGGATTACAATAGTTTTTATAAATAAGCCAAGCTGTAGTTCTTGGCATTCTCTTTACACCAGACTTTGTAAATGACCAACATACAAAACCTGAACAGTCAAAGTTAGATGGTCCACTTGCTCCAAACACATATCTTTTACCTATATGTTTTTCTGCTTCATTAAATAAGGCTTTGGCAGTTTCAGAATCAAAAGCAAGACCGGGATTTCCAAAGTTTGGATTGTCTATAATCTCTCCCAAGTTCCCATAGCTTGATCCAAAATATCCACTCATATTTCCCTGACTATCAAGTAATGCTAAATAATGAGCCATATTTGTTTCATAGTTTGCAAATTCTTCTCTTGCTATTTCATCAATACTTTTCTTTTTTATAGTTAATGTTAGAATTCTATAGGTGTATGGATTTCCTTCACTGTCATATTTTGTAATAGACTTTGAAGTATATTTTTTCTCATACATTTGATTAAATAGCTTTTTTAATTCCTTTTGTATCTCTTCAGCTGACTTAATCTCTCCATATCTTGCTGTTAAATAGCTAAAAAGCTCGTGTAGGTCATGACCAACAGAATCTCCTTTTATATGATATTCATCATAATTTGGATAATTTTCTTTAATACTATCTATTTCATCTTGTAAGGCATATTCATAACTTGTAAATTCATTGTTAATATCCATTAAAACTTCTTCTTTTGATAGATAGCTTGTAGCTATAACATTACTTGTTAATCCTGAAGTAAGACTGCCAACATTGCTAATTCCTTGAAATAGCATAAAAAAAAGTCCTAAAATACAAAGGGCAATTAAAATTTGCTTATATCCTTTGTTTTTTAAAGCTTCCAATGTTTTCTTTCCAATATTAGCGAAAGATTTCTTTACTCTATTTACTAAACCTTCCCCGTGTTTCTTCCTAAAATCTCTCTGAAACTTCTTTTTCATAAAAAATCGATTCAGTTTATTAGAGTTTTGATAAGCTTTAGTCTTCTTCAATTCTTCAAAATTTCTTTGAAATAGAAGTTTACTTTCTTTCTTATAAATTTTTCCTTCTAAAGATTTTATTTTTCTTTGAGTTTTTAAAGGTTTTTTTCTTCTAAAATGGCTAATTTCTCTACCTACAACTTCGGTAGTTCTACTAAGCTTATAAGCAGCGTTAACACCTGCATTATCATCTTTCCCACTATATAGATAGTTTGCCGTCATAGCACTCGCAAAAGTAATAGGTTTTTCTAAACCCGCTTTTTTTGACTTTTTCTTATACTTAATTAACTCTTTTTCTTTTTTATTCTTTTTCTCATATAGTTTTGATATTTTATCTTCCTTTTTATAAAACTTATCTTTTTCACTTTTGTTATCTTTTTTAGAATGGAATTTAGTTTTATTTTTTGTATCTACCTTATTTTCTTCAGATACATTTTTAGAATCCTGTACTTCTTTTTTTGTCCTGGTGTATTCTTTCTTTGGATCAAAGTTGCTTTTCTTTATAGTATTATCAAAAGCGTCTTTTATTTGTCTTTTCTTTCCCTTGTTTTTATTAGAAATTCCACTATGATTTAAATCAAGTTCATCTACTTCAAGATTCTCATTTTTTATTACGTTTTTTTCCTGTTTGAAGATTTCTTTTTTCGTGCCTATTTTTTCTTGATTCTTTTTATTTATATTATATTTATCTTTATTTTTTTCAGATTCACTTTTGAATCCTTCAGATAGGCTATCCTGTCTAAATTTCCCACTAGAAACCTTACCCATTAGCATATCTTTTTCTTCTAAATTTCTAACTTTGCCTTTGAAATATTTGCTATTTTGTTTTTTATTAGTATTCAGGTCTTGAATTATTTTTTTATCTTCTTCATTTGCCTTATATGATAGATATTTTCTTCTAAACTTCCCATTTAAAGATTTTAATTCTACTTTTTCCCCTTTATCCTTAAACTGACTTTGAGATTGATAAAGTTTTTTAAAGGTGTTTTTTTGAAAGCTTTCTTTCCCTTTCTCACCAAGAATAGAATAACCATCCCAATTTTTTCTTTGCACATCAGAAGATGGTAAATACTTATAGTCATCTCTTGTGTCCCTATATGATACATTGCTATCACTAAAGTTCATGTCATAGCGATCTATGACACCATCATTATCTGAGTCCTGCGATAAGGGATCATATGTTGAACTTACCTCTATATTAAAATCCTTATCTTCTTCTTTTCTAAATCTCCTTATTTTTTTCTCTTGCACTCCATTAAAACTTTCACTCTCAACGTTTTTCTTCCATTTTAAATTACTATTCCCCTTGTAATTTTTTTGGGGAGAAGTGCTACTTTTTAAATTAGAGCTAGTTGAATTTGGTCTATCATTAAAATCTTCTTTAAAGTTACTTAGCCTGTATTCTGTTTCTTGCCCGTAATATTCACCATATCTACTTTCCTCATTTTCTTCCATTTTTCTATGCTGCTGTTGCGAATATTCTGGCTGATATTCATTATGATAGGAGGCTTCTGCAAATTTTTCCTCATGGTTTTTTCTTTGTCTTCTTCCTCTATTTGACTTATCTTTTTCGTTGAGTAAATCCTGACTATTTTCTTGCAAATGAGATGAATAATACTTAGAGTTTTCATCATTATTGTCTATGTTATTCCTGCTTTTTACTTTATTAATTTCTTTTTTTGAAAAATCTGATTTTCTCTCTGTACTACTGAATTTTTCATTGCTTTCTTCTTTCTTTTCTGATATAAGTTTGGTCTTTGGTACATCTCTTGGGTTTACTTTCCCTTTCTTTTTCATATATACCTCCTATTTCATATTTTTCTCTATCCTTTCTTTAGCTATTTGACAGTAGTCTTTGTTTATGTCAATTCCAATATATTCTCTGTCCATCCTAATAGCTACCATTCCAACAGTTCCTGAACCCATAAAGGGATCAAGAATTAAGCCTTTTTTAGGACATCCTGCTTTTATACAAAGTTCTACCAGTTTTGGTGGAAATACCGCATAGTGTTTTCCTTTAAACGCACTGGTGTTAATAGTCCAAATATCTCTATTGTTTCTAAACTTAGGGACATTATCTCCTATATATTCTCCATACTCTCTTGCTTCATTTATGCTCTGTCTTTTAGCTCCTGTGCCTTCTTGTAAATACTTATTATCTTTTCCTCTTGCCCTCATATATCTTTTCTTGCTTATTTCTTTTATTGGTTCTTTCATAGCGTCAAAGTTATAGAAATACTTTCTTGCTTTTGATAGTAGGAAGATATGTTCATAAGACCTTGATGGTCTATCCCTACAAGACTCAGGCATGGCATTTTCCTTATGCCAAATAATATCGCTTCTTAAATACCAACCATCCTCTCTTAATTTTAAAGCTAGTTGCCAAGGTATCCCCATTAAGTCTTTTGCCTTGTAGCCACTGAGTTTTTCTGTAATAGACTCTTTTTGACCACTTCTTCCTTCTATGTTTTTAGGATCTTTATATTTTTTTTTGCTTCTTGTACCTGCATAAGAATCTCCAATAACTACCCAAAGTGTTCCTTCTTTTTTTAATACTCTTTTTACTTCTCTAAAGACTTTAATTAATTTATTTAAATATTCCTCCGGACTTTCTTCTCTTCCAATTTGTCCTTCTGCTTTATAATCTCTAAGTCCATAATATGGAGGAGATGTAATACAGCAATCAAATATTTTATCTGGAAATTCCTTTAGAGCAGAAATTGCATCTAAATTAATAATATAATTAGTTTTTAACTTCTCTCTGTCTATCAATTTCTATCCCTTCCTTTAATTCTTCTGGTTTAGTTGTCATTAACTTATACAATTTTGTATCTTTAGGAAAGCTATCTACAAAAGGTACTATTGTGTTTCCATAGAATAGTAATCCCTCTCCCTCATTGGAATTTGTGACGTAGGATAACTGATAAAGAGATATATTTAACTTGTTCGCTAAAATTTCCCTATCACCACTAGCTTGATTAAGCATTAAGATAAAATCAGTGTTATCAAATATATTTTCTATTTCAGGACTGGCTAAAAGGTCCTTTACATTTTGTGTTAATCCTGTTGGAATCCCTCCCCATTTTCTAAATCTCTTCCAAATTTCTATGGAATATGAGGCTGTTTGTTCTTCTCTTAAAAGCAAATGGAATTCGTCACAGTAATATCTGGTTTCCTTCTTATTTCTATTAATAGTTACTCTATTCCACACTTGATCTTGAACAATTAACATACCTATTTTTCTAAGTTGCTTTCCTAATTCCTTAATGTCATAACAAAGAATTCTATTTCCTGTATCTACATTAGTCCTATGATTAAATACATTAAGACTACCTTTGACATAAATTTCCATTTCTACCGCTAATTTTTTCCCTACATTTTCTTCTTGTTTTAAAAGTAAATTATATAAATCTTCTAAAATTGGCATATTTTCAGAAATGGGATTGTCGAAGTAATCCTTATATAATATTGGAAGACATCTATCAATTACTGAAGTTTCTTCTGCACTTAACCCTTCCTTTCCTACTACAAGTTCAAACAGTGAAAGAATAAAATCAGACTTTAAAGATAAGGGATTGTCTTCATCGGCATAGTCTACATTTATATCCAACGGGTTTATATAATCCTTACTTGTTGGCGATATTTTTATAACTTCTCCACCTAGTGCCTTAGTTAAATTTCCATACTCCCCTTCCGGATCACATATAATGATGTCATCTTGTGTGATTAAAAAAGCATTGGTAATTTCTCTTTTAGCCGAAAAAGATTTACCACTACCAGGCGTTCCAAGTATTAAACCGTTTGGATTCTTTAAAAGCTTTCTATCTGTCATAATGATGTTACGACTTAAAGCATTTAATCCGTAGTATAAGCTCTCTCCTTCTAAGCACAACTCTTCTGTTGTAAAAGGAATAAAGACTGCTGTAGAGCTAGTTGTAAGTCCTCTTTTTATTTCGATTTCATTTTTTCCAAGTGGCAGGGAGGAAATTAGTCCTTGTTCCTGTCTATAGTTAAGATTTTTCAATACACAATTATGCCTACCTGCTATTGAATTTAGTTGAAAGATTATATTACTCAATTTCTTTCTACTTTTTTCCATATTTGTAAACAAAATAGTTATGACAAACATTCTCTCATTATGATTTTGAAGTTCTACCAATAGTTTCTTAGCATCATTACCATAGGTAATTAAATCGCTTGGAAGAATATCAATATCATATCCTGATCTTATAGCCTTCTTATTTTCTTCAATTTTCATTTTATCCAAGTCCGTTATTTTTCTTTTAATCATCTTTATGGCTTCTGTTTGATCAATGGAATTTATATGAAATGTTACAATCATATTTTCTTCAACCCCTAAAAATTCTGATAATAATCTATCTGATAATTCAGGTGCTAGAATTTGCAGAAAGTTTACTTCTCCAAAGTATTCTCCAATTTTAAATTGATTGTGAGATGAAAAGTTAAATGATGCTGGTACTATATAATCCTTAGTAGATAGTCCACTATATTTTAGGTCTTCAAAGGAAAAAACAAAATTCTTATTCGGATTTAATATATCGTGAATAACCTTTAACCTTTCATATCCACTTAATACATAAGCTTTTACTCCCATCTGCTTAAAGTTATTTAATATATCCATTTCCATTCTTTCAAGTCTTGTAGTTGCCTCTTTTAAATCTTGTGCTTGTAAGCTAAAGGTGATATACATATATTTAGTAAGTCCATTATTTCCTTTCTGACTCTGATTTTTTAGCATTTCCCTGTACTCTTTTCGTATTTCATTATATGAATCGTTTCTATCCGGAACATTGATGTTTTTTTCTACTTCTTCATTTTTTCCTATACGATTAATATATGAAAGTTCCATATCGACACTTGGATCAAAATAGTTTAAAAAACTTGAAAATTCATTAAATATACTTTCCTTATCTTCTTCTGTGGAAAGCTGGTAGTTAATATCTAAAAAACGTATCATTTTATTAAATTTGTTCTTCTCAACTTGGCAAATCCCATTTCTCAACATTCTTAAATAAGGGATTGTTTCCTGAACACTCTTTTTCTTCTTCCCACCAAAAAAGGAAAGCTTCTTTTTGGGCTTTCCTTTTTCTTTAGAAATATTTGCTTTTTTCATCTTTTTTTGACTTATACTAATGCTTTTTAAATCTTCTTTTTGTTTTTTTAAATTTCTTTTTTCTTGATTTAATTTTTTCTGTTGTTTTTTCTGTATTTGATTCATTTACTCCTTTCCTTTCTTTGTTTCTTTATATCATAAATACATTCTGTCTTGTATATCCTTATACTTGTCTGTCTTTTCTTATCTATAATATACTTTAAATATTTTTCAAAATAGATCCCGTCCTTTTCATAAAGAGTTGCAAATATTATAGGAAAAGACACACCTATCATGATTAACATAGATAGGTCATTAGGCAGCACTTTTTTTACCATTAAATATACTGGAAAGCCTATTAGACCTGCAATTGTAAAGCCAATTAATTGTCTTTTTGTTAGATTTAGAGCTACCTTTGTTTTTACTTTTGTTAAGTCCTTTGGGACATTTACATAAGCCATTATTCTAAACCCTCTAAGTAAAAGCCATATATATCTTCTCTGTTCAGATCTTCTAATGATTTTCCCATATTCACTGCTATTTCTAATACTTTTTCATTCGTTTCTTCTCTATTATCTAAAACTTCCGATGTTTTTCTTATAATCATTCTATTTTGTATTTCTCTTGTAATATATCCCCCTATTAAAAGTATTGGGAGTCCTATTGTTCCAAGTGTTTTTAAATTAATTTTTTTGTCCTTTTTTCTTCTAATTTTCATCATCTTCTCCTTTTTTATTAATGAGCATTTAAAATTGATTTTGCAATACTTCCTGATTTCATCATAGTTATCCCAAGTATTAATGTGTATCCTAGTAATTCAAAAATACTTTTGTGTATGTCTGATATATTTAAAGTCTTAACAAGTACGGCATAAATTCCTACGCATATAAGTAAGAATAAACCTTGCAAGCCAAGTGCGAAGAGCCCTCTTATATAGTTTGTTCCAATACTTCCCCATTCTTTATTACCCATTGTGGCAAAAGGTATGGCGCAAACTGAAGTATAAATATATATTTCTATCATCCTGCCGTATAGAATAACTGTAATGAGTATTGATATCCCTTGAATTATCATCTTTACAATTGATGTCTCTAGTACTATAGTCATTAATTTTCCTATTGACTCTCCTTTTAGGCTATCTACCATATTAGCTATATCACCCGGAGAAACTTTTGCACTAGCATTTGCCACACCTGCTGCCTTTCCTATTAAATTCTGTGCCACATCAAATACTGCCATAGAAAAGTCAAAAGCATGAGATACAAGCCATACTGCTATCCACATTTTTATCATATATTTAAAAAAACCAAAGGTATCTGTGTCATGCATATTATTTTTGTTCATTACCATTTGAATTAATTCAATACATAGTACAGCCGTTATGATAAGACCTGCTATGGGAAGTATAACATTTTCTGAAATAGACTTTATGAAGTGGAAAACCTCCGAGTTCCATCCACTCGGAGTCTTTCCTACCTCATTTGCTATCGTTGATACTTTGTCATTTATATCAAGGAGCATTCCGCTTAAATTTTCCTTGATCATATCAATAAGTATCTCCGAAAAAAACTCTTTGATCTTATCTACTATATTAAACATTTTATTTTAACACGTTTGCTAATAGCGGTATTAGTTTTAAACCTATGAGTACAATTCCCCCTCCAGCCATAAGCTGCTTAATGCCTTGAGATTTAGCACCAGGGTTGTCATTCCCATAACCTTCCATCAGGTTGATAACACCCCATGCTCCAAGCCCTGCACCAATTGCTGTAACTAATATTTTTAATACATTTACTGCTTGTGTAAAAAATTCCATTTATATTTCCTCCTCTTTTTCTTCTTTTTTAATTTTATTTATGTGCTTTACGATAAAATTTTTAAATGTCTTGTCTTCTTTTTTTGTTTCCTTAAAATATCCAAAAATATGGATGTATTCTCCACTTTTAAATTCCTTCACACTTTTTGCCTTTTCTCCGTAGAGATTACAGTAGATATATTCTTTCTTAACCTTTCCTTCTTCTTTGTTCTTTCTAACTATTGTGAAGTTAGCTACTTCTTTTTCTCCTTCCTTTGTATCTATTGCAGTTGTTTTTATTTCTCCTACTAGATTTCCATTAATATTTAGCATTTCTCTTTCCATTTGTTCTATCTCCTTTATTCCATAAAAAAAGCGATAGTTTTCTCTATCGCTTCTACTTCTAATTAATTAATATTTCATTTTTCTCTGTATCTTATTTTTTCGGCTCATCTCGTATATATTTCATTCTTCCTCCTTTGGGCATAAAAAAACACCGAAATGTTTTTTTCGGTGTAAATTTCTCTATTTAATTTTATGGTTTTAGTAATTCTTTCCAGTTTTCTATAAAGCCAACATGTCTTAATTCAATATTTTCATATCTTGCTATTAGTGCTATTAGATCATGATAAAAATTTTTGTAATTTTCTTCTTCAGAAACTATTTTAAGATTAACTAATGTAGCAAATATTGTATTGTTTGAAATATTATTTTTTAAATATTCTTTATATAGCTTTGGTGATTTTGTAAGCTTTGCTCCATATAGCCTGCCATAATGGGCACATATATTTCTTATATAGGCAAAATTTTCTATCCAAGATTCAAAGTAATGGTAGTCTGTATGAAAGACTTTTGCAATTTTACTTTTATCTTCATTTTTCATATTCTTATACATTTTAGATAAAGTTCCAAAACTTGCTACTTCTATCACTGCATAGAGTGGAATTTCTCCACCTTCATAATTGTCTTTAAAGTTTTTTATAAATGGTGAGCGTCTATTTCTTTTAACTTCCCTTGCTAATTCTTCTAGTACCCTTTCTTGTTCCTTTTGTTTCTCAAAATTATTCATATCTTTATATGAAAAGTTCCCATATCTTAAAGAAAAATAGTTTGTGATAACTGCTCTTAAAGAAACTTCAATATGCTCTATTGTTTCAAATATAAGCTGTCTAAGTTCTCTATCAAATTTATATAAACTTACAATATCTTCAAAACTTATTCCTGATATATATCTTCCATCTTTTTTTAATGTGATACTATAAGCTTTAATCAGCCTGTAATAGGATATTCTTCCAAGAATTTTCTTAGCATAAGTTTTATCTTCTACTAAAAGTCCTAAGTCTATTAAGTTTTTTACTTGATTTTCTATACTAATCGGTTCTTGATGAATTTTTTTCATTTTTTCTCCTAAAATCAAATGACCCGACTTGGTCCGCATTGTTAAGAGGCGTGTCGGGTACTGTTGACATTATTATATGCTATAAAATATTTTTTGTCAAGTAATTTCTTTTAATCTTTCCTAAATATCTATCTTACTTCTAATTTTAAATTTATTCATCTAATATTTCAACTACCATACTCTCTTTTAACTTAACCTCATCTTTTCTCTGCAGGTATTTCTCTATGTCAAATATATTTCTCTTATCATAATCTTCAAGGAACTTATAATTCTTATGTTTGGTTATGTCAAATTTATCTGAAAGAAATGGTCTAACTCCTCTTAATTGGTAGATACATTTCCCACCATCCATTACAGTTATTTCATCTTGACTCATTAATTCTTTTCCAGTTTTTTGATAGTTTAAACCAAAACTCTTTTGATTTGATCTTGTTTCTGATGTGTTATATAGGTCTATGGTTTCTTTGCCTAGGCTTTCAGATAATTCTTTTAATGTTGTTCTTTCTTTGCCTCCTAAAAATAACGTCGAATCACAATTGCCAACTATGGTATCTGCATTATCTTTATAGATACTTTTTAGTTGTGATTGTGCTTGTAATATTATACAAGCTGATATTTCTCTACTTCTAATAGTTGCTATCAGCTTTTCAAATTTAGGAATTAAGCCGATATTTGCGAATTCATCAAGTAGGCATCTCACATGAACAGGAAGTCTTCCGCCATATTCATCATCTGCTTTATCACATAATAGATTAAATAATTGTGAGTACATTATTGATACTACAAAGTTAAATGTATCATCTGTATCCGATATTATTACGAATAAAGCTGTTTTCTTTTCTCCAAGTGTATCAAGCTCCAGTTCATCTTCTTTCATTAAGTCCCTAAGTTCCTGAATATCAAATGGAGCAAGCCTTGCTCCACAGGATATAAGGATTGATTTGGCAGTTTTTCCTGCTGCTAGTTTGTATTTCTTATATTGTTTTACTGCAAAATGATTTGGCTTTTCTTTTTCTAATGCTTCAAACATATAGTCTACTGCATTTTTAAAATTTTCATCTTCTTCTCTTACCTCACTTGCATCTATCATAGCAAGTAAAGTTGTAAAGTTCTGTTCTTCTTTAGGAGCTTCATACCAGATATATCCTATAAGTGCTGTGTAATAGAGTTTTTCAGCTTTCACCCAAAAATCCTCAGTTGATTTTTCTCCTTCTCCCTTAGTATTTGCAATTATTGTTTGTACTAATTTCAAAATATCTTTTTCACTTTTCAAGTATGCAAAGGGATTATATCTCATGGATTTTTTAAAGTTTATTGTGTTTAGTATTTTTATCTCATATCCATTTCTTTCCAACATTTTCCCACATTCCAAGACTAATGTTCCTTTTGGATCGGTTACTACATATGAAGAGTGCATTTGCATGAGATTTGGCTTTACAAAAAACCTTGTTTTACCACTACCAGAACCTCCAATTACCAATACATTTTTATTTCTCGCATATTTTGGATTTTTAGGTCTATTGTTCATGGTAAGTCTTTCAGTTTGAGTTAATAGCACATTGTTTTCAAACTTCTTGTCAATGTATGGCTCAATATCTTTTTCATTTCCCCATCTTGCCGATCCATATTCTCTGCCCTCTCTAAACTTTTTTGCTTTTTTCTTTTTCTGTATAAGGATTAACTTAATAACTACTGATAGAATTAGACCGGGTATCAGATTTTTTATTTTTAATGATGGAATATATTTTAAAGTATCTATTTGACTAAAAGCTACTAGAATTCTATCTATTATATCTCCTCCTACATAAGAGTTGACATGGCTTGCAAAGATATTTCCTATATAAAAAAATAAGAGGTAAGGAAGATTTTCTAATACAAATTTCTTCTTATCTCTTATCTTAAAAACATTTTTTATATCTTTTATTATTTCATTTAGTATTTTCGAATTAATCACTTCCTCTCCATAAAAAAGAGTAGATTTCTCTACCCATTAGTATCTTATTTATCTTTTTTATATATTATTACTGGAACTTGTTTTATTTTTTTACCTATCTTTTTTCTTTCCAAGACAAAAATCATATTCTCATTTCTTTTAAAATATCCTAAATCTCTATGATAGCTTATACCACACTTGCAATGTAATAGACCTATAAACTGTTGCTTCATCTTTGAGTTACATATGGGACATATTCTTTTATTTGTCATTTTAAACCACCATTATACTTATATTTTACTTTCAAAGGTATTTTTTAGTTTTTTCCCTAATGCTTCTGTTCTCATTTTTTATCTATAGATAAGAGAAATTCTTCTACTGGATGATTCCATCTTCTTTTTCATAGTATTCAACAATAAAGCTATTCATGCCTTCTCATCATATATATTATATATCTAAGTGCTTTTATTATAAACTTTGTTCCTGATGCTTATGTTTAACCTTATCTCTGTCAATAGTATCTTTGACTTTATCCTTGAAGTTATTAAGCCTTTCTATTACAGATTTTCTTTTTCTTGACTTATCTTTAGTAAATTTCTGGACTGTCTTTTTAAAAGCTTGTTCCATCACTTTTATATCTTTTGCTTGAAAAAAGATAATGTTGTTTCCATTTTCTAAATCTTTCTTTATGGAAAATTTCACCCCATATCTTTTTAATTCTTTTTTCAATGCTTTTAAGTCTATGTCATTTAATTCTAAGGTTTCTACTTTACCTTTTTTTACAAGATCTTTTACTTTTACTTTTTTAAATTTTTCTAAGGGTCTTGACTGTTCTGTCTGCGCTTTATGTTTATTTATTTCTAATATTTTCTTCATCAAATTTATAACTTGCTTGGCTGTAACTATCCCCGCTTTTTTTACTATGGCTATTGTTCTGCTATTTATATCATCATTTTGCATTCACTCACCTACTTTCATTCTTTTTTTAATATTTCATAGGCTAATTTTGATTTCTCCTTCATTTTTTCTATTCTTCTATTTTCTCCTGTAAATATAATGGGACTGCATATTTCAAGTATCCTTGAGTAAATTCTTTTATCTTTTATAGTTTCAGGATTAGTTAAAGCTGATATATTTAAGTTTGTTGTTATAATTAGAGGTTTCCCACTTCTATATCTACTATCTATTATGTTAAAGATATGCTCAGCTGCAAAATCTGTATCTCTTTCCATTCCAAAATCATCAATAATTAATAGTTTCTTATGATTTAGGTTATCTATATACTTACTCTTATCAATCTCAAAGTTAGTCATATCATTTAAAATTACTGAAAAATTTGTCATTTTGACTGATATTTCTTTTTCTAGTAAAGCATTTGCTATAGCACTTGCAAGATATGTTTTTCCACATCCCACATTCCCTATGAGAATTAATCCTATATTATTTTCATATATTTCATCAAATTTTTCCACATAATTTTTTGCTACTTTTTCATGCTCACTATCTTTGTCCATATTTTTAAAATTCCAATTTAATAAGATAGGATCAGAAAAACACTCTTTTTTTAAGTGTTCAATTTTTAAAAGCCTTTTATTTTCTTTTCTTTTTTCTTCCTCTAATTTTTGTCTTTCTTTTTTACATTGACATAAAATACCAACTTTTTTTATTTCTCCAAAGAAGTCTATTTCTTTTTCAATTGGTGTTTTACATTTTGCACAATATTTTAATCCTGTTTCTTGATCTATATAACTCCTATTTTCTTCATCTTTTGATGGACTATTTGTTTCTGCATTTTTTATTTTCTGTTCTAGGATTTCTTTTATTAATTCCATATGCTCCTCTCCTATCAAGTATTTAAAATTTCTCTCCATATATCCTCATCGTTACTATAGTCATAGTTTTCTCTTTTCTGATCTTCTCTCTTTATGACTTCTATGTTTCTAATATTTTCATCTGCATTGTATAAGAGAGTCAGTAGATAAGCATTAATGTTTCTAATATCCTTTGGAGCATTTTCTCTTAGGTATTTCAAAACATAGTCTATGTGTTTATAGTTAAGACTTAGAAATTTTTCTTTAAAATTTTCATTGGATATATGCCTCCCTCCTATTTTAATGTTTGTAAAGCTAGTTAAGGCTTTTACAAGTACATTTATCATTACATCTACTTGCTTCTTTTCTTCTATTCTTACTTTTTCAAAGATTTCATAAGATATATTCTTTTTTATAGTTTCTTTTAATTCTTCCTCCTCCAAAGTTTTTTTTGATTTTTCTCCTAGCTTTTCTAAGGGGGATATGGGGGTGGTATTATTAAAATCAGTATTATTAGTTTCAGTATTATTAATATTAGTATTATTAGAGTCCTCTTTTGAAACTTCTTGAGGTTTGTTTTCTAAACTTCCTGAAGTTTGTTTTTTAAACTTCTTGAGGTTTGCTTTTGAAACTTCTGTAGTTTTATTATTTTCTGTGTAAATAAAGTTCTTTACATAGAGTAAATTTGGCTTTCCAAGTCCTAACCTCTTTTTTTCTAATAATCCTATCTCTTCAATTTCTTTCATTACTTTGACCGATTTATTTCTCCCCCAATTTAATACTTCCATAATTTCTTCTATGGTATAGATAATGTATACCTTGTTTTCTTCATCTAACCATTTATTCTTAATTGACAAGCTCATTCTATCGAGTAGAATTCCATAAAGAATTTTTGCTTCTACGGATAGTTTTTTAAAATTTAAGTCGGTGAATAAAGTTTTGGGAATCCTAAAAAATGAATATTGTTCTGATTCATTGCCATAATAGTATTCAAATTTAACTATTTCTTTCATCATAACCCCCTTTCTTTTCATATAAAAAGAGATAGCTTTGATTTTGCTATCTCTTTTTCATCGTTTTAATCTATTTATTTTTATATTTAAATTGCTTTTATTCTTTCATTCACCTCTTCTATCACTTCTATAATAAAATATCCTAGCACTGGTAAACCATAAGGACTAAAAAGATATGCTAGTATAATTGCCTCTATAGCAAGTGCTTTTTCTCCATGATAAACAGATCCCAAAAATCCCATAATAGCGATAAATGAAATCAGTTTAAAAAATATTGTACTGAGTCCTAATACAAACGTTAAAAATAGAGTGATGATACTCAACGCTATACTAATAGGAAATAATATGATTTTGAAAAAAACTCTAAATATCATCATATTCTCTTCAATCCTTATTACTTATGTTTTCTTTTCTTTTTTGTTAATTTAATAAAAAAGATGACAGACTTAATCCTAAATCGTCTTGTTTAAAAGTTTTGTGGAAGCCTTTAAACTTTGATTTTAATGGATTTATTGTATCTGTCATCATTATATCACTGTCCCCAATTCCATTTTCTCCAACAATCCCAATAATATTCCCATAGCTAAATTTAAGATCCTTAATGGACAAAATTGTTCTGGTACTTCTTTTGAACATCAGATTTTTTAACTCTAATAAAGTCCCTTTATTTGAAGTTTCAAAATCATCAAATCTTTCAATGGCTTTATAATCAGAATGCCTAAGTCCCGTTCTCATTCGTTCATCTTCACTTAGATTTTCAATTTCGTCCATACTATATTCTCTGATGATTTTTCCATCCTCTAAGTATATTGCTCTATCAACAATGTCTTTTAAATACCACAACCTGTGTTCTGCAATAATAATAGTTTTTCCTAAAGATTTAAGCTTTTTTATTGTAAGCGATAGTTCTTTCATTGACTTTATGTCTAAGCTTGAAGATGGTTCATCAAGAATAAATATCTCAGGGTTTAATGCGCAAATGCTTGCTATAGCAATCTTCTGCTTTTCTCCTCCAGAAAGATTGAATATATTTTTATTCATCAAATTTTCAAGATGAAGCTCTTTTTCAACTTCTTCAATCCTTTTGTTAATTACTTCTCTTTCTATGCCGTAATTTTCTAAACCAAATGCAATTTCGTCAGTTGTATTGGTTGTATAGAATTGTGTTTTGGGATTTTGAAAAACCGAGCCTACATTCTTAGATAATTTATAAATTGGTGTAGTAAATGTATTCATACCATTGACCATAACACTGCCGGAAATGTCCCCATCATAAAACTCAGGTATTATGCCGTTCATAAGCTTTAATAGAGTCGACTTTCCGCAACCGCTCCTGCCACATAGAAGAATGCATTCCCCTTTTTTGATTTTCAAGTTTATATCTTTTAATGAGTAATCAGATCCTCCCTTGTACTTAAAACTTAATTCTCTAATTTCAATCATAAATCCCACCCTGACACTTTCATAAATATTACTATTGATAAAATTAAAATCATAAGAATTAAAACGCCAATGTCATTTTTTCTAATCTTAATTAGGTATCTACTTGTTTTTTGAACAGGAGCATCAAGCCCCCTTATAATGGCTGATTGGGATAGCTCATCCCCAATTTCTATTACACTTACGAATAAGGGTACAAAAAAGTATTCCATTGTCGCAGCAGGTCTATGAAATAAATTATAAATACTAATGCTAATCCCTCTTGTTTTCATCGCCATATTTATATGACTCCATTCGTCTTTAATAGTAGGCAAACATCTAAATATTACAGAAATCATTATGAGCGAGTCTTTTGAAAGTTTTAATTTTTGTAAAGTTGCCACTGCACCGGAAACAGATGTTGAATTTAAAATCCATTTACCCATGATAATACATGGCAGAAATTTTCTTCCAATTGCTAAGATAAATAAAATTAAATTCAAAAGAAAATTCATACTAAAATAGGCTAAAGATTTTTCCAATACTACACTTATTACAAAAAATAAAACATACCTTATAGCGGATTTTTTATAACCATCGCTAATAATAATGACAAGGAAAAATAATGTAATAAGGCTTTGATAGATCCAATCAAACCCTAAAAAAATTAAAATATTCGCACCTATAAGCAAGATAAGTTTTGTTCTGAGGTCATATTTTGACCCCAGAACAAACTTTGAATTTTCCATTATAAAACTCCTGCGGATTCCAACTTTTTATTTAGTATTTTTTTTGTAAAATAAGAACCAATCAAAGAGAATATAAATGTTCCTATAATCATAACCGGTAACATCCATATTGGTGTCCATGCTCTTACTGTGTTACAAAAGCTTTGATCTAAACCACCTTTTATTACACTTTCAAAAAATGCTTCTCTCATAACCCAGATTGGTAAGAATCCTCCAAATAAGTTTAGAGAAAAAAACATATGACTAATTGTATTTTTCTTAAAGTCTGTATAATTTCCACCTTTTGCTATGAACATAGCAATTATTCCGGCAGGCACTGCCACTAATGGCGCAATTGGAATATGTCCAGTTGCAACTAATAAAATACTTGGTAAGATAGCTGCGATAACAATAGCAGTAGCTGACTTTGTCTTTGCAAGAAGCATATGATAGGTTGGTGCAGCAAGTAGTGCTACAAGCATAGGCATTAGTAAAAATAAAACAGGGACAGGCATAGATATTGCCCCAATTGCTAAATATGTTACAAAGTAAAGTGCAATTAAAACACCGGCTGTGACTGCGTTTTTTGATGATTTCTTTTGTGTTTTCATAAGTTTCCTCCTTTAAAATTAATTGTTACTGTACAATCTTCCATTCTTTAGACTTTTCTTGATAATTCCATAAGTCTTTATATAGTCCTTCATTTTTTATAAGTTCTTCATGCTTCCCAACTTCCTCTACCTTTCCTTTGTTTAAAACAACAATTTTATCAGCTCCCATTACGCTCCTTAATTTATGAGCTACAACCACAACTGTTTTATTTTTAATTAAATTTGATATTGCTTCCTGTATAATAAGTTCATTTTCAGGATCAAGTGAAGATGTTGCTTCATCAAGTAGTATTATTGGTGCATTTTTTAATATTGCTCTCGCTATTGATATTCTTTGTTTCTCACCTCCAGACAGAGTCGCTCCTCCTTGTCCAATCATAGTGTCAAATCCATCATCTTTTTTGACTATAAAGTCATAAGCTCCTGCCATTTTTGCAGCATTCATGATTTCATCTTTACTTGCATCTTCATTTCCAAATTTTATATTGTTATAAATTGTGTCTTTAAAAAGATACACATCTTGAAAAACAACAGAATATTTATCCATTATTTTATCAGGGTCGGCTGTTAGCAAATCTACTCCACCAATTTTAATTGTCCCTTCATTAGGATCATAAAATCTGGAAATTAATTTAATTAGTGTAGATTTTCCAGAGCCAGAGTAACCAACAAAAGCAGTTAATTCATTTTCATTAATGTCTAATGAAACATTATCGATAACCTTAGATTCCTTGTAAGAAAATGAAACATCGTGGATTTCAATTTTGTTGCTTTCGATTACATCGCAATTTCCTGACATGGGTTCAGCGTTAAGTAGGTTAATGATTCTCTCTCCTGAAACTGATGCCATTTGTAGACCTGTATAATTTACAAGTGCAAGCTCCAAGGGATCAAAAATCCTTGTGCCTACAAATAAGAACATTAAAAATGTATCAATTTCCAAAGATCCATTTATAAATAAATAGGAACCAACTAAACTCATCAAAGCAAGTCCTATTCTTAAAATCATACTTGCTATAGTAGTTAATGAACCAACCCCTTTCTCACTCTTAATATTTGCGTCTTTTGAGTTATCTATATCTTCTTCAAGTTTTATTAATGTATCATCTATGCTGTTATAAGCTTTTAGAGTCTTAATGGCATCCAAATATTCGTTTGTATCTTCTTCCTCTTTTATCCTCATTTTCTTTGTTTTCAAATAAATTTTTTTCTGAAAGTTTTGCATGAGTGTAAGAAGTAGAACAGAAATAGGTAGTCCTATAAGTGTTGCTATTCCCATTTTTACATTAATTATCAAAAATAATATTGAGCAAAGAACCGCTACACATATGCCACTGAAAAATTGAGGTAATTGATGCGTTACTGCCGTTTCAACTTTGAAAAAATCATTCATTAATGTATCTAAGATCTCTGCTGAACTTTTTCCTGAAATATAACCTAATGGCAGTTTTCTTATGTGGTCTGCAAGCTCTATTCTTCCATCTGCACTTGTCATGTATCCAAGTTCATAGGTATATTTTGTGGCTAAATTTTCCAATAAGAATGTTATTAAGAAAAATACTGCCATTATCCCAAAATACTTCCATAAAAGGCTCGTATCTATACTATCTGCACCTCTATTTAAAAATAGTGTTTCTACAATTTTCGCCAAAGCAATAAATGGTATAAGGTTGGAAATAGATGCCAAAACATTTAAGATAATTGATTTTCTTATATTATTCATCTTTCCTAATGTAATATTTCTTATCATTCATTTTCACTCCCTTCTATATCCATTTGCCAAATATTTGTCTTCTTATAAATATCAAAGAGTCGCTTATATATTCCATCTGCGAGGATTAAATCTTCATGCTTACCTCTTTCTGCAATTTTTCCATCAGAGATTACTAAAATTTGATTTGCATTCTCTATGGTATTTAACCTATGAGCAATCATGATAACTGTCTTATCTTTAACCAATTCAGATAAAGCTTCCTGCATAAGATATTCATTTTCAGAATCAGCAAAACTTGTTGCCTCGTCTAATACTAATATTGGTGCGTCCTTTAAAATCGCTCTTGCTACAGCAATACGTTGTTTCTCGCCTCCAGATAAATAAGTTCCTTTACCCAAAACAGTGTCATACCCATCAGGAAGTTTTACAATAAAATCATGACATCTTGCTTTTTTACATGCTTTTATGACATCCTCTTTTGTAGAACCTGTCTTTGCCATAGCAACATTATTGAAGACTGTATCTGTGATAAGATCACTGTCTTGAAAAACGAATGCTATCCTCTCCATTAAGGCGTTCATCGGAATATTTTTTATATTAACTCCACCAATTTTAATAGAGCCTTCTGAAGGATCGTAAAATCTGGGTATTAGCGTTCCAATGGTAGATTTGCCTGCTCCCGAATAGCCAACTAATGCTTTAACTTCTCCTTGTTTAGCACAGAAGCTTATATTCTTTAAAACCTCTTCATCTCCATAAGAAAAGCTTACATTCTCGAATTCAAGATCATGACCTTTTATCTCTTCCTCGATATTTTCAATTGCCAATTCTTTTTGATCTATAATTTCGTAGATTCTCAAAACAACTTCATTTAGTAAATTCATTCCTTCTGCAAAATCTCTAAGTTTTAATGCAGGTACGCTAATGGCAGGTGCAAGAATCAAATAGAAAATAAAAACTGTAGCAAAATCCAAGTTATTATTTCGTGACATTAAAAGTATTCCTACTGGAACTATGAATGTAGCAACAGATAAAATAAACATTCTAAATGAAACAAATCCCGGTCTTATCATTGATGTCATCGAACTTGTAAAGTCTCTATATTCTCCTACTGACTTTGAAAAAGTTTTAAATGATTTTGCTCCTGTTCCAAATATTTTCACTTCCGGCATACCTTTAACGTATTCAGTAGTTGCTGAATTAATTTGATCCAAAATCGCAAAGTTCTTCTCAAGTCCACCCGACTTTATAATCTTTGCCATGATTGCAATCTGAATTCCTAAACCGACAAATATAATTAACAAAGTCGTAAGACCTAATATTAAATTTATCTTCAACATAACAATTATCATTGCTAAAATTAGTGCTAAAGTTGAAATTAAATTTGGTAATTGATGAGAAAAATAACCCTCAATTTGATTCATGTCCGATCCTAATACTTGCCTTATTTTTGACTTGTTGTCTCCGGTAAAAAATCCTAAAGGAAGATTCCCAATATGAAATAATATCTTCTTTTTTAAGTTCGCTATTAAAACATATGAAAACTTATGGCATAAAATACCGCCAATGTAAGTTAAGCAATATGACAATACCACTGCTGCAAGTCCATAGATGCAGAACTGTATTGTACTTTGTTCTAATTTTCCATATAAAAATAGAGATTTTATGACTTTGTATATCACCAAAATTGGACAAATACTTAATAGCATACCAAGACTAACAAATAATATCCCTCCTACAAGTTGTCCTTTTTTTATTTCACTGTAGGAAATGATATCTTTGATTGATTCCTTCTTTTTCATCTAAAACATACCTCCTTACCGAACAAATTCGTTCATTTGCCTTAAAACTAATACAAGGAAAACACCATTGATGTTTCCCTTGTAAAATACTTATATTTTATTTTCTCTAATGAGGTCTTTGAAATAGTTCGCTTATTATTCCAAAGGCTTCACTTGAATTTGTTTTGTTTTCTCCCTTAATAATATAGTCGTTATATATTGTTCCAACAGCTCCGTATAAAATAAAAGCTGCAAAATTTCTCACATTTTCTCTATTTATTCCCATATTATTTTCTATTTTTTTATTTTCAATTCCTTCAATTATAAACTCTGAATAGACATCTATAAATTTCCCAATGTAATGAATCAATTCCCATAGCCTGTAAGAGTTATCTGTAATTGAATTCTCTTTTGAAAAATTATATCTTGTCGTAAACTGACCGATATCTTTTACTATAAGTTCTCTTAGAATTTTTATTCTTTCTTCGTAATCTAATTCCTTGTTTTGAAGGATACCTAACTTATTTTTTAGTTTTTCATCAAAATATGTTTCCATACACGCCAAGAAAATATCTTCTTTTGATTTGAAATAATAATAAAACATCCCCGGCGCTCCATTAACTTCTGCGAGAATATCTCTAACAGAAACTTTCTCATATCCATATTTTTCAAAAAGTCTGGATGCTATATTTATAAGCTCCTGTTTTCTTTCTTCCGGATCTTTTACATTTCTCTTTGCCAAAATCTCACCGCCTATTGACCGACACTCGTTCTTTTAATATAGGCTATCATTCTCATTTGATTTTGTCAAGGGCGAAGCCTAGACAAACTACATATAGAGTACTCCTGTTAATTTGGTCATAATTTTCAACGCTTCGCTTACAGCATTTTGTTTATATTGCATTTGATCTAGGTTGTATTCATTCGTTCACGATTTACTTCGGAATCTCGCCTTTTTACTTTTCTTTGAATCGATCGTTAGAGTTGACGTATTTAAGTGTTTGATTGTCCCGCGCATCCTTGCCGGCTTCGATAGACGTAACTTCTCTTTTCAGTGAACTGAAGAATTTTTAATGGGCGTGTTGTCGCGGCAATTATCTTTTCTCTATCTGCTTTAAATGATTTTAATCTTCTCTTTCTTCTATTCGTCATTGTTTTTTCCATGAAAAGACCCCCAAGAGTGGATGTCTCGGTCCAACTTTTGGGGGTCAGTGCATCATGCAGAGAGGGCCATTTCGTATTATCTTTTTTTCGACGCCTCGCCCCTAAGCCAGGGGTGGGCGTAGTATTTTCTGAAGCGAACCTCCTCGCCTAAGAGCTCGCCCATGAGCCGCTCCGCGGGAAAATCCCGCACCATCCAATAGAAGCGGCACTCGCCCTTCTCTCCTGTTTCGGGAATGGCATCGAGCCAAAAATCCAGCGGATCCGCCACGGCGATTCCCTTGGATCGAAAGGCGCGGATGAAATCGTCTCGCCGATAGCTGTAGCCCAAAAGAGCGAGCACCGCCTCTCGCCCGTCGTCTTCAAAGCGCGCCCCATAGGCTTTTAGAATTTCCAGAACGTAGCTGTGGTGAAAGAGGCCGTCTTCTACTGTGTGGGCGATAATTTCCGTGTTTAAATCGTGATGGCGATAGCCCAGGGTGCGGCCCTTCGCCGAAGTTTTCTCCACAAGGGCGGAAAAATCGCCTCGAGAATCTTGAGCGAGGCACAGGGAGGGGCCCAGCTTCATGGCTCGGAAGCGGGATTTGTTTTTTTCACAAAAATCCCCCTCTTCCGCGGGATCGTAGAGGACCGTAAAGGAGAGATCCGGGCGGCGCCGAATCAGTGCGGCCGCCGCATAGATGCCCGCTTTATCCTTGATGGCTATTCCCAGTCGTTCCATGTTCCTCTCCCGCCGTTTCCGTTTTAATCGCGATTTTATACTTCTTTCTTAGTATAGCATAGGCGGCGTCCCGTTCCTCGATTTTTTTAAATAATCCGTACACCGTAGGCCCGGAGCCGGACATGTGGGCGAATGCGGCCCCCGCCTCGTAGAGATCGGCGATCATTTCGTCGATTTCAGAATGCATCAAGCGCACGCCGGAATAGAGATCATTGGCCACTGTCTCCTTCAGTCCTTCGAGCCGACCTTTTTGCAGAAGATCCACCGTCTCCTTCAAAGAGCCCTTCGTATCGCCGGGCCGCGCCATGGCGTAGGCCTCTTTCGTGGACACGGCGAAGCCGGGATTCAGCAAGAGCGCCGGATAGGACGGAGTGCACACGGGATGAAGCACATCGCCGATCCCCTCGCCTACGGCGGCCTTCCCGTAGAGGCAGTAGGGAAAATCCGCCCCGAGGACAGCAGAACCATGGATCAGTTCCTCGTCGGTGACGGGCAGCCTGTAAATGTCTCTCACAGCCTTTAAGACAAGGGCGCCGTCGGCCGTGCCCCCGGCGAGGCCCGCCCCCGCGGGAATGTTTTTCTCGATCCGAATCTTTACAGGCAGGGGGCCGAAGCGGCCTTCCAAATAGCGGTGGGCCGCGGCCATCAGATCCTTCTCTCCGTAATTGGGCCCTTCCATGGAAAATGCAGGAGCTTTTATTACTTCAATTTCGTCGTAAAGCCCGATGGGCAGAAAAAGTGTTTTTATTTCGTGGTAGCCGTCGGCCCGCTTTCCCTTTATCCAAAGGCCGACATTGATTTTTCCGTAGGCGCGCAAAGTATCCTCCCATAAAAAAAGCTCCGCCGAGGGAGCCTTTTACTACGATATTTTTAATTTAGCCGTATCTACATCTTCTTCAAGAATCATAATCTTTACCGTGGACGTGAGTACGTCGGCGTAGGTAAAGGAGATGTTTCGATCCGTGCGATCGTCGGAAGAGATGCTGATGACAAACAGGGAGGGATAGACCGCCGTGAGCACGCCTCTGCGCGTGACGATGCGTTTCCGTCCTCGATTTGCCTTCACAATTACCTCTTTGCCGATATGCTCGGACAATTCGTTTTTAATCATATCCATTTGTGTCATTGGGACCGCCCTTCTATCCACACAATTATATGTGTAATCAGTATACAAGATTACTGCCCCTTTGTCAAGTCAAATAACGCTATATAATATCGCAAAAAGAAGGTCGGGTCAAGGGCAATATTTAAGAATTAACAACAAATTTTTATCCGCACTTTTCCCGGATTTTACATTATCCTGATCTTCCCATGAAAAAAGAGCCGTCGCCGGCTCTCTTTTCTTGTAGTTAAGCTGCCTTCTTTTCAGTTTCGACGGCTTTTTTGTCTTCAGCCGGCTTCTTGTCAGCTTTTTTGTCTTCAGCTGCTTTTTTATCTTCAGCTGCTTTCTTGTCTTCAGCCGCTTTCTTGTCTTCAGCTGCTTTCTTGTCTTCAGCCGCTTTCTTGTCTTCAGCTGCTTTCTTGTCTTCAGCCGCTTTCTTGTCTTCAGCTGCTTTCTTATCTTCAGCTGCTTTCTTGTCTTCAGCTGCTTTCTTGTCTTCGGCTGCTTTCTTGTCAGCTTCGGACTTTTTATCGACCTTCTTCGCGCTCTTCACGATTTCATTCAATGCGTCCATGACTTTTGCCAGTTCAGCACGGGTAGCCGATGCCTTCGGTGCGAAAAGATTGTTTTCGCGGCCTTGCATCAAGTTGGTGTGGCGAACGATATCGATGGGTTCGAGGGCCCATTTGGAGATCATCTTTTGATCGGCGAAGGGTTCCTTCAAGTCGAGGGTGTAGGGAACTTTCTTGCCTTCGATGTAGCGACCTAAGATCGTCGCCATTTCTTCGCGGGTGACCACTTGATTGGGCTTAAAGGTATTGTCTTCGTAACCTTTGACGATTTTGTTGTTCGCTGCCCAGATCACGGCATTTTCATACCATTCTCCGGCTTTTACGTCAGTGAAGGGATTTGCTGCGGTTTGCTTCACATCTTGTCCTTCGATGCGGGCCAAGACGGAAACGAGCATGCCTCTGGTAATGGGGCTGTTCGGAGCAAATCGGGTGTCGCTTACGCCTTTAAAGAGGCCTTTTTCCGTTGCGGAAAGAATGAATTTTTCTGCCCAGTGGCCCTTAAGGTCCGTAAAGGCATTGGGTGCCGGTGTGGGTTCGACGGGTTTTTCTTCGCCCTTGGCTTCGACCACGATGCGGCCTTCAACCTTCGGGTTCACGTTCTTGTGTTCAGCCAGGTATTTTTCCAATACTTCCGTGTACATGCCGTAGTCGCCGAGCTTTTTGCCCTTGGCGAACATGGTGTAACCGTCGCCGCCGCCTGCCATAAAGTCGTTGGTGGCTAAGGTGTAGGTTTTTTCGAGATCGAGAGCTTTGTCACCGACTTTCACGTCGAATACGCGCTTACCGGCTTCTTGTTTCGGATCGTACTTAAAGCTGACGCCGGAAACTTGGGGGAATTTCCCTTGCGGTGCCGGTGCGTCGGCCACGCCGTATTCCAAAGCGGCCAGTAAGTCGGCGCCGATGATTTCGATCTTCATAATGGTGTTGCCGAAGGGGAAGGCTGTCCAGATTTGGGTCATGTCGATCTTCCCTGCGGGAATGGATTCGCGGATGCCGCCGCCGTTGGTCAGAGCCACGTCGGATTTTGCCGCTTCGCGCATGGCGTCTGCCACCATGTTACCGAAATTGGTTTCTTGTGCGCGAACGTGTTCTCTTACGCCGTCTAATTCAACGGCCGTGGTGCCGACGACGCGTTCGAGCTTGCTCTTGTTTGCTTCGTACATGTCGTTGAGTTTCTTTGCGATGTCTTTGTTTTCTTCAATCTTTTCGAAGAAAGCGGCGTCGCGAAGAACGGCGGTCTTGGAAATAACATCTTTGCCTCGTAAGGTGATGTTGATTTCGCCTAAGTTTTTCAGGTAATTGCCCGTTTGAGCGATTAAGGTATTGTTAACCACTTTGCCGTTGTCAAGCTTCGTGTGGGAGTGGCCGTCGATAATGACGTCAATGCCGTCCACTTTTTCGGCGATATCCGTGGTCTTTACGACGGTGGCGTCGTCAACGCCGACGTGTGCCAACATGACGATGACATCGACCTTTTGATCCTTCAGGGATTTTACTTGGGCGCGAGCCACTTCCACGGGATCAAGGAAGGTAATGCCTTCGGTGTTTTTCGGATTGGATTTGACTTTCGTTTCTTCCGTGGCAATGCCGAAGATACCGACTTTGACGCCGTCGACATCGAGGATGGTTTGGCCTTTAAAGTCGTTGGTGCCGGTGTTTTTAATGATGTTGGCAGCCAAAATATCGAAGCCTTCGGAAGAACCTTTGGCCGGAGCCGCTTGATTCTTGAAGTCAACCAGGGCTTGGTAGCCGTAGTTGAAATCGTGGTTGCCGGGTACCATGGCCTTGTAGCCCATGGCCTTCATCAGGTCGATGACGCCCTTGCCGTTTTCAATGCCGGCCAATGCCGTGCCGTGGGTGACGTCCCCGGCATCTAAAAGCACCGAGTTTTTAATGCTGTCTGCATAGGTTTTTACTCGGGCGTAGCCGATATTGGTGAGCTTGTTGTCCTTGCCGCGCTCCGCCACCATATGTCCGTGGACATCGTTGGTGTGGAGCAAAGTGATTGTCTTGGTTTCTTCCGCCGGCGCGGCGAAGACGCTTACAGGACCGGCGATGACGCCGAGTACCATGGCCATAGCCAGTGCCAGGGATAAAAATTTCCGTTTCATAATACCTCCTTTAGTTCACTAACGTATACCTCTATTATACCCTTCATTGGCCACCTTAGTCTTATCAATTTAGAGACAATTCAACCAAGAACCGTACCCTCTTTTTTCCATGTCTTCTTTCGGAATAAATTCGATGCTGGCACCGTTGATGCAGTAGCGCAGGCCCCCGGCTTCCTTCGGCCCGTCGTTAAAGACGTGGCCCAAGTGGGTGGTCTCCGTCTCCACTTCCGTGCGAATCATGCCGTAGCGGGTGTCTGATGTCTCTATAATCGGCGCATCGGGCGCCGTTTTGGAAAAGGCAGGCCAGCCGCAGCCTGAATCGAATTTATCCTTCGATAAAAACAAGACCTCTTTCGTAATGACATCCACGTAAATTCCCTCGTCGAATAAGTGGTCGTAGGGATGGGAGAAGGGCAGCTCCGTGCCCTTTTCCCTCGTCACGTGATAGGCCACATCCCCTAAGGATTCCCGCAATTTCTCTTCGTCCAAATGTTTCTTGTCCATAAAAACCTCCTATGCCAAGGGCGTGCCGCAGCGCGGACAGTACGTGGCCCCCGCTTCCGCCTGAAAATGACAATTCTTGCACTCCACGAAATCCGGATCCTCGGCAATCAATTCCACGATCTCGATTTTTCTGCCGCAGTGGGGACAGAAATTCGTGTCCTTGGCGATTTCCGTGTGGCAATCCGGGCACTCGTAGCGAAAGACCTCGCCCTCAAGCTCCTTGGAACTGATGCGATTTTCCAAGCTCGCCTTTTCCTTTTGCAATTCGTCGATGGCAAAGAGAAGCTCCGAGCTCGTCGTGTCCGCCAAATGAGATTGCTCCCGCATTTCCATATAGTAAACTTCCCCTAAATGGGTGTATTCTTCCAGAATCTTCGCTTCCAATTCTCGTATCTGCAGGCGAAGCTTCGCCACATTGGAAGCTTCCTTCGCGCTGTAAAGGCCCTTGATGCTTAAATCCTTTACCTGATTGGACAGATCTTCAAAACCTTTTCCGATGCTGTTAAAAATATCCATGGCTTCACCTCGAATTAAGCATACCACATGGCCGCCTTCATTTTTCCGACTTAGATAAGGATTAGACTTTTTTTGAATTCTTCGTCGCCTGTGTGAATAGGCACAACTTGGGTATAAAACAAACAGAATGAAAAAGGAGGATGACTATGGATTATAAATTGTACGCCGCCACCTACTGCCCCTATTGCAAAAAAGTCATCGACTTTATGGAAAAAGAAGGCATCGACAAGGTGGACATTCTTTACGTCGACAAAGACGACGACGCCAAAAAGGCCTTGTTGGAAGGCAGCGGCGGAAAACAAGTGCCCTGTCTCAATTTCGGCGATGAATGGATGCTCGAATCCGACGACATTATCGCCTATATGAAGGAAAACCTGAACTAACTTGCCAATGGTTTTATCTTAGGATAAAATGATTGGGAAATAATCTCAAAGGAGGCTAGGATGATTACTAAAGATACTTTAATCGGCGATTTGGTTCGCCAATACCCGGAAGCCATTCGCATTCTCATGCAATTCGGCATGGGCTGTGTCGGCTGCCCGTCCAGTCAAATGGAATCGTTAGAAGAAGCTGCTTACGTTCACGGATTTGACGCCGACGAACTCATGAAGGCTTTAAACAAAGTCGTCGAAGCAAAATAACAAAAAGCCTCCCGCGCAGGGAGGCCTTTTTATTTGCAGGACCCGGATTACCGGGTTCTTTTTATTTGTTGAAAATGGAATCAAACAGATCGGCGAAAAAGGCTTTGATTTTTTGAATCAAGCTTTGGCCCTCTTCGCTGTTAATGTAATCCCTCGCCTGATCGGCGGCGCCCTTCGCCTTGTCGGCCAGGCCGTTCCAGTCGATGTCCGTCTTTCGCAGGCGATCGAAGAAATTGGTCAGCTTGTCCGTCTGCTCGGCGGTCAAATTGAGATTGTACTCATTGGAAATATTGATGATGATGTTTTGCACTTCTTCTCGGCTCTTCGGCGCTTCCGTGGCGATTTTGTCCTTTATGTCCTTCACCAGGCCCGTGGCCTTGTCGGCGCCCACATCTTGGGCCAACTCCGAGGTGACGACCATTTCTTCGTTGGCCGCTTTTTTCACCTTGTCGCTGATTTTTTTGCCGGTGGACGTTTCGTAAGCCTTCATAATCCCCGTGAGTGCCGCCGTGCCGCTTACATTCATGGGCGCATCCACAGTGATCTTCGCGTCTTTCACGCCCGCCGTTTCCAATGCTTGGCGGTACATATCGTGGGTAATGTAGCGGATCCTTTTCGACGTTTCCACCTGGATGCCGCTTCCCTCGGCGGTGTATTCCACTTTCGCACTGGAAATGGCCTTGCGTCCGATCTTCGATTCCGGCACGAAATCGCCTAAGTACTTGTGCTCTTCCTGATTGGTGACCTCGATGATTTGATCCTCGTCGGATCCGTTAAAACGCTTCATAAGATCTTCCCGCTGCTCGGGGGTAAGGTCCTGACCGAAACACAGAATCACGTCCCCTTCCACGGCATCGGCAAACACCGGTACGGCGGCAAATACCATCATGGCCAAGGCAAGGGCAATGCTCGCCCAACGTTTCATTTTATTCATACTATCCTCCCGATTCATTTCCTTTTTTACGAAGCTTATTATACCATAGCCTCCCTGCATCCTTCCCCCGCGTGATCAGACTTATAAGAGGCTTAGACATGCTTTGGCAATTGAATTTTCTAAAACCCTGTACTTCCGTGAAATTTTCATCCGCTGCTACAACAGCGACTGAATCAAAGAAAAGTCAGGAGGCTTGAGCCCGAAGCAATGCCGTGAACGGATGCAATTTGCATAGAAAATAGATTATGTAACGGAACCCCCGGTCTAACCGGGGGTTTTCTAATGCAAACAAACAAAAAAAGAGGCCGAAGCCCCTTTTTTCCGTCAGCTTATTTTGCCAAGGCGGCGTCGATGCGCGCGCGGTCGAAGCCGACGATTTCTTCTTCGCCGATAACCAAGACGGGTACGCCGGTGTAGCCCATGGAGATCAATTCATCTCTTGCGGCTGCGTCGGTTTGCACGTTTTTTTCGTTAAATTCGATGCCTTTTTCCTTTAAATAGTCCTTTGCCATGGTGCAGTAAGGACAGGTGTTGCTTGTATAAACTTTTACTTCTGACATTGTCATTCCTCCCAAAATAATTCATCTATTCGATTTTTCAATTTATACCCGCGAGGTATTGGCTTAATCATCTTCTCCGATTTTATGCATGGCGTGGGTGTAGCCCATGGAAAAGAGGGTCTCCACGTGATCGTCGTCCAGGGAGTAGTAGACTTTGCGTCCTTCCTTTCTCGAGCGAATCAGTCCTTCTTCTTTTAAAAGAATCAGCTGATGGGAGATGGAGGATTGGCTCATGCCTAAAAGCTCCACAAGTTTCGACACATTGCAGGTGCCGAGCATGAGGGCATACAAAATCTTCAGTCGCGTGGGATCGGCCATGACTTTAAAGATGCCGCTCAGGCTTTCGATTAAGGGCTCGTTTTCTACAAAGGCGTAAAAAGTCTCGTCTCTGTATTCCGCCATCAGTCGCCCTCCTTTTCTACTTTCGGAAAATTTTTCGCCAAGATCCGATACTCTTCCACGGTAATGGCCTCGGCGCGGCGATTGGGCTCGATGCCCGTCTCGGCCAAGGCCTGAAGTATCTGATCTTTTTCGATGTCGAAGCCGTAGGTGGACAGGGCGTTTACCACGGTTTTTCTCCGCTTGGAAAATGCCGCCCGCACCACGGCCTCGGCGCGCTTTAGGTTTTCCCCGTGATCGGTTTTAAAATTCGTGAGGGCCAAGACGGCGCTGTCCACATTTGGCTGGGGCATAAAGCAGGTGCGGGGCACGGCGAGGGCCACGGACACCTCCGCCCGCATTTGCAGGAAGACGGAGATGGAGCCGTAGGCTTTCGTCCCGGCCTTGGCCGCCATGCGGCTCGCCATTTCTTTTTGCACCATAACGTGCACCGATTTCAAGGGCAGATCCGAATCGAAAAGATGCACCAAAATCGGCGTGGTCACGTAATAGGGCAGATTGGCCACCACTTTAATTTTGTGATCGCCGAATCGGGCCGCCAGTTCTTTTTTCAGATCGGTTTTGAGTACGTCTTTGTAGAAAATTTCCACGCCTTCGTATTCGCCCAGGGTCTCATCGAGAATGGGTTTTAAGTGCTCGTCGATTTCAACGCAAAAGACCTTGGCGCCGCGAAGGGCCAATTCTTCCGTCAAGGTGCCGATGCCGGCGCCGATTTCCAAAATCACGTCCCCTTCGCCCACCTCGGCGCTGTCTGCGATGGCGCGGACGATGTTTCCGTCGATGAGGAAGTTTTGGCCAAGGGATTTTTGAAAGCGAAAGCCCCACTTTTCCTGAATTTCGCGAATGCGTGCCGGGCTGTAAAGTCGTTTATTCACCGAACACCTCCCCGTAAATTCGCTCAAATTCTTCTACCGTAATGCCGAAGCTGTTGAGCCTGCGCAGAAATTGCTTGCCGTTGCCGTGGCCGATGCCCAATGCCTCAGCCATTTTTTCGCGGCGATCGGCCGCATCCGATGCCCCCGTCATGCCGTAGCGAATCATGTCCGCCTTGGTAAATATTTCCTCGTAGGATTTTTTCATGGGTTTGGCGCGAAAAATCGCCTCCCGAATGTCCTCGGGCCGGGCGTTTTCGATGCCGATGTCGTCTTTGTAAAGGGCCTTGTCCTGAGGCAAATAGGCTTGCTTCGGCGAAGCCAAAGCTTCCGTGAGCCGGTTTCGGATTTGCTTGCCCATGTAGTCGGGGTCCGTGAGAATAATGACTCCCCGCCGCGCTTCCACTTTTTTCAGCTCGCGCAAGAATTTCTCGCCGAAGGCGTAGCCTCCGGTGGCCATGACGTCGCAATTCAGGGCGCTCTTCACCCGGGCGATGTCGTCTTTTCCCTCGACCACGATCACTTCTTGTATTATTTCTTCCATTTGTAAAACCGTTTCGTGTTTTCATCCGTGTGCGCCACAAGATCCGCCACGTCCATGCCCCGAAGAGCGGCGAAGTTTTTCGCCACATAGGCCACGTACTTTGGCTCGTTGCGCTTGCCGCGATTGGGCTCCGGGGTCATGTAGGGGCAGTCCGTTTCAAGAAGCAGGCGATCCAAGGGCACGGCCGCCGCCACTTTTTTCGGCACTTTGGCGTTTTTAAAGGTGGTCACGCCGCCCAGGGAAATGTAGCAGCCCAAGGCCATAAAGCGCGCCATCATTTCCACGGAATAGCTGTAACAGTGAATGAGCACGTGGTGGCCGGGATGGGCCTCGAGAAAATCGCGGACGATGTCGTAGGTTTCCTCTGCCGCATCCCTGGAGTGGATCACCAGGGGCAGATCCACTTCCGCCGCCAAATCGCACATGGCGCGAAAGACGTCTCGCTGCACGTCGCGGGGCGAATTTTCGTAGTAGTAATCCAGGCCGCATTCGCCGATGGCCAGGACCTTTTCGTCCTTTGCCAGGGCAATTAATTCCTCGCGCACGGCGGCATCATAATACTGTGCCTCTTGAGGGTGAATCCCCACCACGGCGTAGAGGCGGTCGTGTTTTTTCGCCAAGTCCGCCACGGCGCGGGATGTCTCCATATCGCTTCCCACATTCACTACGGCGTCCAGGCCGTCAGCTTCCATGCGAGCGATAATTTCTTCTCGATCCTTGTCAAATGCCTCATTTTCCAAATGGGAATGGGCGTCTATCATAGATCCTCCTAACTGATTTGTGCGCCGGATTTTAATTGTTCCATGGTGGTGGCCAGGGACAATTTTCCGTCTTCATCTTCCGCCGCAAGGAGCATGCCTTGGGACAGGACGCCGCGCAGTTTCGTGGGCTTTAAGTTGGCCAGGAGCAAAATTTGTTTGCCCGTGAGCTCTTCTTTCGTGTAATATTCTTTGATGCTTGAGCAGATGACCCGCTTTTCGCCGCCGACGCTGAGATTTAACACGTAGAGGCGATCGGCATTGGGGTGATCTTCTACGGAATCCACGGTGGCGACGCGAATATCCAATTTATCGAAGTCGTCGATGGTAATCTCCGGTTTCAGATCCAAGGCTTCCTCTTCTTCTTCCACCGCTTCGCCCTTGGCGAGTTTTTCCGCTTTCCGCTTTTCGATGAGGGCGTGGTTGGCATCCCAGAGGCGTTTCGTTTCTTCTTCGATGTCCAGACGCGGGAAGATGATCTTCTTTTCGCCGACGTGTTTGCCCGGTTCCAGCAGGCCCCAGCGCGTGGCGTCTTCCGCTTCAAATTCTTTCGTCGCCGTAATTTGTTCGGCGATGGAAATGGCCGTGTTGTTCATAAAGAAGGACAGAAGGATGGAGACGATGCGCAAAGATTCCGCCAAATTGTAGAGAACCGTATCCAGGCGTTTCTTTTCGTCTTCGCCGCCTTTGGCCAAGACCCACGGTTCGTTTTCGTCCACATACTTGTTGCTGCGGCGGACCAATGTCCAAATGGCTTCAAGAGCCGTGGAGAATTGGTAGGTTTCCATTTCCTTTTCCAACTCGCCCCAAATGCTCACGGCCAGGTCCTTTAATTCTTTGTCGACGGCCGTTTCGTCGTGAGGCGCGGGAACGATGCCGTCGTTGTATTTTTCGATCATGGAGACGGTGCGGGACACCAGATTCCCCAAGTCGTTGGCCAAATCGGAATTGAGGCGCTTCATAAAGCTTTGTACATTGAAGCTGCCGTCGTGGCCGAAGGAGAATTCGCGCAAGAGGAAGTATTTCAGGGCGTCGACGCCGTAAAGGTCGATAATGGGTTCGGGATAAATAATATTGCCCTTGGACTTGCTCATTTTGTCGTCGTCGAAGAGAATCCAGCCGTGGCCGAAGATTTGTTTCGGCAGGGGCAGATCCAGTGCCATGAGCATGGCGGGCCAGATAATGGTGTGGAAACGCATGATTTCCTTGCCTACCAAGTGCACATCCGCCGGCCAGAAGTTTTTAAATTGCTCGTCGTCGGTGCCGAAGCCCGCGCCGGTTAAGTAGCAGGACAGGGCGTCGATCCAAACGTAGATGACGTGTTTGTCGTCGAAGGGAACGGGAACGCCCCAGTCGAAGGTAGAACGGGTGACGGACAAATCGTCTAATCCGTCTTTTAAGAAAGAGTTGATCATTTCGCTCTTTCGATAGGCCGGTTGGATAAATTCCGGATGATCTTCGTAGTATTGAAGGAGCTTGTCGCGGTATTCGGAGAGGCGGAAGAAGTAGCTTTCTTCGTGTTGCAGGTGGGTTTCGCGGCCGCAGTCGGGGCACAAATGCCCTTCCAGCAATTGGGATTCGGCCCAGAAGGATTCGCAGGGCGTGCAGTAGTAGCCTTCGTATTCGCCTTTATAGATTTCGCCCTTGTCGTAGAGCTTTTGGAACAACGCCTGCACGTTTTTTTCGTGTTGGGGATCCGTGGAGCGCACAAAGGAATCGTAGTGAATGTCCATGGTCTTCCACAAAGCCTTGGTGTCGTCGACAATGGCGTCGATGTACTCCAAGGGTTCCTTGCCGGCTTCCTTGGCCTTTTCCTGAATCTTTTGGCCGTGTTCGTCGGTGCCGGTAGTGAACAGGACATTGTAGCCTTGCAGGGTTTTAAAACGCTTCACCGCATCGGCAGCCACGGTGCAGTAGGTGTGGCCAATGTGTAGATTGTCGCTGGGGTAATAAATGGGCGTTGTGACGTAAAAGTTCTTTGACATGTATGCCTCCTTGCATATAGATGATATGCTCGACCATAGAGGATGGCCGAAAAAAATTTCTTGTAACAATTATACTATCAAGGCAAGTTCTGCGCAATAAACCCGCGTCGTGCTATACTTTTTAAAGAAGCTGCAAAAATAACAAAGAAAAATAGAAAATCCACAAAAACCATGACTTGTCGGCGGCGATTTCAGCAGCGATATCCGCTTTTAATTGAAAAAAGAAAAGGCCTTCACCGTTAAGTGGCTCGTGCCTCTTCTTTGTCATTTCATGATTATACTTTTCCTGAATTTAATCTTATTTTTGTATCTTTCAACGCCGCACCTCAACCTATACGCATCCCTATTGCAATGGCTTCACATGAAAATCAACAAAGTACAGATCGACGATGAGCGTGGCAAGCCATAGGGCAATGAGCGGGAACTTCGAACCCGCGAATGTTGTAAGCTCCGCAAAAGGAAAATCCCACGAAATGCTCCGTCCGGCATCGATGATCTCCAGTGGCAAAAAAACCAAGATTTCATTGACGAGCAATGCGATAACAAGGGATACAATCTGCGACCTTATAAAATCCCGCCCTGAAATCTGCGATCTTTTTCTGAGTCCGCATAAGAGCAAAAGCCACAGAAAGAAAGTAAGAAGCTGACTCACACGACAGACCACAAGATCGTCCCCAAACATAAAGCTGAAAAGAAATCCGACAGCATTTGGAAACAATGCCCAAGGAATCATTCGAAATAGAAAGGGATTACCCGATTTTTTCTTTGCCATCATCATTTTAATCTCCCATCAACATGGCTTTATATTATCGCGTTGTCCGTTCTCTTCATATGGAAATAGAGACATGGATGCAATCGTCCCTGTCTCTATTTTCATACTCAATTATGCGTTTTTCTCCATGCCGCCTTGGCTTACTTGCCAAGCCGGTGCCTTCATCTTTAATTCAAACTGGCCGACTAAGTAAGACGAAACGATGGTCGTCATAAAGGAAAAGACCAGTCGACTCGGCGCGATGTAGCTTAAAGACAAAGCCAACACCACGGCGTCGGTAAAGAAGTAGGCGCGGGAAATGGGCCACTTCATTTTTTTCGAAATCACCATGGCCAGGGCGTCGTCGCCGCCGGCACAGCCCCCGGCCGTTACGGCAATGCCGCAGCCGCAGCCGATAAAGATCCCGCCGGCAATGGCGGCGAGTAAGGGCAAATGGTAGAGATTGGGAAGGACGGGGCCCATAAAGTTAAAGATCCAGTAAAAGCCGGAAAAGCCCATGGTGGCGACGGCCGACTTCTTTAAGAAGCGAGCGCCCAACATGGAAAAGCCCAATGCGTAGCACAGGCCGTCCAGCACCGGCGATACATAGGCCAGGTTCAGGCCCACGACTTTCTTTAAAAACAGGCCCAAGCCCAAGACGCCGCCCTCGGTTATTTGAGAGGGCTCGTGGACATTGACCACGCCGAAAGCCATAATCGCGCAACCCAACATGATTTTGAAAAAATCTTTCTTCGTTAATTCAAGGTTTCTCAGCAAAGAACTGAGCATAAATGTCACTCCTAATTCGACGATTAGGGAACCAAAAAAAGACTGCCGCCTTAGGTTCTCCTAAATTCGCAATCTTCGGATGGTGTCGATGCTTTTTGTTTTGCTGATTTTTTCTTATAAAAACTCTGAGCCAACAGATGTGCTTAACGGCTCGAAAAATCCCACATCAGGCACTTCTCGAACACTCATCGCATACCCTGCATCAGATAAAAACTACCGATTAAATCGGTAACCACCGTAATCAAACAGTACTATCGCACACAGTATATCACATCAACGATCTTTATTCAATCGCCTGTGCCCCCGAAAAGAGAAAAAGCGGGGACTTCCCCGCTTCGATTACTCCTTTATATCCAAGGAAATCCTGTCTCGCTCTACATCCACTTTTTCGATGACCACCTTCATGCGGTCGCCGACTTTTAAAAGATTATAGATGGCGGTGTTTCTCTTGCCCTTCATTTTTGAAATGTGCAGCAGCCCTTCTTTCTTTACGCCGATGTCGATAAAGGCGCCGAAGTCTACCACATTTTTCACCACGCCTTCAAGCTCCAGGCCGGGCACCAATTCTTCCATGGTGAGGGCCGAGCGGCGCAGGCCCACATCTTCCGTATCGCCTCGGGGATCGCGTCCGGGTTTTTCCAATTCCTTGCGAATGTCTTCCACGGTAAAAGCGCCGGCATGGGCGAGGATTTCTCTTTCCTCGTCGGTGAGGCTTTCTTCCCTGAGGATCAATTCCGCCAAATCGTAGGATTCCGGGTGGACGCCGGTGCGGTCCAGGATGTTTTCGCCGTTTTGGATCCGCAAAAAGCCCGCCGATTGCTCAAAGGCCTTTTCACCCAAACCCTTCATCTTTTTTATCTCTTTACGATTTTTAAAAGCCCCTTCGCTTTCCCGATAGGCCACGATGTTTTTCGCGAGGTTCGGGCCGATTCCCGCGACAAAGCGCAAAAGGGAGGGCGAGGCGGAATTAATGTCCACGCCCACTTCATTGACGGCGCCTTCCACCACGCCCTGCAGGCGATCGTCAAGGGCTTTCTTATCCAGATCGTGTTGGTACTGGCCCACGCCGATGTGGCGCGGCTCGATTTTCACCAGCTCCGCCAGGGGATCCTGGAGGCGTCTCGCAATGGAGATGGCGCCGCGGACGGTGACGTCCAAATCGGGAAATTCTTCGATGCCCAGCTCCGATGCGGAGTAGATGCTGGCGCCGTCTTCGCTTACCACGGCGTAGGCCACGTCCCAGTTCTTCTCTTCGATGAGGTTCGAGACGAATTGCTCCGTTTCGTAGCTGGCCGTGCCGCTGCCAATGGAAATAAATTTCACGCCGTATTTCAGGACCAGCCGCTCGATGATTTTTTTCGCCTCTTCCACTCTCGCCTTCGGCGGCGCGGGATAGATGACGGCGTTGTCTAAAAACTTTCCGTTTTCATCCACCACGGCCACTTTGCAACCCGTGCGGTAGCCCGGGTCCAGGCCCAAGACCACGTAGTGGCCCAGTGGCGGCATGAGGAGGAGTGGCTTTAGATTTTGCGCGAAGACCTCGATGGCATCGGCCTCCGCCCGCTCCTTTAAATCCCGGCGAATTTCCCGCTCCAGCGAGGGAAAGAGGAGCCGCTTAAAGGCATCTTCCGCCATGGGAAGAAAGGCCGCCCGCTTTTCCTCGGAGGGACCGGCGACCTGCACGATCATGGAGATCAGCGCCTCTTCGCCGCAGAGAATCTTTACCTTTACGGCGCCTTCCGCTTCTCCGCGATTCATGGCGAGAATGTTGTGGTTTTTCACCTCTTTCAGAGGCGCGGTGAAGTCCCCGTACATGGCGTAGGCGGGATCCGCTTCCTTGCCTTCTTCCGTCGCGAGCACGCCGCGCCGCCACAGGTAGCTTTTCAATAAGCGGCGCACCTTGGCGTCGTTTGATACGGCCTCCGCCACGATGTCGCTGACGCCTGCGAGAATTTCTTCTCGCTCAAGGCCTTCAAAGGCGTCCACTCCGTCTTCAAAATCCTTTAAGGATTCGTCGGACAAAAAGTTTTCCGCCAGGGGCCCCAGACCCTTTTCCATGGCATCCGTGGCGCGGGTTCTCCGCTTGGGTTTGTAGGGGCGATACAAATCTTCCAAGGTCTGCATGTCCCAGGTGGCGTCGATGGCCGCCTTTAGTTCCTCGGTGAGTTTGCCCTGGCTCTCGATGGTATTTAACACCGTCTCTCTGCGGTCTTCCACCTTTTCCAGTTCTTTTTTTCGACCTTCGATCTTACGAAGGGCCTCGTCTTCGATGCCGCCGGTCACTTCTTTTCGATAGCGGGCGATAAAGGGCACGGTGTTGCCCTCATCTAAAAGTTTCAGGGTGGCGTCCATTTGCTCCGGGGCGATGTTAAATTCCCCGGCTAATATCCTTCCGATGGTCATGGTTCCTCCATTTAAAAAGAGAGGGCGAGCCTCTCTTCTTATTCTCTATTCGCGATTTAAGCTTCCGCTTTGTCTTCCAGGTAGGCATTGATGAAGGGATCCAAATCCCCGTCCATGACGCGACTCACATCGCCCATTTCAAAGCCGGTGCGGTGGTCTTTCACCATGGTGTAGGGTTGGAAGACGTAGGAGCGGATCTGAGAGCCCCAGGCGATTTGGGAATAGTTCCCCGCCAGGTCCTCGATCTTTTCCTTTTGTTCCTCTTCTTTTAATGCCACGAGTTTGGCCTGAAGCATTTTCATGGCCTGCTCGCGGTTTTGAATTTGACTGCGCTCGTTTTGACATTGCACCACAATGCCCGTGGGAATGTGGGTAATGCGCACGGCGGAGTCGGTGGTGTTGACGTGTTGGCCGCCGGCTCCGGAGGAGCGGTAGGTGTCGATTTTTAAATCTTCCTGATTGATTTCCACATCCGTGTTGTCGTCCAGTTCCGGATAGACGTCCACGGAAGTAAAGGAAGTGTGGCGCTTTTTCGCCGCGTCAAAGGGCGAAATGCGCACCAGGCGATGCACGCCTTTTTCCGACTTCAAGTAGCCGTAAGCGTGGGGCCCGGAGATCAGAAGTGTGGCCGATTTAATCCCCGCTTCGTCCTCTTCCAGCATGTCCAGCACTTCCACGGAATAGCCCTTGCCTTCGGCGTAGCGCGTATACATTCTCAAGAGCATATTCGCCCAGTCTTGGGCCTCCGTGCCGCCGGCGCCGGCGTGAATGGCGAGAATGGCATTGTTCGTGTCGTACTCGCCGTTTAAAAGGGTTTGGATTTTAAAATCGTGGGCCTTTTTTTCAATGGCATCGAGGCTTTTCTTAAACTGATCGTAGAAACCGAAGTCGTCCTCTTCTTCCATAAGCTCCAGCATCACCGCCGACTCTTCCATGGCTTCCATGAGCTCGTCGTAGACGTCGGTGCGGGATTTCAGGGCGTTTTGCTCGCGGATCACTTTTTGTGCCGCTTCGGAATCGTCCCAAAAGCCGGGCTCCATGGTTTTTTCAGTTAAGGCTCGATTCTTTTCCTTCAGACCGTCGATGTCGATGCTCTTCGCCAGTCGATCCACCAGCTCTTCAACCGCTTCCAGTCGACCCCGATCCAAAAATAAATTTTGCTCCATAGGGTTCCTTTCGGGACTTAGGCGTTTTTGCCGTGGCAGTGTTTGTACTTCTTGCCGCTGCCGCAGGGGCAGGGATCGTTGCGACCGATTTTCTTTTCCGTGCGGCGAATGGGTTCTTGCACGCCGCTGTCGGGATTCACGGTCTTCACTTCCTTGGCCACTTGTTTCCGTTCCATCTTTTCGGGATTTTGAACGTGGAACATAATGCGCACGGTTTCTTCGCGAATGCTTTCGTTCATGGCTTCAAACATATCGAAGCCTTCTTCCGCATAGGCGCGGACCGGGTCGATTTGGCCGACGGCCCTTAAGCCGATCCCTTGACGCAATTGATCCATGGCGTCGATGTGATCCATCCAGCGTTGGTCGACGACCCGAAGAAGAACCACCCGTTCCACTTCGCGGAAGGCTTCTTCGCCGAATTCTTCCACCTTTTTGGCGTAAGCTTCCTTGGCTTCTTCCTTCATAAAGCGCTTGATCTCGTCGGCGCTTGCCGTTTCATGGCCGTCCATAAAGTTTTCGTCGAAATCGAAGGCGGCGCGGCCGAAGCGGTAGATGCCTTCGTAGTCGATGTATTTTTCGTGTTTGTCGTTGACTTTCACGTTAAAGTCCACGGTGTCGTCGATTAAATCTTCCGTCATGGAGGCGATGTCGCCGGAAAGGTCGTCGCCCTTCAATACTTTTTCACGTTCGGAATAGATGACTTCCCGTTGCTTGTTCATGACGTCGTCGTATTGCAAGACGTTTTTACGAATACTGAAGTTGTTGCCTTCGACCTTGCGTTGGGCCGATTCGATGAGGCGGGTGAGCATTTTCGCTTCGATGGGTTCGTCTTCCGGGGCGTCGATGCCGTCCATGACCTTTTTAAAGCGGTCGCCGGCAAAGAGGCGGATGACGTCGTCTTCGGCGGAAATGTAGAACTTCGTGCTCCCCTTGTCCCCTTGACGACCGGAACGGCCCCGCAATTGATTGTCGATACGACGGGATTCGTGGCGTTCGGTACCGATAATGTGGAGGCCGCCGGCGGCGATGACCTTTTCTTTTTCGGCGTCGGTTTCCACCTTGATTTCGTCGCGCAGATCGCTGAAGCGCTTTCTTGCTGCCAAGATTTCTTCGTCGTCGGTTTCGAAGTAGCTGTCTGCCGCTTCGATCATTTCATCTTCAAAGCCTTCTCTGGCCATTTTTTCCTTGGCCATGTACTCGGGATTGCCCCCGAGGACGATGTCGGTCCCACGACCGGCCATGTTGGTGGCGATGGTGACGGCGCCGTAGCGACCGGCTTGGGCGACGATTTCGGACTCTTGTCTGTGGCGCTTCGCATTCAATACCTTGTGGGGAATGCCGCGTTTTTTAAGATAAGACGAAAGTTTTTCCGATTTCTCGATGGATACGGTACCCACGAGGATCGGTTGGCCCGTGGCGTGGCGGCGGGCGATTTCGTCGGCCACGGCACGGAATTTCGCATCTTCCGAGCGATAAATGGCGTCGTCTTGGTCCTCACGGATGACTTCTTTGTTGGTGGGAATTTCCACGACGTCGATGTTGTAGATTTCTCTGAATTCCGATTCTTCCGTCATAGCCGTCCCGGTCATGCCGGCGAGCTTTTTGTACATACGGAAGAAGTTTTGGAAGGTTACCGTAGCCAGGGTTTTCGATTCGGCCCGCACTTCGATGCCTTCCTTCGCTTCGATGGCTTGGTGCAGGCCTTCGGAGTAGCGGCGGCCGTACATGAGACGACCGGTAAATTCGTCGACGATGATGATTTCGCCGTCGTCCACCACGTAGTCGATGTCTTTGTGCATGGTTCCCTGTGCCTTTAAGGCTTGGTGAATGTGGTGGAGAAGCTCGGTGTTGTCGGGATCGGTTAAATTGTCGATGCCGAAGTATTTTTCAGCCTTGCCTTGGCCGATTTCGGTCAAAGTGGCGGTCTTTTGCTTTTCGTCGATGACGTAGTCCACGGTTTCGTCGCGGAATTCGCGGTTAAAGCGGTCTTCCGCTTCTTCCGCCTGATCCTTGATTCTAAAGCTCAAGGTGTCCACGAAGTTTTTCGCTTGGGTGTAGAGTTCCGTGGATTCATCCCCTTGACCGGAGATAATTAACGGGGTACGGGCTTCGTCGATTAAGATCGAGTCCACTTCGTCCACGATACAGTAGTACAGTTCCCGTTGAACTTGGTTTTCCTGATAGACGACCATGTTGTCGCGAAGGTAGTCGAAACCGAATTCGTTGTTGGTCCCGTAGGTAATGTCGGCGCCGTAGGCCACTTGCCGCTCTTCCGGCGTCATGTCGTGGAGAATACAGCCAACGGACATGCCTAAGAAGGTATACACCTTGCCCATCCATTGCTTGTCCCGTTCGGCCAAGTAGTCGTTGACCGTGACCACGTGGGCGCCCTTGCCGGCCAAGGCATTTAAGTAGGCGGGCAGGGTGGCGACCAAGGTCTTCCCTTCACCGGTTTTCATTTCGGCGATACGGCCTTGGTGCAATACAATCCCCCCGAGAATTTGCACGGGGAAGTGTTTCATCCCGAGAACCCGGTCGGCGGCTTCGCGAACCACGGCAAAGGCTTCGGGGAGGATGTCGTCGAGGCTTTCGCCGCCGGCCACACGGCCTTTAAATTCAGCGGTCTTTGCCTTTAATTCTTCGTCGGTTAATTTTTGCATGGCACTGTCCAAAGCGAGGACTTTTTCCATGATCGGGCGGATTTTTTTAATCTCCCGATTGGAGTAGGTGCCGAAGATTTTATCTAATAGAGACATTTATACACGTTCCTTTCACTAACTTTCTATTTTAGCAAATCCGCCCGAATCCCGCAACGAATGGCGAATATTTCATCATTTATTCACCTTCGTTTGAGGCGTCTTTCGGAAGATGGTGGACGATGGCCACCATTTTTTCTCCTTCTTTTATTTTCCTCACGCGCTTTTCAAAATCCATGCGCGCCATCCAGATGGTTCTGTCGCAGCCCATGCAGGCCAGTTTAATGTCCACGCCGGTGCGCAAAATCTTCCACAGATTTTCGCCGCAGGGGTGGCCTTTTTTCAGGGTGACCACGTCGCCTTCTTCGTAATACAGTCGGTTCATTTCACCTCTCCTTTAAGGGGGCCCGCCTGGTAACGGGCGATGGGTATGTTGATATTTTCCGCGTTCATGGCCTTGGCGATGGCCTTTCTCAGATCGTATTCCAAATCAAATTGATAGCGCGCCTCGTCCCAGGCCACCACGGTGATTTCATAGCCGTTGGCGATAAAATCCGTCACGCCCCACACTTCCGTCGTGGCGTGGGGGTACGTGTCTTTTAAGGATTTTGCCGCGCCGTCGATGGCGGCAATCGCCCGGTCCGGATCCTCGCTGCGGTCGATGGGCACCACGACTTTGGCCCGCTTTCTGCCTCGTCCGCGATTGGTGACGATGCGAATGGCGGAATTGGGAATGGTGTGCAGGGTGCCGTCGAAGTCGCGGATCACTGTGGCGCGAAAGCCCAGAGACGCCACGTAGCCTTTTCTGTCGGCACACTCCACGTACTCGCCCACGGCAAATTGGTCGTCGAAAATAATGAAAAAGCCGTTGAGAAAGTCTTTAATAATTTCCTGGGCGCCCATGGCAATGGCCAGAGAGCCGATCCCCGCCGTGGCGATTAAGGTAGATGTGTTGACCCGGCAGAGATTTAAAAAGATCAAGAGGGCCACGCCGTAGATGGCATATTTCGATGCGCTTCCCGCCAAATGGGTTAAGGTAATGACCCGTCTTTTGTTTCGCACCTGTTTTTGCTCCCGATTGGCGATGTACTTGCCCAGGGCCGTGCCGATAAGGCTCACGGCAATCCGCGATACAAAAAAGAGAATGATCCCCGAGAGGATCATGCCGGGAATGCTAAATTTCCCGGGCGCCGTAAATAAAAAGGCTTTGACTTCAGCCATAACAACTCCCATCTGTTACTCTGTGTGTTTTAATTCCTGAATCTTGTCCTTGCTGAATGAAAAGTGGGGCTTCAGGCGATAAAAAGCCACGTGCTTGTGTTCGTAGGCGGCCAGGTAGCCGTCTTTTAAAAGGAGCTTTTCCTGATTGTCGTCGAAGCGAATGTGAAAAGGCGCCTTGGACATGGGCCGGGACAAAATCTCCCGATTGCCGTAGGCGAAAAGCCCTTCCTTCATCACCGCCAGCCGATCCACATTGGCCTCCATAAGGTAGTGTTTCTTCTCCTTCAGGTGGCCGTCGTACACGCTCAACAAACCGCTGTGCAGAGAGTACAAGCGGCCGTTGTACAAGGTGATGTCGGATAAAATCGGCGTCTTTTCCGTAATCAATTCCTTGTCCAGGCCGTAGAGATGCTTTTCCGTCACCACGACGGGGTACTTCCCGATCACCATGCCCATGGCCACTTCCATGGGAAATTCCGTGGAGGCCATGGCGCCGCGATCGCCCTTTCCCTCTTCGCGGTACACCGTGGTCTTGTAGCCGTTGGCCGCGTTGGAAAGCTCCGTCACCACAAAGGACTTCGACGAATCGAAGCGGTAGTCCAAAATGTAATTCTTCGTCTGAAACACTTCCGTGAGGCTGCCGCCGTCCGATGCGACAAAAAGTTTCTCCCCGTCGTCGTAGCGGCAGTGGAAAATTCGCGTGCCGTCCTGCACCCTGGCGTTGAACAGGGTGCCGTCGACGCGGTAAGTTTGTTTTTCTTTTCCGTCTTCCCCGAAGACCGCCACTTTGTCCACGTCTTCGTCGTAGAGCATGGCGTCGGCCTCGCCGAAAAAGGCCTTTTGCCCTTCGCCCAGACGATCCACCGTCTTCTTTCGGCCCTGTCTGTCGTAAAAGGCCAGGCGGTCGCCGTCGAATGTGGCCAGCACGCCGCCCTTTAAAATGCCCATGTTCATGATTTCCTGATCGGTCTTCAGCTGAAACAGGGGCTCGGCCTTGTAGGGAAGAAGGGTCTTTCCTTTGATTCCCAGACTCGCCGCCATTATAATAATAAGAAAGAGGACGATCCTCTTTTTAAATTTGCTCATAAAATCCTCCAGCACCATTATAACCAATGGAAACAAAGATGGAAAGGCGGATCAAACCGTGTTACTCAGAGATTCTAAAGGGATACGCTTCAACCTGTCGAAAAAGCCCTACGATTTTCGCGCCGCATTGGGAGAAGACCATTTCCGAAAGGATACGGAGAATTTTCTCAACGAACTGGGCGTCAAAGCGAGAGACGTTTACTTTATGAACCAAACCCATTCCGATCACGTGGCGGTGATCGACGAAGACTCAGGCGAAGACTACTTCGGCTACCGCATTTTAATCGACACCGACGCCATGATTACGAACAAAAAGAATATAGCCCTCGCGACGCGTATTTCCGACTGCACGCCGGTGCTGCTTTACGATCCCGCGAAAGGCGCCATGGCTTCCGTACACGCGGGCTGGCGCTCCACGGTGCAGAAATTGCCGGCGAAGGCCCTGACCGCCTTGACAAAGCACTACGGCACGAACCCCGAGGACGTGCTTGCCTTTATCGGGCCCTGCATCGGCCCCGCGAGCTTTCAGGTGGGAAAGGAAGTGAGCGCCCTTTGGCGGGAAACTTTTGCTTTTGCAAGTGATGTGATTTCTCCGGACGACGACGCACACGACTTTATCGACATGAAACAAACCAACGCCCGCATGCTTTGTGAGGCCGGTATTTTGGCGGAAAACATCGAAATCGATCCCGCCGATACCCTCGCCGATTCCCGCTACCATTCCTACCGCCGCGACGCGCCGGATTTCGGGAGCAATGCTTTATTTTCCATTCTCCTTTAAAAAAGGCTTGACATTTATCTTACATCCCCGTATACTAATCAAGAACTCAATTGCGGGGGTGTAGCTCACATGGGAGAGCGCTTGAATGGCATTCAAGAGGTAAGGAGTTCGATTCTCCTCATCTCCACCAAGGTCGCCTATAGGGCGACTTTTTTTATGCCCGTTTTCCGAAACTTTGACATATAAAGACGGCTCTGTAACGAACCGCTCTTTTCCATCTGTTATAATATTTTCAGAAAGGATGTGACTTATGGGAGATTCGATCGTCATTTTCGACTCCGGCCTCGGCGGCGTCACGGCGCTTATGGAAGCGATTCGCGCCATGCCGGCGGAGCATTTTATTTATTACGGGGACACGGCCCACGTGCCCTACGGCCCGAAAGATGCCGAGGAAATTCGCAGCTATTTGGATCAGATGATGGCGGCCACGCGCCCCTTTTCACCGAAGGCCGTGCTCCTCGCCTGCAACACGGCCACGGTCACATCCGCCGATTATCTGAGAAAAAAATACACCATTCCCATCGTGGGCATGGAGCCCGCCGTGAAGCCCGCCATCGAACACGATGTGGACCTGAAGCGGATCTTGGTGCTTTCCACTGAGGGCACGGGAAAAAGCGCCCGCCTGCGCCGCCTCGTCGAAAAATTCGACGACGACCGCTTGGTGGACATTTTGCCTCTGCCGAATTTGGTGGATTTTGCCGAGCGTTTGGAATTCGACACAGACGCCGTTCGCTACGATCTGGAGACCATTCTCGCCTCCTATCCTCTCGAGGAATACGGCGCCTTGGTCTTGGGCTGCACCCATTTTATTTGGTACCGGGATCTGTTTCGCGAGCTTCTTCCCGAGCACATGGAAATTTTAGACGGAAACGCCGCCACGGTGCGCCAGCTCATGCGAAAACTTGAGGGAAACATTCAAAAGGAGGGAGAGGGAAAATTGCAAATGGCTTTTACCGGCGAGCTGAGCGACGACACGGCCGCATTTTTACGCAGCCGCCTTGCGCAGGAAGTTGAATTTATTTCCCTCGGCGCGAACAATGACTGATCGCGGCCTACAACTGAACAGGGATTTGGTTTTGATTCCCGCCTACGAGCCCGACGACAGCCTGCTTTCCTTTGCCGAGGCTCTCTTGGCCGAGGATCTTCAGGTAATGGTGGTGGACGACGGAAGCGGCGAGGCCTTTAGGCCCGTATTCGATCGTCTTCCCGAAGCGGTCACCCTTCTCTCTTACGAAACCAATCGAGGCAAGGGCTACGCCATGAAGTATGCCATGGAAAAGATTTTATCCATGCCCCAAGTGGAATTTATCGTCACCGCCGATGCCGACGGCCAGCACAGCCCGAAAGATACCCTGCGCATTCTCAAGGCGGCCCACGAAAATCCCGAGGCCCTCGTCTTAGGTGTGCGGGATTTTCCCGAGAACACGCCCCTGCGCTCCCGCATCGGCAATCGCCTCACGGCGAAAGTTTTCGGCCGGTTGACGGGAATAAAGGATTTGGAAGATACCCAAACGGGCCTTCGGGCTTTCAGCACCAAGCATTTGGACCTGCTCCTTTCCATGGAAGGGGAACGCTACGAATACGAAATGCGCCAGCTTATGGATTGGGCGAAAAGCCCCTATCCTCTCGTGCAGGTGCCCATCGAGACCATTTACCGGGACAAGGAAAATTCCACTTCCCACTACAACGCCCTGAAGGATTCTTCCAGGATCTTTCGCAGCCTCTTGGATAACGGCGAAGCGGTGCTCTTTACATTGAGCGGCATCATCAGCTTTACTCTGGACTTTTTGCTCTTTAACTTATTTTATTACCTCGCCCGCCCCCTCCATATGACCTACGCCTTGGCCATTCCCAATGTGGCGGCGAGGCTCATCAGCGCCAATTTGAATTTCTACTTAAACCGCAATTACGTCTTTGAATCCAAGGATCCCCTGATTAAAGACTTTTTGCAGTACGCCGCCCTCGTCGCCGTCCTTCTCACCGCCAACAGTTTGCTTTTAAGCTTCTACGGCAATATTTTAGGTCTTCAGGCCACGGTGGCGAAACTCTGCGTGGAATTTACCGTATTCATCATCAGCTACCTGGTTCAACATTTTTATATCTTCGCCAAGAAAAAATAAAGCACGTCGCCATAGATGCCGTGAAGTGTGTGTTGCACATTGCCCGGGCCTCTATTCGCTACGTGCTTTCTATGTTATAATGTGAAAATTACATTTGGAGGTAATTTATGCACATTAAAGAATTTTTCTCACCCGATCACACGCGACTTTCATTTGAAATCTTTCCCCCGAATCAACGAATGTCATTAAAAGCCGTCATGGCCTCCGCGGCGCGCATGGCAGCCTACGAGCCCGACTTTATGTCCGTGACCTTTAAGGCCGACGGAAGCGGCGGGGATCAGACCATTCAAATTTCAAATGCCGTCAGCGAAGTGATGGGAATTCCCTCCATCGCACACTTGACCTGCTCGGGCATTCCGAAAACCGAACTCTCCGCCGTTTACGACGAGCTCACGGAAAACAAGGTCAAGAATATTCTGGTTTTAGGCGGCGATTCCGCTCGGGAGCTGGGCGAAGATGCGTACTTGCCCTATGCCAAGGACATGGTGGCCTACTTCCGCGAGCGCGGCGCTTTCACCATCGGCGCCGCCTGCTTCCCCGAAGGCAACGATCCCGCCCTTTCCATGGACGAAGAATTGCGCCACCTAAAGGAGAAAGTGGACATGGGCGTGGATTTTTTGACCACGCAAATGTTTTTCGACAACGAGGTCTTTTACCGCTTTCTTGAAAAGGCCCGCAACCTGGGCATCGACGTGCCCGTTTTGGCCGGCATTATGCCCATTACGAGCGCCGGGCAAGTGCGCCGCATCAAAGATTTAAGCGACGCCGCCCTGCCCGATTCCCTCTTGCGCATGGTGGATCGCTTTAAGGACGATTCCGACGCCATGTTCGATGCGGGGCTCACCTTTGCCGAAAATCAAATGGCGGATCTCGTGGCTGCAGGCGTCAGCGGTATTCACGTCTACACCATGAACAAGCCGGCCATTCCGGAGCGCATCGTCCGGGATTTGGGCCGCCTCTTCCATGCTTAATCTATCGTCTATTCGCGACGTGCCCGCCATCGGTATCGAGGATCTTAGGCGCAGGGAAATATACCGCTACCTGCGCCTGGAGGGAAATGCCCCCGATGCCGCCACTTCCGACGATGTGGAGCGTAATTTAAAGCGTCTCGAGGATGCGATCTCCCTGCGCCACGTGGCTTCCCTTCGCCCCATAACGAAACAAGGCGGCGCCATCGTCTTCGGCGATTTTTCTACTGAAAGTGAAATGCTTCAAAAGAATATGAAGACCAGCAAATACGCCCTTCTCTTCGCCATGACCTTGGGCCCGGCCGTGGACCGACTGATCAGCCGCCTGCTCATTACATCCAAGGCCGACGCTTTTATTACCGATGCCTGCTGCACGGAATATTTGGAAAGCTACGCCAACGCCTACTGCGCCCGGGTGCGGGAAGAGGCGACGCAACAGGGCTTTATCGCCCATCCCCGCTTCTCCCCCGGCTTCGCCGATTTCGGCTTGGAATTTCAGTGGCCCCTGATACGGAGTTTGCAGGCGGATAAAAAAATGCACATCGCCCTGACGGAAGGTAATATGCTCGTCCCGACAAAAACCATTACCGCCCTTATGGGATTGGATCGGAGGAATGTATGACATCGCTACTTGATTCATTAAAAAACGGCCGCCTCTACTACGACGGCGCCTGCGGCACCTATTTGCAACAACAGGGCTTGAAGGCCGGCGCCCTGCCGGAACTTTTAAACATCGATGCCCCCGAGGTGATCGTGGACATGCACCGAGCCTATTTAAGGAGCGGCGCGGACATTATTCTCACCAATACCTTCGGCGCCAACCGCTTTAAGTTTGCGGATTCCGACGTGTCCGTAGAAACGGTGGTGGCCGCTGCCGTGGCCAACGGAAAAGCCGCCGTAAAGGCGGAAGGTGCCGGCTACGTGTCGTTGGACATCGGCCCCTTGGGAAAAATCCTGGCGCCTTTGGGGGATGTGGCCTTCGAAGACGCCTACGATTGTTTTAAGGAAATCGTCGTAGCCGGCGCCGCGGCCGGGGCGGATCTCATTACCATCGAAACCATGTCCGATACTTACGAAATCAAAGCGGCTCTTCTCGCCGCAAAAGAAAATTCCGATCTTCCCGTCTTCGTCACCGCCGCCTTTCAGGAAGACGGGCGCCTCTTAACGGGCTGCGACATGGACGCCTATGTGGAAATGACCACGGCCTTAGGCGCCGACGCCATGGGCATGAACTGCTCCTTCGGCCCGGTGCAAACCCTCCCACTTATGGAAAAAATGGCTTCCCTCTCAACGATCCCCCTGATCGTGAGCCCCAATGCCGGCCTGCCCAGCATGAAAGACGGAAAAACCACCTACGACATCGACGCCGAGGCCTTTTCCGATTACATGATTCAGTTTGCGGAGATGGGCGTGCGCGTGCTCGGCGGCTGCTGCGGCACCCTGCCCGCCTACATCGAAAAAACCGTGGAGAAAACCCGCGCCATTGACGTCGCCCCGCCGAAGGGGCGTCCCCGATCCGCCGTAAGCTCCTACACCCATGTCGTGGACTTCGACGAAAAACCGGTGATGATCGGCGAGCGGCTCAATCCCACGGGAAAGAAATACCTCGGGCAGGCCCTGAAGGATCGCCACACCTCGGCGGTATTAGCCATCGCCCTGGAGGAGGAAGAGGACGGCGCCCACGTCCTGGACGTGAATGTGGGCGTGCCAGGCCTGGATGAAGTGGCGGTGCTCCCGGAAATGATCCGCGCCCTGCAAGGGGTGTGCGATCTGCCCCTGGCCATCGACACAAGCAATCCCGATGCCATGGAAGCCGCCGCCCGAATCTACAACGGCCGGCCCTTACTTAATTCCGTGAGCGGCAAAAAATCCACCATGGACGCCGTCTTTCCCATCGCGAAAAAATACGGCGGCCTGTGCGTGGCCCTTCTCTTAGACGACGAGGGCATTCCGAAAACCGTGGAAAAGCGCATGGCCATCGTGGATGCCATCCTCCGAGAAGGCGCCCGCTACGGACTGGAGCCTGAAGCTTTTCTCTTCGATCCTTTGGCCATGACCATCTCCAGCCAAAAAGACGGTGCCGTCGTCGTCCTGGAGACCTTGCGCCGATTGAAGGCTCGCGGACTCCACTCCACCTTGGGCGTGTCCAACATTTCCTTCGGCCTGCCCAATCGGGAGCTCATTAACAGCAATTTCTACGCCATGTGCCTCGCCGCAGGCCTCAGCGCAGGGATCGTGAATCCCTCCTCGGCCCTTATGCAAAAGGCCTACAAATCCTCCATGGCCCTCTTAGGCTGCGATCCGGATTTCAGCGAATTTATCGCCGCCTTTACGGAGGAAGAAAAGACCGCGGCCCATAGCGGCGACCGGGATTTATCCTACGCCATCGAAAAGGGCCTGAGTAAAGACGCCAAAGACATGACCGTGGCCCTTCTTTCCGATCACAGCCCCATCGACATTATTAACGGCTACTTGGTTCCCTCTTTGGACAAAGTGGGCCGGGGCTTCGAGGAAAAGACCCTCTTCCTTCCCCAACTTCTTCGCGCCGCCGATGCCGCCGCCGCGGCCTTTACGGTGATCCGCGCCAAGATGGACGAAGAAGGCAATGTTGCCGAAAACAAAGGTCGCATACTCGTGGCCACGGTAAAAGGCGACATCCACGACATCGGAAAAAACATCGTGAAGGCCCTCTTGGAAAATTACGGCTTCGATATTTTGGACTTGGGAAAAGACGTGTCTCCGGAAAAAATCGTCGAGGCCGTGAAAGAAGAGAACATTCCCCTTGTGGGCCTCTCCGCTCTCATGACCACCACGGTTCCCTTTATGGAAGAAACCATTCGCCTCCTGAAAAAAGAAGCGCCGGAGACGAAGGTCATGGTGGGCGGCGCCGTCTTAACGGAAGACTACGCCGAAGAAATCGGCGCCCACGCTTACTGCAAAGACGCCATGGCTTCCGTGCGCTATGCGGAAACATTTTTTGAAGACAAGTAAATTTCGACATAGAAAAAGCGAGCCGATGCTCGCTTCAGAGTAATGGTTAAGGAAGGGAGAATCACCCGATTCACCCTTCCTTTTTTGTGTCTTCAAACCTCTTTAAGCTCTAAGTAGTAAACTATTAAAAACAGCCGGTCGGCTTCACACCATAAAAAAAGGGACGTTTTCGATTTGTCTGCAATCCGAAATAGATGGGCTTGTCTTTTTTTAATAACAAGTTCCTTCAAAAAAATTGTCAGAACGACGACTCTCAACACGAATATACTAGTGAAAGGAGGAAGTATGGAGAATAGAGATTTGATACAAAGGCTGAAGAACAGAGATGAAGACGCGTTGTACGTCGTGATCGAAGTCTATGGAAAAGTGTTAAAAGGCGTTATCTCAAAAACACTTTGGAAATACCCGAGCCTTTGGGACGAGGCGATGAATGATTCTCTTTTAAGTATCTGGCAAAATATCGACTATTTTGATCCGAAGAGGTCTTCTTTTAAAAATTGGTGTGCTGCGGTTTCAAAATATAAAGCCATCGATTTGCTCCGAAGAGAAAGTAAATTTGAAGCTATTCTTCTCGACGAAAATTCCGCGACAAAAGATTCCGACATCCATTCCAATTTAGAAATAGAAGAAGCTCTGTCCGCCTTAGACGATGAGGATAAAAAACTCTTTGAAAATATTTTTATTCGCGGGCTTTCCTATGGCGAGGCGGCATCGGAGCAACATATTTCTACGGAAAATGCCTATCAAAAGGTCAGCAGGGCGAGGAAGCTTTTAAGAAGATGGAGAGGTGAAAATGTATGAAAGATAATCTTTACGATCGATTGAACGATATAAAAATAGAGTACGAAGAGATTCCTCTCGAGACTTTTGAAAGAGAAAATCTCAAAAAGGCGGTGAAGAAATTGAAACGCAACAACAAGAGACAACTTTTCGTCAGAAATACGGGGACAATCGCGGCCATATTGCTGTTGGCTTTTGGCGTCACGAACCACGCATCCAACGGCTATGTTTTAGCAAAGACGAAAGACCTCGCGGACAGCATCACCTTGAGCTTATCGAGTGCAATGGGTCTTTCAGCCGATGTAGACAAGTATAGCGTCAAATTACATGAACCCTTCGAAATCGACGGCAAAAAATATGTTTTGGATACCATCACGACAGAGGACAATAATCTCTACGCCGTGCTTTTGAGCTTCAATGGTCCGGGTGAAAAGCTGTCGGAGGGTGCCAACTTAACGGAGCTTAAAGTAAACGGAAAAAAAGTCAGCATCCTCGGCTCAAGCGGCCAGGAAGGAAATTTGCCGGGCAATCCGAATGTTACTGCCACATCTTTAATGTATTCCTTGGAAAGTCCCCTACCGAAGGAAGGCACTGCACAGCTGGAGTTTATCTTTGACACGCTTTTAGGCAACAGCAAAAAAATTTCTATTACCACCCATGTGGATATGGCGAAGATGAAAATGGAGAAAAGGATCATCTCAAAAGATTTTGTCGTGCCGAATTCAAACGGGATTATGATTAAAGAATTCACCATGAGCCCGGCTTCACAAAAAATGACACTCACCTATCCGCCATCGGCGAAGGACACTATTTTTTCGGTGAAGGCGAGAGATTCCAAAGGTCGCTTGGTTTATTTTGAAACGATCGAAGCAGATGAAAACACGTCGACCCTCTACTTCTCGCCGGTTACCAGCGAAGTCACTGCCGATGAATTGTTAAACGACATCACATCATTGAAATGTCAATTATACAAAGCGGAGCTTCCCAACCGTAGCGGGAAAGAGTCCGGTGAGGAACAGGCAACGGGCGACGAATTTACCTTTGATTTGACTGCAGGCCAATGAATCGTGCCCTTCGTAAAATGACGTCTTTGGAAGTAAAAAATAAATCACATCAGCTATTAACCCATTAATCGCAAAAATGCCGAAGCCCCTTTGGACTTCGGCATTTTTCATAAAGGTACGCACATCAGAAGATAAACCCCTAATAGTGTTTGTCGTTTGTCTTGCGTCCAAAGCGAGCCTATGTGCTCGCTTTTTGCTTGTTTATTTTTCTAAAAATTTCTCCGGATGCTTGCTGATCACGGCATCTTCGATTTCCACGATTCGGTATTCCACCACATCGGCCAAGGTCAGCGGATCGCTTTCGAATTCCGAAAGCACATCGTCTAAATGGCTGCCTTTTGCCAGGCCGAGAAGGCCGTGGGCCTTGTCGCCGAACATGAGGAAATCCCCCCGGTCCATGCCCGCTTGGATAAAGGCGTCGAATTCCGCCTTCAGATCCTTGTTTTCGTCGTCGTAAAGTGAAAAGCTGAAGGTCTTGAACTTGCCTTCGATGAGATAATACTTCATAATGCCTCCTTAATGACCGTGATTTTTCCGCCTTCAAAGCCCGGGATGTCTTTCCTCCCTTTAATCGCCCGAATCACTTCCTCCGTGATCCGCTCGCCATAGGTGACGACGGGAATGCCCGGCGGATAAGGCGTCATGTTTTGTGCCGCCACTCGGCCTTTCGCCTCGTCGATGGATACGCTTTCCGTCTCCGCAAAAAAGGCTTCCCTCGGCCGAAAGACCGCCTCCGTTTCGGGATATATACCCTTTTCGAAGCCGCTTCCCTCTTCTTTTTTCGGAAGGGATCGAATGGCGCGAATCAAGCGTTCCACGTCCTCGTCCTCGTGATAGGGAGACAAAATCGCCAGGGCGTAATAAGCGTCGCCCATCTCCAAGTAAACACCTTCCTCCGCCAAAAGGGACACCACATCGTCGCCCCGATAGCCGGGCAGGTGAAAGAGAAACTTCATGGGATCTTCGCAGGCTATAAAATTCCCCCGCGCCTTTACGACAGTAAGTTGGGGCAGGCGCTTTTCGATTTGCTCACGAAAGCGCAGGAGTTTCTTCCAATCCATGTCTTTCCCCGCCGCCACGGCGTATTCCGAGGACAACATGAGCAAATAGGATGGCGAGGTGGAGAGAAAGAGGCCCATGCCTTTTAAGAGCTTCTTCTCGTCCACTTCTTTATTTATGTGCAAGAGCGCCGCTCCGGTGAGAGCCGCCATGGTTTTGTGCAGAGACTGCACCGTGTAATCGGCATAATTGACGGCGCTGAACTTCGCCAGAGGCGTAAAGGCCCAGTGGGCGCCGTGGGCCTCGTCCACGATGAGAGTCTTGTTCCGAGCGTGGACGATGTCCGCGATTTCTTTCAGCTTTAAGCCGCCGCCGAAGTAGTCGGGGCTCGTCAAAAACACGGCGGCAATGGACGGGTCTTCGTCTAAAGCCTTTTTCACATCCTCGGGATCCACGCCGGAAAAGAGACCCGTGGCCTCGTCCACATTTGCCGACAGGTAAGAGAGGTGAAGATCCAACGCCACGGCCCCGTGAAAGAGGGACTGGTGGGAATTGCGCTGAATCAAAATCTTCTCCCCGGGCTTTAACGCGAGATAAAGGGCCAGCTTGATCCCCGCAGTGGAGCCCGCCGGGACGATGACGCTTTTCTTCACGCCGTAGGCCGCGGCGATTTCAGCTTGGGCTTCGGCGATGGCCTCCGTGGGATCCAAGAGATTGTCCGCCCCGGTGACTTCCGTCCAATCGTCCCCGAAGTCAAAATCGAAAGCCACACGGCCCTTATGCCCGGGCATGGCGAAGTTCGCCCCGCCGCGAAGGCCTTTTACAGCTTCATAGAGAGGCCTTTTCATTAATAGCCGTAGCGTTGCAGCCGCGCGTTTTTCTGTTCTTCCGTCATGCTATCGTAGACCGCCCGAAGCTTTCTGAGCATCTCTTCTTTTTCCGAGAAGCGGCCGATGACCGGCGCCGTGTTATAGGCGTGAACGCCGAAAAACAGCGCCCGCGGGTTGAGATCCAATTTTTCCAAAAGGTGGATTTCCTCGAGAAGAATGTCCCCTTCCGTCAGAGGCACGAAATCCCCCCGCGCCACTTCTTCCGCGAGCTCCGTGCCCGCGTGAACCGAGGTGGTGAGAGGCGAGACGCTCAAGGGTTGATGCTTGTTTAAAAGTGCCGCAGTTTCCTCGGCGTGGGCGAAGCTGTCTTCCTTGCCGGCAATGCCTGACATGACCATGCAGATCCAGTCGATGCCCGCTTCTTCCAACTTGGCCAGTTCCCGATACTCGTCTTCTTGGGTGCAGCCCTTTTTAATGCGCTTTAATGTGGGATCGTGGGCCGTTTCGATGCCGATGTACAATTGATTGTACCCGGCCTTTCTCAGCCGCTTCAAATCCTCCACGCTTTTATTTTTTATGTCGAAAATCGACGCGTAGCAGGTAATGGTCTCGATATTGGGCAGGTACTCGTAAATCCAATCGGCGATTTCCAGAAGGTAGTCCGTGTCCAAAATAAAGGGATCGCCGTTTAAGAGAAAGATGCGGTCCAGGCGATCGGCATAGGACGAAAGCTCTTGAAGATCCGCAATCACCTGCTCCTTCGGCGCCTTTCTGAAACTCACGTCCTTATACATGGCGCAGTAAGTGCATTCGTTATGGGAACAGCCCACCGTCACTTCCAATAGGGGGCTGTATGCCTCTCTCGGCGGGCGAAATGTTTGTCCTGTGTAGTGCATAAAATCTTCCTTTCTGTTTCTGAACTTTACTGTTGTCTACTTAACTATACCATGAACCGAGCTTTTAAGCATGGAAATAAGCAAAAAGCGACCGGAACGCCGATCGCTTTGCTATTAGAAAAATTTATTTTTTCGCCATAAGGGTGTAGGGCACGGCGACGAAGAAAACGCCCCCGATCATATTGCCCAAAGAGACCGTTAAAATATTGTAGAGGTAACTTCCCATGGTCATGGCCGTGGCCGGCGCCATAAAATCCAGGGATAAGAGCGTCATATTGGCGACGGAGTGTTCGAAGCCTGCGGTGAAAAAAATGACGATGATCCAGAAGATCATAATGAGTTTCCCCGACTCCGAGGCCATTTTTATGGAGCACCACACGCCGAGGCACACGAGCATATTACATAATGCGGCGCGAAGAAGCAGCGCGCCGAAGGGAATGCTCACCTTTGCCGCAGCCGCCTTCGCCACCGTCTCGCAGAAGGCCTCGGTCATAAGCCCGGTGCGGGAAAAAATCCAGGCGAGAAGAATGCTCCCCAGCCAATTGCCCACGTAGCAAATCAGCCAGAGCTTCAGCATCTCCTTGGCCGACACGGTTTTTTGCATAAAGCCCGTGGCCATGACCATGTTATTGCCCGTAAAAAGCTCCGCCCCGGCCATAACGACTAAACTCAAGGCACAGGCGAAGGACATGCCCATGAAAAGCTTCATAAGGGGCAAGGAGCCCATGGAGCCAATTGTAAAGGAAAGCAAAATACCGAAACCGATGTACATCCCCGCCATGAGGGATGAGACGAAATAGCCGCCGGGATTTTCATTTAAAAAGCGAACCTTGTCCGCCGCCGCCTGCCCGACGCGGTCGACTTCATTCTTAAACATAAACACCTCCTGGAAAAACCAATCCTTTTTCGATGCTATCTATTTTACCACCTCTTGCGGCCAAAATGAAAAGAGACCCTTTCGAGTCTCTTCATCATGTTACGATGCCGCCGATTCACCGGATGTGGGTTCGCCGCCACTCAATGCCTCTCGCCTGTTTTCCTGACGCGCTTCTTCCGCTTGTTTCAGGCGGTTGTACGCGTGCATAATCAAGGCAACGGTTACGACGCCGTAGGAGATGAAGGTACGGAAGTACTCGCCCATCATGGCATCGCCGGTAAGGATCCGGCCGGCTTGGGGCAGGATAATAAACATTAAGTGGAACAGCATGGTTCCCAAAACGGCGTTGGGAATGGAGGCCCGCATGACGCTGGCGCCGCCGACGAGGATGGAGGCCGCCGCGTAAAGGGCCGCTTGGTCTTGCCCGGCGTAGGTGGCCAGGGTGCCGATGTTTTGCAGATAGATAATTTGCCCGTAGCAGGCCAATACGGTGGAGATGACGATGGATTGTACCCGCACCTTGTCGGAGTAGATCCCGGCATTTCCGGAAATCACTTGGTCCATGCCGACGGCCTTCATGTCGTGGCCCAGCTTGGTCTTTTTGAACCATACAATGAAGACGCAGAGCAGGGCGATGATCAAAATCGTCACCACGGGGATGTCGATGTTTACCCTTTGCGTCGCCGACACGGGGAAATTAATGTTGTAGAGCAGAATGTTGTCGATGGCATGACCCGTCGTCAGGGTAATGGAGTTTTTGATTCCGTAGCCTTTCGACAAAATCATGGATTGATTGTGCATGGGCACCAAGGACCCGCACAGGTAGAGCAAAAAGAGCATGTACACGCCCAGCATAAAGAAGGCGAGCATCATTGAGGTGATCATTTCTCGACCCCGGGCACGATTTAAGACGTGGCCGGAGAATTTGCCCAGCATAATGGCGATGGGCGTGCCGATTAAGACGGCGACGAGAATGCCGGCCGGGCCGGTGATGCCCCAGTCTTGGGCGAAGATCAGGCCGATTTGGCCGCTCATGGCGCCCAGGGGGATACCGAAGTTGATCCCCATGCCGGCGATAATGGGAATGATCAGGGAAAGGACGAGGAAGGTGTTGCGCACCATGCGCTTGCCGATTTCCGAGGTAACGTAGCTTAAGGGGGGCTTTGCGATCCATAAGCCGATGGCGATGATGATTGTAAACAGAATCGGCACGGCGTATCGCGACAGCTTTGATGTAAAGGACTTATTCATTGCGATTCCTCCTGGTCAATGCGTAGACGATCATACCGTTGGTGACGATCAATCTGAGAACTTCCGACACGTCGATGTTAATGGCGCCGTTGATGACCGTCGGCGTTAAGGTAATAATCCCCTGGAACAGGAAGGTCCCGATGATGACATTGGGGATCGTCGCCTTGTTAATGCTGGCGCCGCCGATTAAGAGGGCCGCGACGGTTTGGAAGGTAAAGGACAGAGGCGATTGATAGAGTTGAATAAATCCGTAGGATTGTTGATAGACGATGATGCCCACTGCGGCGATGACCGTGGAAAGGATGACCGAGAACAGGCGCATGCGGTTGATGTTAATGCCCCCGGCTCTGGCATATTCCGGATTCGATCCCACGGCGGTCATGGCCGTACCGGTTTTCGTGCGGAAGAAGGCCCACACGGCCAGTGCCAGGATGGCGAAGATCAAGTACATCCCCACGGGAATGCGCACGCCGAAAATATGGAAGCTTAAGAAGTCCGTCAAGACACCGGTGGAGGTTCTGGTCCCCGCCGCATCCACGGCGCTGTTCATCCAGTAATCGGCGACGGGAATTTGTTGGGAAAGGCCCTTGCCGGCGTAACTTAATACGGAAACCGGGTTTTTGTAGGGCAGGATCAAGTAGATCATACACATAAATGCCGTAAAGGAATAGCCGACGTAGGTGGCAATCAACATTTCGTCGCCTTTGATTTTGTTGAGCAGGACGCCGTAGCCCCATCCGAAGACGATGGCCACCAAGGCGCCTAACAGCATCCCTAAAAAGATGCCGGCAAAACCCGTGAGGCCGAACTCGATGCTGGTGACGCCGCCTAAGATGCCGGCGACGACGCCGATGGGCAAGCCGAAGTTCAGCCCGCAGCCCGATTGGACCATGGGAATCAAACTAAGAACTAAGATCGAGAACATGCCGAAGCGCGCCAGGACGTTTTCGATGGAATCGCCCAGGGACACGCCGGCGGCCGGTGCCGCCGCAAAGAGGGCCAATAGGAACAGACCGATGATCAGTCGAGGCAGCCCGATTCGTTGAATCCATGTTTTATTCAAGAGTATCCACCTCTACTTTCTCACCACTCATTAATAAGCCGAATTTTCTCGCATCTTCCGTCGCAGGCAAGATCCCCGCGATGCGCCCTTCGCAGATGACGGCGATGCGGTCGCAAATGCTACGCAATTCTTCCAGTTCCGAAGAGATCATGACGATGGTCGTCTCTTCTTCCCGATTGATTTTCTCCAGGGCGTTTAACACCAATTCCTTGGCGCCGATGTCGATCCCGCGGGTGGGCTCCGATACAAACAGGAGCTCCGGATCCATGCACAGGGCCTTGGCGAGGCAAACTTTTTGTTGATTGCCCCCGGAAAGGTTCCCGGCTTTTTGATCGCCGCCGGTGGTTTTAATGGCTAAGGACTGAATGTATTCGTCGGAGACGCGGCGCATTTCCGCTTCGTCTCTGAAGCGCATCCCGAGGACGCGTTTCACGAATTTATTTTGCACCTGCATGGCGTTAAAGGAAATATTCCAGTAAATAGGCTCGTCCAGCAAGAGGCCCACGCCCCGGCGGTCTTCGGAAACGAAGGCGATTTTGCTCTTTAAAATTTTATTGGTGTTTCCGAGTTCCAAAGGTTCTCCGTGAAATTCCACGGAGCCTGTGACGGGATAGGTGCCCAAGATGCCGTTGGCGATGCCGAGTTTGCCTTGGCCGGCGAGACCGGCGATGCCTAAGATCTCCCCTTCACGGACGTCGAGATTCACATCGTAAACCTGTTCGCCGGGCATGTCCACAGCCAGGTTGCGAATACTGAGGGCCACTTCGTCGGAAGCCTTTCTTCGTTCTTCTCTCGCCTCGGGACGAATGCCGTTTTCGCGGCCCACCATCCACGCGGCAATTTGGTCGATGTTCAGACCTTCATTTTTTCGGCGTTCCACGATTTCGCCGTCTCTTAAAACGACGATGGAATCGCACACATTTAAGATCTCTCTCAATCGGTGGGTGATGAAGATAATGGCGATGCCCAGATCCGACAATCGTTTCAATGCCGCCATGAGTTGGTCGGCTTCGGATTCCGTCAAGACGGCGGTGGGCTCGTCCATAATAATAAGCTTCACATCTTCTCGGGTAATTTCCCGAGCGATTTCGATAAACTGTTTATGACCTACGGGCATTTCGGACACCATCCCTCTCGGGTCGATGGCCACGCCTAAGGTATCAAGGGATTCGCCGGAGAGGGCGATGTTTGCCTCCGTGTCAATGGTGGCGTATTTCTTTCCGAAGATGGAAGAGATCACCGATTGCTTGGTGCGCTCCATATTAAACGTAATGTTTTCGGCGGCGGTAAAACCGGGAATTAAGTTAAACTCCTGGTGCACCATGCCGATCCCCGCATCCAACGCGTCGATGGGGGATTTAAAGTCGATGGGCTCTCCGTTCAGTAAAATTTCTCCGTCGAAGCCTCCGGTGTCCCGGATGACTTCCATTCCGAAGATAATGTTCATTAAGGTCGATTTGCCTGCGCCGTTTTCGCCGACGAGCCCGAGAATTTCCCCGGGCGCCAGGGCGAAGCTCACGTCTCTTAATACGACGTTTTCGCCAAAGCGCTTTTCGACATGTCGAACCTCCAACATGTTCTCAGCCAAAATTTACCTCCTAATAGGAAATAAACCAACGAAAATCGCTGGTTTATCTCCGATGCTTATGCTCGTCTTGCGACGATTATTCACCTGTTTCGCCTTCCGCTTGTTCTTGCGATGCTTTAATTGCATCCAAGTCGATATTCATGGTCATATATTTTTCAGGTACTTCGACCTTATCCATGCCCAGGTAACCCTTGCCGTAGACATAGGTGTCTTGTGCGAGCAGGATGTGATTGTCTTTCTTTTCGCCGGATGCACGGTCGACGTAGTTGACGGCCATCCATTTTGCACCTTCGGTGTAGTTGTCGACGCAGTCGATGATGTTGTCGATGTTGGTGAGTTCCATTTTGCCGTGGAGAACTTCTTGTACTAAGTCAACGGCACCTAAGGTGAGGGAGTAACCTAAGGAGTATGCCCAGGTACCCATGCGACCGGAACCGCCGGCTGCGACAACTGATTTTTCGACTTCGGCGTTGATGGCTTGCCAGTCACCGGCCTTATCTTGAATGTCGACGGAGAATGCTTTCGGATAACCCATAATCGGGGAAGGTAAGTCTTGTTCGACGAAGATGGCGCCGCCGGCTGCAACCCCTCTTAACAAGGGTTCCGTGTGGGCGTCGTTGGTACAGAAGAACGCCGTGTCCTTGCCGTATTTGTCGATCCAGGGTTGAATGTTTTCTGCGATGTATTGTTGTGCGCCGGGAACACCGATGTCGGTGGTCGGGTCGGGAGCGTTTAAGGAAATAAATTCAAGACCTAAGTCCTTGCAGGCTTCTTCCATAATGGCACGACGCAGAGCCAAGAGCTCGATGGACATGTGGCGGGGGAAGGTAATGTGTGCAAACTTCGTTGCGCCCATGTCTTTTGCAGCCTTGATGATGCGGTAGCCGCGGCTGACGTTGTCGGCGTCTAAGACTAAGTCCGAGCTGTTTTCAGCCATGACCGTATCTTCTTGTGCGGTTAAGTTGATCAAGATAATGTCCGGGCGTTTGGCGCGGATTTGTTGGAATGCGGCGGAGGTTCCGGGAACCGCTTGGTTCACGATGACAGCGCGCATATCCGGGTCGTCTGCCATGGCGACGATTTTGGAAATGGTGGTTTCTTGTTCCGCTTCGAAACGGTCCGGATAGGTGTCGTGGCGAATCATGCCGCCTTCGTCGGCGTTGCCGTATTTCTTAATGGCTTCTTGAGCCGCACGGAATTCGTCTTCCGCTTGGGATACGGTACCGGTGATAATACCGATATGGATCGTGTCGCCGTCTTTTAAGGTTTCGAATTTTGCACGAGTGGCTTCTTGGGGCGCATCTTTGCCGCCGTTGTCGCCGGCTTTTCCGGTATCGACTTTGGTACAGGCTGCCGTGAACACTAACAGCATCATGGCTACGAGAGCCATGGACAGAATGCGTCTTCTTCTTAGTTTCATAGTCATCTCTCCTAAATCCCTAAGTATTTTTTCTGCACTTAAGTGTTTCCTTAAGTTGCTAATATTCTAGTCTACTAAAGTCCGAAAGTCAAGGAATTATAAAAGTCTGTTCCATTTTCCCACTAAAAAAATTAATAATAAAAAATCTTCCCCGTCGCAAAAAGGACAGAGAAGATTTTTTCTCGTTTGTCTACATTATTTTGGTCTCTTCCAATCGCTCCATAAAGCGGTCGTTCAGTTTTACAATGGGCTTTCTGAGAACGAGGCCGAGCACCAAGGATCCGATCAGATAGATTTGTAGGATTAAGAGGGAGCGGGTGTAGGTTGCGCCGTAAAAACCGGCGATGGTTTCTTTCATGGCATTCATGCTGTACACGAAGGGCAAGAAAGGATACATGACTCTGAAAAATTTCGGCGCCACATCGATGGGAAAGGTCCCGCCGCTGCCCGCCACTTGAATAACCATGAGCACGACGCAGATGGCTTTTCCGATGTCGCCGAAGGAGACGGTCAAGGTGTAGATGACCATGGTGAACACCATGGATGCCACCCAGGTGGTAAAGAGGAAATGGGCCGGATGCAAACACTGAATGTCCAAAAAGTACAGATCGCCCAAGGCGATGAGCAGGCTTTGGATGGTGGCGATAATCAGAAACAGACTCAGCCTTCCCAAATACTGCTCGTGGGGCTTAAATTCGCCGTATTTCTCTTCGTAGGACGCCGGCGTCTTCACGTCGATCAATGCAACCTGGATCACCGCGCCGACCCACAATGCCAAGGTCGTGTAGAAGGCCGCCATGGCCGATCCGTAGTTTTCCACGGCAAAAATGTGGTGGATGCGCGTCTGCATGGGCTTTGCGAGGAATTGGCTCAACTGTTTCGTATCTTCCGATAAAAAGAGTTTTATCTTGTCCACGCCTTCGGAATTTTCCAATACCACGGTTTTGTCGTAGAGGTCGTCGACGGATTGTTTCGCCCCGTCGATTAATTCAATGGAACGATCCATATGATTGGATAAATCGGACAAATTTCCCTGAAGCCGGGCCGACAGGCGGGCCACTTCCTTCGCCGACTGACGGGCATCGGCCCAGAGTTTTTCCGTATCTTTGCCCACGCCGTCCAATTGATTTTGAACGGAATCCAGGCGCGCAAACATGGTTTCGTTGATTTCCCGGCGAAGGGCATCTAAATTCTCTTGGTTTCTCTCTTTGCTGTCGAGAAATTCACGGCGCAAGGCGGCGATGTCTTCGTAGGCTTCGGCCTCCCCGTCGTCCACGGCCTTGAGGTCCTTGAGCATGGCCTCTTCGTAGCCTTTGCTTCGGCAAATTTTTTCCGCCGCCCGTTCCAAGCCCATAAGGGGAATGGGGAGTTCGTCATTGAGATCCGTGATTTTTCTCACCATCTCTTCTTTGTCTTTGATGTCCTGTTCCAAGGTGCTGATCACGGCCCGACGATTGGCCACAAAGCGGTCACGCTTCGCTTCTCCGTCTTCGAAGAGGTCGTCCACGTCGCCGCCTAATTTTTCCATGTAGGCGATGTTTTTATCCAAGGCCGTTTCCATGTTTCGGCGAAAGAGGTTTAATGTGGATTTTAATTCATTTAAATCCTTTCGATCTTCCTTCATACGCCCCATGTTTTCGTCCAGGGCGCTTTTGGACGTATCCATGAGATTGTCGCCGCTTTTCATGACCACTTTCGAGGCCTCGGCCAATTGTTTAAAGGAGCGCAGGGTGGCGGCCTGCACGCTTAAGGCGTCGCTGCTTTGGCCCAATTGTTGCTGCAGCTGATCCCACAGGGCGTCGGTGCGGGCATTTTCCCCGTCTTCTTTGAACGTCAGAAGGGAATCGAAGACCGTGTCGTAGAGGGTTTTCGTGAAGGTTTCTTTCACCCAATCGGTTAGATTGCCCGCTTCTTTTCCCACAACTTTCGGGGCGATGGCGTTTTTCTTTTCGTTGACATAGTACTCCAGCTCCGGCGCTTCGCCTCCCGGAGACAGGAATGAAAACATCTTTTCACTGAAATCGGCGGGAATAATAATGGCGGCGTAATAGGTGCCGCTTTTCACGCCTTCCACGGCATCTTCCCGGTCCGTAAAGATCCAATTCACCGTCTCTTCCACGGCGAGGTTCATCTTCAGCTTCTCGCCGATGTCGAAGGTTTTGGGAATCAAGGTGGGCTCGTAGCCCTTGTCTTCATTGACCACGGCCATGGGAATGTTCTCCGTATGTTTGTAAGGATCCCAGGAGGCGGCAATGTTAAACCAGGCGTAGAGGCAGGGAATCAAACTAATGCCCAAAAACACCACGAGGACGATGCTGTTGTTTTTAATTCTGGAAAAATCTTCCTTAATATGGTTCTTAATTTTATTCATGGGCGTCCTTGCCTTTCAGTCGATCCAGTACTTCCGATTCGGAAAGGGCCAACCACTCCGCTTCCACTTCGTAGCGACGGCGGTAATATTCCAGCCAAATCAAGTAGGTTGCAAAGGCGATAATAGAGGCGACCCAAATGACCAGGTAGCGAATCTTGGTGTCCATGCCCAGGAGCAGGCAGAGGGAAATGCCGGGCACCAGGGCCAGGGCCACAAAGGCGTAGTACTTCTTTTTTTCATAGCCGGCAAAGAAGCGTGCGTGCTTATCCTTCACGCGTTCCAAGCCTCGAGTATCTTGGGATAAAATCATGGGGATCAAGTCGCCGCTCATAATGCTTTGTTTTTCCGGAAGGTCGCCGTGGATCAACTCGCTTTCCGCCAGTCTTAAATCGAAAATATGGTTGAGGCCGCCGAAGATCCGAGGACCGACCAGGCCGATGAATAGAGACAGGGGCAAATAGGCCAGCAATATCAGCCAATATTTTCCCAAATGGAATCCATACACGCCGAGCATGGCCTCCCGCATGGCGTCGATGCCGTAGTGGAAGGGCAGCGCGGGATAGATGGAGCGGAAAAAGGGTGCCATCATTTCGATAGGATAGGTGCCGGAAGCGCCGGGAATTTGCAGGATCAGCACGATAACGGCGATGGCCTTGCCGATGTTTCTGAAGGTGGCCGCCAAGGAATAGATCATGGACACATAGGCCAGGGAGGACAAAAGGGCCGTAAGCACAAAGAGGAAGGGATGGGCGCACTGGACCTTCAAAAGCCACAGGTCGCCGACGCTGACGATAAGGGCCTGAATCAGGCCGATCGAGGCAAAGAGGGCCCAGCGGCCGACGTAGGCTCCTTTAAAGCTCAATGGTTCCACGGACTCGTCTCTGTCTACGTCGATTTTTATAATCGAAATAAGAATCATGCCGCCGACCCAAAGGGCCAGGTTCGTGAAAAAGGGCGTCATGGCGCTGCCGTAGTTCTCGCTTTGATAAACCACGTGTTCGTTGATCTTCACCGGACTTTCCATAAAGGTGGTAAAGGTGTTTTCGTCGAAGATGGTAGCCCGGCGAATTTTTTCGTAGAGGGGACCGCGGTCCAATTGCCCCAAATCCTTTTGCAGGCCGGAAATGCTGTTTTGGGCGCGTCCAAGGCTCTCCAAGCTGTTTTCCACGGTTTTGTGGGCTTCGCCGCACATGGCCTCCATGTCGCCGAGCAGGCGATCAAATTCGTCCAGGAGCACGGGCATGGTGGATAAGCTTGCGGAAAAATGCCCTTCCACCTGATTCAGCAAATCGAAGCTTTGATTCATGATAGGAGGAACGCTGCTCCGGAAATCAAGCCTTAAATCGTCGAGGGCGTCAGAGGATTCCTTCAGGCGATTTTGAATCGTGCGGTGGTTGTCTTCCAGAGAGATTCTCGCCGATTTGATGGCCGCATTTTGCTCCCTCGCGGCGTCTAAAAGGGCGCCGTTTCTTCTATTGATTTGCTGCCAACGCCCCACGACATCCAGGGGCCGCGCCTCTTTCGGTATGGGCGTGAGGCAGTCCAAATCCCTCAGAATTCGTCTGTTTATATCGTTAATCAATTCCATGTCCACGAGACTGCGCTCGATGCGCTGCTTTTCATGGGTAAAGTCTCGGTCCAAAGATAAGTACTTTTTCTCGGAATAGGTGTCTGCCATGCGCGCCATGCGATCCATGTCGTCCATCATGTCTTCGTAGGCGCCGGCGATCTTTTCACTTTGCCGCCGGGTCTCTTCCAGGAGCGCCGAGGCTTCATCCAGCGTAATTTCGCCTTTTCTCACCGCATCCTTCAAAGCCGTGACGTCCTTGCGGGCGCCGCGGCTCAATTCCGACAGGCGATTCAGCTCGCCGTCCATGTTTTTTAACACCGTTTCATATTCCGCCAGGTTTTGATTCACCTTGCCCAGACTTTGAATGGCATCGTCGCGCTTTTCCTCCGTCTCGCCGCGGAAATCCGTCGTGGTCTTCGCCACTTTTTCCCCTAAAATCTCCGAACTCATGGCCACGAAGCGACTGTCGATTTGCGCTTCCAGGGTGCCGAGCCCCGTGGAGGTAATCTTCGGCGCGATGGCGTTGAGTTTTTCGTTGACGTAGTAATCCAGGGCCGGGAAGCGAATGGCGCCTTCATCTAAAATGGACAGAAAAGACGAGGAAAAATCCGAAGGAATGACGATGGCGGCGTAGTAATCCCCCGCCTTCACTCCCTCGATGGCCGCCTCTTTATCCACAAAGGTCCACCCGAGCTGGTCGTTCTTTTTTAGTTCCGCCACGATTTCGTCGCCGGCATTGAGGTCCTTTCCCTGAAAGGGCACGGCTGTGTCTTCGTTGGCGACAGCGATCTTTACCTGATCCAAATTTCCATAGGGATCCATGTTTGCGGCAATATTGAACCACGCGTAAAAAGACGGAAGCAAAGAAATACCCACGAGAACGAGAAGTGCCGCCTCGTTGGTCAGTATCCGCTTAAAATCCCGTTTTAAAATTGTCATTACTTTTTTCATAAAGGCTCTTTCCAATATTCGATTGATCCGTACCGGTCGCTAAAATGGTTTTCTCCGATTTATAATTTTTACCCGCCATAGGGGCAAATACACAAACTTCCGTTCTTTTCTTTTTCCATTTATTTCCCATATTTTGAAAATAAAAAAATACAGGCCTCAAATCAAAACAGGATCTCCGCAGAGATCCCATGGCTGTTCATCTTATGATTGTTTTACATTGCGAATTAACTTCGTAAAAAGCAGAAGCAAGCCGCCGAAGAGGACACCGATAATCAGACCCTTTGCCAATGTCAGCGCAAAAAAGAACAGCGACAAGGCGACGATAAGCCCGCCGTGAAGCATCGGCCCGCCGAAGAGCACTTCTTCGCCTTCAGGAGACATGCCCCGGCCGCGGCGCAATTCAAGATGAAAGACGACGAAGCCGATGGCCGCAAGGGCCATGCCCCATGCGGCGATGAAATTCGTGGTCGCCCGCATAAATCCCGCGGCCATTACCCCTTGCCTCAATAAAATCATGGCGATGCCGAGAATGGCATAGCTTCGTAATCTTTTTTTATTCAAACTTTGCAAATTGATTCCCCATTTCTTTCACGGTTTTCTACATGATTTTAACACAAATCTCATAAAGGGCAATGAAAAAAAGCGCAGATTCCTCCGCGCCTTTGTGTCTTAACCGATAAGCATAAAAATGAAGTGCGCTGCGATGCCCGCCGCCAAGCCGCCGATGGTGTGGGACAAAATTGCTTTGCCCGCCAATTCTCTGGAATCCAAGGCGTCCATCATGGCGATGTGGGTGCTTAAATAACCGGACCAACACATGCCCATGGCCGTAAAGACGGCGATGTCGTTGGGCAGGGCCACGCCCGTTGCAATAAAGTTCGGCACGAGGGAAATCGCCGCACCGACGGCACCAAGGGCCGTAATGGGAAAGGCGATGGCTTCCGGCGATTGGAATCCGAAGATCGGTTCAAAGATAAATTGCAGCTTTTGGCCGACCAAGGGCAGAAATTCCACGCCTTCGTAGGCCGCGCCGGTGTATTGGCCGCCTTCGCCGGGTCCGAAGGTAATCATCATGACGAAAGTACAGACGATGAGCACGCCGGGGATCACGGACACGCCCATGTCCACGCCGTTTCTTCCCCCTTCGAGGAGCGCATCCAAGGTGCGTTGGAAGAGATTGCCTTCGCGAATGTAGCGGAATTCATTTTTGCCTTCGAGGTCTTCCGCCGTCAAGGTTTCGTCGTAGGGATCTTCGGCCGCGTCGCCGTAATACTTTTTCGTTTGAATCAGCATCAGGCGCACGCTGACGACGGAGCCGATAACAGCGCCGAGATTTCCGATAATGGCCGGCACGATAAATTCCTCGCCTTGGGCGATCATAAAGGTGGTGACGATGAGGCCCATGCCGAAAGATGTCCCTAAATTACAAAGGGCAGGCACTTGATACTTCCTAAAGTATTGGGTAAAGGTCTTGTCCTTTGCAAAGGAGATAATCGCCGGATTGTCCGACAAAAAGGTGGCCACGGCACCGGTGACACTGGCGCCGGGAAGTCCCCAGACGGGTTTCATCAAGGGCGCGAAGATTTTATTAATCAGGGCGATGGCGCCGAATTCCGACATGACGCCGCTAATGGCGCCGGCCAACACGGCCATGGCCATAATTAAAAAGACCGTCGACAAGAGCAGGTCATGGGCCGTGGCCATCATGGTCTTGAACATCATGCCGACGCCCATTTTGTGACCGATTAAATAGAATCCGCCGAGAAGTATAACGAGAAACACAAAAGTCTCGACGCCTATGGCTTTTACTTTCTTCTTTCCATTCATGCTGTCCATAAAAACCTCCGTACACCTGTGTTGCGCCTAAATTTTTCGGATTCATCTCCGGTAACAGAAAATTGATTATTTAAAGATATATTATAATCGAATTTCTCTACGAGATCAATCAAAATTTCAGGCCCCTTAAGGAAAAAGAAATCCCTCAACTCCGTGTCTTCTGACGACTTTTGCTTCGGTTACTTCTCTCTTCTTTCAATTAATTACACCTCGATTAAAAGCATTCATTACATGAATCGGTCTCCCAGCCACCGTCTTACGATTCCATACACTTTTTCCTCCTCTCTTTCTTTCCGGCGATCACTTCCGCCTTCGGATTCGCTTTGTCGACGCCACGGTTCGCGTCCCTTTTTCGTCGACTTTCCCGCCTGCCGAAGATGGGCGCGTAAAATCGGGCCGGGTTAACCATTGCAACGGCTGTCCCTGAAAAATTTCGACCATCGAGTCATTCGGTCCGCACATTTTAATGAAGCTTCGTCATTTTTCTCACCCTTGATTTGTAAAAACAGCCGAAAATTTTTGACTCGGACCGTGAAAGTTTTAACTTTCCCCTTCTTCTTCGTTCATTTTTTAGTTTTTTCAATTTACATCCGCCAATATTGTTGTTTGTCGACAAAATTCTTTAGAAATTATGCTTTTTCACAATTTTCTGAAAATCAGCTATCATTTTTCTACGCCTTTGTATATAATGTTTTTCGAGGACGGGGAATTCAGCCTGATAACGTTTTCACATTCGGGCCGCACCCCGCACCTGTCGGTTCCGCCGACGATTGGACATAATACTCGCAAGAATATTAAGGAGTGTGTACATGACCGAAAAAGTCTATAAGTCTATGGACGGTAACGAAGCGGCGGCTTACGTCTCTTACGCGTTTACCGAAGTAGCAGCAATTTTCCCGATTACCCCTTCTTCCCCCATGGCAGCTTCAGTCGACAGCTGGTCTGCTGACGGAAAGAAGAATCTTTTCGGACAAGAAGTACGTTTAGTAGAAATGCAAGCTGAAGCCGGTGCTGCAGCTACCCTGCACGGCTCTTTGGAAGCGGGCGCATTGACCACGACCTACACCGCATCGCAAGGTCTTGCTCTCATGATCCCCAGTATGTTTCGTACCGCCGGTTCGCTGTATCCGGGCGTTATGCACGTTGCCGCACGTACCTTAGGTTCCCACGTTCTTTCTATTTACGGGGATCATTCGGACGTTATGGCTTGCCGTCAAACAGGCTGGGCCATGCTCGCATCCGGCGATGTTCAAGAAACCATGAACTTGGCCGCCGTCGCCCACTTGGCAGCCATTGAAGGTTCCGTACCCTTCATGCACTTCTTCGACGGTTTCAGAACCTCCCACGAAATTCAAAAAGTCGAAGTCTTCGATTACGAAGATCTGGGCAATCTCTTAAACTGGGATGCCGTCGAACACTACAAACAAAACGCCATGAATCCGGAACGCCCGAAACAAAGAGGGATCGTTCAAAACCCGGATACTTACTTCCAATCCAGAGAATCCATTAACGTTTTCTACGACCGTCTGCCTGAAATCGTAGAAAGCTACATGAATAAAGTCAACGAATTAAAGGGCACGGACTACCGCCTCTTTAATTACTACGGCGCAGACGATGCAGAACACGTCATCGTCGGCATGGGCTCCGTCAGCGGTTTGGTAAAAGACACCGTCGACCGTTTAAATGAAGAAGGCCAAAAGACCGGTTACTTACAAGTTCACCTCTTCCGCCCCTTCTCCAAAAAACATTTCTTAGCTGAAATGCCCAAGAGCGTCAAACGGATTTCCGTCATCGACCGTACCAAAGAACCGGGCGGCAGAGATCCCTTGTTCTTAGACGTTTCCGCTGTTTACAACAACATGGAAAATGCGCCTGAAATTTACGGCGGCCGCTACGGTCTTTCCTCCAAAGACGTGGACCACGCACAAATTAACGCCATCTTCGAAAACCTCAATCAAAACGAACCGAAAGACGACTTCACCGTCGGTATCGTCGACGACGTTACCTATCGTTCCTTACCGGTGGATCACAGCTTCGTTATTCGCAATCCCAAGATCATCAACTGCAAGTTCTGGGGTCTCGGCGGCGACGGTACCGTCGGTGCCAACAAAAACTCCATTAAGATCATTGGCGACAATACGGATATGTATGTACAAGCGTACTTCGAATACGACGCCAAGAAGACCGGCGGGATCACCAAATCCAACCTGCGCTTCGGCCACGAACCGATTCGTAACAGCAACGCCGTTACCTACGGCGACTTCATCGCTTGCCACAACCAAAGCTACATTTCCCGTTACGACATCGTCAACGAAATTCGTCCGGGCGGCGTCTTCTTATTGAACACCACCTGGGACGACGAAACCCTCGCAGGTCATTTGCCCAACAAGGTTAAGAAATACCTGGCTGAAAACGACATTCAATTCTACACCATTGACGCCGTCGAATTGGCTGAAGAAATCGGCTTAGGTCGTCGTACCAACACGATTCTGCAATCCGCATTCTTTAAGCTCGCAGAAATCATCCCCATGGATGAAGCCGAACGCTTAATGAAGGAATTTGCAAAGAAATCTTACGGCAAAAAAGGCGATAAGATCGTCAACATGAACTACAAGGCCATCGAAGTGGGCTACCAAAACCTCCGCAAATTCGAAGTACCGGCCGAATGGAAGAACCTCACCGTGGAAAAACCGGAAGTCGATCCGACTTTATCCGACTACGTCCGCAACATGATGCTTCCCATTACGGAACTTCACGGGGACGACCTGCCCGTATCCGCATTTAAAGGCTACGAATCCGGCTTCATTCCCTTGGGTACCTCGAAATTCGAAAAACGGGGCATCGCCGTTCACGTTCCCCGTTGGCAACCGGATAACTGTATCCAATGTAACCAATGTTCTTTCGTCTGCCCCCACGCAGCCATTCGCCCCTTCTTGTTAGATGAAGAAGAAGCAAAGAACAAACCCGAAAACTTCCGCACACTCCCCGCGAAGGGCTTCAAAGAATACGAATTCGCCATTCAAGTGGATCCCCTCGACTGTACAGGATGCGGCAACTGTGTTCAAACTTGCCCGGCCAAGGAAAAAGCCCTGGTCTTCGAAGATTTCGAAACACAACTTCCGGAACAAGAAAACTGGGATTACGCCATGACCTTGTCCCACAAGAAAAACCCCATGGACAAGTTTACCATCAAGGGTAGCCAATTCGAACAACCGCTTCTCGAATTCTCGGGCGCATGTGCCGGCTGTTCCGAATCTCCCTATGCGAAACTTCTCACCCAACTCTTCGGCGACAGAATGTACATCGCCAATGCGACGGGTTGTTCCCAAGCTTGGGGCTGCGCATTCCCCATCGCACCTTACACCACCAACCACCAAGGCTTCGGTCCCGCATGGTCCAACTTGTTGTTTGAAAACAATGCGGAATTCTGCTTAGGTCTGTACCTGGCTACCGGTCAACAACGTGAAAAAGTGGCCATGGAATTGGATAAGGTCGCTGCAGCCATCGACGACAAAGAAGCAAAAGCCGCCATCAAAGAATGGGTCGACAACTACAATGTCGGCGAAGGCACCCGCGAACGCAGCGACGCTGTGATCGAAGCGCTGAAACGCCTGGATCTCGACGGCGAAGCCTTGAAGGCAAGAGACTATGTCCTCGCTCACAAAGAACAACTCACCAAGAAATCCTTCTGGATGTACGGCGGCGACGGCTGGGCTTATGACATCGGCTACGGCGGATTGGACCACGTCCTCGCAACAGGCGCCGACTTAAACGTCCTCGTCGTTGACAACGAACTTTACGCCAACACCGGCGGTCAATCCTCGAAAGCTACCCCGAAGGGTGCTGTCGTACAATTTGCCGCTGCAGGTAAGAAGACCGCGAAGAAAGACTTGGGTCTGTTGGCCATGAGCTACCGCGACATCTACGTCGCCAAGGTCGCTCTCGGTGCCAATATGAACCACTTGATCAAGGTCATTAAAGAAGCCGAAGCTTACGACGGACCGTCTCTCATCGTCGCATACTCCCCCTGTATCAACCACGGTATTACCAAGGGCATGGCTTATGCTACGAAACAACAAAAAGAAGCCGTCGAAAGTAACTACTGGCAACTGTACCACTACAATCCCGAGCTCATCGCCAAGGGCGAAAATCCCTTCATCATGGATTCCAAGGAACCCTCCAAGTCCTATCGCGAATTCCTTATGAGCGAAAACCGTTACGCATCCCTGCTCCGTCGCTCCCCCGAAGAAGGCGAAGAACTTCTCGACGCTTCGGAAGAAGATGCAAGACAAACCTACAAACGCTACAAAGAACTGTCTGAAGAAAACTAATTTTCAGCTTAATCACAAAGACCCTCGCCTCGGCGGGGGTCTTTTCTTGCGCAAAAAAAGCACCTGCTTTTGCAGATGCTTTACTCTTCGCTCACGGCCTTCCTGTCGTAGCCGATGTAATTCGCCAAAAACAAAATTCCCGCCATGGCGAGAGCCGTCCCGAGGCCCGTATAGAAAAAGGCGATGAAGCTTTCGGGCATCAGGTTCATGACCCGAATGGTAATGCCGAAGGTCATCATAAAGGCCATGATCAGAAAGGATTTTTTATCGAAGAAATTCCACGGCCGCTTGTACTCCTCTTCGTAGCCGTGAATGCGGATCACGTGCTTTCCCACCAAGGGACGGAAGACTTTCGTCCAAAACAGGAAAAACACCAGGGCGGTGAGGCCGACATTGAGCACGCTGAAGGCGTTTGTATAGGCCTGAAGGCCGATTTTTAAGACATTGCCCCCGGCCAGGGACCAAATCAGCCCGGCCAGCAAAAATAAAGTTCTCTTTTTTACCACAATCTCATCTCCTCATAATATGCGCCCACAGACGCTTTATTCGAATCGCCGATACGCAAGTGACACCTTGTCACTTCCATTATACCCTTTTCGCCATGAAAATCATGGCTGTTCGAAAAATTTTTTACGCAAAAAAAGACGCCTCCCGAATCGGAAGCGTCTTTCTGAACTTTTCGCTTATTCTTCTCGCGAAGTTCTACGACCATTACATGGCGTCGAAGAGATCCGCCATTTCCAACACGCTCATGGCCGTGTCGTAGCCCTTGTTGCCGCTCTTCGTGCCGGCCCGTTCGATGGCCTGTTCGATGTTTTCCGTGGTGACGATGCCGAAGCCCACGGGAATGTTCGTATCCAAAGAAACTTTGGCGATGCCCTTGGAGACTTCGCTGCAGACGTAGTCGTAGTGGGTGGTGGCGCCGCGGATCACGGCCCCCAGGCAGATGACGCCGTCGTAGTTGCCGGATTGGGCGAGCTTTTGTGCCGCCAGGGGAATTTCAAAGGCCCCGGGAACGCGGATCAGGCTCAAATCGTCGTCCTTAACGCCGTGGCGATGCAAGCAGTCCAGCGCGCCGTCTAAAAGTTTCGACGTAATAAAGTCGTTGAAGCGGCTCACGACAATGGCGAATTTTTTGCCTTCACCTCTTAGCATTCCTTCGATGATTCTCATTTGTTGGCCTCCTTGTTTTCCTTGTGGCAGTCGCAGTCAAATTCTTTTAAATAGTGGTTCATCTTTTTCGCTTTGGTTTCCAAATAGAAGTGATCGCCTTCGTGGGCTTTGATTTCGATGGGCACGCGCTCGATAATTTCCATGCCGTATTGGCCCAGGTGGTAGACCTTATCCGGATTGTTGGTCAACAGACGCATGGTCTTGGCGCCGAGGTCACGCAGGATTTGCGCGCCGATGTAGTATTCTCTCGCATCTTCCGGAAAGCCCAAGGCCAGATTGGCTTCCACCGTGTCCATGCCCTGATCTTGAAGAGCGTAGGCCTTGAGTTTATTCAAGAGGCCGATGCCACGGCCTTCTTGGCGCATGTAGAGGACGATGCCCCGGCCTTCTTTTTCGATTTGCATCATGGCCCGGGCCAGCTGATCGCCGCAGTCGCATCGCAAAGAGCCGAAGGCGTCGCCGGTTAGGCATTCGGAGTGGACGCGGGTAAGGACATTTTCGCCGTTTCCGATGTCCCCTTTTACCAGGGCCACGTGGTGCTCGCCGTTTAGGGTGTTTCTGTAACCGACCGCTTTAAAGTGGCCGTACTTCGTAGGCATATCCGCTTCGGCTACCCGCTCGATGAGGCAGTCGTGGGTTTTTCTGTATTCTTTTAATTGCTCAATATTAATAAGGGGGACATTTAATTCCTTGGCCAGCTCACAAATGCGATCCCGTTGCATCATTTCCCCGTCATCTTCCATGATTTCGCAGCAAAGGCCCACTTCTTTTAGGCCGGCGAGGCGCATAAGATCCACCGTGCCTTCCGTGTGGCCGTCACGCTCCAATACCCCGCCGGGCTTGGCGATAAGAGGAAACATATGGCCCGGGCGGCGGAAGTCTTCAGCTTTCGAATTGGGATCGGCGGTCATGCGAGCAGTCAATGCCCGTTCAACGGCGCTTATCCCCGTGCTCGTGTCCACGTGGTCGATGGAAACGGTAAAGGCCGTTTCGTGATTGTCCGTATTGTCGGAGACCATGGGCTTTAAGTGCAGGCGATCCGCTTCTTTTTTGCTCATGGGCATACAGATCAGCCCCTTGGCGTAGGTGGCCATGGCGTTTAATTGCTCTGTGGTGCAGGTTTCAGCGGCGACGATCATGTCCCCTTCGTTTTCGCGGTCTTCCGCATCCATGGCAATGATCATCTTGCCGGCTTTCAGTGCTTCAATGGCCTCTTCAATGGTGTTCCACATAATATCCTCCTAAAATCCATGCTTTCTTAAAAAATTCATATCAAGGGGGGAAGCTTCTTCCGCCACTTCATTTTGTCTCAATAAATATTTTCCCACGATGTCGAATTCCACGGTGATGGGATCGCCGGGCTTCAGCGCGCCTAAATTGGTGGAGCGCAGGGTCTCCGGAATGAGGGAGACTGAAAAATCACTCCGCCCGGCCCGCGCCAGGGTCAAACTCACGCCGTTTAAAGTGACCGAGCCCTGGGCCACGAAATAAGGCGCCCAGGCCGGTTCCACACCGATGTGAAGGAGGTAGCCCCCTTCCTTTGGCTCGATGCCCTGAACCTTTCCCACCGTGTCCACGTGGCCCTGAACGATGTGTCCGCCCATGTGCGTCGTGGGGAGAAGGGCCCGCTCCAAATTCACGGCACTGCCCGGCCGCAACTGATCCAGTGCGGATTTCTTCGCCGTCACCGTCATCATGTCCGCCGTAAAGGTGCCCTCCGCCATGGAAGTCACCGTGAGGCAGACGCCGTTGGTGGCGATGGAATCGCCGATCTTCGTATCTTCTAGGACCGTTTCTGCTCTGACCCGCAGGACGATTTTTTCGCCCCGCTTTTCCAGAGCGGCCACGGTGCCCACTTCTTCTACGATTCCCGTAAACATCGTCTGACCCCTCCTATAAACAGGTCCGGCCCCAGCATTTTCACCTCATCAAAGACGAAATCTCGCCGTTCAGTAAGGGAAGCGATGGCCCGGCCCGCGACGGCATCTTTTCCGCCGCCGAACAAGGTCGGGGCCAGGTAGAGGGCGAATTCATCCACTAAATCCTCGTCGATGAGGCTGCCGTGGAGGCGTCCGCCCCCTTCCACCAATATGCGGCCCATGTCCTTGGCGTACAGGTCCTTTAAAACGGCGCGAAGATCCAGCTTGCCCTTCTTCTCTTTCACGACTTCCACGACGACACCCCGTTCTTTTAAGACCTTCATCTTGGCCTCCTCCATATGCACCGTGTAGACGATGGTGGGCTGGGTGCCGTCGTAGACATTGGCTTCGAGATCCACGGCGCCGCGGCGGTCCAAGATAATCCGCGTGGGATCGCCGCCTACGCCGCTGCGATTGGAGAGGCGGGGATTGTCTCTGATCACCGTGTTGGTGCCCACGAGAATCCCGTCGACCACGCCGCGAAGCTTGTGACCGTCATTCCGCGCCGCTTCCGAGGTGATCCATTGGCTTTCCCCTGAATCGGTTGCGATTTTTCCGTCGATAGTCGTAGCAAATTTACAAATCACATAGGGGGTCTGCGTCCTGATGCTGGTGAAAAAGGCGCGGTTAAGCGATTGGCAGGCCGCTTCCAAGACGCCGACATCCACCTGAATTCCCGCCGCCTTCAAAGCGCCGACGCCGCGGCCCGCCACCTTGGGATTGGGATCCAATGTGCCGACCACTACGCGGGCGATGCCCGCCTTTTCAATGGCCACGACACAGGGCGGCGTCTTTCCGTAGTGGGAACAGGGCTCCAGCGTCACGTACATGGTGCCGCCCTTTGGCGACTCTTCCACCTGCTTCAGGCAATCCACCTCGGCGTGGTCCATGCCGAAGCCGTGGTGATAGCCCTCGGCGATGATGCGCCCGTCTTTGACCAAGACCGCACCGACCATGGGATTGGTCTTTGTTTTGCCCAATCCCTTTTTCGCAAGAGCCAATGCCCGATTCATATACTGCTCATCCATAAAGCCTCCTGCATAAAAAAACCGAAGCGCAATGCTTCGGAGTGACAATCAAATGAAAGACAACAAGGGTTGTCTTCGCTTCTTCTTTCATCCGGACTATACCGTCGGTATCGGAATTGCACCGATTCAATCAAAATGACTCGTGGACTTTACCACCGGTGAGGAATCGCACCTCGCCCCGAAGAATACTTATAAAATTGAGGAAATGTTTTCCTTCCATTATGATACCACTTATAGCTTACCCTGTAAAGAAAATTTATCGCCACATGGTTAAAATTTTATCCCCCACTCGGTACAATAAATAAAACGAGAAAATTTTGTAATAAAGAGTGCCCTCCTGCGTATATACAAGTGAAGGGACAAGGAGGTGAAGCCAATGGATAAAACCACCGACATGCCGACGGTCATAGACGATGCCGTCACATTTGAAGCGGTCTACGATCGCTACTTCGATCCCGTGTTTCGGTTCGTCACCTACCGCACCGGAAATCGGGAGGTGGCCAAGGATCTCACGGCAGACATTTTTCTCAAGGTCTACAGGAAGTTTTCCGCCTACGATCCGAAAAAAGGCAGCTTCGAGGTATGGCTCTATACCATCGCCGGCAATCAAGTGAAGGATTACTACCGCCGAAAGAACCGCTTTCAGTGGTTGCCTATCACCGCGGCGAACGACGTGGCGGAAGACGAGCCGGCTGCCGAAGAACAGGTAGAAAACAAAGAAGAAATCGCCTTTTTGCGGCGGGCTGTGAAAAAACTGAAGCCTCGGGATCAACTATTGGTCAGCTACAAATTCGGCGCGGAGCTTTCCAATCAAACCATCGCCGAGCTCATGGACACGAATGCCAATCACGTGGGCGTCATGATCCACCGCTTGCTGAATCAATTGCGAAAAGAAATGGAGGCCTATTATGAATGAAAATAAAAACCCCCACGACGATTTAAGCCAAAATTTAAAAAACCTGTATGAAGCCGACGAAAAAGACAAGCAGGAGGTCTACGCAAAAATGAAAAACAAACAAAGAAAACAATACAAAAAGCCCGCCATCGCCGCGGCCTGCGCCCTTTTAATCGCCACCCTCCCCTTTACGAGCTTCGGCGGCGGCATCGTGAACACGGTGAAACAAGTCGTGAGCCCCTCGGGCCGCATCGTCGTCAACGAAGACGAGCCGGCCGTGGCCATCCCCTTCCCCGAGGAATTAAAGGGAAAGGTCTTCGACAAAGAGGGAAATGAAATCACCGACCTCGAAGTCCTGAAAAAGGCAGAGCACGTCTACTCCAAAGACGGCCGGGAAATCGTGGGAAGCAATTACGACGAAGCCACCCGCACCGGCGAAGTCACCTTTGAGTACGCCGACGAAGCGAAGTCCACAGGCGACAAGGCCCCGGTGGAAGAAATCGCCAAAAAATTAAGCTTCAATCCCCTGGTATTTTCGGATAAATACAAGTACGTGGAATCGGAAATCTTCGCCGATCCGGGGACACTTTCCGATTACGTCGCCTTCACCTATGAAAAAGACGGCAAGACCATCTATATTGACGAGCGGGTCTCCACCCCGGAAAACGCCTATGAAACCGGCGGCGAAGGCAAGATCTACGAAGTCAATGTGGACGGCGTGAAAGTCATCATTCAAGGCCGTGATGCCGACTTCGAACGAGACGGCCTGCTCGTCTCCATCTCCGCCGAAGGCGCGGACAAAGACGATCTCATCGCCATGGTAAAAGATTTACATCTGTTGAAATAACTTCCCCACACCGCCGGTTCGCCCCGGCGGTTTTTTTGCGCAACAAAAAAACACCGCACGCGGCGGTGTTTGTCTGTATGTGCTTAACGTTTGGAGAATTGGGGAGATTTACGGGCTTTCTTCAAGCCGTATTTCTTTCTTTCCTTCATTCTCGGGTCGCGGGTCAAGAAACCTGCTTTTTTAAGAACGGGACGGAAATCGGGATTGGCTTCTTGCAGTGCGCGTGCAAGACCCATGCGGATGGCACCGGCTTGTCCGGTGTAGCCGCCGCCGTTGACCTTGACGAGGACGTCGTATTGGCCTTCGGTTTCCGTAATGGTTAAGGGCTCTTTTGCCACGGTACGTAAGGTTTCGTAACCGAAGAAGTCGTCGAGTTCTCTGCCGTTGACGAGGAATTTACCGCTGCCGGAGAGGAGTCTGACTTGGGCTACGGACGTTTTTCTTCTACCTGTTGCTCTAATTTGATCTGCCATGTAATTCACCCTTCCTTACACTTCGTAGACTTCCGGTTTTTGCGCTTCGTGGGGATGGTTCGGACCGGCGTAAACTTTTAATTTACCAAACATGGACCGACCCAAACGGCTCTTGGGAAGCATGCCCTTGACCGCGTATTCGATGACGCGTTCCGGGTGTTTTTCGCGAATTTCTTTGTAAACAACTTCGCGACGTCCGCCCGGGTAACCGGTGTGGGATGCGTGAATCTTGTTGTCCCATTTGGTGCCGGTTAATTTTACCTTATCGGCGTTAATGACGATAACGAAATCGCCGGTGTCCACGTGGGGGGTGTAAATGGGCTTGTGCTTGCCGCGTAAAAGCGTTGCGACTTCGGTAGCCAAGCGGCCGAGGACTTTATCTTCGGCATCGATGACGTACCATTTTCTATCTACTTCATTGGCTTTCGCCATGGTTGTCTTCATGGATGACCTCCTGCTATATCAAAAGGGATAATGTTCAAAAGTTTCCGGGGCTTTAAAACACTAGCAATTAGTATAGAGCAAACCGCAGTATCTGTCAAGTGTTTTTCGCTGATTTCCGCCCTTTTCTCCCATGGCGAAGTTTTTTACTTCAGGCTATAATAAAGATATGAACGAGAAAGGACGTGACTTATGACGAACCACAACGGGCACCTTCCCCGCTTTAAATATTTTTCCTACGACTGCGACCACCACGTAAAAAAAAGACTACTCCATCGTTCACGACCCGCGGCCCCTGCCTCTCTCCGAGGCCATTACGCGGGCGCTGGAGTATCTCTTGTGGTACGTGCCCAATATTAATTCCTTTCAGTCCCCTTCCAATGTGTTGATTACCGAGCCACTCTACGAGGATTTCAGCTTCGGCCTGGTCACCGAGGCCCTTCGCCTGAATGCCGAGGACATCTTGTTTTTGGATTACATCGACGACGACATCGTAGACTACTACATGGAAGCCATTTGCACCAACTGCCAAAAGGTGATCCTTACCACCGGGGAACACGAGACGAAGATTTCCGCCTTGGTGCGCCACATGCGAAACGCCATCGCCCACGGCTATTTCACCGTAGTTGAGGACCGCATGATCGCCTTTGACGTGAAGCATTTTCCGAAAAAGGAGGATTCCTACGGCTGCACCGCCGTGTTGAAATTGGATCCCCTGCACCTGGTCAGTGCCTTAAAGCTTTTGGAAGAGGAAATGACCCACGAGCGCCTGGCGGCCATGGCCTTTTCCCGCTGCGGCTACGAGATTTTGGAAAACGACTACGACAATCCCGAGCTGCCCTACGATTTTACCATGGAAAAAGACGGCCGCATCTACGCCGTGGAAATTAAGCGCATCGCTATCGAAGGCGTGGCCCACGCGGAACATTTGGACAGCATTCTCGCCCACTTCCCGAAAGAAGTAAAGGATAAGAAGGTGCTTCTCATGGATTCCGCCGTCTTGGATTCCGAGGCAAAAAAGGCCCTTCGTGAAAACAAAATTCTGCTTTTGGACCGGGACAATCTAAAATCCCTTATGTCCGGCGACGATATTTTAAGCCGCATTCAACGAAAGATGAAGTAGATCTTTCTTTTTCTTGTGTGAAAAGCTTATTATTGTCTAAATAAAAGATGTTTAAAAGGAGGAAATACCATGGCATTTGACGATGCAACAGGCGTCGCTGCGGGAGGCGATAAAATTCAGGCCACCATGGTCTTCGAACGCATCGACTGATTCCGCTGAAACAAATCGGCCTTCAGAAAATTTTCGCAAAAATTAAAAGGCTTCGACTGACCGAGTACATACTCGGCGTTCGGAGCCTTTTTTCTTACTAAGTTTTTTCGGTCTACCTATTTCAGTACGATCCACTTTCCCGACTTCGTAGAGCCTTCTCTTTTAATCACACCACGTGCTCTTAATTTTTTGATGTGGTAGCGAACACCATCAAAGGTAATACCTAAATGTTCGGCGATTTGTCTTGCTGTAACTCTTGGCTCAATTTCCATCAGTGCGACAATCTGATCCGGGATAGACTTTTCAATTTCTATTTCTTGGGTAGTTTCTTGGGTAGTTTCTTGGGTAGTGCTACCATTAAACACTTTCAAAAACTCTGTATTTATCTCCATTACCGCGTTTGTGTAGTTGTCTTCCATATTGTCCGGATAGAATTTAAGTGCCGGTGATCCATTTTCCGAGAGTGCATCTTTTGCACGCCTTATTCCCGAACCGTAGGACTCAATCAAATTAAGTGAAAAGAACATATCTTTAAGCTCTCTATTTAGGTACTGCCTCCTGTCAAAACTTCTGTCTCGATTAAGGGCTTCAATAGTGACGGGAGGCAGGGGTCTATTGTGATTTACAAAAGAAATTCTATCTTTGTAAATGTAGATTCCTACATACTCAGGTGTGTCATACTCTTTGTGCAGAATCGCATTGGTCGCAAGCTCCTCAAATGCCGTAAGCGGATAGTTGTAAATAATCTTGTGCTCGATTTTATCGGCTTCCCTTATGGTATAAGAAGCCATAACATTGTCTTCGAAGTATTTGCTAACCTGTTTTACCTGCATCCAAACAGGCCCGTCAAATCTTTTCGATTCCATTTTATCCGTTCCGTCAATTTCTCTTATAACTTCCACATGGGCATTGGGAATGTATTTATTCGGCGTTTCCGCAAACATGAGCACGGCAAAGTTTTTCGCTCTATAACCTCCATATTCGCTTTCGCTAATAAGCCCCATGCTCTTTGCCATGTCGAGCTTGGACATTTCCCTAATGTCTTTTTTTGCGCCCGTTTGAATCAAATATTCCTTCAAGTACTCATAGCTTAAGTCGTCTATGGTGGCAGTATCATTTAAATTGGAACTGAATGCAAAGTTTGCAAATTTTTTCAAAAGCTCAAACTCTTCCGTCGGACTCGGAAGCCTCGAATCTCTACCAACGCGAATATATCTACCCGCTTTTAATTTGATGCTTTTATCCTTTTCCGCCTTTTCGCTCGTCTGAAACGGGCCTTTGCTGCCGCTTTCCACCGCAACGACAAGATAGTATTCATCGTCGATCTTATCTGCAAGAATATGGTAGTTTATTTTAGGATGGATATTGGAAAGGAGTGATTTCAATTCATTTTCGATCCCTTCGATTTTCGACTCTTTCACTCCCTCTATCGGTCGTTTTGGTATTGCTTTTTCTCCGGTTTCTTTATCGTCAACTTCCTCGATCCCAATAAACAACAAGCCGACTTCATTATTCATATAGTTATTGGCAAAGGCACAAGCTGTTTTCAGAATTTTATCCTTAAAATTGGCTGACTTTTTATATTCGACGAAGCTATTTTCTATGTTTTGGTTTTCAAGAATGGTATGAGCCATTCTCTTTATATCTGAAAGCTGCATAGTACCTCTCCTTTAAGCTTTTATTGTCCTATTATATCATTTTTAGAACATAGCCTATTCGATCCGAGTGGCGACGTGCCCGGTAAAGAAAAAGACTTCGACTTGGAGAATATACTCGGTGGTCGGAGCCTTTTTTCTTTACAAATTGTCTTTCATCTGTCCCTTCTTGTCGGTTCGCACCAGGCTCAGCACCGTAAAGAGCAGGCTGCTCCGATGGCTGTAACCCGTGTATTTCGCCTCCCAGCGGCTCGCGTATTTGCTTTTAAAGCTCCGCAGGCCTTCGAAGGAGTAGAGGCTGCTGCCGAATTTAAAGACGAAGTAGGCCAGTTTTTCCTGCAAAAAGCTGTGTTCGTTGATGCCTACATTGGCCAAGGGCGCCATGCCCATGTCGAAGGCGATTTTGCCTTGGTCTTTAAAGTGAGCGAAAAGATTCAAAAAGATAAAGTCCATGGTGCCCGCCGGAGCATCTTCCGGATCGTAGCGCATGAGGTCGATGGTTGCCCAGCCTTCTTTGTACACGGGCATGAGATTGGCAAAGGCGATGACCTCGCCTTCTCCGTCTTTTACCACGGCCATGGGCGCGCGGTTCAAATACGCTTCGTCGAAGTAGCCCATGGAAAAGCCCCGCTCGCCCCTGCCTTCCAACCATTTGTCGGAAATGGCTTTTAAATCGGCGAGAAGGAACGGGTCGTAGGGCGGCTCGAGGATCTCAAAGTGCATGTCTTCCTTGGCGAATTTATTGAGCACATTGCGAAAGGCCTTTTTGCTCTTTCCTTCTAAAGTAAAATTTTCCAGATCCACCACGGCGGTTTCGCCGAATTTCATAAAGTGGAAGCCGTAGTCGTGGAGCTTCATAATCAGCTCTTTCGACACTTCGTAAAAGACCGTCTCGTAACCCAGGGCGTCCACGTCCCGAATAAACTCTTTTACACAATCGTCTACATAGTCGGGATTTCCCATGGGCTCGCCCATGACGATGACCCGGTCTTGGGCGGTGCGCAGTTGAAGGGCGCACATGTCCTCTCCCTCCACCTGATACCAATAGAGGCCCTTGTCCCCCAAGTACACGAGGCCGGCGTCCATATCGCCGCCGTAGGCCTTCAGAAGGGCTTCGACGCGCGCCATGTCCGGCGCCTCGCCCACGGTTTCCCCTTCCCCCGCCACGTGGCGGTAAATGGCCCAGAGCACGCCGGTGATAATGAGAAGCATCAGGCTGATACGCAGCCAGTTTTCTTCAAAGGGCAGGACGATAAATTCCCGGGCCTTCAACAAAAACCCCATGCCCTTGGCCTTGTTGGCGATGGAAAGCAGGTACATGGTAATAAAGAGAAGGGCAATGCCCAAGTCCGTAAACAGGCTTTCTTTTCGGTAGATGAATTGTTTGCGATACAGGTCCCGCCGGGAGGCGACGGTGAGGGTCGTGAGGAGGATCAGGTAAATGTAGGTGATGAGCCCGAAGCCCGTCATGACGGCGTAGACGAAGGTGAGGGCCAAGAAGAGCAAGGTGGGCCCCATGGCTTTTTCCTGCCGCTCCACGTGAATCCGCCCGAGGAAGATAAAGACCAGGCCCAAAAGGATGCTCGGCGATTGGTAGAGAATGTTGGCGTGAATGGGATTGAGTTTCGCCAAAAGCTTGATGGTGTTTACTTTGTCGGGAATCGTGGCGGACAAAATCATAAAGATTCCGAAGATATACATCATCAGGGAACAGAGGTCGTGGCCGATGGACTTGGCGAATTCCGCCGGCACGCCGTCGTTTTCTTCGTTGAAGCTGCGGCCGAAGTGTTTGATGAAAAAGTACAGGCCGATAAAAAAGGGCACCACGTAGTAAAAGAGGCGATACAAGAGTAGCCAGGCCAAGGCATTTTCGTAGCCGATGCCTAAATTCCCGAGGCCCACCAAGGTCATGAGATCGAAGGAGCCCAGGCCGCCGGGCATTAAGGACACCATGCCGATCAGGTTCGTGGCCACCACCACGGTAAAGACTTCCGCCGGGTGAAAAGACTGGCCCATGGCCCGCCCGATGAGCAAAAAGGTGCCGATGGCGCCGAGCCATTCCAACACCGACGTCAGAAAGAGCTCTCGTTGTGCCCATCGGGGCACTCTTTTTTTGTCGTCTTTTTTTCGATTGGAAAAGAGGAGCACCGCCGGGGAGTAAATCAAGCCGCCGACGAGCCAGGGGGCGTAGATCGCCGCCGTGGAATCCCGATGAAAATACAGGTACACGAGGCCGAAAAGGCTCAGGGCGGAAATGCCGATTAAGTAGTAAAAGTACGTTTCCACCACGACTTTCACCATTTCCACCTTGTCCTGCTTTCGGCCGTAAAAGTAGTGGCGCAGGCCCATATTGATCAAGCCGCCGAAGCCGATGAGATTGTTCATTGTGTTCACGGTGTAGCTGGTTTCGTAAATGGTGCGCCTGTCCATGTCGTTTCCCAAAAGGCGATTAAAGATCACATCGTAGTTCAACATGGGTAAGACGGCGAGTACGCCCGCGATAAGCATGAGCAGGACATTTAAAAAGGGAATGCCGCCTAAGGTGGTCACCACTTTGTCGTAAGAAATTTCCTTGGACAGGCTCTTAAATTCCACGACGACGAGAATAAATACGCTCAGTACAAACAGGGGCTCCCCGTATTTCTTCAGGGTTTCGATGATTTTTTTCATGACGCTCCTTTTAAAAATTTTATGACGATTTCATTAAATGCTTTCGCATTGGTCCTGGCCAGGCGATGGCCGTGGTCGGGCAACTCCACGTAGCGGCAATTAGGAATCAGCGAGGCGATGTATTTGGAATGGGCCGTCTCCACCACGTCCCGAGCGCCGACGATGACCAGACTCGGGCAGCGCAGACGGCGCAAGTCCTCTTCCGAAATGTCCGGATCCTTTACGAGGAGCTTTGCCTTCAGATGCGCGTCCTTAAATCGCTCGGAAAGGGCATTTAAGACGTGGCTAAAGGCATACTGCAGGCAGGAGGTGATGCGGCCGGATAATTTCGTGCCGCCGAAGGAGAGATTGCCGGAATTTAATACCAGTTTGTTCACCGCATAGGGGTAAAGCGCGGCGAAGGCCATGGCCAGATTGGCCCCGTCGGAAAAGCCCACGATGGAAGTTTTTTCGATTCCCAAGGCGTCCAGAGCTTCTTTCGTATCTTTTGCCATGAGGCGAAAGTTTAATGCCTCTCCCCCATTGGTGCTCCTGCCGTGGGCGCGGCTGTCCAGAAAGATCAATTGAAAATAAGGTTCAAAAGAAGGGACCTGGTACCTAAAAAAGCGACTGCTGCCGCCGTTTCCGTGTAAAAATAAGACCGGCTCGCCGGCGCCCATGCGCCGATAATAAATATCCGTGCCATCGGTCATAGTGAAATACCCGCTGTCTTTCATCTTGCGCCTCGATTCATTTATTTACGAAAAACACGCGCCTTTACCTTTATTATAGTCGGCTCAATAAAAAAGAAAAGGCATCTTTCTGAAGGAGAAAAATGCCTTTTCTTTGAATTTTCAATCGGTTTGACACCGCTTTTTATTTACTGAAGTCCTTTAAAGAATCGTCGATCAGGACGTTTTCCAGAGGCGTTTGATATTCGGAATCTTTCATGTAGTTGGTCAATGCCTTGCGCACGCGGGTGGTGGAGGCGATGGTGCCCATTCCTGCGATGCAGCCGCCTTCGCAAGCCATGCCTTCCAAGAGGTAGCCGTCTTTCTTGCCGGCCTTGGCCATTTGAAGCATGCGGATACATTCCTTAAGGGAGTTGGCGCCTTCGATCTTAATGTGGCGTTCGGGATCGATCTTTTCGGCTACTTCCTTTACCGCTGCGGCGACGCCGCCGGCCATGGCATAGCCCTTAGCGGAAGAGGAGGATTCTTCCTCTTCGTCCACTGCTTCGATTTCAGAGGGTTCGATGTCTTTTGCCACGAACATGCCCATGAGCTCTTCGAAGGTAATGACGAAGTCCACATAGTCTTTGACTTCACCGGTAATGGCTTCCACTTTTTTCGACGTACAGGGACCGACGAAGCAAACCAGTGCGTCGGGATCCTTGCGCTTAATGTGTTCCGCCGTGTAGCGCATGGGGCTGCCGGAATCGGAGACGTATTCTTTCAGTTCGGGGAACTTGTATTCGATGAGAAGCGTCCAGGAGTGGCAGCAGCTGGTACCCATGAAGGGGATTTCTTCCGGCACGCGCTCCAAGTATTCCTTGGCTTCGTGGAGGGTAGTGTAGTCTGCACCGAGGCCGACTTCCACCATGTCTTCAAAGCCCAGTGCCTTTACTGCGGCGCGGACTTGCTCCGGCGAGGTGTCGGCGCCGAATTGGCCGATGTAGCTCGGCGCGGGAATGGCGTAAATGCGCTTGTTCTTTTCCTTCAAGGCCTTGACCAACTGATAGATCATGGTCTTGTCGCCGATAGCGCCCCAAGGACATTGCACGACGCAGCGGCCGCAGCCCACACATTTGTCGTGGTTAATGATGGCGCGATCCTTGTCGTCGCTTTCGATGGCGCCGACGCCGCAAACCGAGGCACAGGGGCGATCGTATTCGACGATGGCGTTGTAGGGGCAGGTACGCTTACAGCGACCGCACTTCACGCATTTCGATTGGTCGATGACGGCGCCGTATTGGCCGATGGACACGGCATTCACCGGGCACACATTGGTACAGGGATGGGCCATGCACTTGCGGCAGTTGTTGGTTACGGTAAAGGCGCGGGTGGGGCAGGATTCGCAGGCGAATTTAATGACGTCGACTAAGGGCGTCTTGAAGATGCTCGTGGAGACGTCCACGTCGTCGAAGCCTTCGGTTACCTTTATGTACTCGTCGTAATCACGCAAGTTCATACCCATAGCCAGGCGCGTCATTTCTTCTACGATGGCGCGCTTTCTGAAGAGCTCCTCTCTGTCGTCGGGAGACGTACCGGGATAGAGACGGTGACCGATGGATTCCAATTCTTGCAGCGGGGTGTCCGCATAGGCCATCTTTGCGATTTCAGAGAATACGCGACGGCGAAGACTTACGATACTTGCATAACTTTCTTTCATTTTTTTACCTCCTCATATTCTGAATTATTCGATCCGTTTTATTGTATTCCGGCGCGTTCTAAGATAACGCCCGAAATCTCGTGGGGTTTTACGGTCGTAAAAACCTCGCCGTCGATTTCAACGACCGGCGTATACTTCTCGCCCTTTTCTTTACATACGTTCATGCAGTTGACGTGGACGATATCCAGGCCGCCGTCTTTAAAATAGCGTTGTTGAAGATCTTCCAAGGCGTCGAGAACGGCACTTGCGCCCATCATGGTGCAGCGGGCGCCGACACAAACTTTTACTCTCATACTCTCTCCTTCTGAATTTACCTACTGCGGATTCTTGCTGACAATGGAACGAAAGGCCGCATTTCTGTCCAAAGCTTCGTACACGGGCAAGCTGATCAGGGTGCAGATGATCACTTCGCTGGCCGCAACCGATAGGCTCATGGTCAAAAATCCGACGAGTCCGCCGCCGAAAGCAAGAACCAACTCGAAACCAATAATCCAGGAGAATAGGGCGGGCATGAGGCTTGCCACCCACTTCTTGTGGAGCTTACACATAAAATACAAGCTGATCGCCGTGTGAAAGGTGCCGAAGAATAAATCGTATAGGCCGAGGGGCGAGCTTATATTCGAAAGGAAGACGCCGAGGACGATGCCCGGCGCAAAGGCGGGATTGTAAAAGGCCAAAAGGTTCATAATTTCCGATACGCGGAATTGAACGGGGCCGTAGGAAATAGGGGCAAAAACCACAGTAAGGGCGTAGTAAACCGCCGCCAATACGGCTGTGGTCGCGATCCAATGGGTCGTGAGTTTACGCTTCATGATTTTCTCCCTCCTCTTTCATTCTATTGCTATGGGCCAATCGAGAGGCCGCTGCGGCGGCGATGGCCGCCACCATGTCGTCGCTGAAGGTGGTAACTTCATCGCCTTTTCGTTTATCTAATTCATCGATGATGCCGATTTTCTTTTTATCTAAAAAGCCGAAATTCGTGAGCCCGATGGAGCCGTAAATATTGACGATGGAAAGGCTCAGCACCTCGTCGATGCCGTAGAGACCTTCGTCGTTTGCAATAATGGATTGAATGGGCTCTTCAAAGCGCCCTTGTTCCACGGCTTTGTCGATGGCCAGGGCCGTTAAGACGGCGTGGATGGTTTCTCTTTTTCGAAGCACGGCCAGGACGTGCTCTTCGCACAGATCCATGGTAACGGGCACGTAGTCCTTTTGCAGCTCGTAAACGATGTCCGCAATGTCTGAAATTTCTATGCCTTTATCTTTTAACGCCTCGATGGTGGTTTCATACAGGCGCTTCATATCGTAATTATACATCTTGTCCTCTTTCTATTTCTCCCGACGTCTGCTGTCGCGTCGGCGCCGGTAGGTGACGGGGCCTCGTGCCGCCACAAGAAGGGCGAGGCACTGGGGAATCACCGCCGATGCCGCGTAAACCGCCGTGGTTTGCTTAAGCCTGAGAAGGCTCACCACGGCCATTTGGGGCAGCATGGTGATGTCGGCGGGAAAACGCCACAGGGAACGGAAGGCGCCGCGCACAAATCCTTCGGCGCCGCCGCCGAAGTAGGCCATGGCGAGGCAAATGCCCCAAATCACAGCCGGCAGAACCAAGACCAACATGCCGTCGGTGAGCCCTTTGACATTCATAAAGCGGCCGACGACGAGATAGACCAAGGCCGTGAGCACCGCCGGAATCAGCCGGAGAAAAAAGTGGCCGTAAACGGCACTTTCAAGCGCAGGCGATAAGTGCAGATAGATCAACACCACGGCGTAGATCAATATCAAAAACAATTGAGCCAGTGAGAAAATGAGCAAATTATTGCGCATTCGTCGCCCCCTGACTGTCAAGCATGGGTTTCAGGCCGTCGGTGAAAGCCGTGGAGCCGTCTTCGAAAATCCAATAGGCCTCGACGCCGTCCAAGCTTTCGATGAGGGCGCGGCCCTTTTCATAGGGCAGGCAGAAAGCCGTAGTGGAAAGAAAATCCGCCAAGCCGCTGTCTTTGGTCACGATGGTGACGGAGCGGAAATGATCCGCCGGCATCAAAGTGTCCGGGTCGATTAAGTGGTGATAATGCTTCCCGTTCACAATGTAGTAGCGTTGGTAATCGCCGCTGGTCACCACGGAAGTGTCGTTGGTGTAGATGATGTCTTTCATGTTGTCTTCCGCCGAGCCTTCGCCTGTAATGGCTTCCGGATTTTGCAGGCCGATGCCGAAGCTGTTGCGCTCCGCCTCCGGCGCGGAACCGATGATTTTTACATTGCCGCCGGCACTGATCAGGGCGGTTTTCAGGCCCGATGCCCGCAGCTCTTCGCCGATCAGCTCCGTGGCATAGCCTTTGGCCACGGCGCCCACGTCGATTTTCAGCTCGGGATCCTTTATTTCTACGGAATGATCCGCGTCGTTTAAGACGATGTCGTCGATGTTCGTATGTTTATTGGCCGCCTGAAGCTCCTCCATGGTAGGGATCTTCGCGTCGGGCAGGCCTTTTTTCAAGGCCTCGTCGTCGGCAGAGCGTTCCGATTCCGGCACCACTTCGTAGGCATCCCGGTAGCTTTGCCAAATGGACGTGACGGCGCCGAAGGCGATGTTCGTCTCGCCGTATTTCTTGTACTGCTCCTCCGAGAAGCGAAGCAGATCGTACAATTCCTCGTCCACGACGACCTTGCCCTTGCCGGCCTGATCGTTCACGGACTTCACATTGACGATGCCGTCGTAATTTTTAAAGCTGCTGTACAGGTGGTCCAGCTCCTGGTAGCGCTTGTGAATGGTTTCAAAATACGCGTTGGCCTCTTCTTCGCTGGAAGCGTAGACGATGGCGCTCACCACCGTATCGAAGGTGTCGTAAAAAGTGGTTTGGTAGCGGGAAATTTCCCCCGTCTCACTTGCCTGCACCTCGTTCTTATTGCTCGGCTCGTTCTGTGCCGTATTCTTTTGTCCGCACCCGGTCATAAGGACCAGGACCGCCATCCATAGGGCCAGTAATTTTTTCATGCTTTCCTTCTCTCAGCGCCCGATTGGGCGAAAACATAGAAAAAGAACGGGTTTGCCGTTCCTATTGCGTACACTCATTGCGCTACATGCCTGGCATGGCGCCGCGAACCGATGCGTTCGCTCGTTGTCGTCGAAATTCTGTCAAAGAATCTCTGTACTACCTATTTTATCGGACGGAAGGCTTCTTGGCAAGTTTTTCACGGAAATAATACAGTCGAATTGAGAAGATTGCCACAAAAAAATCGAGAAAGCAAAAGCTCTCTCGATTAAATGGTTTTTGGGCTCTATGTCGGGATTTTTACCAACCGCCGCTGGCGCCGCCGCCGCCGGAGGATCCGCCGCCGCCGAAGTTGCCTCCGCCGCCGAAACCGCCACCGCCTCCGAAGCTGCCTCCGCCAAAGCCGCCTCCGCCGAAGCCACCGCCAAAGGGGAAGAAGAACGGTCCTCTATAGCCGCCTCGGCCGCCGCGATTATTTCCGCGACCGAATATGATGATGATCAGAACGACGAGCATCGCCAGACGAATCATCTCTTTCCATTCCCCTATATCAGTCTCCTCTTCGACGGCCTCGATCACAGCATCTTTGCCCTCGATGGTGATTTGGTATTCCTCTTCCACCTTCGACAGGATTTCGCCAAAGGCCACGCGGATGCCCGCTTCGTAATTGCCGTCTTGGAAATAGGGCACCATGTCGTCTAAAATCTCTTTGGCCACCATGTCCGGAATGGCGCCTTCCAAACCGTAGCCCACTTCGATTCTAAACTTTCTGTCTTTCATGGCGATAAGTAGCAGGATGCCGTTGTCTTTTTCCTTGGTGCCGATGTCCCATTTGTCGAATAGATCCACGGCCGTTTCTTCGACGGTTTTGTCCTCGGGCAAGTGATTCAGAATGCAGACCACTACCTGGGCCCCGGTTTGTTCGAAAAGGGACTCATTGGTTCTGACGATGTCGCTTTTCGCCTCGTCGCTTAATATGCCTTCCTCGTCGTAGACGTAGAATTCCTTCGTGGCCTCGGGAAGGCCGGCGGCAAAGACGGGTAGGGACAAAAAGCACAGGGCCAGAACCAGTAGGAACAGGCGCTTTTTCATAACCCGATCCTAAAATTTAACTTGGGGCACCTTTTCGGCACCGGGCGCCGCTTGGAAGTACTCTCTTTCACTGAAACCCAACACCTTCGCCACGAGATTGGTGGGGAAATGCTTCACCGATTTGTTGAAATCCGCTACGGACTCGTTGTAGCGCTTGCGTTCCACGGCGATGCGGTTTTCCGTGCCGGCCAGTTCCGCTTGTAAGTTTGCGAAGTTGCTGTTGGCTTGAAGCTCGGGATAGGCTTCGGCGACCACATTGATGTTTTTCACCGCTTCATCCATTTGCGCATTGGCCGCGGCGTATTCCTTCGGCGTGGAGGCGGCCTTGACGGCGCTCCGCGCTTCGGTCACCTTTGTAAACACATCTTCTTCGTGTTTTGCGTAGCCCTTCACCGTTTCCACTAAATTGGGAATGAGGTCCGCCCGGCGCTGCATGGTGTTTTCCACTTGGGCCCAGGCTTGGTTTACATCTTCGTCTTTTACTTGGAGTTTGTTGTACGTGGATCCGAAAATGCCGGCAATAATCAACACAATCGCCAGTACGGGAATTAATTTTTTCATCGGTCCTCCTTTGCTCGAATGGTTGTGACTTTCAATGTTTCCATGGACGCGTCCACCAGGGCCTCGATGTCTAAATTCGCCTCCGAGGCTTCCATATCTTCCACCGTGGGCCTGAGGCTCGGGTGTTTCGGCAAAAAGACGGTGCAGCAATCTTCAAAGGGCTGAATGGAGGTCTCGTAGGTCTCGATGCGCTCGGCCCAGCGAATAATGTCCACCTTGTCCATGCCGATGAGGGGGCGGAAGACGATGCGCTCCGCCACGTCGTTCATGACCGTGAGGCCGTCGATGGTTTGGCTCGCCACCTGTCCCAGGTTTTCCCCGGTAATCACGCTTTTGTAGCCGTGCTGATCCGCCAGGCGATTGGCGATGCGCATCATAAAGCGACGGGAAAGGACGGTCATTTCCTCCGGCGGGCAGTGCTTGTTCAGCTCTTTTTGAATGGGCAAAAGATTCACGCTGTACACATTCATCTTGACCACGTAGCGGGCGAGAATTTTCGCCAGATTCATGACCTTTTCCTCGGCCTGAGGCGAGGTGAAGGGATAGGAGTGGAAATGCAGGGCATCCACCTGCACGCCGCGCTTCGCCATTAAAAAGCCCGCCACCGGCGAATCGATGCCGCCGCTTAAAAGGAGCAGGCCTTTGCCGTTGGTGCCCAGGGGCAGGCCGCCGTAGGTGGGGATTTTTTTGTGGTACAGGTACATCTCGTTTTTAATGTCCACGTAGAGATAGAAGTCCGGATCGTGGACGTCCACGGCGAGGCGATCTGAGAAATGATCCAGTATCACTCCCCCGAGATCCATATTCACCTCTTGGGAGTCCTTGAAAAAGGCCTTGTCGCTCCGCTTTGTCACGACCTTAAAGGTCTTGTATTCCGGCTCTTCTTTTAAAAGGCCGTCGATGTAATTGACCGTCTCTTCTTTCAGCCGGTCCCAGTCTTTTTCAAAGCACCAACTCGGGGAAATGTACACGATCCCGAAGACGAAGCGCAGGCGATTGATGGCCGTCGCCTCCACCGCCGGGTCGATTTCCACCTGGATTTTCCCCATTTCCGACTTAATGTCTATATACCCGACATCGGACAAGCTACTCTCGATGTTCTGAATGATCCTGCGGATAAAATAGCGGCGATTGGCGCCTTTCAGCACCACCTCGCCTAAACTTAAACTGAGTATACGCTTCATATTACCTCCTCATAATGGAGCGAATGGTCTCCACTGCTTCCTTCAGGGCCTCGACGAATTCGTCGCATTCCTCCATAGTCGTTTCCCGACTCAAACACAGACGGATGGTCCCTTCGGCAAAATTATCCGAAAGGCCCAGGGCCGTTAACACGGGATTTTTTCCGGTGCGATGGCTGGAGCAGGCACTGGAGGTGGAAATGTAGATTTCTTTTTCCTCCAACATATGGAGAAGCACCTCGCCCCGGGTGTCTGCCAAGCTGACATTTAAAATATAGGGACTCGCCGGCGCCGTGGTGTTAATGGAAATCGCGTCGATGGTTTCGATGGCGGCTCTTAAATGGGCCATGCGCGCCTCGGCTTCATCCAATGCGATGCCCTCTTCTTTCAATGCATCGAAGGCGGCGCCCAGGCCGTAAATTCCCGGAATGTTTTCCGTGCCGCTGCGCATGCCCATTTCCTGTCCGCCCCCGTAAATAAAGGGCTTCACGGATTTTTTCACGAGGAGGCCTCCGATGCCCTTGGGGCCGTGAAATTTGTGGCCGCTAAAGGAATAGGTGTCGCAACCCATGGCGTCAAAGTCGACCGGGAGTTTTCCCACGGCCTGCACCCCGTCCACGTGGACCTTCACCGTCGGGTAGGCCGCCTTTATCTTCGGAATCCATTCTTCCACGGGATTGATGCTCCCCAGCTCGTTGTTCACGTGAAAGAGGCTCACAAGCACCGTGTCCTCGTCCATGGCAGCCATGAGTTTCTCGAAAGCGATATGCCCCGTTTCGTCGATGGCCACTTGGCGCAGCTCCATCTCCGATGCTTTAATGACATTTAATATAGAAGGGTGCTCGATATTCGTCGTCACCACATTTTTTCCCGCGCCCTTGTTTTCGATGGCGGAGCGAATGGCCGTGTTGTTGGACTCCGTGCCGCCGGAGGTGAAGTAGAGTTCGCCGCTTCGGCAATTAAAATAGTCCTTGATGCTTTCGCGAATGGCTTCCTTTTTCTTGCTCACGGAATAGCCGAATTGGTGCAAACTGGAGGGGTTGGAAAAATCCTCCTGCAATGCGACGGTCATGGCGTCGATTACGGATTTCAGCGGCCGCGTCGTGGCGCAGTTATCTAAGTAAATCATCGGTGCCTCCTTTTCCTGTGGTATACTTGCCCCAGGAGGAAATCATGGTTTATTTCTTACAAATTTATTGTTCTCATTACGGTCCCAAGGCGCGCCCTGTGGCCTACGGCATCCTCGGAGAAGATTTCATCATCGAAAGGGAGGCGGAAGATCCGGCAGAAGATTGGATCGCTCCCTTAAATCGCGCCTTGGAATCTTTACCTATACAGAATACCCTATATCTCTTTCACGGGCAATTTGAAACCCGCATTCTTTGGCCTTATTTAACAAAAAAAGCACGGGAGCGTCTGGAAAGGGCGGCGGATCTTTACGACGAAATAAAAAAACGCACGGCCCTCGCGCCCCTCGCCTCCTATCGCCTGTCTAATTTGGCCCTTCAAGGCGGCTACGTGGGATCCGTGTGCGTCGGCGAGGATTTCTCCCGATTTTTTAAAGAAGCGACGCCTGAGGCCCTCGTGGAGCAAATAAAAGGTAATCTGAATGCCATGGCGGCGGCAGAAAAATATTTACAGCAGTTGAAGAGTCGCCTGCGCCGCGGCGATTTGGAAATCGACGGCTTCACGCTTCATCCCTTTCAAATCACGGGAAAAACCGATGGAGCCATGGACCGCTATGTACAATGGGACGATCTGCTCTACGTGGAAAAGGCGGGCCGCTTTACCCTGGATGCTCCGGCGAAAATCCTTCCCTACGACGCCGAACGCCGCGCCCTCGTCCTTGAAAGCGACATGCCCATCGAACAAAGCGTGCCGGTGCCGGAAGGCTATTTGATTTTTGCTTTGGATCCTGTCGTCTATTACGATACCCTGCTTTCATTCATTCATGAACTCCGCAACAAAAGTCGATAGTTCGCCACCTAAAAGGCTCTATCCTATCCATTGGAGAGTAAGCTCCTCAATGGATATTTTTGTGCAAAAAGATAGCTGCTTCAAAGCATTCTCCTTTTACATGGAATAGGCAAGGCGAAAAAAACGGATAAGGGGAGCGGCGCACTTGCTTACGCGACTACCGGAATCGGTTTGGAGTGCTACCCGGCAGCGTTGATTTCCCACAGAGCAACGGCTATGTGGAAGAAACACACAACAAGATCAAGACGGTGAAGCACATCGCCTGTGAGATGCGCAACTTTCACCATTTTCGAATCAAATGGGTGTTTGTTCGACAGATCGGTGATGAGTAACTTATAGAAAAATAAAGAGGAGCCTGGTTTTCACTAGATTCCCCAATGGTTGACATAGAACCGATTTTTCATGGAGACTAAATTGTAAGAGATTGACCAAAAAAGGCTGCCGGCAGAATGACCATGGCATTTGCTAGCAGACTTTTTACTTCCCTCACAGGTCAAAAACCTGGCTGGGACTTTCCAAATAGAAAATTTTTTGGCGAATAGTAGCCCTGAGGACATGCCGGGTCTCTCGGTCCCCCTTCTTGGTGACAAAGACCAGGTCGTAGCTATCATCATCCGGGTCCACTCTTGTAACAGAAACAAGATCCACACTGTCCAAGTTCCTCTCTCTTAGGGGGAAGTAGGGGTAATCCCCATTGGCCACCATCGTCTCCAGTGCCTCCCGGGTCATGACTTCCTTAAAGGGGTCATAGAGAGCGGGCAGATCCCGGGCCGCTTCTTGTCTAGCTTCCAGGTCTCCATCCAGTCTAAGGACCTGACCTGCCCGGCTAAGATCTTCCTCCAACTGCCTCCAATCCTCTTCCTTAAAGTCCAGCTGGGTCAGGTAGAGCTTGGCAAAGTCTTCGGCCAGTGCTTGGGCCGGGTCTTTGGTCTCTTTGGGACCACAGGCCACCAGGGTCAGGGCCAAAGATAATAAACTAAATATAGATACTCTTTTCATAATCTTCAAAGTATTCATGTTTCCCTCTCTTTCTCTTTTTTTGGTTATTCCGGTGCTGTTTACCAACTCAATTTTGTAGGCCCACTTAAGCTAGCCGAGCCTTACTCAATATGTCGCCATTACTATACTTAGCTGAATTTAACAATAATTTATCGACAAACATATTTCCTTTCTCACTTTTTTGTAATAAGTGGTATATAGCAAAATATTTTAATTCACACTATACTGTCTGTTTATGAAATAAGGTAACATTATTTAAATATTTTGTCAAACGTTTGCACATTTAGCTGTTGTTATTTTATAACCCTTTCACCCTAAAATTAATCAATGAATCTTTCATCCCTAGGCGCTGCTTTTGTTCATAGAAATGATTGTTTTTTTCCCTTGATCAAACACTCGTTAATTCGTATCAAAAATATGGCTCTATGACAACCATTGAAGAGTTACTCCCCAATGAATAGTGTAGAGCCATATTATAAAGACACAAAAAAGCCGAGGCGAACTCGGCTTCATTTGGCAGGAGTAGTAGGATTTGAACCCACGACATTTGGTTTTGGAGACCAACGTTCTACCACTGAACTATACTCCTATACTTGATGTTAATATACTAACAGATTTTTACACTGTTTTCAATCCCTTTTCATGGTTCCCGATTAGGAAATTGTATAAAAAAACTGTAGCCACGGCTACAGCTCCGAGTCTTTACTCAACTGGTGCCCAGAGCCGGAATCGAACCAGCGACACGCAGATTTTCAGTCTGCTGCTCTACCGACTGAGCTATCTGGGCTTAATGGTGGGCCCTCAGGGACTCGAACCCTGGACCTACCGGTTATGAGCCGGGAGCTCTAACCAACTGAGCTAAAGGCCCTCACAAATTGGCGGAGAAGGAGGGATTTGAACCCTCGCGCCCCGTGAAGGACCTACTCCCTTAGCAGGGGAGCCTCTTCAGCCACTTGAGTACTTCTCCTTATTGGCGGAGAGGGTGGGATTCGAACCCACGTGGGCGTGAACCCTAACGGTTTTCAAGACCGCCTCGTTATGACCGCTTCGATACCTCTCCTATTATGGTGATCCATCCGCGACTCGAACGCGGGACACCCTGATTAAAAGTCAGGTGCTCTGCCAACTGAGCTAATGGATCATAATGGCTGGGGCGACAGGACTCGAACCTGTGGAATGCCAGAGTCAAAGTCTGGTGCCTTACCGACTTGGCTACGCCCCAATAAATTAATGGCGCACCTAGGAGGATTCGAACCCCCGACACACGGATTAGAAGTCCGTTGCTCTATCCTACTGAGCTATAGGTGCTCGTGGAGCGGGTGAAGGGAATCGAACCCTCGCAACCAGCTTGGAAGGCTGGGGCTCTACCACTGAGCTACACCCGCAGGTGAATATCGAAATAACTCCCGGTACTGGAGAAGGTCGATTCGAAGAACCGCATAGCGACCCAACTACCGCCTCTAACTTAAATTGGTAATATGGTGGAGGAGAGTGGATTCGAACCACTGAAAGCTGAGCTAACGGATTTACAGTCCGTCCCCTTTGGCCAACTCGGGAACTCCTCCAAAAGTGCTTTCGCACTGGAGCTGGTGGGAGGACTTGAACCCCTAACCTACTGATTACAAATCAGTTGCTCTACCAATTGAGCTACACCAGCACAATGACAACTAATTAAGAGCTCTTCTTTCAAAAAAACATAAGCGGCAACTTATGTAATGGCGACCTGGATCGGACTCGAACCGACGACCTCCAGCGTGACAGGCTGGCATTCTAACCAACTGAACTACCAGGCCAGGTTGGTGGGCGCAATAGGGCTCGAACCTATGACCCCCTGCTTGTAAGGCAGATGCTCTCCCAACTGAGCTATGCGCCCTTATATGGTGACCCCGCCGGGATTCGAACCCGGGTAACCGCCGTGAAAGGGCGGTGTCTTAACCGCTTGACCACGGGGCCATTTGGTAGCGG